>NZ_MUIO01000029.1 GCF_002087235.1 Pseudomonas floridensis | reverse complement strand
CAGGTCCACACCGGCGCCCAATACGGCGGCACTACGCGCTATCGGTGCTCCGGACAGGGTGAAGGTGTCGCCGCCGCTGAAGGCTGCGCGGCTTTGCGGCGTGATGTCGCCGAACGCACGGCGCCAGCCGACGGTGGCGTTGGGTTTGACGTCGACGCTGCCCATGTTCATGTGTGTCGCAGCCCGCAGCCCCAGCGTGCTGAACGTGATGTGGTTTTCCTCTGATTGGTTGCGCAGGTTGATGGCATTGCTGTTTTCATTGAAGCCGTCGGTGTCCAGGCGCACATGCGCTAGGCTGGCGAAAGGTTCGAGCTGCGCGTTACCCAGTTCGATGGCGTAGCCCAGTTCGCCGAATACCTGATTGGTCGCGGCCTGATAGTCCTGCTTGAGGCGCTCGGAAGAGCCCGGTAGCTCCAGCGTGCGCTTGGACGTCAGGTCATGCCAGGTTCTGACCGCGCCCAGACGCAGCCCCAGTTGCCCCCACGTCGCGCCGCCGTATACACCCAAGTGGTAGTTGTCACTGTCGCTGGAGCCGGAGGCATGACGCAGGTCGAAGCTGCTGCGACTGAAACCGGCCAGTGCGCCTACACGCCAGGTATCGTTGACCGGCACGTCGGCGCCGAACAGCAGGCCGCTGGTGTGGCTGTCCAGACCGGACGCGTCATTCGTGCTGTCGGTCTTGCCGGTCGCGCCGATCGCTTGAGTCCAGACCAGGCCGCGAGACGCATCGCCCGCCAGGGTTTGCGAAGCGCTGCCCGATACCTGCGCGGACTGCGATTGCTGCAGACGGTCGGTGATGGCATTGCGTACCAGTCGACTGTCTTCGATCAGTGCCGACTGGGTCGAGGCGTGCAATTCATTGGACAGGCCGTTGAAGGTGGCTTGTGCGGTCTGTGCATCCTGCTGCACCACGCTTCTGAACAGCGCATTGCCTGCGCCTGCGCTGTCCAGTCCTTGCGCCACTGCCCGGGCGTTGCGGCTGGTCGCCAGACTGGCGAAGCTTTGTGCGTTGCGATTGAGCGTCAGTCCGACATCAGTCGCGGTGTAATTGAGAGTCGGGGTCAGAAATGCGAAGTTCGACTGCACACCGCCGAACGTACCGCTGACACCACCGGCAGCCGAGAGAATCGAGTAACGGCTTGCTGCGACCCAGTTGCCGGCCTCGACCAGTGAAACCGTCGCGTTGTTCAGTGTTGCGCGGCCTGTGGCGACGATGCGGTCGGCGTTGCCGTTAGCATCAGATTCCACCTGATACACCGAGCCCTGAGCGAAGTTGACGTTGCCGTTGACGTTCAGTTGCCCCACCGAATTGCCTGGTGCGACGACACCGCCTGAGGCGACGTTGATACCGCCGACCGAACCATTGCCGCCCAGTACGGCGCCTTGGTTGACGTTCACGACTGAACTGCCGAGATTGCCATTTACCGCCAGACGCCCGGCCTGCACGGTGGTCGGGCCGGACAGGCTGCTGTTGCCGGTCAGGTTCAGCGAACCTGCGCCTTGTTTGATCAGTGCGCCGTTACCTGCGATGGCATTGCTGAAGGTGTCGTTGGTCGACTGATCGAGCACCAGCGTCGCATTGTCGGTGATTGTCCCGCTGCCGAAGGCCTGGGCGTGGCCGGTCAAGACGCCGCCGTTGATGATGGTGCCGCCCGAGTAACTGTTATTGCCGGTCAGCATCAGGTTGCCGGTGCCATTCTTGATAAGGCCACCGCTGCCGGAAATGTCATTGCGCCAGGCATCGATGGCGTTATAGCCGCCTTGGCTGGCGTTCATGTTGACCGTGACATTCGAATTGAACGCCGCGTAGCCATCGCCCGCCGCATAGAGGTTCAGCCGGCCGTAGCCGTTGGATTGATCGATCACCGCGTAGCCCGACGAGATCTCGGTGGTGCCCAGAATCTCCCGGCGCTGGCTGGCGTCGAGATACGGAAAGCGGGTTTCCAACAGCACTTCCGCGTTGACCGGCACCACGGGTGCCAGGTTGGTCGGGCCGACCGGGTCGAAGCCGTAAGTCATGCGCGAGGTGTACAGCGCCTTGTCCTGCGCGTGTTGAGACGTGCGGTCGGTGGCGGGATCGATCCTGGCCATGCAGTCATTGACGTTGCCGCCGCACTGCGCGGTGAAGTAGGCCAGCGACTGGGCGCGGGCATCGGCGCGCAACTGGGCGTTGGCCGGGTTGGACAGGTTGTCGATGGCGAAATAAGTGGCCGTGATACGCCCGCCCATCACGTCGAAAGGCGAGTGCATACCGGCTTCGATCCGGTTGTCTCCAATGTCGGATGCGCGCAGCATCAACTCGCTATAGCGCTCTGGAATGGCATAGGCCAAAGCGATGGAAGACAGATACGCAGCGTTGGTATGACCACTGGGGAAACCCGCGTCGCTGGCGGGCGTGGTGCTCTTTGCAGGGCGCAGGGAAGGCTGCACCACGAATTCAAGGTTTTGACCGTCCAGGGTCTGCCGCCACGGACGCGGGTATTGAAAGTGGGATTTGGCCGGTGTGGTGGACGCGTCATTACGCACCGCGCCCACCAGATCGACCACCTTGCCCAGCGCCGAAGAAGAGCTGCCTGCGCCATTGCCCTTGTCGTCGAATTTGGTGGTTTTGTTGCTGTCGTCGAACTGAGTGATGGTGGTGAACGCCCCCGAGCCTGCCTTATAGGCATCACTCAGCGAGCCCAGACCGCTGATGGCGCTGTAGCTCTGGTCGCGGCGGTCATCGAAATACGCAGCGGTTTCCTGAGCGAGCGTGCGCGAGTTGGCGCGGTCCAGGACCAACTGCAGGTTGCGCCTGAGCAGACTCTGACCCAGCGCGGTCGGCGTGCCGGTGTCCCACGTTGCGCCGGTGTTCCAGAGCGTGCTGAAGCCGGACAGTAAATCGACGCCGTTGATGCGGTCATCCCCCGAGCGACCTGCTGCATGGACCGAGACCGCAAGCAGCGAAAGTATCAACGTCGATACCACGACGTGGGCGGTGGGTTTGACGCACGGCATATTGCAGTCCTTCACGCAGTTGAATGAAGGCGCTGACGCTAGCAAGCCGTTCTTACAGCCAGATGTATCGGGCATGACACATTTATGAGAACTGTTGAATCTTTGTGAGAGCGAGCTTGCTCGCGAAGCTGTGGCATGGATTCTGAAGATGCAGCGGCTGACATATAGCCTTCGCGGACGAGTCCGCTCCCACAGTGGTCCACCGTTTAGGGCCAGGCGCGTGTTCGTGGGAGCGACTTGTCCGCGAAAAGGGTGTATCGAAGACGTAGTTAAAGGCAGTTGGCTCTCTTCCTCCAAGGCATGCGTTCGTCAGCAGGTTTGACTGAATCTGACCCTAAGGCTTCACGGTCCGTGCGCTATCCCATTCTGCGCTATGCATATTCCCCAACGGTATTTAAATTCCTTTTCTTATATCTATACAGTTCCTGCTCTCAGTCACATTCTGGAGTCGGAGTTCTCATGCCAGCAGCCTCCCTCGCTTCATCGCCCGCATCCTTTGCGTCGCAATCGTTCGACGTGCGTCCATTCGCCGAAAAGGTGGGCGCTGAAATCGTCGGGCTGGATCTGTCCAAACCCCTTAACGACACCGACTTCGCGCGCGTTCATCAAGCGCACCTTGATTACCACGTCATCGTGTTCCGCGATCAGCACATCACGCCGCAGCAACAGATCGACTTCAGCCGTCGTTTCGGTGTGCTGCAGATTCATGTGCTCAAGCAGTTCCTGCTGGCCAATCACCCGGAAATCCTGATCGTTTCCAATATCGTCGAAAACGGCCAGCCGGTCGGTCTGGGCGATGCGGGCAAATACTGGCATTCGGACCTGTCGTACAAGGAACTGCCAAGCCTGGGCTCGATGCTGTATGCGCAGGAACTGCCCAGCGAAGGCGGGGACACGCTGTTCGCCGACATGCATCAGGCCTGGGACACGCTGCCGCAGCATCTGCGCGAGGCAGTCGAGGGGCGTTCGGCCGTTCACAGCTACACCGCGCGTTACGCCGAAGGCCACAATGCCGCCAACTGGCGTCCGACCCTGACCGCCGAGCAACTGGCGCAAGTGGTTGAAGTCAGCCATCCCATCGTGCGCACACACCCTGAAACCGGGCGCAAGGCGCTGTTCGTCAGTGAAGGTTTCACCACGCGCATCCTGGGTCTGCCCGAAGACGAGAGCCGCCAGATTCTCAACGAAATCTATGCCCACAGCGTTCGTCCCGAACACATCTATCGCCATCAGTGGCAGCCCAACGACATGGTCTTCTGGGACAACCGTTCGCTGATCCATCTTGCAGCGGGCTGCCCTGCGCACCTGCGCCGCAAGTTGCATCGCACGACCATTCAAGGCTCAGCGCCGTTCTGAGGGAGACCGTTCATGAATGCCGCTCTGCAAGGCCACACGGCCAGCCAGAATACTTCACCGCAACCGGCCGCTCAGCCCACCGCTGAAGCCTTGTTGCAGGTTCGCGGCGTTAGCCTCGAATACCGCACCCCCGAGCGCGTGGTGCGAGCCACGCATCAGGTCAGTTTCGAGGTCGATCCGGCGGACCGTTTCGTCCTGCTCGGCCCATCGGGCTGTGGCAAATCCACGTTGCTCAAGGCCGTGGCCGGTTTCATCCAGCCCAGCGAAGGCGAGATTCGTCTGGCGGGTACTCAGGTACGCGAGCCCGGCCCTGATCGCATCGTGGTGTTTCAGGAGTTCGATCAGTTGCCCCCGTGGAAAACCGTGATCGAGAACGTCATGTTTCCACTTCTGGCTTCACGCACGTTGAAACGTCCCGAGGCGCTTGAGCGTGCGCGTTATTACCTGGAAAAGGTCGGGCTCAGCGCATTTGCCGATGCCTATCCGCACACCTTGTCGGGTGGCATGAAAGCCCGCGTGGCCATCGCTCGGGCGTTGGCGATGCAGCCGAAAATCCTGCTGATGGACGAGCCTTTCGCCGCCCTCGATGCCCTGACCCGTCGCAAGATGCAGGAAGAGCTGCTGGAACTGTGGGATGAGGTGCGTTTCACCCTGCTGTTCGTCACGCACTCGATTGAAGAGGCGCTGGTGGTGGGCAATCGCATCCTGCTGCTGTCGCCGCATCCGGGGCGGGTGCGCGCCGAGATCAACAGCCATCAGTACGACCTGAAAAGCCTCGGTGGTGTTGGCTTTCAGCAGACCGCGCAACGCATCCATCGCCTGCTGTTCGATGAGGGTGAAGAGGGGCAGGTCGACGCCGATCTGAATTTCCAGGATATCCGCATCGCGTACTGACGATTTTGCCGATCGGGATGCAACGCGTCCGCGACGCACGCCTACGCAGCGCTCTCGCACGATCAGCGGCAACGTCCGCGCTTAACAGCACAACAGGGAACCGAACACCATGAGCCTGGCACCTCCCGCTCGCGAAGAATACGAAGTCATGCTGCAACCGTTCACCCAGGAAGATCTGGCCCGCGACATTCCGCTGGCTCAGCGCATCTGGCAACTGGGCTGGGTACGCAAAACCGTAATCATGATCGCGTTGGCAGTGCTCTGGGAGATTGCCGCACGCATCCAGAACAATGATCTGCTGCTACCCGGCTTTCTGCAGACCGCCAGCGCCTTTTATGACGGGCTGATCAGTGGTGAACTGCCGGGCAAAGTCTGGATCTCGCTGAAAGTGCTGATCCAGGGCTACCTGATCGGCATCGTCCTGGCGTTCGGCCTGACCACGTTGGCGGTGTCCACTCAGTTGGGACGTGATCTGCTCAGTACCCTGACCGCCATGTTCAACCCGTTGCCGGCCATTGCGCTGTTGCCGCTGGCATTGCTCTGGTTCGGACTGGGTCAGAACAGCCTGATCTTCGTGCTGGTGCATTCGGTGCTGTGGGCGCTGGCGCTCAACACGTACGCGGGTTTTCTCGGCGTTTCAGAAACCCAGCGCATGGCGGGGCGCAACTATGGGCTCAAGGGGTTGCGTTTTGTCTGGCACATCCTCATCCCCGCCGCGCTGCCGTCGATTCTGGCGGGCCTGAAAATCGGCTGGGCGTTCGCCTGGCGCACGCTGATCGCCGCCGAGCTGGTGTTTGGCGCATCGTCCGGCAAAGGCGGGTTGGGCTGGTACATCTTTCAGAACCGCAACGAGCTCTACACCGACAAGGTTTTCGCCGGTCTGGCCGCCGTGATCCTCATCGGCCTGCTGGTGGAGAACCTGCTGTTCGCCAACATCGAGCGTCTGACCGTCAAGCGCTGGGGCATGCAGCGTTGAAACACTTTCATAACCCTTATTCGAACGACTACGGTGAGCACTTCATGGCAACCCCTTTCAAGCGTCCGGCACTGACGGTATTGGCAGCGACATTTGGCCTGTTTGGCGCGCTGCTCAGCAGCGGTGCACAAGCCGAAGGCAAGATCAGCATCGCGCAGCAATTCGGCATCGGTTATTTGATTCTCGACGTGGTACGTGATCAGAAGCTGATCGAAAAACACGGCAAGGAGCAGGGCCTCGACATCAAAGTCGACTGGAATAGCATTTCCGGCGCCACGGCCATGAACGAGGCGCTGCTGGCGGGGGCTCTGGACGTGGTCTCGGCTGGCGTGCCACCCATGCTGACCATCTGGGATCGCACCAAGGGCAAACAGAACGTCAAGGCCATCGCTTCTCTGGGGTCGATGCCCAATTACTTGCTGACCAACAACCCCAACGTAAAGACGCTCAAAGACTTTACCGACAAGGACCGCATCGCGGTGCCAGCGGCAGGCGTGGGGTTTCAGTCGCGCACCTTACAGATCGAAACCGCGAAAATCTTTGGTAACGACAACTACAAGAAATTCGACACCATCTCGGTCAGCCTCGCGCACCCTGATGCCACCGCTGCGCTGATTGCCGGTGGATCGGAAATCAACTCGCACTTCTCCAGCCCGCCGTTCCAGTATCAGGCGCTGGAAAACCCTAACGTGCATAAGGTGCTCAGTTCCTACGACGTGCTCGGCGGGCAGGCCACGTTCAACGTGCTCTACACCACCGAAAAATTTCACGACGAAAACCCCAAGACCTACAAGGCGTTCTACGACGCACTGGCCGAGGCCGAGAAAATCATCAAGGCCGATAAGTCAGCGGCTGCGCAGACCTACATTCGCGTCGAACAGTCGAAGTTGCCGTTGCCATTGGTCGAGAAGATCGTGTCCGACCCTGAAATCGACTTCACCATCACCCCGCAGCGTACCTTCATCTACGCCGAGAAACTGCACGATCTGGGCGTGCTGAAGAACAAGGCCGCGAGCTGGAAGGATTACTTCTTCGAAGAAGCGCAGGGCGGCGCGGGAAGCTGACAATCCGGGTCATGCGTGGGGCCTGCCAAGCACATGTTTCCAGCCCTCACGCTGATTGCTGCAGGTCGCTGCATCTGCACTGAAGGGGCTGCGTTGTCAGTCCCGGTGGGAACCGGGGCATTGCCACGATCCTGTTTCAAGGCATCACCGATGTCCGATTTGTTACGTCTGCTCATAAAATCCTTGTTTTGAAGGGCCGCTCCTTCAGTGCTTTCCCTTTCCCAAGTATGAACTTTCCTAGAAAATCCCGAGCCCTTGTGTGCATGGAATCGAGACACCAGGCTGCGTCGGTCGCTGAGTTTCAGCGATCGGGTTTAGCAGCCTGTCCAGAGACATGAACGCAAGAACTGCTTGATGGCGGTTTTGCGTGGGGCACCTTCGGGTGCGCCGGGTTTCGTGTTCTCTACCGGTCTGCTAACCCGCGTCAAAGTTGCCACCCTTATTCTTTTAGCAGCGAATGTGCGGTGGCTTTACAGCAGAGACCACAACATGACCCATTCCGTACCCGCCCCACCTCACAAATCCCTCGAAGACACGCTGACGCAGGTCAGCGACATATTGCGCTGCGCCTCCGCCACCGCTTACGAAACCGGCGACTGCCTCAACGGCCCGAAGCGCGACCTCGCGTTTTCCGTGGTGCACCTGATCGACATCGCCAGAGCGAAGCTGGACCGCTCGCTGGAGGACGTAGCAAAGCGCTGACTAGCAGTTCTGCGAGTAGACGGTACGTGCCTGGCGGTGCAGTGTAACGGTGAAAGCGATGCACACCGTTACACGGCGCATCGGCCAGCATGGAAGCCCGAAAATGACCCTCAAGACTGCCCTTTGCCGCTACCGCTACGACCCTCTCGACCGGCTGGCCTCCCGATCACTGCTGGCCGAGGCTGTTTCGCGGTTGTTTTATCAGGCGGACAGACTGGCTAGTGAACTTCAAGGCAGCGAGCAGCACCGCTTTTTTCATCGCGACCGTCAACCGCTGGCCTGTCACACGCTGATCGACAACGTTCCAGGCAACACGCTGACTGCCACCGATCAACAAAACAGCGTATTGAATGCCCTAAATGGCGGACAGCCAGTCGCCGTTGCCTACACGCCCTATGGACATCACGCACCCGCCGCCCACCTGCCGGGCTACCTCGGCGAAAAGCCCGATCCAGTCACCGGCCATTACCTGCTGGGCAACGGCTATCGCGCCTACAACCCGGTACTTATGCGCTTCAACAGCCCGGACAGCCTGAGTCCGTTTGGCAAGGGTGGGCTCAATGCCTACGCGTATTGCGCCGGTGATCCTCTCAATCGAAGTGACTCCAGCGGACATGATTGGCTTGATATTGCGCTATCGGCTGCCTATATCGGTGCCGGCCTGGCGACGGCTGGATTCGGTCTGGCGATGGCTCGGCCTTCGCTGAAAGCAGTGTTCAAAGGGGTAAAAACGAAACCCCCGGCCACCGATGTGAGCCCGGCATCACCTGCACCCAGACGGTCCGCCGACACAGGCGAGAAGCTTTCGGCTGTCGTCGCAGTAGGTGCAGTGGCCGCCAGTGTTGTCTGGGGTTCTGCGTTCATTGTCAAAAACGCGGCTCCCGACTCTCCCCTGCAACAGCCCCTGGCCGCAATTGCGGTGGCATTGAGTCTTTCGACGCTCGTTTTTCGGGGAGGCAATTTCGCTCGTACCGAAATCAAAAAACGTACGGCCAGACCTGCGACTGTCGCCAGCCCCAGCCCCAGCCCCAGCCGACGCAGCATCGGCGTCCAGACCTCCTACAGCATCCGCAGCCGATCTTCGAGCGTGCGTGATGATCTTGTGGAAGAAACAAGGCTCTGACCCTGATTCGAACAACACGGGACACTCAAGAGCGCTGCTAAAGGTCTGCCCTTGCGCTACGACAAAGAATCCTCCCGCACGCCAGCGTGCCCGCCCGTCATTAACGTTTGTTTGCGCTCGGCCTTACTGCTGCTCCGCTGGTATTTCTACCAGTGGACTTGCCTGCCGGACCGGCGCACGCTTGAACTCTGTCTTAATCATCAGGGACGTGATCATGACGCTTCTTTGCACCTACTCCTACGATCCGCTGGATCGAATTGCGACACTGAGCCCTCTGGCTCAGGCAGTTACCCGACGCTTCTACTGCGAAAGACAAATGGTCAGTGAACTGCAGGGAAGCGTTCAACGGACGCTGCTCCAGGCAGACGGTCGTCTGCTGGCGCAACTGAATCGGGATGACGATGGAGGGTCTATCGATCTGATCGCCACGGACCAGCAGAACAGCGCTGTGCGTGTGTCCGCCGCCGGGCAGCAGACCGACATCGCCTACTCGCCTTACGGCCATCGTGAAGCTGATGTGTCTGGCGCAATGCTGTCGGGCTTCACCGGCGCGCAACCCGACCGTGTGACAGGCCATTACTTGCTGGGCAATGGTTATCGCGCCTTTAACCCGACGCTGATGCGCTTCAATAGCCCGGACAGCCTGAGCCCGTTCGGTAAAGGCGGGCTGAATGCGTACGCCTATTGTGCGGGGGATCCGATTAACCGCATTGATTCAACGGGGCATATGAGGTTAGGCATACGAACGTCCTTATACGGCGTTTTTGTAATAGCTTCAGGCATTACACTCATTGTCCTCAGCAAGCATCAGGCTAGCGATTCAAACCAGGAGATACCCACGGCCGGAATAGTAGTTGGGAGCATTGGAACAGCCCTGGGTATAGGGTTTACGGGCTTTTCCGCTTATAGGGCATTTAGCAGATCCTCCCCATTAAGACCGTCTGCACCACCTGTGGCACCGCGAGTGAGCGTTGCTTCTCTGGGAGGGAGCGCGATGGCAGGGACCAGGAGCGGTTCTGTTCCAAGCAGTAGTCCAACGCAAACGCGCAGGAACGTTACTTCTGAATCGCCTGACTTACGGCGACGCAATGGGAGCGGTTCTTCTAACGGGAGTACGCGTGTTTATTCCGGTCCACTGCATTCGCGTTCTTTCTCCGAAGAGTCACCTCCACCGGCCTACGAGGAACTTTTCCCACCGACTCAGCAAGGTTCTCCAGGGCAGGGGATTCCCATGACGTCTTTGGCATCGCAGATCAGAAGGTCAACTCGCGATGTGGGTGAGACAACTGTCTGATAAACACACAGCGGTATCTCGCATGCCTGGTGCTCGCGTTCATGGCAGGCATTCGCATCAGTTTTTTTGCACCACATCATTGGCGCCTGCAACTGGCGCTCGGACGTTTTGACGCGGCCATAAACCCTGTCCTGCCAGTCCCCAGACCTCTGCCCCGAAGAGCCTGCAAGGAACCCTTCCGCACGCCAACAGTCGCATGTTCACGTGATTCTCTCGTACCCCTACGCTTGCACCCTGGCATCCGCAAAAGGAGTCTGCATGCCTGCTCGTCGTTCAAGACTGATTACCCTCGGCCTTGCCGCTGCTGTGGCGGCGCTGGCGGGCTGTGGCGAGGAAAAACCGGCCGCGCCCGAGTTGCCTCGTGTCTACGTGCAGCCGGTGAAGACCGCCGAGTTTGCCGCCAGCGTTGCGCTGACGGGCGATATCCAGGCGCGGGTGCAGACGCAACTGTCCTTTCGCGTCAATGGCAAAATCATTCAGCGTAATGTGGATGTCGGCGACAGGGTCACGGCCAAGCAGGTTCTGGCCCGGCTCGACCCCAAGGATCTGCAGATCAATGTCGATTCGGCGCAAGCCTCGGTCGCAGCCGAGCAAGCGCGCGTCAATCAGACCCGCGCCGCTTTCATCCGCCAGCAAAAACTGCTGCCCAAGGGTTACACCAGCCAGAGCGAATACGACTCCGCCCAGGCGGCGTTGCGGGGCAGCGAAAGTTCGTTGAAAGCCGCTCAGGCGCAGTTGGCCAATGCACGCGAGCAACTGAGTTACACTGCGCTGGTGGCCGATGCGTCGGGTGTGATCACAGCGCGTCAGGCAGAAGTCGGACAAGTCGTGCAAGCCACGGTGCCGATTTTCAGTCTGGCGCGTGATGGTGAGCGCGATGCGGTGTTCAACGTCTACGAATCGCTGTTCGTCCAGCCGGCCAGTGACCAACCGGTGCAAGTCACGCTGCTCGACAATCCGGCCATCAAGGTGAATGGCAAGGTGCGCGAGGTGACTCCGGCTGTGTCGGCGCAAACCGGCACCTTGCAGGTCAAGATCGCGCTGGACCCGCTGCCTGAAGGCATGGACCTGGGCTCGGTGGTCAGCGTGGCCTTGAGCAAACCCGCCAATGCCAGCGTCGAGTTGCCGTGGTCGGCGCTGACCAAGGACCTGGGCGAGCAACTGGGCAAGCCCGCCGTGTGGGTAGTGGACGACCAGGGCAAGGCCAACCTGCGCCGTGTCAAGGTTGCGCGTTACCTGACCTCCCACGTGATTATTGGCGATGGCCTGAAAGCCGGAGAACAAGTCGTGGTGGCGGGCGGACAGCTGCTGCACCCCGACATGCAGGTGGAAATCGCCGACCAACCCGAACCGCAAAATGCCCAGGTGCAACCATGAAGCGTTTGTCGTGCGTTGTACTGAGTGGTTTGCTGCTGGCGGGTTGCGGCAAGGATGACGCGCCGCCCGAGCCGGTACGTCCGGTGGTGTTCGTCGAGGCACAACCTGAGTCGATTCAGGACTTCGGTCGCTTTGCGGGCAACATCGAGGCGCGGTATCAAAGCGTGCTGGGCTTTCGGGTGCCCGGCCGCATCGCCCGTCGTCATGTGGACGTGGGCAGTGAAGTGAAGAAGGGTGACTTGCTCGCCACACTCGACCCGACCGATCAACAGAACGCCGTGCGCAGTCGCCAAGGGGATCTGGCCAACGTTCAGGCGCAGTGGATCAACGCCCAGGCCAATGCCCGTCGCCAACAGGAACTGTTCGACCGTGGCGTCGGCGCGCAGGCGCAACTGGACATCGCCCTGACCAACCTGAAAACCACCCAGTCCTCGCTGGATCAGGCCAAGGCGGCCGAACAGCAGGCCCGCGATCAGCTAAGTTACAGCGAGCTGCGCAGCGATCACGACGCGGTGGTCACTGAATGGAAAGTCGAGGCCGGGCAGGTCGTCACCGCAGGTCAGGAAGTGGTCACACTGGCGCGTCCTGACATCAAGGAAGCAGTAATCGATCTGCCGTCACAACTGGCTGACCAGTTGCCTGCGGATGTGGTGTACACCGTGGCCAGTCAGCTCGATCCAGAGGTGAATACCACGGCCACGCTGCGTGAAATCGAACCTCAACCCGACCGCTCGACCCGTACTCGTCGGGCGCGCTTTTCTCTGACCGAAACGCCACCCGCCCTTCGTCTGGGTACGGCGATCAGTGTGAGCCTCAGCTCGGCCATCGCGCCGCGTCTGCGCCTGCCGCTCAACGCGTTGCAGGAGGTCGATGGCAAGCGCCAGATCTGGGTCATCGATCCGCAGAATCAGACCGTCAATCCCCGCATCGTCAATGTCGTGAGCCAGGACGACAACAGCTTTCTGCTGGCGGGCGGCGTGAGTGCCGGCGAGAAGGTGGTCAGTGCAGGTGTCAACAGCCTCAAGCCGGGGCAGAAAGTCAAAGTCGATGAGGAAAGCCCGCGATGAAAGGGAGTTTCAATCTGTCCGAGTGGGCCCTCAAGCACCAGTCGTTTGTCTGGTATCTGATGTTCGTCGCGCTGCTGATGGGCGTGTTTTCGTACATGAACCTGGGTCGCGAAGAAGACCCCTCGTTCACCATCAAAACCATGGTCATCCAGACCCGCTGGCCGGGTGCGACCGTCGATGAAACCCTTGAGCAGGTCACCGACCGCATCGAGAAAAAGCTCGAAGAACTGGACTCGCTGGACTACGTGAAAAGCTACACCCGTCCGGGCGAGTCGACGGTGATGGTGTTCCTGCGTGACACAACCGATGCCAAGGCGATACCGGAAATCTGGTATCAGGTGCGCAAGAAGATCGACGATATTCGTGGGCAATTTCCTCAAGGGCTGCAAGGCCCCGCGTTCAACGATGAGTTCGGTGACGTGTTCGGTTCGATCTATGCGTTTACGGCCGACGGGTTCTCGATGCGCGAGTTGCGTGATTACGTCGAGAAGGTCCGCGTCGATATCCGTCAGGTGCCGGGGCTTGGCAAGGTCCAGATGGTGGGTCAGCAGGACGAAGTCATCTACCTGAATTTCTCGACCCGCAAACTGGCAGCCCTCGGGCTCGATCAGCGGCAGGTCGTGCAAAGCCTGCAATCGCAGAACGCCGTGACGCCTGCGGGCGTCATCGAAGCCGGGCCTGAACGGATTTCCGTACGCACCTCTGGGCAGTTTGCGTCCGAGAAGGACCTGGCTGCGGTCAACCTGCGTCTCAATGACCGCTTCTATCGCTTGAGTGATATCGCCGAGATCACCCGCGGCTACACCGACCCGCCCAAGCCGCTGTTTCGCTACAACGGCAAGCCTGCCATCGGCCTGGCCATTGCGATGAAGAAGGGCGGCAATATTCAGGAGTTCGGCAAGGCGCTGCATGAGCGCATGGACGCCACGACCGCCGAATTGCCGGTGGGCATTGGCGTGCACAAGGTGTCGGATCAGGCCGAAGTGGTGAACAAGGCGGTGGGCGGTTTCACCAGCGCGTTGTTCGAGGCGGTGATCATCGTACTGGTGGTCAGTTTCGTCAGTCTCGGCGTGCGTGCCGGTCTGGTGGTGGCGTGCTCCATCCCGCTGGTGCTGGCGATGGTCTTCGTGTTCATGGAGTACAGCGGCATCACCATGCAGCGGATTTCCCTCGGCGCCTTGATTATCGCGTTGGGGCTTTTGGTGGATGACGCGATGATCACCGTCGAGATGATGGTCACGCGGCTGGAGATGGGCGAAACCAAGGAGCAGGCCGCGACTTACGCCTACACCTCGACCGCGTTCCCGATGCTCACCGGCACGCTGGTGACAGTGGCCGGTTTCGTGCCGATCGGTCTGAACGCCAGTTCGGCGGGGGAATACACCTTCACGCTGTTTGCCGTGATCGCCGTGGCGATGCTGGTGTCCTGGGTGGTCGCCGTGTTGTTCGCGCCGGTGATCGGCGTGCACATTCTGAGCAGCAACATCAAACCCAAATCCGAAGAGCCGGGCCGCATTGGCCGGGCGTTCAACTCCAGCATGCTCTGGGCCATGCGTCATCGCTGGCTGGCGATTGGCATTACGTTGGTGCTATTCGCCGCCTCGCTGTTTTCGATGCAGTTCGTGCAAAGCCAGTTCTTCCCGTCTTCCGACCGGCCGGAGATTCTGGTTGACCTCAACCTGCCGCAAAATGCCTCGGTCAACGAGACACGCAGGGTGGTCGATCGCTTTGAAGCGAGTCTCAAGGACGACCCGGACATCGAGCGTTGGAGTACTTACATCGGACAGGGCGCGTTGCGTTTTTACCTGCCACTGGACCAGCAACTGGAAAACCCGTTCTACGCCCAGTTGGTGATCGTCAGTAAAGGTCTGGAAGAGCGTGGTGCGCTGACGGCCCGTCTGCAAAAGCGTCTGCGTGACGAGTTCGTCGGCATCGGCTCCTACGTGCAGCCGCTGGAAATGGGCCCGCCGGTAGGACGTCCGTTGCAGTACCGCGTCAGTGGCGAGGACATCGACA
The DNA here is from genome assembly GCF_002087235.1 of Pseudomonas floridensis. Classification (GTDB taxonomy): domain Bacteria; phylum Pseudomonadota; class Gammaproteobacteria; order Pseudomonadales; family Pseudomonadaceae; genus Aquipseudomonas; species Aquipseudomonas floridensis. The sequence goes on along the minus strand of NZ_MUIO01000029.1, from coordinate 60,548 downwards.
AGGTGCGCCAGCACGCCATCGAACTGGCCACGCTGCTTGACCAGAATTCGCACGTGGGTGAAGTGATCTACGACTGGAACGAGCCGGGCAAGGTCCTGCGCATCGACATCAATCAGGACAAGGCGCGGCAACTGGGGCTGTCGTCCGAAGATGTTGCCAACCTGATGAACAGCGTGGTCAGCGGGTCGGCCGTGACGCAGGTGCGTGACGATATCTATCTGATTAATGTGGTCGGCCGCGCCGAAGACGCTGAACGCGGTACGCCGGAGACTTTGCAGAACCTGCAAATCGTTACGCCGAGTGGTGCATCCATTCCGCTGCTGGCGTTTGCGACCGTTGGCTACGAGCTTGAGCAGCCATTGGTCTGGCGTCGTGATCGCAAACCGACCATCACCGTGAAAGGTGCGGTGCGCGACGAGATTCAACCGACGGATCTGGTCAAGCAGCTGAAACCCGAGATCGAGAAATTCGCTCAGGGCCTGCCGGTCGGCTACAAGGTGGCAACGGGCGGCACCGTGGAAGAAAGCAGCAAGGCTCAAGGTCCGATTGCCAGCGTGGTGCCGTTGATGCTGTTTTTGATGGCGACGTTCCTGATGATCCAGTTGCACAGTGTGCAGAAGATGTTTCTGGTGGCCAGTGTCGCGCCGCTGGGCCTGATTGGCGTGGTGTTGGCGTTGATCCCGACGGGAACGCCGCTGGGTTTCGTAGCGATTCTGGGGGTGTTGGCGCTGATCGGCATCATCATCCGCAACTCGGTGATTCTGGTGACCCAGATCGACGCTTACGAGCGCAGCGGGTATCTGCCGTGGGATGCGGTGGTTGAAGCGACCGAACATCGCCGTCGGCCGATCCTGCTGACGGCTGCGGCGGCAAGTCTGGGCATGATCCCCATTGCGCGTGAAGTGTTCTGGGGGCCGATGGCCTACGCAATGATCGGCGGCATCATCATCGCCACCTTGCTCACCCTGCTGTTCCTGCCCGCACTTTATGTGGCCTGGTACAAAATCAAAGAGCCGACTGACAAGCAGCGTCGTGAGGCAGACGAGAAGGACAAAAATGAGGACCGTGAAGGCGATTTAGCGTCGCAGCGCTGAAGCTTTCGCGGACGAGTCCGCTCCCACATACCTGACTTGACCTGTGGAAGGGGTTATACCTTGCGCCAGACGCTGGCCAGCCAAGGCTGTTGCTCTCGCGGCAGTCCGGCAGGGCGGTAGTAGTGTTCAAGTTCGGCGAACCCGGCCTCTGTCAGCAAGGCGCGCCAGTTCTCCAGATCGTGATACGAGCCGTAGCGCTCGCCATTCCAGCCTTCCTGATTCTGCCCGCGCGGGTTGGAGCTGAACAGCACGCCACCCGGCTTGAGCGTGGCGTGCAGTTGGCGTAGCACGCGGGGCAATTCCTGACGAGGCACATGAAACAACACGGCGTTGGCGAAAATGCCGTCGAAGCGGCCCTCAGGCAGGTTTAGCTTCAGGAAGTTCTGCTGCAACACCTCGCAGCCCGTCTCGGCGCGCGCCATGTCGGCGAAGCGCTCGGAACCGTCCAGGCCGACCGCGATGTGGCCCATCGCGGTGAACGTTTTCAGATCACGACCCGGCCCGCAGCCGAAATCCAGAATCTGCCACGGCGTCGGCCCATCGATGTGTCGCAACAGCGCGTCGATGTTCTGGCTGACGTCATGGTCCCGCGTGCCTTCGCGAAAGTCGTCGGCGACGCGGTTGTAATGCTCGACGGTGGTCGTGGTGATCTGGGCGAGGGTCTGTGGATCGAGTTTCATCAAAGGCGTTCCGGTTCGGGAAGGCCGCCAATATACCCCGGTCCGTCAACGCTTGTTGAAGCTGCGCGCCAATCGGTCGCCGCCCAGTTGCACGAACGCCACCACCGCAACCAGCAACACGATCACCGTCAGCATCACTTGCGTGTCGAAACGCTGATAGCCATAGCGATAGGCGATGTCACCCAGACCGCCTGCACCAATCGCTCCAGCCATCGCTGAGGAGTTGATCATGGTCACCAGAGTAATGGTGAAACCACCGATGATCCCCGGCCGCGCTTCGGGCAGCAACACATGCCAGATGATGTGCCAGCGGCGGCAGCCCATTGCCTGCGCCGCTTCGATCAGGCCGTGATCGACCTCGCGCAGGCTGACCTCGGCTATGCGCGCAAAGAACGGCGTCGCGGCGATGGTCAGCGGCACGACGGCGGCCCAAACGCCGTAGGTGGTGCCGACGATCAGCCGGGTGAAGGGAATCAGCGCCACCATCAGAATCAAGAACGGGATCGAGCGGAACAGGTTCACGAACGCGCCCAGGACCCGATTGACTGCGGGGGCTTCATAGATCCCGCCTTTGGAACTGGTGACCAGAATCACCGCCAGCGGAATGCCCAGCAGCAGCGCGATCAGCGAAGACACGCCCACCATCAGGAACGTATCGAGGGTGCCTTGCAGCAAACGATCAAACCACATAACCCAATACCTCCACACGTGGTGCCTGTCTGCGTGCCCGCGCCAACAGTTCTTCCCGGTTGTACGGTGAACCCTCGACCGACAGAATCAGGCGCCCGATGGGCCGGTCCTGAATGCGCTCGACACCGCCCTGCAGCAACTGCACCTTGCCGCCCAATGCAACGAACAGCGCCGCCAGATCAGGCTCTTGTTCGCTGACACCAGTGAATTGCACATCCAGCAACACGGCGGCCTCGGGCGCCTGCGGTTCGTCGGTCAGACGCTCGGCCCATGCTTTCGGCAGCCCGAGTTGCAGCGGTGCGAGCAACGTTTTGCTGACATCGTGCTGCGGGTCGCCGAACACCTGCCAGACCTGACCCTGTTCGACGACCTGGCCTTTTTCCAGCACCACAACGCGGTGGCAGATATCGCGGATGACAGCCATTTCGTGCGTGATCAGCACGATGGTCAGGCCCAGGCGCTGATTGATCTCGCGCAGCAGGCCAAGAATCGACTGGGTGGTTTCCGGGTCCAGCGCCGAGGTGGCTTCGTCGCACAGCAGGATCGCCGGGTCGTGCACCAAAGCGCGCGCGATGCCCACCCGCTGTTTCTGCCCGCCGGACAACTGCGCCGGATAAGCCTTGTGTTTATCCTGCAGACCGACCAGCTCCAGCAGTTGCGCCACCTTGCGCTGGCGCTGTTCCTTGGGCACGCCGGCGACCTTGAGTGGCAACTCAACGTTCTGCCACACGGTCTTGGCCGACATCAGGTTGAAGTGCTGGAAGATCATGCCGATGCGGCGGCGCAATTCCACCATCTTGTCTTCGTTGAAGTCGCCAATGTCTACCTGGTCGATCAGTACCCGGCCGCTGCTGGGTTGTTCGAGGCGATTGATGGTGCGGATCAGCGACGACTTGCCCGCGCCGCTGCGACCGATGATGCCGAAGATCTCGCCGCGCTGGATCGCCAGATCGATATTGCCCAGCGCTTCGACCGGGCCTTGTCGGCCCTGATAAGTCTTGCCCAGGTTGATGAAGCGCACATGGGCGTTGTTCAGGTCCGGGTGCAGTTCGGTCTGTTGCGCTGAAGACCTCGCGTCTGGTGTCTCCAATGGACGCTGACGTTGCGCGGTCGCGGTCATTCTTTCCACCCCACCTGGTAGAGCTTGCCGTTGACCTTGTCCAGCGCGGCGCGAACTACCGGTGAGTGCTGATAGATATCGACGAACTTCGCCAGGCGCGGATCATCCTTGCGCTCGGGCTTGATCACGAACTGGATGACGTATTCCGGGTGATCCATGCCATCGAACAGAATCGCCGAGTCGGCCGGGAAGGTTTTGGCCAGACGAATGTAGGCCGGGTAACCCTGCACCAGATCGGCGTCGTCGTAGGCGCGCACCAATTGCACGGCCTCGACCTGAAGGATCTTGAGTTTTTTCGGGTTGGCAGTGATGTCGTCTTCGGTCGCTTTGTAGCCGACGCCTTGCTTGAGGGTGATCAGCCCGGCCTTGGCCAGCAATTGCAGGCCGCGTCCGCTGTTGATCGGGTCGTTGGCGATCGCCACGGTCGCGCCTTCAGGAAGCTCGTCGAAGCTTTTGTACTTTTTCGAATATAACCCGACGTTGTTGATGATCCCCGGTGCGTAAGGTACCAGGCCGAAACCGGCGGCTTCGTTGGCGTTGGTCAGGAACGGGATGTGCTGGAAGTAGTTAACGTCGATATCGCCCGCCGCGAGGGTAACGTTGGGCGCGATCCAGTCGGTGAATTCGACCAGCTCGACCTTCAGGCCCTGCTTGTCGGCTTCTTCCACCGCGGCCTCAAGCGGAATGGCGAAAGCTGCGGTGGTGCCGACCTTCAGCGGCGCGTCGGCGGCGTGGGCGGTCAGGGTCAACAGGCCAAAGGCCAAGGCTGCAAGGGTGTTGGTCATGGTGCATTCCGTTGAGGTGACTGGTTATCGGAGCTGATCAAAGCCCTGTGGGAAAACCGTATTGATCGTTCCCGGGCTTCGCGTGGCCACGCCGCTGCGCATACGCTGTGTCCAGGGCTGTGGCGCTGTCATGAGGTCTTCGCGGACGAGTCCGCTCCAACGGGGGACGCGATAGTGAGTGGGGATTTGTCCGCGAAGACGTTGAATCGGACGCAGGATCTGGGTCGGATGTACCGGCCTCGTTGCGAGCAGGCTCGTTCCCACGGATTTTGCGTGTGCAGTTTGTTCATGATCTGTGCCGATACCCGGCGCCTGCATGGTGCGGCGGCAGGCGGTCGGTTCCTTGGGGAAACAGCTTCTTGCGCAGGCTGCCGTCTTCATACGCGGTCTTGTATGAGCCCCGACGCTGCAGCTCGGGGATGACCAGTTCGATGAAGTCCTCGTAACTTTCCGGGGTGACGATGCGGGTCAGGTTGAAGCCGTCCAGACCGGTCTCCTCGATCCATGATTCCAGCTCGTCGGCGATCTGTTCCGGGGAGCCGATTACCGTGATATAGCGGCCACCCAGCGCATGCTGATCGAGCAATTTCTGGCGGGTCCAGTCGTTGTTCTTCAGGTTTTTGGTCGCGGACTGAATGGCGTTGTTCTTCACGTACTGAATCGGCTCGTCCAGTCCGTATTGCGCAAAATCAATCCCGGTGGACGCCGCAAAGTGCGCCACGCCCGCTTCGGCGCTGGCATGGCGACGGTATTCGGCGTGCTTCTCCCAGGCCTGCGCTTCGGTGGCCGCAACGATTACGTTCAGCCCCATAAATACCTTGATGTCGTTCGGGTTGCGCCCGGCCTGCACGGCGCTGGCGCGTACCTTGTCCACCTGCTCGCGGGTCGAGGCTTTGTTCTGGCCGCTGATGAACACGCACTCGGCGTTCTGCCCGGCGAACTGCAGGCCACGCTCCGAACTGCCCGCCTGGAACAGCACTGGCGTGCGTTGTGGCGAGGGCTCGCACAAGTGATAACCCGCCACCTGATAGAACTCGCCTTCGTGCCGAATCTTGTGCACCTTGCCCGGCTGGGCATAGACACGCTGCTCGCGATCATTGAGCACCGCATCGTCTTCCCAGCTGCCTTCCCAGAGTTTGTAGAGCACCTCCAGGTACTCGTCGGCCTGGTCGTAGCGTCGGTCATGCTCCACCTGCTCACGCAGGCCCATAGCCCGCGCGGCGCTGTCGAGATAACCGGTCACGATGTTCCAGCCGACCCGGCCACGGCTCAGGTGATCGAGCGTCGACATGCGCCGGGCGAACAGGTAAGGCGCGTCGTAAGTCAGGTTGGCGGTCAGGCCGAAGCCCAGATGTTTCGTGACGCCAGCCATGGCCGACACCAGCAGCAGTGGGTCGTTGACCGGCAACTGGATGGCTTCCTTGAGCGTGACGTCCACCGAATTCTGGTAGATGTCGTATACGCCCACGATGTCGGCGATGAACAGTCCGTCGAACAGTCCGCGCTCCAGCAGTTTCGCCAGATCGGTCCAGTATTCCAGGCTGTTGAACTGTGTGGACGTGTCACGCGGGTGCGTCCACAAGCCATGATTGATGTGGCCGATGCAGTTCATGTTGAAGGCGTTGAGCAGGATCTTTTTGCGCGCCATCAGATCGTCCCCCGCAGAGGAGGATTGGTGTCGTTGAGGTAGTAATTGCCGATGGCGTGAAACTTCCAGCGCACCGGGTCGTGCAGCGTGTGCACGCGGGCGTTGCGCCAGTGCCGATCCAGGCCGTGTTCGGCAAGCGTCGATTGGCTGCCGGCCAGTTCGAACAGCGTGCTGCCCGCCGCCAGGGAAATCTCGGTACTGATGGCGCGTGCTTCGGCCACGGCGATGGACGCGGCGGCCACCGTGTCGGCGTTGCTGTCAGCCTGGGCGATGTCCAGGTACTCACCGGCCCGTTCCAGCAAAGCTTCAGCGGCGTGCAGGCGAATGCCGAGTTTGCCGAAACTGTGCAGGGTCAGTGGATCATCCACGGCCTTCTCGACGCCTGAATCTATCCACGGCCGGGTGCGCGTGCGCACGAACGTCAGCGCGTCTTCGAACGCGGCGCGGGCGATGCCGGTGTCGATGGCAGCATGGAGAATCTGCGCCAGCGGGCCGACCGTGGTCGGACGCTCGAATGCGCTCTGGAAAGGCACCACATCGTCTGGGTTGACGTACACATTGTTGAATACCACCGAGCCGCTGCCCGTGGTGCGCTGGCCGAAGCCGCTCCAGTCATCGATCACGGTCAGGCCGTCGCTGTCGTGCGGCACGAACGCCAATTGCTGAATGCCATCGTCATCGATCACCGAGGTCGGAATGCGTTGCGCATACAGCGCACCGGTGGCGTAAAACTTGCGGCCGTTGATGCAATAACCGTCACCTTCACGCTTTAGGCGCGTCGTGCGGTCGTGTGCCGTCCTGGTGCCCAACTCCGCCAGTGCGTTGCCGAAGCGCTGACCCGCCAGCGCTTCGGCGAACAAGCGCTTTTGCTGCTGCGGGCTGCCGTTCACGCGCAGCACTTCAAGGGCATAGAAATGGTTTTGCGGAATCTGCCCCAACGAGCCATCGGCTTCGGAGATCAATGCAATGACCCGGGCCAGGGTCACCGATGAAACACCCGCGCCGCCAAAGGCTTTAGGCACGCTGATGCCCCAGAGACCTGATTGACTGAACAGCTCCAGTTCAGTGTGGGGCAAGCGTCGCTCGCGGTCGCGCACAGCGCTGTCGGTCTTGAAATGGTCGGCCAGTTCGCGGGCAATGTGCAGGGCCTGGGCGTCACTGCTGATCAGCGCCGCGTAGTCGCGAGCCTGTGGATTGAAACTCATGAAAGGTGTGCTCCAGTGGTCTGGTTCAGATCCAGGAATGGCGGGCGGGCGGGGTGCCGTTCAAATGCCAGGTGCCGACGGCGTGATATTTCCAGCGTACCGGGTCGTGGAGGGTGTGGACCCGTGCGTTGCGCCAGTGCCGATCGAGATTGAATTCGGCCAGGGTTGCGCGGCTGCCCGCCAGCTCGAACAGCTTTTCGCTGGCCTGCAGCGAGATTTCGGTGGTCAGTGCCTTGGCGCGTGCCACCGCGATGGACGCAAGGGCGGCCGAGTACTCATCGACAGGCGCGGCGCTGACCTCGTCCAGCACCTGACCGGCCTTGCGCAGCAGCGCCTCAGCCGCATGCAGTTCAAGTTTCAGCTTGCCGATGTCGGCGATCACATACAGATCGTCGCTGGCGCGTTCGACCTTGGCATCGATCCACGGCCTTGAGCGATCCCGAACAAAGGCAATCGCGTCGTCGATGGCCCCGCGGGCGATTCCTGCATCGATGGCCGCCTGAATCAGTTGCGAGACGGCGCCCTGAATGTTGGGGCTTAACGACAGACGCCAGTTATCGACCACGTGCCCGGCGTCTATCGGCACGTTATCGAGCAATACCGTGCCGCTGGCTGTCGTGCGCTGGCCAAAACCTGACCAGTCATCGACGATGCGCAGCCCCGGTGTACCGCGTTTGACGAACGCCATGACCTGGCGGCCTTCATCGTCCAGCGCCTTGACGGCCACCCAGTGTGCGAACAGTGCACCTGTGGAGTAAAACTTCTGGCCGCTGATGACGAAACGGTCACCATCGGCAGTGATCCGCGCCTTGAGTTCCAGAGTGTTTTTGGTGCCGCGCTCAGGCCCGGCATTGCCGATGCGCCAGCCGTCCAGCACGCTCTGGAACAGAGTTCTCTTCTGCTGCTCGGTGGCGGTGCCTTGCAGCAGATGCAGAATGCCGAACTGGTTCTGCGGAATTTGCCCAAGGGCGGGATCGGCCGCCGAGATGATCCGGAACACTTCGGAGACGGTGACGAACGAGACCTGCGGACCGCCGTACGCGCGCGGAATGGAAATGCTGCCCAGCCCGGAGCGGGTGAACTGTTCGATTTCCGACCAGGGCAACAGCCGCTCCCGATCACGGCGGGACGCCTGCGAACGGGCGGTGGCGGCAAGTTCATGGGCGGCTGCGATCGCCTCGGCGTCATTGCGCAGCACAGTAGCGGGCAGCAGATGAGGGGCGACGTCCGGCTCTTGTGGAGCCTTGATCGCCCTGGTGTTATCCACAGGGGTGGTTGTGAAGGTGACCATCGAAACCTCGTAGCGGTAGACCGCATGCACTGCGGCTGAAAACATCACGATGTCCGGTGGTCCGGTGCATATACCCTAAGCTTGTATAAAAAAATTTAAAACGTTCTTTTTGGAATAAGCATAGATTGGCATTGCCGGGTCGCGGTGCGCTTGCGCTTTTTCATTCTGATCACGTATCAAACCTTTAGTTGACCTGATACTGCATGTAAACCGCTCAAGATCATTTCCCTGTGAACGGAATAAAACTTTATTCGTTCAAACGGTGTTAATTAATTATGTAAGTGGCTAATAAAGTGTCAGTGGGGCGTTCGGGCCTTATAGGTTGCTCTTTTCGAACGTTCAACGCGGCGCTTCGTTCAACGTAGGTATCACTATGTCGCGCGGTGGTGCCCACGAAGAGTTATTCCCCACTCTGTCGATAATGCAATACGTCACCTCAAGTTGCTGATCACCGGCCTCCCTGATCAACGCCGCAGGCACGACCAGGTCAATGGGCTCGCCGATGTCGTCCTGGGTCAGAGGCGGCAGGTCCATGCGCAGATCGCCCAGGCGCACGGTGATTTCATCATGAACGGCCATGTTCAGATACGGCTCGATCGCCATTGGCAATCCGCTGTCCAGATGCCTTCGGGTCAAGCCGCGACGCAGAACCGAAGGTGCGACATAAAGCGGTGCCAGGCCTTGATTTTCTTCGGCGTTGGGGCTGAGCAGTCGTCCGCCGGGCATTTCCAGTTTCACCCATAGCTTGCGACAGGCCGACGTGATCGGCATACCTCCTACTTTCATGACCCGGTAATAGGTGCGCGCCTTACCACTCTTTAGAAAGCTTTCCGGCACACGTAGGACGATAGTTGCACTCACGTCGGACGTGGTTAGAATTTTTGACGCTACGTAACAGCCGTCCCAGAACAGTTCGATCAGGTCGCCTTCGTCCATGCCGTCATAGGGATCGATGTGAACCGCGAGGCTGGAGGCGGCCCTGACGCCGATGCCATGTCGGCTGGCCTGCGGTACACAAGGGGCGGACAGCTTTACGGGTGCGTTTTTGCACAGGATCTGGTTCATGTCGGGTACTCCAAAAAATTACGGATTCAAGTAAAAAGTCGTCACAAGTTGTCATGTTCAATTAAAATAGTTTTCAAAACAGGCGGCTTGATAAGTACCGCAAAATTCCAAGGTATGGCAAACATTACAAAGTGTCGAAATAAGAGGCTTGAAAGTTTATCGGCTTGTCGAATGACCTGTTTTAAGCGAGCTAATTAGCTTTGCAGGTGTGTGTCAATATACAACTGCCGTTGAGTAAGAATTTTCTGAAAAATTAGATGCTTCCTACAAAAGATAATCGGAACTGTCTACTTGGCGGGCATCAACTGTCCTACCACAAAAAGTCGATAAGACGGCGCAGCGGCCATTTGAGTTCTCTTCAGGGGAATGGAGATTTCAGAGGGGGGCGCGAGAGGCGCAACACATGCACATCCACATGGCAGAACGTCGTTTATACGCTTTCATGATTTCGATCAGTTGCCAAAAGCCTACTTATGAAAACCAGCGAAGATCTTGATGGGTGAATCTTTTTTGAAATGTAAAAACAAAAAAGGCAGTCACCGAGAGGTGCTGCCTTTTGGAAGTGGACTGTAGGATCAGGCCCGGGTGCGCTCCAGAAATTGCCTGGTTCGCTGGTGTTTCGGGTTGGCGAACAGCTCCTTCGCGTCCCCCTGTTCCACGATCACGCCCTTGTCGATGAAGATCACCCGGTTGGCGACATCACGGGCAAAGCTCATTTCGTGCGTAACGATCACCATGGTCCGATTCTCTTCGGCCAGCGCTCGGATGGTGGTCAGCACCTCGCCCACCAGTTCCGGGTCCAGCGCCGAGGTCGGTTCGTCGAACAGAATGACCTGTGGCTCCATCGCCAGGGCGCGGGCAATCGCCACACGTTGCTGCTGACCACCGGACAGGCGACGCGGATAGGCATTTTCCTTCCCCGCCAGCCCGACCTTGGCCAACAACGAACGACCCAGCGCCATCGCGCTTTCGCGAGCCACCTTCTTGACCACGACTGGCCCTTCGATGACGTTCTCCAGCGCGGTACGATGCGGAAACAGATTGAAGTTCTGGAACACAAACCCGACCTGTTGCCGTAACTGACGAATGAGGCCCTGCTGCTGATTCATGGAACGGGTGCCGTCGATCTTGATGTCACCCACCTGAATGCTGCCGCTGGTGGGGGTTTCCAGCAGATTCAGGCAGCGCAGCAGGGTGGTCTTGCCCGAGCCGCTGGGGCCGATGATGGCCACGACCTCTCCGGCTTCGACACGCAGATCGATGCCTTTGAGCACCTGAGTACCCTTGAATTCCTTGGTGAGTTTTTCAACCACGATCATGCGTCAGGACTCCAGATCATGCCGGTTGACTCTCGCTTCCAGCTTGTTTTGCAGGTGTGAGAGCGCCGTGGCAAGGATCCAGTAGATCAGTGCGGCGGCCAGGTACATGGTGAAAATTTCAAAGGTGCGCGCAGTGATCAATTGCGCCTGGCGGAACAGTTCCGGCACCTGAATGGTGGCGGCCAGTGCCGTGTCCTTGACCAGCGAGATGAAGCTGTTGCCCAGTGGCGGCAAAGCGGTGCGCGCTGCTTGCGGCAGGATCGCCCGGCGCATGGTCTGCCAGCGGGTCATGCCGATGCTGGCGGCCGCTTCCCACTGGCCACGTTCTACCGCGCCAATCGCCGAACGCAGGATTTCACAGGCGTAGGCGGCCATGTTCAGCGAGAAGCCGATCAGCGCTGCGCTCAGTGGCTCCAGCTCAATCCCCAGTTCCGGCAGGCCGTAGTAGATCATGAACAGTTGCACCAACAACGGCGTGCCACGGAAGAACGACACGTAGATGCGGGCAATCCAGCTCAGCAGTTTGAAGCGCGACAGACGCATCAGCGCCAGGCCGAAGCCCAGCACCAATCCGAAGAACATGCCACCGAGGCTGAGAATCACCGTGTAATACGCGCCCTTGAGCAGAAAAGGCGCGGAGTCCAGTGCGAGCTTCAGGCTCTCTTCGATCATTTGGTCACGTCAGCGCTGAAGTACTTCTGCGAGAGCTTGGTCAAAGAGCCGTCTGCACGCATTTCGTTGATTGCCTTGTTGATCGCTTCCAGCAGTTCCGGCTCGCCTTTGCGCAGGGCAATACCCGACTCCTGGCGGGAGAACGGTTCGCCGGCGACGGCCATGGAGTCTCCAGTCTTATTGATCATTTCGAGTGCAGCCAGACGATCAACCAGAATCGCGTCGATGCGGCCTGCCTTCAAGTCCTGGAACTTGGTCGGATCATCGTCGTAGGTTTTGATGACCGCGCCTTTGACGTTTTCCTTGAGCCATTGCTCATAGTTGGTGCCCAGGCCGACGCCGACTTTCTTGCCGGTCAAGTCTGCAGCGGTTTTGATCGTGCCTTCGTTCTCTTTCAGAACCAGCGCCTGAATACCGGACACGGTGTAAGGTTGGGAGAAGTCGTACTTCTTCTTGCGCTCTTCGGAGATCGTGACCTGGTTGATCACCACGTCCAGGCGCCTGGACTCCAGCGCGGCCAGAATGCCGTCCCACTTGGTGGTCTGCAGCTTGGCCTTTACGCCCAGTTTCTGGGCCAGCGCCTCAGAAAGCTCGACTTCGAAACCGGTCAGTTTGCCGTTCTCGTCAACGAAACTGAATGGCGGGTAGGTGCCTTCCAGGCCAACGCTGAGGGTACCGCTATCCTTGATTTTCTGTAGCTGTTCGCCAGCCATGGCTTGTCCAGCGATACCGGTGCCGAGCATCAAGCCCAGCGCCGAAAAAAGAAACGTGCGACGAATAGCGGAAATGTTCATGCGAGCCTCTTGTTGTGTGTAGTGTCGGGCCATTTTTGAGACCCGGCAGACGCGACTTGGTGCAGGAGAATTCATCACTTTTTCAGTGAGATGCCTGGCAAGCGTTAACCAGCCGGGCGCCACTATAAGGCCATAGGGTTATGAACAAAAATAACTAAAACAGCGCTTTAAGTTGTTTTTCGGCATAACTGTGCCCGGCAGCCTAGCGATCAGTTCGAAAACACATTCGGGTAGGCGAACAGTGCCGGCGCGCCACCGGTGTGCAGAAAAATCAACGGGCCATCATTGAAGCGTTGACGGCCTATACCGTCCAGCAGACCTGCCATCGCCTTGCCGGTATACACCGGGTCGAGCAGCAGGCCTTCATGGCCTGCCACGAGTTTAATCGCTGACAGGGTTCCGGCATTCGGTTCCCCGTATCGTGGCGCGAAGTATTCGTCCCACAATTCGACTTTGAAGCCCTGCGGCAAAGGGATTTCCAGCAGCTCTGCGGTGCGCTCGGCCAGGTTCTGCACTTTAGGCAACTGCGCCTCTTCGCTGCGCGAAACGGTGACGCCGATGACGGGTAATTCCGGCATCTCACTGGCCAGCGCCAGCGCGAGACCGCTGTGGGTCCCGGCGCTGCCCGAGGCCAGAACCACGGCAGCGAACTCAATGCCGGTCTGCTTGATTTGCTCGGCCAGCTCCAGCCCGGCGCGTACATAACCCAGCGCGCCCACCGGGCTCGAACCGCCGATGGGCACCAGATAAGGTTTCTTGCCGTTACTGCGCAGGCGAGCTGCCAATGCGTGCAACTGTTCGTCGGCGTTGTCGAGGTTTTCGACCAGCTCCACCTTGGCGTCGAACAGGTCCAGCAACAGGCGATTGCCGTTGTGCAGGTAACTGGCGTCTTCAGTACCGATGGGGTTTTCCAGCAACGCCACGCAGCCAAGACCCAGGCGCGCGGCAAGCGCTGCGGTCTGGCGCACATGATTGGACTGAATCGCGCCAGCCGTAATCAGCGTGTCCGCACCCTGAGCCAGCGCGTCGGCAGCCAGGTATTCCAGCTTGCGCGCCTTGTTGCCGCCCAGCGCCAGTGTCGTGGTGTCATCGCGCTTGACGTAGATGTCACGGCCAGCCCAGATCGACAGGCGGTCGAGCTTTTCCAGCGCCGTGGGGGCGGTGATCAGGTCAAGGCGATTGAAGCGGGCCAGCTGATTTTTGATCATGGTGGTCAATGAGCCGTGTAGAGAGTCAGCGGACTATAGGCAGACGTTTCCTGCACGGCAACCCGTCGGTGTTTATGCTCCACCCAGCCGTTTCGTACAAAAATTGTTATTTTTTCCACTTGAATGTTTGCCGTAGAGTGACAGCAGCAGCGGCCAGCAATGCCGGGTCGCCACCGTTCAGATCAAGGAGAGTTCAGCGTGAGCGACAGTTCAGAAGCATCCGCCGACGGCCGTTCCAGCCATTGGCAGTTGCAGCGTATCGTCAGTCAGCTACGCACGGCGCGTGAGGATTGGCGTGCACGTAACCGGCGAGTGAGTGGTGAACATGGGGGGCGTGAGCTGCCTTCGCGGGCAGCGATGGGCGAGATTCTCGAAGCCTTGAGTGGGGCCCTGTTTCCGATGAGACTCGGTCCCGTGGACCTGCGCGAGGAAAGCGAGGATTTCTATGTCGGTCATACCCTGGACGTGGCGCTCAATGCGCTGTTGGCCCAGGCTCGGCTCGAGCTGCGTTACGTGGCCCATCAGCATGGGCAGGATCTGGCCGGTATCGACGAGCGTGCGCTGCAGTTGATTCAGGATTTCGCCGTCGCCCTGCCAGGTATCCGCCAGTTGCTCGACACCGATGTGCTGGCCGCCTATCACGGCGATCCGGCTGCGCGCAGTGTCGATGAAGTGTTGCTGTGCTATCCCGGCATTCTGGCGGTGATCCACCATCGGCTGGCCCATCACCTCTATCGGGCAGGTCTGCCTTTGCTGGCGCGTATCAGCTCGGAGCTGGCGCACTCGGCGACGGGGATCGACATTCATCCTGGCGCGCAGATCGGCCCGAGCTTCTTCATCGACCATGGCACAGGCGTCGTAATTGGCGAGACGGCCATCATCGGCGAGCGCGTGCGGATCTATCAGGCGGTGACGCTCGGTGCCAAACGTTTCCCGGCAGACGAAGACGGCCAGTTGCAGAAGGGCCATGCACGGCATCCAATCGTGGAAGACGACGTGGTGATCTATGCCGGTGCGACCATTCTGGGGCGCATCACCATCGGCCAGGGCTCGACCATCGGCGGCAACGTCTGGCTGACCCGCAGCGTCCCCGCAGGCTGCAACCTGACCCAGGCCAACCTGCTGCAACAGGATGACGGTACGCAGAAGTAAGTGCCTGAAAGGCCCGTGATCGTCAGTCTCATGAGCAGACTCTAACCGGGCATGAGTGGACTTGTTCTGGAAGGCAGTTTTTAAGGTGCTGCATCCTTGGCCGGATGCACCGGGTTATTCGCGGACAAGTCCGCTCCCATGCAAGGAATCAATGCCACGTGTGGGACTTGTCCGCGAAAGCTTTGTCACTGACGCCAGATTTCCCAACGCCTGCACTGGCCTCTTCGCGGACAAGTCCCACGGTACAGGGCGGGGAACCGCTGACGGGGTGCAGATCAACCTGTGGGAGTGGACTTGTCCACGAAGGCTGATTTCGAGGCGGTGCATCCTCCGCGGTTTAAGGGTATCCAGCTGTTTCCCTGCATGCGGAACGATCCTGTTGAAACGCACGTCATACCCAAGCCTGAGCCAGCAATCACTGGCCCGCGATTCGTCTTCGCGGGCGTTTTCGTGTTTAAATTGAACGTTCATTCAAGTTAAACCGGTGGTTCGCTGCCCGCTCACAACAGGAGGCTAACCCTTGCCGTATGCGTTTTTTGCAGTAGTTTCAATCAGTCCGGAGGCATGCAGTCGATGAGTACTCCGAGTACGCAACCCAGCGGTACGGTCCGCATGAATGCTCCAGTGTTTTACTTCGCTGCGAGCTTTATCCTGATCTTCGGCATCATTGTGATCGCCTTTCCCCAAGCTGCCGGCGCGTGGTTGCTGGCTGCGCAGAACTGGGCGGCCAACACGGTCGGCTGGTACTACATGCTGGTCATGACGCTGTATCTGGTCTTCGTGGTGGTCACCGCCGTATCTGGCTACGGCAAGATCAAGCTCGGTGCCGACCACGACGAGCCCGAGTTCAGTTACCTCTCCTGGGCCGGTATGCTGTTCGCGGCCGGGATCAGTATCACGCTGTTCTTCTTCTGCGTGTCAGAACCCCTGACTCACCTGCTGCAACCCCCGCAGGGCGAGGGCGGTACGACCGAGGCGGCGCGCCAAGGCATGCAATTGCTGTTTCTGCACTGGGGCCTGCATGGCTGGGGTGTATTTGCCTTCGTCGGCATGGCGCTGGCCTATTTCGCCTACCGTCACAACCTGCCGCTGGCCCTGCGTTCGGCGCTGTATCCGCTGATCGGCAAGCGTATCAACGGCCCGATAGGCTATGCGGTCGATGGCTTCGGGATCATTGCGACCATCTTCGGACTGGGTGCAGACATGGGCTTTGGTGTGCTGCACCTGAACTCGGGGCTCGATTACCTGTTCGGCGTTGCGCATACCCACTGGATTCAGGTCGGCCTGATCACGCTGATGATGGGCGCCGCGATTCTCGTCGCCATTGCCGGCGTGGACAAAGGTGTGCGCCTCATGTCCGACATCAACATGCTGCTGGCCTGTGCGCTGCTGCTGTTCGTGCTGTTCGCAGGTCCTACTCAACACCTGCTCAATACGCTGGTGCAGAACATCGGTGACTACCTTGGTGCATTGCCAACCAAGAGTTTCGACGTTTACGCCTACAACGAGCCAAGTGACTGGCTGGGCGGCTGGACGGTGTTCTACTGGGCCTGGTGGATTGCCTGGTCGCCGTTCGTAGGCCTGTTCATCGCGCGTATTTCCCGCGGTCGGACCATCCGTGAATTCGTCTTTGGCGTGCTGCTGATCCCGCTGGGTTTCACCCTGGCCTGGATGTCGATCTTCGGCAACAGCGCGATTGATCAGGTGCTCAACCACGGCATGACCGCGCTGGGGCAGTCGGCCATCGATGACCCGTCGATGACACTTTATCTGCTGCTGGAAACCTATCCGTGGAGCCGGACGGTGATTGCGGTGACGGTGTTCATTAGCTTCGTGTTCTTCGTGACCTCCGCCGACTCGGGCACTGTGGTGCTTTCGACGCTGTCGGCCAAGGGCGGTAACCCGGATGAAGACGGTCCGAAATGGCTGCGCGTGTTCTGGGGTGTGGCCACGGCGCTGATCACCAGCGGGCTGCTGTTCTCGGGCAGTATCGATGCGCTGAAATCGGCGGTGGTGCTGACCTCGCTGCCGTTTTCGCTGATTCTGCTGCTGATGATGTGGGGGCTGCACAAGGCGTTCTCCATTGAATCCCAGCGTCAGATCGCGCAGCTTTACTCGCTGGCGCCGGTTTCCGGTTCGCGACGTGGCGGCTGGCGTCAGCGTCTGAGTCAGGCGGTGCATTACCCGTCGCGAGACGAGGTGTACCGCTTCCTCGACCAGACCGTTCGCCCGGCCATCGAAGAGGTGACGGCCGTGTTCGTCGAGAAGGGTCTGAGCGTGGTCAACGTGCCCGATCCGTCCAACGATTCGGTAACCCTGGAAATCGGCCATGGAGAAGAGCGTCCGTTCATCTATCAGGTGCAGATGAAAGGCTTCTTCACGCCATCGTTCGCGCGTGGCGGCATGGGCTCCAAACAGCTCAACAATCGCCGCTACTACCGCGCCGAGGTTCACTTGAGTGAGGGCAGCCAGGATTACGATCTGGTCGGCTACACCAAGGAACAGGTGATTAACGACGTGCTCGACCAGTACGAGCGCCACATGCAATTCCTGCATTTGGTGCGTTAACCGTCTTCGCGGACAAGTCCGCTCCCACGCAAGGAATCAATGCCACGTGGGACTTGTCCGCGAAAAACTGTCAGGTGCTTTCCCGCTCGATCAGTGCACAGTCGAGCAGGTTCAACCGCTGAATCTTTCCTTCCACCGGCAGTACGCCCAGGCTTTCCAGTACGCGCCTGGCAGCCAGTACGCCTATCTCCAGCGCAGGCGGTTTAATGGTGGTCAGGCTGGGCATCATCATGTGCGCGAACGCGTAATCCCCAAATCCCATCACGGCGCAATCGCCAGGCGTCTGCAGGCCGATGCGTTGGCTGGTCAGCAGTCCACCTGCCGCCAGATTGTCGTTGGCGAAGAAGATGGCATCAGGACGAGGGTGACGGCCCATAAGCGTATCCATCGCCTGCTTGCCCGCTTCAAATGGCGCAAGCCCGGCGTCCGGTACAAATACCCAGGGTTTCAGCCCTAGTGCTTGCAGCGTGGCGACACAGCCGTCGCGGCGCTCCTGTGCGCTGAAGTCCCCGGCAACGCTGTTCTCCACAAACGCAATGCGGCGGTAGCCCTTGTCGTACAGATAGCGTGCCGCCGTGACGCCGACTTCGTAATGAGAAAAGCCGATCTGGATCGGGCTGCGTTCAGGCTGGTGATCCCAGGTTTCGATTACCGGAATATCGGCCTGCTCGATCATCCGCTCCGTGGCTTCACTGTGAAAGCGGCTGGTCAGCACCAGCGCGGCAGGCGACCAGCCCAGAAAGGCGCGCACCGCGCTTTCTTCTTGCTCGACCGAGAAATAACTGGACGCCAGCAGCAGTTGAAAGCCGTGCTGACTCAAGGTGTCACTAAAGCCCTGAATGGTGTTGGCGAAGATCGGCCCGGAGATGTTCGGGATCACCATCGCCACCACTCGACTGCGCGCCGAGGCCAGACCGCCTGCAACCAGATTGGGTACGTAACCCAAGGCAGTGACCGCCGCCGCAATGCGTTCACGCAGTTGCGGCGACACCTGCTCCGGCTGATTGAAATAGCGGGAAACGGTGATCGCCGACACCCCAGCCTGTCGTGCCACGGCGTTGATCGTCACGCGGCCTGCGCCTCGGCGTTTACGTGTCACGGGTGTTTCGTCAGCCATGCTCGTGCGCTTCTTTTAAAATTAAAAAGCATATAAAAGTAATTTTTCAGTATTGGACGATCTATCTATCATTTCCTGATACTGACGATGTTAGCGCTAACAAAGATGGTTTGTCTGCTACTCGCCACCGCGAATGCCCGGACCCGGTTTAGTCGTAATCAAAGGCGTCAGTGCATGGGGCACTGTCGGATCAGGGCATATTTCAGGCAGGCACGCAGATGCACACAACACATGGGGATGGCGTCGGACACACACTTTTGGCGCAGGCCATCGATCAGGCTCACAGAGTGCGGGGCCGCCGTTGTGGCTGGCTGTTGATGGGGCTGGCGGCGTTACCGATTGTCCCGGCGATGGCGGCTGACGAGACGGGCTCTAACGCCGAGACCGCAACACTTGAGTCGGTCACCGTGACGGCTACGCGCCGCGAAGAGTCGCTGCAGAAAGTGCCGGTCGCCGTCTCGGTGATTCAGGGCGAGCAACTGGAGCGTGACAATCGCAATGGTGTTGCCAGTATCGTGCAACAGGTCCCATCGCTGAACTTCAGGACCGGCGCGTCCAACAAGGACACCTCGCTGTTCGTGCGTGGCGTCGGCACCATCTCTACCTCGCCGGGCGTCGAACCGACCGTGGCCACAGTCATCGATGGCGTGGTCTACGCACGTCCCGGCCAGGCCACGCTCGATCTGCTGGATTTGGAGCGCATCGAAGTGCTGCGTGGTCCGCAAGGCACCTTGTTCGGCAAGAACGCCTCGGCCGGTGTGCTCAACGTCACCACCAAAGCGCCGACCGAAGAGACTCACGGCTACATCGACCAGTCGTATTACAGCGGCAACGAAAGCCGCACGCGCTTCGGTATCGGTGGCAGCCTGATCCCGGATACGCTCAAGGGCTCGGTCACTACACTGTTCGGCAGCTACGACGGCAACGTCGACAACAAACTCAATGGCCATGAGGTCAACGGCTATAACCGCAAGGGCGTGCGCGGCAAACTGGAATTTACGCCCAACGACGACATCACCTTCACCCTCGCGGCGGACTACATGCAGTCCCACGATGACGCACCCAACGGCGTGGTGACCAAGGCGCTGACGCCTGCGTTCGCCAGTGCCTTGTCGCCGGTACGCGCCGACAGCGACAACCGCAATGTGATCAGCGATTACCGCAGCCATGTCGAAGACACCAACAAAGGGCTGTCCGGGCAACTGGACTGGCAACTGGGCGATTACACCCTGACCTCGATCACCGCCTGGCGTGGCTGGGACAACACGCAGTATCAGGACGGCGACCGCCTCGGCACGATCACGGCAGCGTTTCCCGGCACCGAAGACAAGGGTGATCTGGAGTTCAACCAGTACTCTCAGGAACTGCGTCTGGCCTCGCCGAAAGGTGAGTTCATCGAATACGTCGGCGGCCTGTTCTACCTGCACGGCAAGAGCGACGAGACGTACCAGCGCACGCTGATCACGCCCACGCGTCGGGATCAGGGCGTTGCCGATTACACCACCACCAACGAAAGCTATTCGGTGTTTGGCGAGACCACGTTCAATTTCACCCCGGATTTCCGCGCGATCGCCGGGCTGCGCTGGACTCACGACGAGTTGGAATACGATCACCGCCGCCTCTCGACTTCTGCCACCACGGTCAGCGGCATTCAGCCGGCGACCAGCAGTTCCGGCTCGGTAGACGAAGAGGGCAAGTCCGGGCGTCTGGGTTTGCAGTACGACCTGAGCGACAGCGTGACCAGCTACATCACCTATTCGCGTGGCTACAAGGGCCCGGCCTACAACGTGTTCTTCAACATGCAGCCGCGTGATACCGAAGCCCTCAAGCCCGAGACGTCCAACACTTGGGAAGTCGGCATCAAGGCCACCACCTGGAACAATCGCCTGACCACCAACCTGGCGGTTTTCCATAGCGACTACGACAACTATCAGGCCAACTTCTTCGACAGCGTTGCCGGGCAGGTCGTGACGCGACTGATCAACGCAGGCAGCGTGAGCACCGAGGGCGTCGAGCTGGATTACGCGCTGCAGGCCACGCGCAATCTGAAGTTCTCCGGTGCGCTGTCCTACACCCGTGCACGCATCGACAGCTTTGCGTGCCCGGCCGGTGCGGCCGCGTCGTGCAACGTCGATGGCAAGACATTGCCGTATAGCCCGGACTGGAAAAGCTACGTGCGCGCCGACTACACCATCCCGCTGGAAAACGGCCTGGATATCGAACTGGGCACCGATTACAGCTGGCAGAGCGAAGTGCAGTACGACATCAGCCAGAACCCTGACACCAAACAGGGTGCCTATGGCATCTGGAACGCGAGCGTAGCGCTGGCGGATTACAACAGCGGTTGGCGTGTGGCGCTGCTGGGCAAGAACCTGGCTGACAAGTCCTACTCACCGATGCTCGCCACCGGCGGCAATTATGTGTATCGCTCGGTGCCGCGTGATGACGAGCGTTATTTCGGTGTGCAGGTACGCAAGGATTTCTAAGCGGGCAACCGCAATGAAAGGAGCAAGTTATGAGCACGTCTGCTCGACAGATGAAACTGGGCGCTTTTCTGATGGCCACCGGGCACCACGTGGCGGCCTGGCGACACCCGGATGTGCCCGCCAACGCTGGGCTGGACTTCAAGCATTATCGGCATCTGGCGCAAGTGGCCGAGGCGGCGAAATTCGATGCGCTGTTCGTGGCCGACAGTGTCGCCGCCGCTACGGGCGATATCGCCAGTCGCATGGCGCGCTCCGATCACTTCGAGCCGCTGACGCTGCTATCGGCATTGAGCGCGGTGACCGATCACATTGGCCTGATCGCCACGGCGACCACGACCTACAACGAGCCGTATCACGTGGCCCGCAAATTCGCGTCGCTTGATCATCTTTCAAGCGGGCGAGCGGGATGGAATCTGGTGACTTCCGATGCGGCGGCCGAGGCGCAGAACTTCGGTCGCGCCGAACACGTCGGCCACGCGGATCGCTACAGCCGTGCACGTGAGTTTCATCAAGTGGTGACCGGGCTGTGGAACAGTTGGGCGGACGATGCCTTCACCCGTGACAAGGTCAGCGGTCAATATTACGACCCGGCCAAAATGCAGGTGCTGGATCATCAGGGAGAGCATTTCAGCGTCAAAGGTCCGCTCAATGTAGCCCGCTCGCCGCAGGGTCAGCCGGTGGTGGTGCAGGCCGGATCTTCGGAAACCGGACGTGATCTGGCGGCGCAAACGGCCGAGGTGGTGTTCACTGCGCAGACGTCGCTGACCAGCGCGCAGGCGTTCTATGCCGACATGAAAGGCCGGTTGGCCGCTTATGGTCGCAGTGCCGATTCACTGAAGATCATGCCGGGTGTGTTGATCGTCGTGGCTGAAACCGAAGCGCAGGCCAAGGCGAAATTCGAATCCTTTCAGGCGCTGGTCGAGCCTGAAGTAGGAGTTGCGTTGCTGGGTCGGATGCTCGGCAATTTCGACCTGTCCGGCTATCCGCTGGACGGCCCGCTGCCGGAATTGCCACTGACCGACAGCGGCCAGCGCAGTCGTCAGCAACTGCTCACCGAACTGGCTGAACGGGAACACCTCAACCTGGCGCAACTGGGAAGACGCATTGCTGGAGGGCGAGGGCATTACAGTCTGATCGGCACGCCAGAGCAGATCGCCGATGAATTGCAGGTCTGGTTCGAACAGGGTGCTGCCGACGGCTTCAACGTACTGGTGCCACATCTGCCCGGCGGTCTTGAAGACGTCGCCCATCTCGTGGTGCCCGAACTGCAGCGACGGGGTCTGTTTCGTACCGAATACGAGGGCTTAACGCTGCGCGAGAACCTGGGGTTGTCGCGTCAGGCGGATCGGTTCTGATCCACATCGCAAGCAGGGCGCGGAGCGTCCTTGGCGGCGTTCCCATGCAGAACATGGGAACGATCACATCATCGGTACAGGGAAAACTCATGAAACCATTCGCACTCATCGCCGCGCTGCTCGCCTTCAGCGGTCTGCTCAACACCGCTTCGGCCGACGAGCCCGACACTTTGCGCATCGGCTACCAGAAGGGCTCGATCACGCTGGTACTCGCCAAGGAGCACGCCTTGCTGGAGAGGCGTTTCCCGAGCACGCAGATCAAGTGGATCGAGTTTCCGGCCGGGCCGCAGATGCTGGAAGCCTTGAACATTGGCAGCCTGGACATTGCCTCGACCGGCGACATCCCGCCGATCTTCGCGCAGGTCGCGGGTGCCGATCTGGTCTATATCGGTGCCGAACCGGCCAAACCGCAGGCCGAAACCATTCTGGTGCGCAACGAAAGCCCGCTGCACAGTGTGGCCGAGTTGAAGGGGCGCAAGGTTGCTTTCCAGAAAGGCTCCAGTGCCCACAATGTGGTGCTGCGCGTGCTGAATAAAGCCGGGCTGACGTTCAAGGACATTCAGCCGATTTACCTGACCCCGGCTGACGCCCGCGCCGCGTTCGAGAACGGCAGTGTCGATGCCTGGGCGATTTGGGATCCGTACTATTCCATTGCGCTCAACGAAGGCCATAGTCGCTTGCTGGCCAACGGCGAGGGACTGGGTTTGTCCGGCCCGTTCTACACCGCCCGCCGCGATTTCGCTGACCACAACGGAGCATTCGTGCAGAACGTGCTCGATGAACTGACCGCCGCCGACGCCCTTACCCGCTCGCAACGCGCCGAAAGCATCACGATTCTGGCGCGCAGCATGGGCTTGTCCGAAGCCGTCATCACTCAGTATCTTGACCATCGCCCGGCGTCGCCGAGCCTGCCGATCACCCCGGAAATCGTTCGCGCGCAACAGGCGACCGCCGATCTGTTTTACGACAACCACCTGGTGCCCAAGCGGGTCGATATCCAGCAGGCTGTGTGGAACAAGCCTTGAGTATCCCCCTGACAAGAGAGGATTCAATGACCTATATCGCTGCCGAACACCGCTACAACGACATGCCTTACCGCCGTACCGGCCGCAGCGGGCTGGTTTTGCCAGCGCTGTCGCTGGGCCTGTGGCACAACTTCGGTGACAGCACACCCATCGACACCCAGCGCGCCATGCTGCGCACTGCGTTCGATCTGGGGATCAACCATTTCGACCTGGCCAACAACTACGGCCCGCCGTATGGCAGCGCCGAGATCAACTTCGGTCGTCTGCTGCGTGAAGATTTCAAGCAGTACCGTGATGAGCTGATTATCTCCAGCAAGGCCGGATGGGACATGTGGCCGGGGCCTTACGGGCAAGGCGGCGGTTCGCGCAAGTACGTGCTGGCCAGTCTCGACCAGAGCCTGCAACGCATGGGCCTGGATTACGTCGATATTTTCTACTCCCACCGCTTCGACCCGGACACCCCGCTGGAAGAAACCGCGAGTGCACTGGCCACCGCCGTGCAGCAAGGCAAAGCGCTGTACATCGGGATCTCGTCGTATTCCGGCGCCAAGACCCGTGAAATCGCAGCGCTGTTGAAAGAGTGGAAAGTGCCGTTGCTGATTCATCAACCGGCGTACAACCTGCTCAATCGCTGGGTCGAAAAAGACCTGCTCGATGCAACCGAAGAGCTGGGTGCTGGCGTGATTGCCTTCACCGCGCTGGCGCAAGGGCTGCTGTCGGACAAATACCTGAACGGCGTGCCTCAGGATGCGCGGGTCAATCGCCCGGGTGGCGGTTCTTTGCAGGCTTCGCACTTGTCCGAACAGAACATCGCCCACGTCCGCGCACTGAACGAAATCGCCCAGCGCCGTGGCCAGAGTCTGGCGCAGATGGCCCTGGCCTGGACACTGCGTGATCCGCGCGTGACCTCAGCGCTGATTGGTGCCAGCCGCCCCGAGCAGATCATCGAGAACGTCGGTGCCTTGAAGAACCTGTCATTCAGTCAGGAAGAACTGACCGAGATCGACAGCTTCGCCGTGGAAGGCGGAATCAACCTGTGGGAAAAGCCGTCGCTGGCTGAGTGATTGGGTGATTCAAGCCCGGCGTGCTGCAAGCCATTTCGCGAATTCATTCGCTGCCACGGGGGTGGCGGGCGTTTTGAATCGTGGGAGTGGACTTGTCCACGAAAGCGGTGTTTGCGGCGCTGACTATCCGTCGCCTGCACCGACGCCTTCGCGAACAAGTTCGCTCCCACGGGATTGGCGGGGCCCTTCGCGAAGGCGGGGAGGGTCAGCCTTCTTCGCCTTCGTCGTCATCCCCGCCATCGACCTTCATGCCCAGTTCCTTGATCTTGCGGGTCAAGGTATTGCGGCCCCAGCCCAACAGCACGGCGGCATCGCGGCGGCGGCCGGCGGTGTGTTTGAGGGCGGTTTCGATCATGATGCGTTCGAAGGTCGGCACGGCACTGTCCAGCAGGCTCGACTGGCCACGTGACAGCGCCTGATCGGCCCATTGACGCAGTGCCTGTTCCCAGTTGGTGACGGGCGCAGCATCCTGCGGCAGGCTAAGCAGTTCGGGCGGCAGGTCGCTAATGTGCACTTCACGGCCCGAGGCCATGACCGTGATCCAGCGGCACGTGTTTTCCAGCTGACGCACGTTGCCGGGCCACGGCAGGTGCTTGAGGTATTCCTCGGTCTCTGCCTTGAGCAGCTTCGGCTCGACCGCCAGCTCTTGCGCAGCGCGGCTCAGGAAGTGCCGGGCCAGGGTCGGAATGTCTTCGCGACGGTCCGACATGCGCGGGATGTGGATACGAATCACGTTCAAACGGTGAAACAAGTCCTCGCGAAACTTGCCGGCCTGCACCAGGGTTTCCAGATTCTGGTGCGTCGCGGCGATGATTCTGACATCGACCTTGACCGGCGTATGACCGCCGACCCGATAGAACTCGCCATCCGCCAGTACTCGCAGCAAACGGGTCTGGGTGTCGGCTGGCATGTCGCCGATCTCATCGAGAAACAGCGTGCCGCCGTCGGCCTGCTCGAAGCGGCCGCGACGCAGGTTGGCCGCGCCGGTGAATGCCCCTTTTTCGTGACCGAACAGCTCCGATTCCATCAAGTCCTTGGGGATCGCTGCCATGTTCAACGCAATGAACGGCGAAGCCGAACGCGGGCTGTGACGATGCAATGCATGGGCGACCAGTTCTTTACCGGTACCCGATTCGCCGTTGATCAACACCGTAATGTTGGAATGGCTCAAACGGCCGATGGCGCGAAACACTTCCTGCATTGCTGGCGCTTCGCCGATGATCTCGGGTGTGCGGGTCAGAGTGGGCGCTACGTCCAGACCTTGCTGCTCCTGGGCGTGCTGGTTGGCGCGCTTGACCAGTGAGACGGCTTCATCGACATCGAACGGCTTGGGCAAGTATTCGAACGCGCCACCCTGATACGACGCCACGGCGCTGTCCAGGTCGGAATGAGCGGTCATGATGATGACCGGCAGGCGTGGATGCTGTTCGCGAATCCGCGCCAGCAGGTCCAGGCCACTGGCACCCGGCATACGGATGTCGGAAATGATCACGTCCGGTTGCTGACGGGCGAGGCGACTCATCACCCCGTCGGCGCTGTCGAAGCTTTGTGTGGTCATGCCTTCCTGTTGCAAGGCTTTTTCCAGTACCCAGCGAATGGAACGATCGTCGTCTACGATCCAGACAGTTTCACTACGGCTCATGTCGAAGCTGCTCCTTGTTCCAGCGGCAGGAAGATCGAGAACGTGGTGTGGCCGGGATGGCTGTCACACTCGATCAGGCCCTGGTGCTGGCTGATGATGTTCTGGGTAATGGCCAGACCGAGTCCCGTACCATCCGGGCGGCCACTGACCATGGGGTAGAAAATGGTTTCCTGAAGCTCCGCCGGAATGCCGGGGCCGTTGTCGATGATTTCGATCTTGCTCACCAGCCGATGGCGCACGTGGCCAATCGTGAACTGGCGCATGGCACGCGTGCGCAGGGTGATGCGGCCCAGACGCAGCTCGTTCTGGCCACTGATGGCCTGCATGGCGTTGCGCACGATATTGAGCACGGCCTGGATCATTTGCTCGCGGTCGATAAGGACATCCGGAATGCTTGGGTCATAGTCGCGCACCAAGGTGATGCAGCCCTGACTTTCGGCTTCGACCAGGCTGCACACTCGTTCGAGCACTTCGTGCACGTTGGTCATGGCCAGCGACGGCAGTTTGTTGGAACCCAGCATCCGGTCGACCAGATTACGCAGGCGGTCGGCTTCCTCGATGATGACGTTGGTGTAGTCCTTGAGGCTTTCCTCCGGCAGTTCGCGGGCCAACAATTGTGCGGCGCCGCGGATCCCGCCCAGTGGATTCTTTATTTCATGAGCCAGACCCCGCACCAGCATCTTGGTGGTTTCCTGCTTCGACAGCTGAGCCTCTTCCTTGGTGATGCGCAGCAGGCGGTCGCGGGGATGGACCTCGAGCAGCAGCAGAGTCTCGCCCTTGCTGAGGATCGGTGTCACCGCGTAGTCGACGGTCAGGGTCTGACCGGTCAGCGCGGTGAGCATCGCTTCACGTTTGGTGAACGGGTGCGCCTGCTCGACGGCCTGGCGAAGGGAACTCAGTGCCTCGGCCGACTCGGTGAACAGCTCGCTGATGAATTGCCCATGGCTGCGCTGCCCGCTGATGGCGAGCAGCATTTCGGCCGCCGGGTTCATGTACTCAAGACGCAGGTCGGCGTTGAGCAGAATGGTGGCAGTGGTGAGGTTATCCAGTAACAGTCTGTGCAGCGCGTCGCTGATAGTCATGAATCGTGTTGACCTCTTTTGGCACATGGCAATCGCGCAATACAGGTGCTGACAAATCCTTGTCAGCAGAAGCAATGCCACCCATACGGTGCTTGGCGGGGTGCTATGCCTGGGAAGTTGCAAAAAACAAACCAAGGCTCCGAAAAGAAGCGCTTTCTTTGCAAAACAGGACCTTTTTTCGAACTTGTGCCCGCATACGGCGCTACCCGAGGGGCATTTCTGAACCAAAGTGGGCTGTATTGTTGCGCGGCGACGCGATTTGCGCACCAAAAAGGTGCTTGCAGTGAGTGTAGGCCGCTGGGCTCAGAAGAACGGCAGAATGCTGCTCTCGGGTTTGGGCTTGTCCTTGAGCGGACACTCCGGGCGGACGCCGTACTCTTCAGCCTTGCAGGGATTGACCGCACGCTTCTGCGCAAGCGAAATACGCTGCAAGTGAAACGGCTGATTCGGGGTCTTTTCCAGCACTCGACCCATCTGATCGAAGATTTCCACGGAAAGCTGGTGCGTGCCCCGGTCAATGTTGCTCAACGGGAATACCGGGCTACGTCCCGGCTGCCCCACGGGCATGCCATCCAGCAGCAGGCGGTAGTTGTGACCTGCCTGAAGGGCCGGATCGCTGGTCACGGTCACGATGAGGTCGCCACTCGGGTTGCTGATCGTCGCATCCGGTTCGGGCACCAGCACGCGCAGCAATTGATAGTGGAACATCGCGGGAGGCTGTGGCTGTCTGGGTTGGGCTTTAAGCGTTCTGGTTGGCGGCGTGCCGGTCATGTTGTTGCTTGGCGGGATGTCGACACGCTTGGCATTCTTGCGCGGCTGGTCGGTGAACACCCGATTGCCGTTCGCGTCGATGTAGGTGTAGACGTCCGCCACCACTGGCAGTGCGCACAGCAATGACAACAGCATCAGCAGGCTGCGGATTTTCATGGCTTGCCAAGGTGGACGCGTTGCACGGTCAGGGTGATGGTCTCGCTTTGCTGGATGATACGCTCGCCGTCTTTCACCACCACCGCGAAACTGTGTTCGCCACGGTCGACGTTCATTACCTGAAACCGTGGAAGGTTGGTCGGCTGGCCATAGAGATTGCCGTCCAGCAGCAGTTGCAGGCGATGGGCCTGTTGCAGGCGCGGCTCGATTTTCACGCCGATGATGAAGGAACCGCTGTTGGCGCGCAGTGCTTCGTCGGTCGGCAGATCGCTCAGTTCCAGTGTGCTGTAAGCGGCCTGCGGCTGTGTCTGTGCGGGCGCAGGCGGCGGCAGAGTGTTCGTAACCGGTCTGGTCGGCCCCTGGCTTTCGACACTGTTGAGTGGTGGCAACTCGACGACTTCGGTCTTGATGCCGTTGGGTGGCTGGTTGCTGAAGGCTGCGTTGCCATTCGCGTCGGTGTACTTATAGATCTGCGCCGTCGCAGGCAGACTGATCAGCAGGAACAGGCAGATAAGGCTTTGACGCATGAGGCTCTCGACGGCGAAGGGCAAAGGCCACCAGCATAGAACACTTCGCCGTGCGCCGTGCAGCCGGGGTTACAGTTTAGGTGTGCACAAATCGGCGGTGGCAAGCACCAGCGCCTGATCGTGAATCGGGTCGCTCTGATGGTGTTTGAGTGCTGCGTTCAGCAGTGTCTGGCAATCCTCCGACTCGCGTGTCGGCTGGAAGTCGGCATAGGCGCGTAGCAGTTCGGTCTGCAAGCGATCCAGTTTCGGACGGATATCATCGATCAGGCTCAGACGTTTTGTTTCAGGTGCCTTGCCTGCCTCGTGCCACTGGGCGAGCAGGGCGTTCTGTACGCGTTTGTTGGCTTCTATCTGAGCGCGGAACAACCGTTGCACGTCATCGGGATTGAGTTTGAATTCGGCTGCCCGCGCCTGGGCCGCACTGATTACTTGTTGCTCACGCGGTGGGTCTTCGACGGCCTTGCCGCTGTCCCATTTGCTCAGCGCAACCTGATCCGCAATGGTCAGGCGCTCGCTGATGGCTTGCAGCAATGGCTCGAGTGCGGAGGGTTTCTGTTCAGCGGCAAAGGCGAAGCCCGAAGACAGACAGGTCAGGGTCAGTAACGAGCTGGCGAGAAGCATGCGCATGGGGTGTTCCATCGTGGGGAGAGGGAGGAAAGGTAACGTCAGGTTGCAGTTTGCGGCCAGTGCTTTGCAATGAATAAAGATTCATCCACAGCCTCCGGCCGCGCCTGCCGCTCTACTTCGTGACGGGCTGCGATACGGGAATGTCACGCGCTCCGGCATAGAACACGATCAGTTCCACCGGCACCTTGCCGGTTTTGCCACGGTGCACACTGTCGACCATTTCCGGCAGGGTGTCGCCCTTCTTGAGATGGATCCGCTCGCCGCTGTCTCGCGTCTCCACAGTCAGTTCGCCAGAGACCACGTAGGCAGCATTGGGTATGGGATGGGTGTGCCAGTTCAGGCTGGTTTCAGCGGGGATGTTGATCTGCAGAACGGTCAGCTCGGGTTGGCCTTCGGGATAGGCCTTGTACGGCGTGCCGTCCCAGGACGCGCTGCTCTTGAGTAGCACGCTGGATGAAACCGCGGGTGGCTTTTGCTCGGCCATGACGTGGCTAGTCAAGAACAGACAGGTTGCTGCGATCAAATATTTTACTGGCATGTCAGGATGATCCTGGAGGTGAGAGTGAGGCCTCCAAGATTGCCATCCGGTTTTTCTCGCGGGCGGTAGACTCTTACCGCACCCTCAGGAATTTTTCCGCTATGGCACAAATGAAAAGACCTCCCGAAGGAGGTCTCTCATTACGCCATCAACGCTGGCGCGACTGAATTAGCAGCTGTAGTACAGCTCATATTCCAGTGGGTGTACGAAGGTGCGAACCTTGATTTCTTCTTCACTCTTCAGCTCGATGTAGGCATCGATGAAGTCGTCGCTGAAAACGCCGCCCTTGGTCAGGAACGCACGGCCCTTGTCCAGCTCTTCCAGAGCTTCTTTCAGGCTGCCGCACACTTGTGGGATCTCTTTGGCCTCTTCAGGCGGCAGGTCATACAGGTTCTTGTCAGCTGCGTCGCCAGGGTGGATCTTGTTCTGGATGCCGTCCAGGCCAGCCATCAACAGTGCAGCGAATGCCAGGTACGGGTTGGCTGCCGGATCCGGGAAGCGTGCTTCGATACGACGACCGCGTGGGCTGGAGACGTAAGGAATACGGATGGAAGCGGAACGGTTGCGTGCCGAGTAGGCCAGCATGACCGGCGCTTCGAAACCTGGAACCAGACGCTTGTAGGAGTTGGTCGACGGGTTGGTGAAGCCGTTCAGTGCCTTGCCGTGCTTGATGATACCGCCGATGAAGAACAGGGCTGTGTCGGACAGGCCGGCGTAGCCTTCGCCTGCGAAGGTGTTCTTGCCATCTTTGGCGATGGACATGTGGACGTGCATGCCCGAACCGTTGTCACCGTACAGTGGCTTCGGCATGAAGGTCGCGGTGCGGCCGTAAGCATCGGCAACGTTGTGTACGCAGTACTTGAGGGTCTGAACTTCGTCAGCCTTCTTGACCAGCGTGTTGAACTTCACGCCGATTTCGTTCTGGCCGGCAGTGGCAACTTCGTGGTGGTGAACTTCCACGATCTGGCCCATTTCTTCCAGGGCGTTGCACATTGCGGTACGGATTTCGTGGTCGTGGTCGACCGGTGGAACCGGGAAGTAACCACCCTTGACGCCGGGACGGTGGCCTTTGTTGCCGCCATCGACGTCGCCGTCGGTCATCCAGGAAGCCTGTTCGGAGAAGATCTTGAACATGGAACCGGAGATGTCGGACTTGAACTTCACTTCGTCGAAAACGAAGAATTCCGGCTCAGGACCTACGAATACAGTGTCACCGATACCGGTGGACTTCAGGTATTCCTCAGCACGATGGGCGATGGCGCGCGGGTCGCGATCGTAGCCCTGCATGGTCGAAGGCTCGATGATGTCGCAGACCAGGATCAGGGTCGGCTCTTCGGTGAACGGGTCGAGAACGGCAGTCTCGTCATCCGGCAGCAGGATCATGTCGGAGGCTTCGATGCCTTTCCAGCCAGCGATGGAGGAACCGTCGAACATTTTGCCGACTTCGAAGAAATCGTCTTCCAGCGCATCGCGCGCAGGCATCGTGACGTGCTGCTGCTTGCCCTTGGTGTCCGTGAAGCGCAGATCAATCCATTTAACGTCATGATCTTTGATGAGTTGAACCGACTTCGACATGGTGTCCTCCGGGTGGCTAGGGACCGCCTTATAGTTTTGGGTCCCTTAAATTTGGGTGATGCCGGCGCGAATACTCTGCCATGGCAACCTGCCTCACAAGGGAGCAATTTGCATGCCAGTGCCCCGTGTTGGGTTTTTTGCCTCAAACCGAGGCTTTCAGGGCGTCAAAACAGCTCTCAAGCGAAAAACACGCACCTTTATGGCGCCGGCAAATGTTGCAGCGACTCTTTTTGGTGCGCTGATGATTGGCTGTACGATAACTGGTTAAACCTTGAGCAATTTCCGCTATAATCCGCGCCCCCCTTTTTTGGTCGGCACCTCACGCACCGTTTCCATGAAACTAATCGTTAAAGTTTTCCCAGAAATCACCATCAAAAGCCCGCCGGTTCGCAAGAAATTCATCCGGCAGCTGGGCAAGAACATTCGTACCGTGCTCCGGGAACTGGACGCGGACATTGTGGTGGGCGGCGTATGGGACAACCTTGAGGTGGAGACCCGGCTGACCGACCCCAAAGTGCTGCAGGGCATCACCGAACGCCTGAGTTGCATGCCCGGTATCGCCAACTTTCTGCAGGTGGCCGAGTACCCGCTGGGCGACATGGATGACATCGTTGCCAAGTGCAAGGCGCACTACGCCGACCTGCTGCCGGGCAAAATGTTTGCCGTGCGTTGCAAGCGTGCCGGACGACACGATTTCAGCTCCATGGATGTCGAAAAATACGTCGGCAGTCAGTTGCGCCAGCAGTGCGGCGCGGCCGGAATCGAGCTGAAAAAGCCCGAACTGGTGGTGCGCATGGAAATTCGCGACCAACGGTTGTTCGTTGTGCATGACCAGCATAAAGGCCTGGGCGGTTACCCGCTCGGTGCGCTGGAACAGACCCTGGTATTGATGTCGGGTGGATTCGATTCAACCGTCGCAGCCTACCAGATCATGCGCCGCGGGCTTATGGCGCACTTCTGCTTCTTCAATCTGGGCGGTCGCGCTCATGAACTGGGCGTGATGGAAGTCGCTCATTTCATCTGGAAGAAGTACGGCAGCTCGCAGCGCGTGCTGTTCGTCAGCGTGCCGTTCGAGGAAGTTCTCGGAGAAATTCTGCAGAAAGTCGATAACAGTCATATGGGTGTAGTTTTGAAGCGTATGATGTTACGCGCTGCCTCATCCGTGGCTGATCGTCTCGAGATCGATGTGCTTGTCACCGGCGAGGCCATTTCACAGGTGTCCAGTCAGACGCTGCCCAACCTGTCGCTGATCGATTCGGCTACTGACAAGCTGGTGCTGCGCCCGCTGATCGCCAGCCACAAGCAGGACATCGTGGACCAGGCCACTGAAATCGGTACGGCCGATTTCGCCCGGCACATGCCTGAGTATTGCGGGGTGATTTCGGTCAACCCCAAGACCAACGCCAAGCGTAATCGCGTTGAGTACGAAGAAAAACAGTTCGACATGGCGATTCTCGAGCAGGCGCTCGAGCGCGCAAGGCTGGTTTCGATCGATCGGGTCATCGACGATCTGAGCCGCAACGTGGATATAGAAGAAGTCAGCCAGGCGCTGGCCGGTCAGGTCGTGATCGACATCCGTCACCCGGATGCCCAGGAAGACCAGCCGCTGCAGGTGCCGGGCGTGGAAGTACAAACGCTGCCGTTCTATGCATTGAACAGCCGTTTCAAGGAACTGGATAACACGCGCCAGTACCTGTTGTATTGCGACAAAGGCGTCATGAGTCGCCTGCATGCTCACCATTTGCTCAGTGAGGGGCATGCCAATGTGCGCGTTTATCGACCGAGCTAAGTGCCCGGGGCTGTTTGCCTGTGGCTTGCGTCACCGGCCCCCCGACACCCGTCGTCAAGCCGTAACGGCTTTTGCCGACCAGCACCTGTTAATCGCCGACGCCAACCCGTCTGCAAACCGAATCCTCTGATCGAGATACACAAGTGATCGAAAATCTACGCAACATCGCCATCATCGCCCACGTTGACCATGGTAAGACCACCCTGGTAGACAAACTCCTGCGTCAATCCGGCACTCTGGAGCGCAACGAGCTCAACGACGAGCGCGTAATGGACTCCAACGACCAGGAAAAAGAGCGCGGTATCACCATTCTCGCGAAGAACACCGCGATCAACTGGAACGGCTACCACATCAACATCGTGGACACCCCGGGCCACGCCGACTTCGGCGGTGAAGTAGAGCGCGTGATGTCGATGGTTGACTCCGTGCTGCTGCTGGTCGACGCTCAGGACGGCCCTATGCCGCAAACCCGTTTCGTGACCAAGAAGGCTTTTGAAGCCGGCCTGCGTCCAATCGTGGTCATCAACAAGGTTGACCGTCCGGGCGCACGTCCTGACTGGGTTCTGGACCAGATCTTCGACCTGTTCGACAACCTGGGTGCCACCGAAGAACAGCTGGACTTCAAAGTCGTCTACGCCTCGGCTCTGAACGGTATTGCCGGTCTGGACCACACCGACATGTCTGAAGACATGACGCCGCTGTATCAGTCGATCGTCGACAACGTCCCTGCGCCGTCCGTTGACCGTGACGGTCCGTTCCAGATGCAGATATCCGCTCTGGACTACAACAGCTTCCTGGGCGTCATCGGTGTTGGCCGTATCGCCCGTGGTCGCGTCAAGCCGAACACCCCGGTTGTCGCCATCGACGCCGACGGCAAGAAGCGTAACGGCCGTATCCTGAAGCTGATGGGTCACCACGGTCTGCACCGTGTGGACGTCGAAGAAGCTGCAGCGGGCGACATCGTCTGCATCAGCGGCTTCGAAGAGTTGTTCATCTCCGACACCCTGTGCGATCCGACAGCTGTTGAAGCGATGAAGCCGCTGACCGTTGACGAGCCGACCGTTTCGATGACCTTCCAGGTTAACGATTCGCCTTTCTGCGGTAAGGAAGGCAAGTTCGTCACCAGCCGTAACATCAAGGAGCGTCTGGACAAGGAGCTGCTGTACAACGTTGCTCTGCGCGTTGAAGAAGGCGACTCGGCTGACAAGTTCAAGGTTTCCGGCCGTGGTGAGCTGCACCTCTCGGTTCTGATCGAAACCATGCGTCGCGAAGGCTTCGAAATGGCCGTAGGCCGTCCGGAAGTGATCATCCGTCGTGTAGGCGACGTGAAGCACGAACCGTACGAAAACGTCACCATCGACCTGCCGGAAGAATCTCAGGGCGCGATCATGGAGCAAATGGGTCTGCGTAAAGGCGACCTGACCAACATGGTTCCAGATGGCAAGGGTCGTGTACGTCTCGAGTACAAC
Source organism: Pseudomonas floridensis (assembly GCF_002087235.1). GTDB lineage: Bacteria > Pseudomonadota > Gammaproteobacteria > Pseudomonadales > Pseudomonadaceae > Aquipseudomonas > Aquipseudomonas floridensis. Next base: position 26,034 of record NZ_MUIO01000029.1, on the reverse strand, counting down.
ATCCCGGCTCGCGGCCTGATCGGTTTCCGTAACGAGTTCCTGACCCTGACCTCCGGTGCAGGCATCCTGACCTCGATCTTCGACCGTTACGACGTGATGAAGTCCGGCGACATGTCCGGCCGTCAGAACGGTGTTCTGGTTTCGGTTGAAACCGGCAAGGCGCTGACCTACTCCCTGGAAACCCTGCAGGCTCGCGGCAAGCTGTTCGTCGAGCACGGTCAGGAAATCTACGGTGGTCAGATCGTCGGCCTGAACAGCCGCGACAACGACCTGGGTGTGAACCCAACCAAAGGCAAGAAGCTCGACAACATGCGTGCTTCGGGTAAAGACGAAACCATCGCTCTGGTTCCGCCTATCAAGTTCACTCTGGAACAGGCTCTGGAATTCATCCAGGACGACGAGCTGTGTGAAGTGACGCCAAAATCGATCCGTCTTCGCAAGAAGATCCTGGACGAAAGCGAGCGTACCCGCGCTGCCAAGAAAGCCAAGGCTTGATACTTAGCCTGCGCTAAATGAAAACGCCCCCGGTCGAGAGACCGGGGGCGTTTTTGTTTGTGTGGCCTGTGTGGCTTGATCGTGAGCGTGCAGCCGTGACGTTCTACGTCACACTCAGGCGATCACTCAGAACTTCGGTACAGGCGCGCTGGTGGCGTTTCTCAGGGAGCCGCTTTCCGGGCGTACCACGGCTTTGGGCTTGTACGCGCAGTAGCCAGGACGCGGGCCGATCTTTGGGTGGTTGCGGCAGGTGTCCGGGCGTTTGTCGTAGATGGTGCACAAGCGGCTCTTGCGGTCCAGGTACAGGCAGTCGTTGTTGCTCATGCGCTGCAAGGTGAAGATCTCGGTCTTCTGGTTGTAGCGCTCGACGATCCCTTCCTTCTGCAAGCGCTTGGCGATGTTCTTCGCCGGCTCGCCACGCTCGAAATCATCGACGATGCCGATGCGGATCAGGTCCTTGATCTTCACTTCGACCGGCAGCGTGCAGCAGCTGGAAACACAGCCTCCACACATGTGGCTGGAGTATTTGGCCCAGGTGTCGATGCGATCGAGTTCTGCGGCGGCGATCAAGGTGGGTTTCATTTGAATTCAGACTTCCGGGTGAATCGGGCGCGCGATGATACCGGGCTTGCCGGTATTGCAGTAAGTAAAAATTGATGAGGCGACTGTCGGTCATGCCATGGCGCAGTGAGCGCGCGCTCAAGTGTGTTCACGAAAACCGTACGCACCAGGCTACGGCGTCCTTCGTCGGCTTGCGGGGTATCTGGTGATCAGCCTTCGTGGACAAGTCCACTCCCACATCCGGGCATCCATTGCTGGTCCATGAGCGCGACTGTCGGTCATGCAGAGACCGTCGGGAAAATGCAAAACCTGCTGGAAGTTGCCGGCTGCGCTTTAGTGCGGCGGAACGCCCGCCCTGTGGGAGCGAGCTTGCTCGCGAAGAGGTCGGTACGGCCGCCAGAGAAAAGGCTTCGTGAGCAGGCGGAGCGCCGCCTGCTCATTTGCGCAGGGTAAGCGCTCTGCCAGCGTCCGTCAGAACAAGTCGATCGGTGCCGACTCGTCCGCTGGCAACGGGCTGCCGGGCGCACTGCCACCCAGTTCATTGACGCTCGGTGGCGTGTCTTCGCTCTTGAACAGTTCGAAGAACGCATTCGGCGTGCTTGGCGTGGCCGCTCGGCCGCTGACCGGATCGACCCGCAGGCTGAGAATGCCATCCGGCTCGGCCTGCTGATGCGGCGGCTTGTCCTTCAGCGCGGCGCTCATGTAATCCATCCAGATCGGCAGCGCTACGGTGCCGCCGAATTCGTGGCGACCCAGGCTTTCCGGCTGGTCGAAGCCGGTCCAGACGGTGGTGACGTAGTCGGCGTTGTAGCCGGAGAACCACGCATCCTTGGATTCATTGGTCGTACCGGTCTTGCCTGCGATGTCGGGCCGGTTCATGGCCAGCGCACGTCGTCCAGTGCCTCGCTTGATCACGTCTTGCAACATGCTGTTCAGAATGAACGTCGTGCGGCTGTCGACGATGCGTTCGGCGACGGCAGGCGCCTGAGGCTCGACAGGCGTGGTCGAAGCGTTGGTGGTCAGGTTCGGCGTGTCGTGTACCGCGAAGGTCGAAGTGTCCGGCGCGGTCTTAATGTCATTGGCGGGCACGCTCGGCGGGTTGGCCGCGAAAATGGTCTGGCCGTCACGATTTTCGATGTTCTGGATCAGGTACGGGCTGACCTTGTATCCGCCGTTGGCGAACGCGCTCCAGCCGGTGGCGATTTCCATCGGCGTGAGCGTCGCGGTACCCAGGGCCAGCGACAGGTTGCGCGGCAGGTCCTGCTTGGCGAAGCCGAAGCGGGTGATGTAGTCGATGGTGCTGTCCACGCCCAGGGCCTGCAGCAGACGGATCGACACCAGATTACGCGACTTGTACAGCGCTTCGCGCAGGCGAATCGGGCCGAGGAAGGTGTTGGTGTCGTTCTTCGGGCGCCAGACTTTGTCCAGGTACTCGTCGACGAACACGATCGGCGCATCGTTCACCAGGCTGGAAGCGGTGTAGCCGTTGTCCAGCGCGGCGCTGTAGATGAAGGGCTTGAAGCTGGAGCCCGGTTGACGCTTGGCCTGCATCGCTCGGTTGTAGTTGCTCTGCTCGAAGGCAAAACCGCCCACCAGTGCGCGAATGGCGCCGTTTTGTGGATCAAGCGACACCAGTGCGCTCTGAGCGACGGGAATTTGACTGAATTTGAGTGAGCCATCGTCCTGGCGCAGCAGTCGGATCAGGTCGCCGACCTTCGCGACATCACCCGGCTGCTTGGGATTGGCACCCAGGCTATTGGTGTTCAGGTAGGGACGCGCCCACTTCATGGTGCTCCACTCGACCTTCTCTTCCGCTTCGCCATTGCGGGTCAACACTGTCAGGCCGGCCTTGTCGACTTGGGTCACGATGCCGGGCTCAAGGCCATTGATCGTGCGCTGTTTGGTCAGCTCCTGAATCCAGTTGGCGCGGGTCATGCCGGGGAACCGGCTTTCCGGGCCGCGATAGCCATGGCGCTGGTCGTAGTCGATCAGGCCGCGCTGGACTGCCTTGTTGGCGTCTTCCTGCAGGCCGCTCGGAACCGTGGTCGTGACGCGGAAGCCCTCGGTATAGGCCTCGCTGCCATAGCGTCCGACCATCTCAGCGCGGGCCATTTCAGCGATATAAGGCGCGTTAACTTCCGGCGTCGGCACGTGGTAACTGGCGTTCAGTGGCTCGCTCAACGCGGCCTGGTAGGCAGTCTGGTCGATCTTGCCCAGGCGATACATGCGGCCCAGGATCCAGTCACGGCGTTCCTTGGCGCGGGTTGGGTTGGCCAGTGGGTTGAAACGTGACGGTGCCTTGGGCAAACCGGCAATCATGGCCATTTGCGCAAGGCTTACATCGCGAATCGATTTGCCGTAGTAGACTTGCGCCGCCGCCTCGATGCCATAGGCCCGGTTACCCAGATAAATCTTGTTGACGTACAGCTCAAGGATCTCGTCCTTGGTCAGTTGGCGCTCGATTTGCAAGGCGAGAAGAATCTCGGTGGTTTTGCGTGAAAAGCTTCTTTCGCTGGTCAGGAAAAAGTTTTTCGCGACCTGCATCGTGATGGTACTGCCGCCCGATTGAATGTGGCCGCTCTTCACCAGTTGTGTGGCGGCGCGCATCAGGCTGCTTGGGTCGACACCGTAGTGATTGGCGAAATTGTCGTCTTCGGCCGATAGCAGGGCGTTGATGAAATTGGGCGGGATCTCGGCGAAGCGGATAGGCGTGCGGCGCATCTCGCCAAATTCGGCGATCAGCTTGCCGTCGCTGCTGTAAACGCGCAGGGGAATTTGCAGTTGAATGCTTCGCAGCGCCTCAACGGATGGAAGGTTGGGGCTCAGATAAAGGAACGCGCCGCTCAGGCCGAGCAGCAGCGAGCAGAATACCGCGACGAGAGACCACCAGAAAAACTTCAGCAGGCGTATCAAGGCTTTTGGATTTCCAGAAAAAATAATGGGTTGAGCGCAGGCATTTACAAATGAACACGCCTTGAAGCTTTGTTAAACGAAAAAAACGCTGGGCATTATAAGCATTTTTCGTCCCCAAGCGTGATTTGCGCTACTGTCAAGGCTGTCGGCAGTGACGCTGGCCCGAAATAACTCCGTAAGTGACGGAAACTCATAGGAATCAGGTTGTGTTCGAACTCTTCAGTAAGAAGGCCAACACCCTTCTAGGGATCGATATTAGTTCCACCTCGGTCAAGCTCCTTGAATTGAGTCGCTCCGGAACCCGCTACAAAGTCGAGTCATACGCCGTCGAACCACTACCGGCCAACGCCGTGGTCGAGAAAAACATTGCCGAGCTCGAAGGGGTTGGTCAGGCGCTGTCACGCGTGATCGTCAAGGCCAAGACCAGCGCCAGAATCGTGGCGGTCGCTGTGGCCGGTTCGGCAGTCATCACCAAGACCATCGAGATGGATGCCGGTCTTTCCGACGATGACATGGAAAACCAGCTCAAGCTCGAAGCTGACCAGTACATTCCATATCCCCTCGAAGAAGTCGCCATCGATTTCGAAGTGCAAGGCTATTCATTGCGCAATCCCGAGCGCGTCGAAGTGCTTCTGGCCGCCTGCCGCAAGGAAAACGTCGAGGTGCGTGAAGCGGCGCTGGCGCTGGCGGGGCTGACGGCACGGGTCGTCGATGTCGAGGCGTACGCGCTCGAGCGTTCCTTCGGACTGCTGGCCACGCAACTGGGCAACGGCCACGATGAGCTGACCGTTGCCGTCGTCGATATCGGCGCCACCATGACCACCCTGAGCGTCATTCACCACGGCCGCATTATTTACACCCGCGAACAGTTGTTCGGCGGGCGGCAGCTCACCGACGAGATCCAGCGCCGTTACGGCCTGTCGATGGAAGAAGCAGGGCTTGCCAAGAAACAGGGCGGCCTGCCGGACGACTACGTCAGTGAAGTGCTGGAGCCTTTCAAGGAAGCGCTGGTGCAGCAGGTTTCGCGCTCCCTTCAGTTTTTCTTTGCAGCAGGTCAGTACAACTCCGTGGATCACATCATGCTCGCGGGCGGCACCGCGTCGATTTCCGGCCTCGAACATCTGATTCAGCGTCGCCTTGGCACGCCGACCATGGTGGCCAATCCGTTTGCCGACATGGCGTTGAGCTCCAAGGTCAATGCCGGCGCGCTGGCCAGTGATGCGCCCGCCCTGATGATCGCGTGCGGTCTTGCTTTGAGGAGCTTTGACTGATGGCACGGATCAACCTTTTACCCTGGCGTGAAGAGCTGCGCGAAGAGCGCAAGAAGCGCTTTCTGACCGCGCTGGTCTGCGTACTGGTGCTGTCCGTCGGCATCCTGTTCCTGATCGATCGCTATGTCAGCAAGGCCATCGACGATCAGGTGGCGCGCAATACCTTCATGCAGAAAGAGATCGCACAGCTCGACATTCGCATCAAGGAAATCAGCGACCTCAAAGCCCGACGCAAACAGTTGCTGGAGCGCATGAAAATCATTCAGGACCTGCAGGGCAACCGCCCGATCACCGGCCGGGTGTTCGATCAACTCGCCCGTACGCTGCCGGACGGCGTTTATTTCTCGCAGGTCAAAATGACCGACAAGCTCATCGCGATCACGGGCGCGGCGGAGTCCAACAACCGGGTTTCCGACCTCATGCGCAACCTTGAAGCGTCCGACTGGCTGGAGGCACCGAGTCTGACCGAGGTCAAGGCGACCACGGCCGGTACGGTCGATCAGGCAAACGTCTTTCAATTGACGGTGCGCCAGACCCAGCCGCAGGTCCCCGCTGCCGAAGGAGCCAAGCCATGAACATGAGCGAATGGCTGGACGGACTGCGCAAGGTCGAACTCAACGAACTGGACCTCAACAACCTGGGATCGTGGCCTGCGGCAGTCAAGGCAATCGCCGGCGTGCTGCTGGCCGTGCTGATTTTCGCGCTGGGCTATTTCCTGTTCATCCAGGATCTGGAAACCCAACTGGAGAGTGCGCAGGCCAGCGAGGTTTCGCTGAAAGAGCAGTTCTCCAACAAAGCGTTCCAGGCGGCGAACCTTGAGCCTTACAAAAAGCAGATGGAAGAGATGGAGAACACGTTCGGCGCGCTGCTGCGGCAATTGCCCAGCGACACCGAAGTGCCCGGCCTGCTGGAGGACATCACGCGCACCGGTCTGGGCAGCGGTCTGGAATTCGAGGAAATCAAGTTGCTGCCCGAAGCGGTCCAGCAGTTTTACATCGAGTTGCCGATACAGATCACGGTGGTCGGCGGCTATCACGATCTGGCGACCTTCGTCAGTGGCGTCGCTGGCCTGCCGCGTATCGTGACGCTGCATGATTTCGACATCAAGCCGGCCGATCCGAAGGTGCCCGCCAAGTTGCGCATGAGCATCCTGGCCAAGACTTACCGCTACAACGATGAAGGGCTGAAGAAATGAGGGTGGCGCGTGTGTTGTGCGTCAGTACGGTCCTGGCGGGGCTGGCCGGTTGTGGCGGCGGCAATGATTTCACCGATTTGAGCGAGTTCGTGGCTCAGGCCCAGGCGCGCCCGAGTGGCAATATCGAAGCGCTGCCCAAGTTTCGCGCCTATGAGGCGTTCACGTATAACGCAGCCAGCCTGCGCAGTCCGTTTCAGCCCGCCATCAAGGTCGATCCGCTCAACCGCCAGAAAGGCTCGCGCCTGGTGGCTCCGGACCCGAATCGGGTCCGGCAGTTTCTTGAAGGGTTCAACATCGAATCGTTCGAGATGGTCGGCACCATCGGCAACGGGTCGGGCACCTTCGCCCTGTTGCACGGAGCCGGTGGGGTGTACCGCGTGAAGGTGGGTGATTACCTGGGCCGTAACAACGGGCGGATCGTGTCGGTCAGCGACGCACAGGTCGATGTCATTGAAATTGTTCCTGATGGAGAGGGGGCCTGGCTGGAAAGGCCGCGCAGTATCACCCTCAAAGAACGCTCATGAAGTGGGCAAGGCCAAGCATGTACAGCAGCGCACAACGGAAATTGATCATGACCCGGATTTTCTCGATTATCGGCGTGTCGTTATGGATAGCGATGATTTCGCCGGTTCTCCAGGCGGCCAACCTCAAGACGCTCGACGTCGCTGCGCTGCCGGGTGACCGCGTCGAGCTCAAGCTGGCCTTCGATGCTCCGGTGCCTGCACCGCGCGGCTATACCACCGATCAGCCGGCGCGTATCGCGCTGGATCTGCCGGGCGTGACCAGCCAGCTTGCGACCAAAAGCCGTGACCTGGGCGCAGGCAATGCCCGCAGCGTGGTAGTGGTCCAGGCGCAGGATCGCACGCGGGTCATTATCAACATGACGACGCTTGCGCCTTACAGCTCCAGAGTCGAGGGCAACAACCTGTTCGTGGTCATCGGTCAGGGCGCTGCCGCCGCGCAGGCTTCTCAGCCGACCACCGCCAATGGCGCTGCCCGGGTCGCCGTGCCACCGCCTACGCCAGCGTCGGCCAGACCCTACGTGCCTGCGGGTGCGCGAGCCATTCGCAACGTCGATTTCCAGCGTGGCGAGCTGGGCGAAGGCAACGTCGTCATCGACCTGAGCAACGCCAGCATTGCGGCGGATATTCATGAGCAGGGCGGCAAGATCCGTGTCGACTTCGCCAAGACCCAATTGCCAGAGCCGCTGCGCGTGCGTCTGGATGTCAAGGATTTCGCCACGCCCGTGCAGTTCGTGAGCGCCTCGGCAACCGGCGACAAGGCCAGCATTTCCATTGAGCCTTCGGGCGCATTCGACTATTCGGCTTTCCAGACCGAGAACAAGCTGACCATCAGCGTGAGGCCGTTGACCAACGAGGACGTGGACCGTCGCGCCGCCGACAAGCCGGTCTACACCGGTGAAAAACTGTCGCTCAACTTTCAGGACATCGACGTACGTTCGGTGCTGCAACTGATTGCCGACTTTACCAACCTCAACCTGGTCGCCAGCGACACGGTTCAGGGCGGCATCACCCTGCGCTTGCAGAACGTACCGTGGGATCAGGCGCTGGATCTGGTGCTCAAGACCAAGGGGCTGGACAAGCGCAAGGTCGGCAGCGTGTTGCTGGTCGCGCCCGCGGATGAAATCGCCGCCCGTGAGCGTCAGGAACTGGAGTCGCTCAAGCAGATCGCCGAGCTGGCCCCATTGCGCCGCGAGCTGCTGCAGGTCAACTACGCCAAGGCGGGCGACATCGCCAAGCTGTTCCAGTCGGTCACCAGCGCTGAATCCAAGGCTGACGAGCGCGGCTCGATCACCGTGGACGAGCGCACCAACAACATCATTGCCTACCAGACACAGGACCGCCTCGATGAGCTGCGCCGCATCGTGTCGCAGCTGGATATTCCAGTGCGTCAAGTGATGATCGAAGCGCGCATCGTCGAGGCCAACGTCGATTATGACAAGCAGATCGGCGTACGTTGGGGCGGCGCGAGCAATCTCAGTGGCAACAGCAAGTGGACGCCGTATGGTCTGGACAACAACGGTGACGAAGCGGGCAATACCGGAGCCAACACCGGCACCAACGTTCCTTTTGTCGACCTGGGTGCCGCGGGTGCAACTTCAGGTATCGGCCTGGGCTTCGTGACCAATAACACCCTGCTCGACCTTGAGCTGAGCGCGATGGAAAAAACCGGCAACGGTGAAATCGTCTCCCAGCCCAAGGTGGTCACCTCCGACAAGGAAACCGCCAAGATCCTCAAGGGCACGGAAATCCCGTATCAGGAATCCAGCTCCAGCGGCGCCACGACCGTAAGTTTCAAGGAAGCGTCCCTGTCGCTCGAAGTGACGCCGCAGATCACGCCGGACAACCGCATCATCATGGAGGTCAAGGTTACCAAGGACGAACCTGACTACATCAACGCCGTGCTGGGCGTGCCACCGATCAAGAAGAACGAGGTCAATGCCAAGGTGCTGATTTCCGACGGCGAGACCATCGTGATCGGTGGCGTGTTCTCCAATACGCAAAGTAAAGTTGTAGAGAAAGTGCCATTTCTCGGTGATGTGCCGTATCTTGGCCGCCTTTTCAGGCGCGACGTGGTATCAGAGGCAAAATCCGAGCTGTTGGTATTTCTGACACCGCGTATCATGAACAACCAGGCGATTGCTGTGAGTCGTTGATTCTGTGCGAAATTTAATACTTGTGGGGCCGATGGGTGCTGGCAAGAGCACCATCGGCCGTTTGCTTGCCAAAGAGTTGCGACTGCCGTTCAAGGATTCCGACAAGGAAATCGAGTTGCGCACGGGCGCCAATATTCCCTGGATTTTCGATAAGGAAGGCGAGCCGGGCTTTCGCGACCGCGAGCAGGCCATGATTGCAGAGCTGTGCGAAGCCGATGGCGTAGTCCTGGCGACGGGCGGCGGTGCGGTCATGCGCAGCGAAAATCGTCAGGCGCTGCACGCTGGCGGGCGGGTGGTGTACCTGCATGCATCGGTTGAACAGCAGGTCGGCCGCACGGCACGCGATCGCAATCGACCTTTGCTGCGCGCCGCAGATCCGGCCCGGGTGCTCAGTGAGCTGTTGGCCATTCGCGACCCGCTGTACCGGGAGATTGCCGATCTGGTGGTCGAAACCGACGAGCGGCCACCGCGCATGGTGGTTCTGGACATACTGGCTCGTCTGGCCGAGCTTCCTCCCCGTTAAAGCGCAGGCAAAAATGCGCTATCCTCGGCGACCATTAAAACAGTGACGGTTCAGGGCGCGACATAATGGCTGTCCTGACGCACCCAGGTGTGCAACCGCCCAATCGGCAATCAACGTGGGGACACATGCAGACACTCAAGGTCGAGCTTGGTGAGCGTAGCTATCCGATCCATATCGGCGAAGGCCTTCTGGACCGGCCTGAACTCCTGACCCCGCACATCGTCGGGCGCCAGGTGGCCATCGTGTCCAACACGACGGTCGCGCCGCTGTACATGGAGCGACTGACCCGCACGCTGGCCGGTTACAACGTCCTGCCGATCGTGCTCCCCGATGGCGAAGCGTTCAAGAACTGGGAAACCCTGCAAACCATATTCGATGGTCTGCTGACGGCTCGTCATGATCGCCGTACCACCGTGATTGCCCTGGGCGGCGGCGTGATCGGCGACATGGCCGGTTTCGCAGCGGCGTGCTATCAGCGCGGTGTGAATTTCATTCAGATCCCGACCACTCTGCTGTCGCAGGTGGACTCGTCGGTGGGCGGCAAGACCGGTATCAATCACCCGCTGGGCAAGAACATGGTCGGCGCGTTCTATCAGCCGGGCGTGGTGCTGATCGATACCACCTCGCTCAATACCTTGCCTGCGCGTGAACTGTCCGCCGGGCTTGCAGAAGTCATCAAGTACGGCCTGATCTGCGACGAACCCTTCCTGACCTGGCTCGAAGAGCACGTCGATGCCTTGCGCGGGCTGGACCAGGCGGCACTGACTACGGCCATCGAACGCTCTTGCGCTGCCAAGGCGCTGGTGGTCGGTGCCGATGAGCGCGAATCGGGCGTGCGGGCGACATTGAACCTGGGTCACACATTTGGTCACGCCATCGAGACGCATATGGGCTATGGTGTCTGGCTGCATGGCGAAGCGGTCGCCGCCGGTACGGTCATGGCGCTGGAAATGTCATCGCGCCTGGGCTGGATCAGTACACAGGATCGCGACCGCGGCATTCGCCTCTTTCAACGGGCCGGACTGCCTGTGGTGCCGCCGCAGGACATGACCGAGGAACATTTCCTCGAGCACATGGCAATCGACAAGAAAGTCATCGACGGGCGCCTGCGTCTGGTGCTGCTGCGTCAGATGGGTGAAGCGGTCATCACGGACGATTATCCAAAAGAAGTACTACAGGCCACCCTGGTTGCGGATTACCGCGACCTGGTGGATCAGCTTAGAGGTTAACGGAATACCCATGACTAGTTTGCACGCCGACGAGGCCTTTCTCGGCCATTACCAGTTGAGTCATGACCCCTTTGCAGCGCGGGTGCCTGGCTTCAAATTCTTTCCTGCCCAGCGCAAACCTGTGCTGGGTCAGCTCCATCATCTGGCGCGCTACAGCCAGCTGTTGCTGGCCGTCACCGGCCCTCAGGGCAGCGGCAAGACGCTGCTGCGTCAGGCGCTGGTAGCCAGCACCAACAAGCAATCGGTGCAAAGCGTCGTTGTTTCTGCGCGCGCAGCCAGTGATGCGGCGGGTGTGCTGCAACAGGTCGCCCAGGCGTTGAGCGTTGCACAGGCTGAAATGCAGGCGATCCTGTCCCAGGTCGTCCAGCTCGGCCTGACCGGCCAGGAAGTCTACCTGCTGGTTGACGATGCGGAACAACTGGGCGATTCGGCGCTCGAAGCGTTGCTGGGTCTTGCAGCGGGTACGCCGGAAGGGCGTCCGCATGTGTTTCTGTTTGGCGAACCTTCGCTGCTCGATCGTCTCGATCAGCTGTGCGCCGAACTGCAGGGCGACGTCGAAGGCGAGCGCTTTCACGTCATTGAGCTGCAACCTTACACGGAAGAAGAAACCCGGGAGTATCTGGCTCAGCGTCTGGAGGGTGCAGGGCAGGGAATCGCATTGTTCACTGCCGACCAGATCACCGATATCCATGAACAGTCCGATGGCTGGCCTGGGGCGATCAACCAGGTGGCCCGCGATTCAATGATCGAGGCGATGATCGCAAGTCGTTCTGCGGTCAAGCGTCCAAGTGTGGGGTTCAACATGCCGAAAAAACACGTATTGGCTCTGGGTGCTGTCGTGCTCGTGGCCGTGGCCGCTGCAGTGCTGATTCCGGGCCGTGGCGACAAGACTGGCGTGCCTGCCAATGCACCTGCTTCTGCCCAGGCACAACTGCCGCTGGGGCAGGGCACGCCATCGGCCCAGCAATCGAATAACGGTGGCCCGGCCATCGAATTCGCAGGCAACTCTCAACCGATGCCGCTGCCCATGAATGGCAATTCACAGCCCGTCATGCGCGGTCCGCTGGCTGAAGCGGCAGGTTCGAGTGATTCCGACGAAGATGCAGTGCCAATGGGCTCGCCTGCTCAGCCTGCGACCGTGACGACTACCGCTCCGCCTGCAGGTGTGCCAGCCGGTCAGGCTGCGGCGCAGACACCACGTTCGTCCATCCCGGCCCCGACGGCTGCTGCTCCGGCTCCGGCTGCCAAGCCTGCGCCTGCTCCGGCCCAGGTGGCGATCGCCAGGCCTGCTCCGGCCCCCGCCGCCAAACCCGCTGAAAAACCGGCTGCGGCGAAGCCAGCTGCCGGTGGCAACTGGTACAGCGGTCAGGCACCGGGTCACTACGTGGTGCAGATCCTTGGCACCAGCTCCGAAGCGACGGCCCAGGCTTACGTTGCGGAGCAGGGCGGCGAGTACCGTTATTTCAAGAAAACCCTGCAGGGCAAGCCGCTGTATGTGGTGACCTACGGTAACTTTTCTGACCGTGCTGCCGCCCTGGCAGCCATCAAGGTATTGCCAGCCAAGGTTCAGGCTGGTAAACCTTGGCCTCGTACTGTCGCCAGCATCCAACAAGAGCTCGGCGCCACTCGCTGAAGTCGCAGCGGCCTTATCCAGGCCGCTCACCCGGCAAACCTGACTCTACCCGCTTGAGCGCGCCGCCTTTTCGGGGCGCGCCTTGTGGCGTCTGCGTTACAAACGCTCCGCAGTCTCAGTCGCTTCAGTCAGATTCTCGAAGAAAATCTTTGACTACCACAGCGGCCCGCTTTAAAACTTTCATAATTGCGACATTGATTATCGACCAATCGTCGTTAAATTTGTGAGCCCTCGTGTCGCTGTGTACAATGACCTCCGTTTTGCCTGTCCGAAGCCGGCGTACGTTCGGCGTGTCAGGTACTTGGTTGAATTAAAAGGAAATTTGCCTCGCATAGAGGCAGCCTGGTGAGAAAGTGTCTATGAAAGCAGGTCTGTACCAACCAGATGAATTCAAGGATAACTGTGGTTTCGGCCTGATCGCACATATGCAAGGCGAGCCCAGTCATCACCTGTTGCAGACGGCTATCCAAGCCCTGACCTGCATGACCCACCGTGGCGGTATCAACGCCGACGGCAAGACCGGTGACGGTTGCGGTCTGTTGATTCAGAAGCCTGACGGCTTCCTGCGCGCGATGGCCAAGGATCACTTCGGCGTCGACCTGCCCCGCCAATATGCCGTGGGCATGGTGTTCCTCAATCAGGATGACGCCAGGGCCGATGCCGCCCGCGAAAACATGAACCGCGAAATCCAGGCCGAGGGCCTGGAACTGGTGGGCTGGCGTCAGGTGCCGATCGACACCAGCGTACTGGGTCGTCTGGCGCTGGAGCGTCTGCCGAAGATCGAGCAGGTCTACATTGGCGGCGAAGGCCTGAGCGATCAGGAATTCGCGATCAGGCTGTTCAGCGCCCGCCGCCGTTCGTCCGTGGCCAACGCGGCCGACACCGACCACTACATCTGCAGCTTTTCGCACAAGACCATCATCTACAAAGGTCTGATGATGCCGGCCGACCTCACGGCCTTTTTCCCGGACCTCAGCGACGAGCGCCTGCAAACCGCAATCTGCGTGTTTCACCAGCGTTTTTCGACCAACACCCTGCCGAAATGGCCACTGGCTCAGCCTTTCCGCTTCCTCGCCCACAATGGCGAGATCAACACCATCACCGGTAACCGCAACTGGGCGCAGGCACGTCGCACCAAGTTCACCAACGATCTGATGGAGCTGGACGAACTGGGTCCGCTGGTCAACCGCGTCGGTTCCGACTCGTCGAGCATGGACAACATGCTCGAGCTGATGGTCACCGGCGGTATCGACCTGTTTCGTGGCGTGCGCATGATCATTCCGCCTGCGTGGCAGAACGTCGAAACCATGGACCCGGATTTGCGGGCGTTCTATGAATACAACTCCATGCACATGGAACCGTGGGATGGCCCGGCCGGTGTCGTGATGACCGAAGGTCGCCATGCTGTCTGCCTGCTTGACCGTAATGGTCTGCGTCCGGCGCGCTGGGTAACCACCAAAAACGGTTATATCACCCTGGCGTCGGAAATCGGTGTCTGGGACTACAAGCCCGAAGACGTCATCGCCAAGGGCCGTGTCGGTCCGGGCCAGATTTTTGCGGTGGACACTGAAACCGGTCAGATTCTCGACACGGACGCTATCGACAACCGTCTCAAATCGCGTCACCCGTACAAGCAATGGTTGCGTAAGAACGCTCTGCGCATCCAGGCAACCATGGAAGACAACGACCACGGTTCGGCTTTCTATAACGCCGAGCAGCTCAAGCAGTACATGAAGATGTATCAGGTCACGTTCGAGGAGCGTGATCAGGTGCTGCGTCCGCTGGGCGAACAAGGTCAGGAAGCGGTCGGCTCGATGGGTGACGACACGCCAATGGCCGTGCTGTCGCGTCGTGTCCGCTCGCCTTACGATTATTTCCGCCAGCAGTTCGCGCAGGTCACCAACCCGCCGATTGACCCGCTGCGTGAAGCCATCGTGATGTCGCTGGAAATCTGCCTCGGTGCCGAGCGCAACATTTTCCAGGAGTCGCCGGAACACGCGTCGCGCGTGATCCTCAGCTCGCCGGTCATTTCCCCGGCCAAATGGCGCTCGCTGATGAACCTGGAGCGTCCAGGCTTCGAACGCTACATCATCGACCTGAACTACGACGAGCAGATGGGCCTCGAGGCCGCCGTTCGCAATGTCGCCGATCAGGCTGAAGAAGCGGTGCGTTCCGGTCATACCCTGATCGTGCTGAGCGACCGTCACATCGCGCCGGGCAAGCTGCCGGTTCACGCTTCGCTGGCCGTCGGCGCGGTTCACCACCGTCTGACCGAGCAAGGCCTGCGCTGCGACAGCAACATTCTGGTCGAAACCGCGACCGCACGTGACCCGCACCACTTTGCGGTGCTGATCGGTTTCGGCGCGTCGGCGGTCTATCCGTTCCTGGCTTACGAAGTGCTGGGCGACCTGATCCGCACTGGCGAAGTGCTGGGCGATCTTTACGAAGTTTTCAAGAACTACCGCAAAGGCATCACCAAGGGCCTGCTCAAGATCCTGTCCAAGATGGGCATCTCAACCGTTGCGTCCTACCGTGGCGCGCAACTGTTCGAAGCCATTGGCCTGTCCGAAGAAGTCTGCGACACCAGCTTCCGCGGCGTGCCGAGCCGTCTGAAAGGTGCGCGCTTCGTCGATATCGAAGCCGAGCAAAAAGCGCTGGCGGCCGAAGCCTGGAGCCCGCGCAAGCCGATCCAGCAAGGCGGCCTGCTCAAGTTCGTGTTCGGTGGTGAATATCATGCCTACAACCCGGACGTGGTCAGCACCCTGCAGGCTGCGGTGCAGCAGGGCGACTACAGCAAATTCAAGGAATACACCTCGCTGGTGGACAAGCGTCCGGTGTCGATGATTCGCGACCTGTTGCAGGTCAAGACGCTCGACCAGCCGCTGAACATCGATGAAATCGAGCCGCTGAGCGAGATTCTCAAGCGCTTCGACTCCGCCGGCATCTCGCTGGGTGCATTGTCGCCCGAGGCGCACGAAGCGCTGGCCGAGGCGATGAACCGTCTGGGTGCTCGCTCCAACTCCGGTGAGGGCGGCGAAGATCCGGCGCGTTACGGCACTATCCGCAGCTCCAAGATCAAGCAGATCGCGACAGGTCGTTTCGGCGTGACGCCGGAATACCTGGTCAACGCCGATGTGTTGCAGATCAAGGTTGCCCAGGGCGCCAAGCCCGGCGAAGGCGGTCAGTTGCCTGGCGGCAAGGTCAACGGTTTGATCGCCAAGCTGCGTTACGCAGTGCCGGGCGTGACCCTGATTTCGCCACCGCCGCATCACGACATTTATTCCATCGAAGACTTGTCGCAGCTGATTTTCGACCTCAAGCAGGTCAACCCGGCGGCGCTGGTTTCGGTCAAGCTGGTGGCAGAGGCAGGCGTCGGCACGATTGCGGCCGGTGTCGCCAAGGCCTATGCCGACCTGATCACCATTTCCGGTTACGACGGTGGCACGGGCGCTTCGCCTCTGACCTCGATCAAGTACGCCGGTGCACCGTGGGAACTGGGTCTGGCCGAAACTCACCAGACCCTGCGCGGCAACGACCTGCGCGGCAAAGTCCGCGTGCAAACCGACGGCGGCCTGAAAACCGGTCTCGACGTCATCAAGGCGGCGATCCTGGGTGCCGAAAGCTTCGGCTTCGGAACAGCACCGATGATCGCGCTGGGCTGCAAATACCTGCGCATCTGCCACCTGAACAATTGCGCTACCGGCGTTGCGACTCAGAACGAGAAGCTGCGCAAGGACCACTACATCGGCACCGTCGACATGGTGATCAACTTCTTCACCTACGTCGCCGAAGAAACCCGCGAATGGCTGGCCAGGCTGGGCGTCCGCTCGCTGGAAGAGCTGATCGGCCGTACCGACCTGCTGGACGTGCTGCCAGGCGAAACCGAGAAGCAGCAGCACCTGGACCTGACGCCGTTGCTGGGCAGTGATCATGTGCCAGCTGACAAGCCTCAGTTCAGCCTGGTGGATCGCAACCCGCCGTTCGACAAAGGCCTGCTGGCCGAGAAGATGGTCGAGATGGCCAAGCCGGCGATCGAAGCCCTGAGTGGCGGCGAGTACGAACTGGACATCTGCAACTGCGACCGGTCCATCGGCGCGCGGATTTCCGGTGAAATCGCCCGTCTGCACGGCAATCAGGGCATGAACAAGGCGCCTGTGACCTTCCGCTTCAAAGGCACTGCCGGTCAGAGCTTTGGCGTGTGGAACGCTGGTGGCTTGAACATGTACCTGGAAGGTGACGCCAACGACTACGTCGGCAAAGGCATGACCGCTGGCAAGCTGGTGATCGTGCCGCCCAGGGGCAGCCCGTTCAAGACCAACGAAAGCGCCATTATCGGCAACACCTGCCTGTACGGCGCGACCGGCGGCAAGCTGTTCGCGGCGGGCACTGCGGGCGAGCGTTTCGCGGTCCGCAACTCCGGCGCCCACACCGTGGTGGAAGGCACCGGCGATCATTGCTGCGAATACATGACCGGCGGCTTCGTCTGCGTCCTCGGCAAGACCGGCTACAACTTCGGTTCCGGCATGACTGGCGGTTTCGCCTACGTGCTCGATCAGGACAACACCTTCGTTGACCGCGTCAACCATGAACTGGTCGAGATCCAGCGCATCAGCGGCGAGGCGATGGAGGCTTATCGCACTCACCTGCAGAGCGTGCTGAACGAGTATGTCGCGGAAACCGACAGTGAATGGGGTCGCAACCTCGCGGAGAACCTGGACGACTACTTGCGTCGTTTCTGGCTGGTCAAGCCCAAGGCTGCCAACCTGAAATCGCTGCTCTCCAGCACCCGGGCCAACCCGCAATAAGCGCAACTGCACGCGGCGTGTTGCACGCCGCACGACAACAGCAGTGCGCGAATGCCTGCGAACATGATTTCCTGCAGCTTCGGGCGTGGCCTGAAGCTGTCGTGTAGAGGTTCTAGAGAATGGCCGAGCGTCTAAGTAACGACTTTCAGTTCATCGATGTCGGGCGTAAAGACCCGAAGAAAAAGCTGCTGCGTCAGCGCAAGAAAGAGTTCGTGGAGATCTACGAGCCATTCAAGCCCCAGCAGTCCGCCGATCAGGCGCACCGCTGCCTGGGCTGCGGCAACCCGTACTGTGAATGGAAGTGCCCGGTGCACAACTTCATTCCCAACTGGCTCAAGCTGGTGGCCGAGGGCAATATCCTGGCGGCTGCCGAGCTGTCTCACCAGACCAACACCCTGCCGGAAGTCTGCGGCCGCGTGTGCCCGCAAGACCGTCTGTGCGAGGGCGCTTGCACCCTCAACGACGGTTTCGGTGCCGTGACCATCGGTTCGGTCGAGAAGTACATCACCGACACAGCGTTCGCCATGGGCTGGCGCCCCGACATGTCCAAGGTCGTGCCGACCGGCAAGCGCGTGGCGATCATTGGCGCCGGGCCTGCGGGCCTGGGTTGCGCCGACGTGCTGGTGCGCGGCGGTGTGACGCCGGTGGTGTTCGACAAGAATCCGGAAATCGGCGGTCTGCTGACCTTCGGCATCCCGGAGTTCAAGCTCGAGAAAAGTGTGCTGAGCCATCGCCGTGAAGTGTTTACCGGCATGGGGATCGAGTTCCGCCTCAACACCGAAGTCGGCAAAGACGTCACCATTGATCAGTTGCTCGAAGAATACGATGCGGTGTTCATGGGCATGGGCACCTACACCTACATGAAAGGTGGTTTTGCCGGTGAAGACCTGCCAGGCGTGCACGACGCGCTCGATTTCCTGATCGCCAACGTCAACCGCAATCTGGGCTTCGAAAAGTCGCCTGAAGATTTCGTCGACATGAAAGGCAAGCGGGTAGTGGTGCTGGGCGGTGGTGACACGGCGATGGACTGCAACCGTACCTCGATTCGCCAGGGCGCCAAGTCGGTGACCTGCGCCTATCGCCGTGACGAAGAGAACATGCCGGGTTCGCGCAAGGAAGTGAAAAACGCCAAGGAAGAGGGCGTGAAGTTCCTCTATAACCGTCAGCCCATCGCCATCGTCGGCGAAGACAAGGTCGAAGGCGTGAAAGTGGTCGAGACCCGTCTCGGCGAACCGGATGCCCGTGGCCGCCGTAGCCCCGAGCCGATTCCGGGCTCCGAGGAAATCATCCCGGCCGACGCCGTGGTCATCGCTTTCGGTTTCCGTCCAAGCCCGGCGTCCTGGTTCGAGCAGTTCACCATCAGTACCGACAGTCAGGGCCGTGTGATTGCGCCCGAGCAGTCGCAGTACAAGCATCAGACCAGCAACCCGAAAATCTTCGCCGGTGGCGACATGGTTCGTGGGTCCGATCTGGTGGTCACCGCGATCTTCGAAGGCCGCAACGCGGCGGAAGGGATTCTGGATTATCTGGGCGTCTGAGTGTTGGCGGGGGCCGGTAAGCATTTTTTGATACAGCCCCGGCCCTGCCTCATGTCCTGTTCGTGTTCGAGTGACGCCGTCCCTTCCTGGGGCGGCGTCTCAATATTTGATTCACTTCTTTCATCACCGGCGCGGTCTGGTCAGGCATTGATGCGCGCGTAGAACTCTTTCGCCCTGTTTCCGTCCTCTTTCGCTGCTTTCAGAAAACGCTAGGATCTCGCATGTCCCCTGAAAGGCCGGCTTCACGGTCGGCGTTTTCGTCACTCATGTCGCTATAAGGAAATAGCCATGTTGAAAGCAGCACCACTGGGCAAGCTCGCCCTGTCCTATGCACAACAGTCCATGGGAAAAAAAGAGTTCTTACCTAGCGCTATCGCCATCCGTGAGCATCGGGCTCGTGAGCGGGCGGACCGCATCATCGGACAGTTCATCGACCGTTTCCGAGAAAAGGATTATTTCCCTGACGGGGACGACAGCGCGTTGTTTGCCTTGCTGGTCCAGTTGCCGGACTGGCCGGCGGAGCTGTCCATCAACGTTCTGGACGAGGACGGTGAGCCGCTCGCCATTTACCTCAAGGGTAGTGATGAACGCGTTATTCAGAGCCGGGTCGTGCTGGCACAGAGCGGTGAGGACGGCTATACGGCACCAGATGACGTTGTTGTGGCAGACGAAGAACCGTTGTTGCATCTGCTGTTCAGGCAGTTGCCCGCCGGTTCCAGTCTCGGCCTGGGTGGCGATTTTCCCGGCAGCAACAGCATAGCTGGACGGATCGTGACCTTGCGTAAGCAGGTCGCAACACTGGCAGAAGCGCGGCGGACTGTACTGTTCGACGCCATGCTGGCTGGCGAAGGCAACACCAAGGGTCAGTCGCCCTTCAGTCAGCCCAATCCCTTTCTGCCCTTTTGGTCGCGCACGCAACTTGAGCTGCCCCCGGTCCTGCGCCTGTTGAATGCGCTTAGCCCCGAAGTACCGATCGAGCGCCTCGAGGAACTGCTGGAGCGCCTGCCATTGTCGGGGCAGGAAGAGGCCGGGTTTCTGGAAACCGGTCTGCTTCCGGAGCCGTTTGTCGAGGCACTGACCATTTCGCTGACCGAATGGAGCACCAGTCTGGCCATCGACGGGGTGTCTCGGACCCGAAGCTACAATCTTCATGCCGATCAGTTGGCCCGTGACTGCGCCGGACATCTGCTCGCCGACCGACTGGGTCGCGAACTGGTGATCATTGAGCCTGGAATGGACAACTACGTCCCGACCGGTCCTGACGATACGTCTGTCGTGCTCTGGCATGACGGCTACGGCAATTACGTGGCATGGCATCCGTTAAATGGCGAGGGTGCAAAGTTCAAAGACGGTGCCGACAGTTTCTATCTGGCGATCGGCTCACTGCTGCAACCGCATGATTATGCGCTGTTGGGTATGAAGTCCGATCACGACGCAAGAGGCTTGCGCGATACCCTGACCTCCCACGCCATCGAGGAGAACAATGGCTGGTTCGATCCGGAAGCGTCGACCGACATCGACAGCGAGCTAGTGCCTGAGTGGTTCAAGCATGCATCGGATCAGGACAAGCGAAACTGGAAAGTCGCGGTGCAGGACTACAGCCAGGCCCTGCTGGAAGCGCAAGCACCTGCGCTTCCTGATCCGCAGCTGCACGGCACCCCGGAGCAACTGCGCACGTACGCCCGGGAAAAGCTTGAAGAACGCATTGCGCTGGACCATGGCGTGATGGTGAATCCTGACGAGATCACAATCGAGACCATTCACAGTGAAATCGACGGCGGCCAGTTTGTCGATACGGATTACGTGTACGTAGGCCCTTCCGAAGTCGAGATGCATTACACCGCACAACTGCGCAGCCTGACTGATCTGAGCCTGCAAAATATCGCCGTCACCAACATCAACTTCCTGTTGACCAGTCGCGCCTACGACGCCAATGGCCGATTAATCACTTTTCTCAAAGCCGGTTATCTGTTCAAGA
The DNA here is from genome assembly GCF_002087235.1 of Pseudomonas floridensis. Lineage (GTDB taxonomy): Bacteria > Pseudomonadota > Gammaproteobacteria > Pseudomonadales > Pseudomonadaceae > Aquipseudomonas > Aquipseudomonas floridensis. Next base: position 5,216 of record NZ_MUIO01000029.1, on the reverse strand, counting down.
TGATTCGTGATCTGGATGTCGGCGAAGACTACGCCAGGTTTCTGCGGGTCAGGCTAATGAACTCGCCTTCAGGTCAGTGGCACCAGGAGCGCTACGCGCGAGTCATGCAGACGCAAATGCGGCTTGATGCGATCGAAGCCAGGATGGTGGGAGACTTCCTCGATGGCGGTGCGTTGCCGGACGAGCTGGCGGATCGGGGTTACAAATGGGTGAAGACGGTGCTGGACAACCCCGTTGACGAGGGGCGTCGCCAGCCTGTGGAGGGGCATCCCATTCAGGTGCATCAACTCACGGTCAACGGTGTTTTGCTGCGGGGCGTGCTGGCGATTGGTACGCAATCGCGCTCCAGCGTCGCGTCGCTAGTGGTTGTCACGCCGCAGGCGCCCGATGGCAAATGCTTTCGCGAATTGAGCAGTTCCGAAGACCTTCAGCGTCAGGTCCTTCTGGAGCCCGCTTTGCTCGATTATCTGGTGAGCAGAGCCGCGAAGGCGTCCCGGCCGGAGATTCGCCATGCGCTGACCGCAGCAAGGCAAAGTCTGTATATGGAGCTGTTGCCCTGCGCCGGAAACTTTCTTGAAGCGGTCTATGAGACGGAAGTCGAGCACTTGATCGAAGCGGTCGATGAACAATCCACCAGTACGTGGGAAAGCAATTGGCAGAGCGCCTGGGAAATTACCCGGGCCGTTGGAGAGTTCGCGCTGACGTTCATTCCTTTCAAGATCAGACTGCCCATCGCTGCGATGCGTAGTTTTTATGCGATATGGCAAGGCGTCGAGAAAGCTGCCGAGAATGACAAGCATGCCTCGTTATATTTCGCCCAGGCCGCGCTGCTGCTGGCTGACGGACTGACGTTGCCTAAAGGTCGAAGGGTCAGGCCCGCTGTGACGACGTCTTCCGGCCTTGCGGTTCTCGATCCGAGACAGGCCTTGTCGAAAGCGCCGAGTGGTCTCTTGCTGCGCAGCGACGGAATTTACAAGGGTGTCCATGAAATTCAGGACGGTGCCATCAGCCGTCATTACACCGTGCAGGCAGGCAAAACCTATGCGGTTCAATACGACAGCAGCTTTGCCACATGGCGACTGATCGATCCCAGAAGGCCCGATGCCTATTACCAGATGCCGGTCCGCTTCGATGAGCAGGGGCGCTGGGTGTATGCGCCGGTCGGGTTGCGCGGTGGAAAAAAGTCGTCAAAGGCTAAGGTTCCTGGCAGTCCTGGCAGCCCCGGCGGTAATGGAGTAGCGGCCGGAGGTCGTGGCGGCAGAGGGCTGCTTGAGCTGGATATCACGCAGTTTTTTGAAAGCAATGCCTTCAGGAAAGCTCAGAAAAATATTCAGGGCGACTTGAAGGTCGCCGTCTTGAAGGCGGTTGAGCGCTACCGAATGGAGGGCAAGGGTAAGCTTCATCAATCCAAACATGGTCTTTACTCGCTGGACCTGCCGGGTGTGGGCGGCAGTACTGGGCGAGGTGCTTGGCGCTTGATGTTCGAGCCGCCCAAAGAGGGTGTTCTGAAAGCTTACGGCGTTTTGGACCCGCACTGACGGAGCGCTTTCGGCGCAACGGGAGCCTTTGCCAGTACCATCCTGACCGGTCTGTAACGCTGAATTACCACCACAAATCGATACGATAGATAAAAGGCACGGCTCTCGCCGTGCCTTTTACGTCGCGCTCTGAGAAAATGCCCGCACTTTTATAGCGGATGCCGACATGACTGCCCTGAAGAACGACCGTTTCCTGCGCGCCTTGCTCAAGCAGCCCGTGGACATGACCCCTGTCTGGATGATGCGTCAGGCGGGCCGCTACTTGCCGGAATACCGTGCCAGTCGCGCCAGCGCCGGTGATTTCATGAGCTTGTGCAAGAACCCCCAGTTCGCCTGTGAGGTCACGCTGCAGCCGCTGGATCGCTATCCGCTGGATGCGGCAATCCTGTTTTCCGACATCCTGACCATCCCCGACGCAATGGGCCTGGGTCTGTATTTCGAAACCGGCGAAGGCCCGCGTTTCAAGAAAACCGTCACCACACTGGCCGATATCGAGGCGCTGCCGATCCCGGATGCGCAGCAAGACCTGGGCTATGTGATGGATGCCGTCAGCACCATTCGCCGCGAACTCAACGGGCGTGTACCGCTGATCGGCTTTGCCGGCAGCCCCTGGACGCTCGCGACGTACATGGTCGAGGGCGGCTCGTCCAAGGACTTCCGCAAGTCCAAGGCCATGCTCTACGACAACCCGCAGGCCATGCACCTGTTGCTGGACAAGCTGGCGCAGTCGGTCACCTCCTACCTGAACGGCCAGATCCTGGCGGGCGCGCAGGCGGTGCAGATTTTCGACAGCTGGGGTGGCAGCCTCTCGTCGGCCGCTTACCAGGAGTTCTCGCTGGCGTACATGCGCAAGATCGTCAACGGTCTGATCCGCGAACATGACGGGCGCAAAGTGCCGGTCATTCTGTTCACCAAGGGCGGTGGGCTGTGGCTGGAAAGCATTGCCGACGCGGGCGCCGATGCACTGGGTCTGGACTGGACCTGCGACATCGGTGAGGCGCGTCAACGGGTCGGAAGCAAGGTGTCACTTCAAGGCAACATGGACCCGACCGTGCTTTACGCACGTCCCGAGGCCATTCGCCAGGAAGTCGCCCGAATCCTCGCCAGCTACGGCAACGGCACAGGCCACGTCTTCAACCTCGGCCACGGCATCACCCCGGAAGTCGACCCGGCCAACGCGGGTGCGTTCATCGAAGCCGTGCATGAGCTGTCGGCGCAGTATCACCAGTAAGCGCGTGCCCGCACCTTAGCGATTCAGCCTTGGACGCGTTGCGTCCTTCGGCTGGCGCTCATGTTTTGAAGATATTTCAGACCTGGACTATCACCGCTCCAGCGGCTGCAACCTTGCCAGTCGCAACGCCACACCCAGCGCAAGCAACAGCAACACGCCGATGAACATCCCGATCCCGTTCCAGCCTGCGTAGTGCCAGAAAACTCCGCCACCGGTGCCTGCCACGCTTGAGCCTGCGTAGTAGCAGAACAAGTACAGCGACGTAGCCTGGCCTCGGGCGACTGTCGCGCGGCGGCCGACCCAACTGCTGGCCACCGAGTGGGCGCCGAAGAAGCCGAAGGTGAAAATCAGTACGCCGATAATGACCACCGCCAGCGGGGTGAACAGGGTCAGGCTCAAGCCGGACAGCATCAGGACGATCACCGCCCAGAGCACGCGCCGACGGCCCAGCCGGTCGGCCAGCGAGCCGATTTTTGCCGAGCTGTAGATACCCGACAGGTACACGACCGAGAACACACCCACCACGGCCTGACTGAGGTTGTAGGGTTCGTTCAGCAGCCGGTAGGCGATGTAGTTGAACAGCGTGACGAACGCGCCCATCAGCAAGAAGCCGACCAGAAACAGCAGCGGCAGGCCCTTGTCGCGGAACTGCACGACGAAGCCGTCCAGCAGGCTGCGCGGGTGCAGCGAGCGGGCGCGGAAGTTGCGGGACGCCGGCAGGATCCGCCAGAACACCGCAGCGGCAATCAGGGCAAGGCCGCCCACTACCAGCATCGCCGCATGCCAGCTGACGTAATCGATCATCACGCCCACGATCAGGCGGCCGCTCATGCCGCCAACCGCGCTGCCTCCGATATAAAGCCCCATCGCCAGCCCAAGGTGCGTAGGGTGGATCTCTTCGCTGAGGTAGGTCATGGCCACCGCCGCCAGACCGCTCAGCGACAGACCCACCAGTGCGCGAGTGACGAGCACGCCTTCCCATGTGGGCATCAGCGCGCTGGCGATGGTGAACAGCGAGGCACAGAACAGCGCCATGACCATCACCGATTTGCGCCCGAGCCGGTCGGATATCGGGCCGGTGATTAACAGTCCGATGGCGAGCATGGCCGTGGCGACCGACAGGATCAGGCTGCTCTGCGCCGCCGTGATGGAAAATTCCTGGGAAAGCATTGGCATCATCGGTTGCACGCAGTACAGCAGCGTGAAAGTCGAGAAACCGCCCGCAAACAGGGCCAGCGCCGTGCGCTTGAACAGTGGCGTGCTTTTTTCGATATAGGTGTCACCCAGCGGGACAGATGCCTGGGCAGGCGCGGTGGATGAGTCGATGGACGTTGGGGCAACGGCAGGGTTCACGGTGGACCTCGGAGCACGATCAGGCGGGCAATGAAAAAAAGCATATAGCTGGCTAATGATTCAATCCAATATATTGTTCGACTCATTTGATAGGTAAAACGACTCGATAGGATGTGTATGGAACTGCGCCACTTGCGTTACTTCATCGCTGTCGCAGAAGAGCTGCATTTCGGGCGTGCCGCTCAGGTGCTTGGCATCTCGCAACCACCATTGAGCCAGCAGATTCAGGCGCTGGAGCAGGAGCTGGGCACGCGTCTGTTCGATCGCACCAACCGGCGCGTCGAGCTGAGCGACTCGGGACGACTCTTTCTGGAGGAGGCTCGATTGGTGTTGGCGCAGGTCGACAAGGCCGCCAACGTGGCCAGGCGCGCGCAATTGGGTGAGCTGGGCGAGTTGAAAGTTGGATTTACCTCGTCGGCACCGTTGACCTCGCACATTCCGGAGGCGATTTTTGCATTCCGCCAGGCTTATCCCGACGTGCACCTGGACCTCACGGAAATGACCAGTCAACAGGTTGCGGCCTGCCTGCAGGACAAGACCATCGAGGTCGGAATCATGCGCCCGCTGGAATTGCCCGACTCGCTGGACGTGTTCGAACTGCTCAACGAACCGTTGATGGCCATCATGCGCGCCGATCACCCATTGGCGGCAGGCAGCGAGGACGGTATCCAGATGGCAGCGCTGGCGGCCGAACCATTCGTGTTCTTTCCGCGCACCTACGGCAGCGGTATCTACGGCCAGGTGCTGAGCCTGGCCCGTGCAGCAGGTTTCAACCCGTTGATCACCCAGGAAGCGGGCGAGCCCATGACCCTCATCGGTCTGGTGGCAGCCGGGCTGGGCGTGACTGTGTTGCCGGCACCGTACCGTCGAATGCGCATCGACGGCGTGGTCTATCGCAACCTGCTGGACCCCGGTGCCACCAGCCCGGTCTGGCTGGTCAAACGCAAGGACGAACAGTCAGCGATGGCCAAGGCATTTTTCGATCTGGCTACCCGTTGACTCATTCCCTGGAAGCGCACCTGTCTGCCCCACGCTGCATCTCAATCAAGCTTTGGGGTGCCGATCACATCGTAGAAGTGGACTTGTCCACGAAG
>NZ_MUIO01000287.1 GCF_002087235.1 Pseudomonas floridensis | reverse complement strand
GAGTTTTTAAGGGTTATTTGGAATTAATTACCGTTTTTCAAAGCAGAGTGATCATTCTGTTTTGAGTGTTTTAAAAAAGTATTTTATTGTGAAAAGTGAGCGAATGCCTGAGCCGTAGTTCGGGAGAATTTCAGGTGGACGGGATGTTCTGAGGAAAGAGAGTTGCCACCGGGCGCGATAGCCTAAGTCGCCAATACGCTGGGCAGCTTCGATGCGAAGTGATGTAACGAAAAGGGCGGCTGGATGCCGATGCGAAGAGCCTAATCCGCCGAAAAACGTGCGCTGGCATCGTGTCCGCTGTCGCCGGCCAGCAGCTCGTTGCGTACGGTTTTCGGGGTTTTTCCGGTCCACGATTGAAAGGCTCTGGCGAACGAGTTCGCGTCTTCGAAACCCAGAAGGAACGAGATTTCTGCGCTCGACATGGCCGTCGTGCGCAGATAATGGTGGGCCAGCGAGTCGCGCAGGGTGTCGAGTACCTGCTGGAAGGTCGTGCCTTCGCTGTGCAGTTTGCGCTGCAGGGTACGCGTACTGACGCCCAGTTTCCGGCTGACCGCCAGCATGGATACCTCACCGGCAGGCAGGGTCTCCAGCAAGGTGCTGCGCACCCGCTCCTGCATGCCGCAGGTTCTGTCCAGATCCGACAGGCGCTGGCGCAGATCC
>NZ_MUIO01000286.1 GCF_002087235.1 Pseudomonas floridensis | reverse complement strand
CAGGACGTGCCGTTCGATCGGGTGGTCGAAGCGGTCAATCCGCAACGTGATACCGCTTATTCGCCGCTGTTTCAGGTCATGCTGGTGCTGCAAAACACCCCCGGCGCTGCGGCGCAGATGCCGGGACTGGGCCTGCAGCCGTACCCGACCGGCAGTGCCACGGCCAAGTTCGACCTGGCGTTCGAATGGGTCGAGCGTGACGGCCGATTGAACCTGCTGGTGGAATACAACACTGACCTGTTCGACGCTTGTACCATCGAGCGTCTGAGCGCGCATTACCGGCAGCTTTTGGGGCAGGTTGCCCGCGATGCCAAGCAGCCGCTCGCTGCGTTGCAACTGATGGAAGATCTTGAGCGCGAACGGGTTTTGCTGGAATGGAACCGCTCGGCGCCGCTGCCGCAAGCGGCCGACTGCGTGCACCGGTTGGTCGAGGCCCGTGCCGCCAGCCATCCTGAGGCCTGCGCGGCGGTCTTCGAAGAACGGTCGTTGAGCTACGCCGAACTCAATGCCCAGGCTAACCGGCTGGCGCACCACTTGCGTGATCTGGGTGTCGGTCCGGATGTGCGCGTGGCGGTCTGCATCGAGCGTTCGCTGGAACTGCCGGTGGCGTTGCTGGCGGTGCTCAAGGC
>NZ_MUIO01000285.1 GCF_002087235.1 Pseudomonas floridensis | reverse complement strand
AGTGCTGGATCTGGTGATGAGCCATCAGGCCGTGACCTACGCTGAAGTGGAAGTCGACAAGCCTCACGCACTGCGCTTCGCCGAATCGGTATCGATCACGCTCGCCGGTCAACGCTGAACCTTTTATCATGACGCCACTTACCGACTGAGAAGAGCCCGTCATGACCGAGCAAGAACGCCTCGAACTCGAAGCAGCCGCCTTTCGCCGACTGGTCGCGCATCTGGACAGCCGCAAGGATGTCCAGAACATCGATCTGATGAACCTGTCAGGCTTCTGCCGCAACTGCCTGTCCAAATGGTACAAAGCCGCTGCCGATGAAAAACACATCGACGTCAGCCTCGATGACGCTCGCGAAGTGGTCTACGGCATGCCGTACAGCGAGTGGAAAGCCATTTACCAGAAAGAAGCGAGCGCCGGGCAACAGGCGGCGTTCGCCAAGGAACCCAAGCATGACTGACCTGAACTCCCTGCGCGCAAGTGTGCGCAGCGGCGAGCATGTATTTGCCGACACTCTGACCTACATTGCCGACACTTACGACTATCAGCCCCAGGCCTTCAAGAACGGTGGCGTGGAAAACGCTGCGGGTCAGAACGAAGGCTCGTGCAAGACACTGGGCATGGCGCTGCTGGAAGGCTTGAGCGATGAAGAGGCGCTGCTGGCGTTCGGCGAGCATTACCGCTCTGTCCAGGCCACACCCGATGGCAGCGACCACGGCAACATCCGCGCACTGATCGCTCACGGCCTGGCAGGCGTGAAGTTTGAAGCCGAGCCGCTCAAGCGCAAGGGCTAAAACGTCGCCCCTTCGCGGACAAGTCC
>NZ_MUIO01000284.1 GCF_002087235.1 Pseudomonas floridensis | reverse complement strand
AGCCCTGGGTGTCGAGCAGCACCAACGTCACCCGCCGATGCCCCGCCGCCGTCAGCCGCCGGGCCATTTCATAGGCGACCAGCCCGCCGAACGACAGGCCGGTGAGGATCAGGGGCTGCGAAGTCAGCGGTTCGATCAAGCGCAGGTAGGCCTCGGCCATCGCCTCGACCGTCGGTTCGGTGCTCTCTCCGGGATTCAGCCCGGGCGACTGCACGCCGTAGACACCGACCTGCTCCGGCAGGACTTTAGCCAGCGACAGGTAACAGAACGCGGTGCCACCGGCCGGGTGAATGCACACCACATTGCGCTGTCCATCGCCACGACGGAACTCGATCAGGTTGCCTTGTGCGGCAGTGAGGCTGGCGCCACTGCGCAGCCAGCCACCGAGGGCTTCGATGGTCGGGTGGGCCATGATCACCCGCACCGGCACTTCGATCGAAAACGCTTGGCCGATCTGGGACGCCATCTTGATGGCTGCGATCGACGTGCCGCCAACGTTGAAGAAGTTGTCGCGAATGCCAATCTGCGGTGCCAGCAGCAGACTTTTCCAGATCTGGTAAAGCGCCAGTTCGATATGGTCACGCGGGCTGCCGAGGTTGACCTGGCGCGCCGCCAGGTCTTGATCGGCGAGGGCCGCCAGCGCCTCGCGGTCGACCTTGCCATTGGCGG
>NZ_MUIO01000283.1 GCF_002087235.1 Pseudomonas floridensis | reverse complement strand
AGGTTCTGGCGTGCTGTGCGCCATTCCCGAACCCACCATGATCAGCAAGCTTGGTTGCGTGGCCATGGGCGTGCATGCGTCGGATCAGCTCTCGGCAGGCATGACCCAACTGGTGACCGGCAAGGAAACGGATTCGTTTTCGTTCAAGGCTGGCGCATCGGTTGCGCAGTCGCTTGGCGCGTCACACGCAACCGGTCAGGTCATTGGTCTGGCGACCGAGTTTGCGGTGCCGCTGTCGACGGCTTCGATGTATAACGCGTTTAGAGTGTCTTCGGTGCTTGCAGGTCGAATGACGGTGGTGACGAGTGAGAAGCCGCTGAATGCGCCCAATAAATTAGGTGGCGGACATACAATTTTTAAACATGTGGGTAAAACTATTGAGTATCTAATATCACGATTCGCCTCAAAGAAAGTCAATGTTTCGTCTACGTTTTACGATCTTGAAATGGCCGAGTGGGCAGTGAGTCAAGCGCTTAGGAAAAATCGTCTTAAGATTTTACTGCAATCAAAGGCTAGACTTCTGCTTAAGGATAAACGATATGAGTTTTCTACGGTTTTAGAACGGCCGGTGGGGTGGGGTATAACAAGGGCTAATCCTGATAAGCCTATTGATATGGTGAAGGTGACAATCATTATAAAGTTTGCTGAGTATAATCATATGCCTTATTTTATAGTGAGTGCTTTTCCGTCAATTTAAGGTAAGGTGGCGAGAATGACCTACGGATTAATGCTGGATTTTCTATTCGATGTTGGTAACGGCGTTGGCGAATTTTTACATGATGAGGAAAAGCTGGAGTTCAGACCCCTGGGGCTGGATGCGATTGTAAAGGATTATATCGCTGAGCGTAATATGTTGAATGCCTTTTTCCTCAAGAGGCAGATAAAGAGCTATATAAGAAATCATATGACCCCGGAGGGGCTTGAGTACGTGGACCCTCCAT
>NZ_MUIO01000282.1 GCF_002087235.1 Pseudomonas floridensis | reverse complement strand
TGCTGGCGCAATACGCGATGTGCTTGCTGCTGCCTTTGCGCGTGACGTCATCGCTGATATGAACGATGTCGGCCACCTCGCTGGCGTGCAGCAGTGGTGCGCAGTGCAGGTTGATCAGGTAGGGCGCAAGCATGTGAACGCTGAACATCCGGGTGAACTGATCCGCTTCCTCGCCCGGCGTTTCTGCCAGCCATTCGGAGGCGTTGTGCACGATGGCGCGCAGGCCGTGCGTATGGTTTTTCAGTTCAGCGATGAACGCCATGATGCCCGCTTCGCTGGAGAAGTCGCCCTGAAGCGCGAGCGCACCGGCACGACGCAGATCCTCCACGGCGGGCCGCTCGCTGCGATAGCTGACGATGACAGGCTGCCCTTGCGCCAGCAGACGCTGTGCGCAATGCAGACCCACACGCTGGCTGGCGCCGGTGATCAGGATCGGTGCAGAAGAAAAGTCCATCGGCAGTTCACGCATCGGGTCGGTAAGAGGGCTGTCGGCAATTCAGTCCGGAAATGAATTCGCTTCAAATTGTTGGACAGGCTGACAGCAAACTTATACCAGAGATTTTTTTTGTACAACCCTGATCACCATGAAACTCACTTTGGACGAGCCAGAAATTCTCCCGGAGTCAGACAAGGCCTGAGCTCAACCGATTGTTGTGCGTGAGCAAGACCTGTACCGCTTGAGCTGTTTTGTACAGGTCTTGTCACACAGTCAGCGCGACGATGCGGACTGCGTCCGGCGCGTTGTCGAGACAGGCGAGCTTTGTAGCCAGGGCGCCAGCAGCCGGGTGGACAGCGGGATGAACAGATAGACCATCAGGGGGGTCAGCACCGCTGTGCTGATCATGATGCGCGGCAGCAGGTCCAGATGATTGAGCAGGGGGCCGAGCAGGAAATTGAAGATCAGCGAAACCGGAAAGAATGCCAGCCAGATGGCGACAGCCTGTTTCCAGCGTGGCGGGCGTTGATCGACAGCGCCGAACCAGCCGTCGATGCCGCTCACACGATGCTCGGAAGGTTGCGCAAACAGACCGCTGCCACGCACCAGCCAGGAGCGTCGGGACGCGGAATGCTCCCAGGCGTGCATGGTCTGCTCGTCGGCAAAGCGGAAAATGA
>NZ_MUIO01000281.1 GCF_002087235.1 Pseudomonas floridensis | reverse complement strand
GCGCGCTGATTTCGCCGACCGACCCCATTGCGGTGCTGGGCGTGCTGCGGACCGCCAACGCCTCGAAGCCGCTCAAGACCACCATCGTCGGCGAGTCGCTGTTCAATGACGGCACCGCGGTGGTGGTGTTCACCGTGTTGCTGGGTATCGCACAACTGGGCGAAACGCCGACCGTTGGCGAGACCGCCATGCTGTTCGTGCACGAGGCAGTCGGCGGCGTGCTGTTCGGCGGCCTGATCGGCTATGCCGTGTACCTGATGATCAAGAGCATCGAGCAGTACCAGATCGAAGTCATGCTGACCCTCGCGCTGGTCATTGGCGGTTCGGCAATGGCCTCGGAACTGCACGTCTCCGGCCCGATTGCCATGGTTGTGGCCGGGCTGATCATCGGTAACCTGGGACGCAACCTGGCGATGAACGACATGACCCGTCGTTACATGGACGGTTTCTGGGAGTTGCTAGATGACATGCTCAACGCGCTGCTGTTCGCGCTGATCGGCATGGAACTGTTGCTGCTGCCGTTCTCGTGGCAGCACCTGATCGCCGCCAGCCTGCTGGCCGTGGCGATCCTGCTGTCGCGCTTCGTCACCGTCGCGCCAGCCATCCTGCTGCTGCGTCGCTGGCGAAACGTGCCGCAGGGCACGGTACGCATTCTGACCTGGGGTGGTTTGCGGGGCGGTGTCTCGGTGGCGTTGGCGCTGGCCTTGCCAACCGGCCCGGAGCGCGACCTGCTGCTGAGCATCACTTACATCGTGGTGCTGCTGTCGATCCTGCTGCAGGGTCTGACCATCGGCAAGCTGGTGCGTGCGGTCACGCGGGAGCCACAGGTCAAAGACGCCGGGCATTGATCGGCACGGCGCGGGGCGTCAGGCGCCCCGTGCTGTTTTGAACAGTGTCACGGCGGTCACGCGGCGGTAATCGCTGGGGGTCTGGGCCGTTTTAACACGAAAGTGTCGGGTGGAAATGGGTAGATTGGGGTAACCGACCTCGAAACAGATGTCCGACACCGACATGTCGGGCTGCAACAGCAGTCGGCAGGGGCGCTGAATCCCCAGTTTGTGGATTAGAATGATGAAAACGTGACCGGTAAAAAGCTTGAAAAAACGCGGAAAACACGGAACTGGTATGTCCAG
>NZ_MUIO01000280.1 GCF_002087235.1 Pseudomonas floridensis | reverse complement strand
CAGCGTGGCCAGAAACGCCATGAAGCCGCCCAGCAGCAGCGCACCCGGAATCAGATAGGCCAGCACGACGGGGTCCCACAGACGCAGGCGCTGCATGAACGCGACGGACAGCAGGCCGACGATGGTCGAAGCGCTGGTGGCCAGCAGAATCGGCAGGAACACCAGCGTCGGATCGGCCGCACCTTGTTGGGCGCGGTACATGAAGATCGTCACCGGCAGCAGCGTCAGGGAAGACGCGTTGAGCACCAGAAACAGAATCTGCGCGTTGCTGGCGGCGTCCTTGCTGGGGTTGAGCTCCTGCAACGAGCGCATGGCCTTGAGGCCGATAGGTGTCGCGGCGTTATCCAGGCCCAGCGCGTTGGCAGCGAAATTGAGGGTGATCAGGCCGAGTGCGGGGTGGCCCGGCGGGACTTCCGGCATCAGGCGCAGAAACAGGGGCCCGAGGACCTTGGCCAGCCAGTCCACGATTCCGGCTTTCTCGGCGATGCGCAGAAAGCCGAGCCACAAGGTCAGTGTGCCGAACAGCAGCACCATGACTTCGACCGACAGCTTGGCCATGGCAAAGATACTTTCGACCATGGCAGCAAAAATGCCGGCGTTGCCCCCAACCAGCCACTGCGCCATCGCGGAAATCGCCGCCACGACAAAAAAACCAAGCCACAGGCCATTGAGCATCGTATATGTCCCCCACAAGAAGCGGGGATGATAACGGCGAGGGGAGCTGGAGGGAAATCGGGGGCGGTGCCTGCTGCCCGGACTCCACCCACGGGCTGACCAGCTACAGGGCCGGGCCCGACGTGGGCGGCATGCCCACACCGGGCGATGGGCATGATCCGGTAGGCGTTCAGCAACTGTACCGGCTTATCAGGTTTAGTACGAAAAGTCGCCGAGCGCAGCCACTTTTC
>NZ_MUIO01000028.1 GCF_002087235.1 Pseudomonas floridensis | reverse complement strand
GGGTTTATGGATCGCATACTATTGATGAAGTCCATCACAACTGTGACTGGTTGCAAAAAACTTGACAAAAAAAATCCCGATCATTGCTGATCGGGATTTCTTATCTATGGCGCATCAAAACGGAATATAGCTTGGAGAAATCGCGTTATAAATACGCCGCTCTACCGCTGGACCGAGCCGTTTTGGCTAATAGCCAACTCAACTCACAAAGGATCAACGTTGAGCATATGTTTTCTACTTAACGGCAGTTGGCTGGACGATACTGAGGAATAATCGAACCAGCAGTGCACGTCCAGGTAATAGAGTTGTTTGTACCAAGAACAGGGGTCAGTACGAACGTCTGACCACGAATTGCTGTGTTCACAGGGGCTGCGTTAAGCGCAGTTGCGGTGATCACTCCGTTGGCAATTGTAACGGACGCAGTATAGGTACCCGAAGCACCGCCATAGTTTGCAGCGGCGGGGTTGGCAGGGAGAGCGCCAGTAGTCTGGAAGGACTCGGCAACCGCGACCTTGGCACCATCCGTGAGCGTTGCCAGCTCTGCTACTTGAGCACGGATTGTGTAATCCTGATATGCAGGGATGGCCACCGCTGCAAGGATGCCCACGATCGCCACAACGATCATCAGCTCGATCAAGTTGAAACCTTTCTGTAGTGCTTTTTGTGCTTTCATCGCTTACTTCTCCGAGGCGTCAATTTTAAGTGCCTTGAGCGAAACGAAGCACACGTCATGCCAACTGGAGGAGCTTAGCAATTTATATCGACAAACCTTTCAGGGGTTGCCAATCAGCTCCAGAAATCATCAGAAACTGACAATTTTCGTCACATCCCTCCATGCCATTTGGCAGCACCGTCCGACTGCGCTATAAACCTCACACTGTCTGCATCTGGTGGTTTTATGAGTGATGTTGTTGTCCTTACCGGCTTGGCCAAGCAACTGGTCGTTGCTGAGCTTCTTTCCGAAAAAGCCGCCCAACAGGCTTACCAACAGGCGCGACGCGACAAAATTTCGCTGGTCAGCTATCTAGTCCAGAACAAGCTGGTCAAAAGTCTTATTTTGGCGGAAATGGCGTCGGAGCAGTTCGGCGTTCCATTCATGGACCTCTCCAGCCTTGACAAGGAAAGCCAGCCCAAGGGGCTAGTAAGCGAAAAGCTCGCACGTCAACACCACGCATTGCCGCTCTGGCGCCGTGGCAATCGACTTTTTATTGGCATCTCGGACCCCACTAATCATCAGGCTGTGACTGACATTCAGTTCAGCACTGGTCTGAACACCGAAGCGATTCTTGTAGAAGACGACAAGCTCAGTGTTGCCATCGACAAGTTCTTCGACAGCGACAGCGGCTTAGGGTCGATGGCTGATATCGACCTGGAACTCGATATAGAGCCGGGCGAAGGCGTCAAAGAAACATCTATTACCAGCCGAGACGACGCTGATGATGCTCCGGTCGTGCGCTTCGTCAATAAAATGCTGCTGGATGCCATTCGCCTTGGCTCGTCCGACTTGCACTTCGAACCTTATGAAAAAGTGTTTCGTGTGCGCTTTCGCACCGACGGGATACTGCATGAAGCGGCCAGACCGCCGATCAATCTGGCCAACCGCATCGCTGCACGTCTGAAAGTCATGGCCAGTCTGGATATTTCGGAACGGCGCAAGCCTCAGGACGGGCGAGTCAAGCTTCGCGTCTCCAAAACCAAGTCCATTGATTTCCGGATGAACACCCTGCCGACGTTGTGGGGTGAAAAGATCGTAATGCGTATCCTCGACCCCACCAGTGCTCAGATGGGCATTGACGCGCTCGGCTACGAGCCGGACCAGAAAGAGCTGTATCTGGAGGCGCTTAAACAACCGCAAGGCATGATTCTGGTTACAGGCCCGACCGGCTCGGGCAAGACGGTTTCGTTGTACACCGGCTTGAATATACTTAATACCGTGAATATCAATATTTCTACAGCGGAAGATCCGGTAGAAATCAACCTGGAAGGCGTCAACCAGGTCAACGTAAACCCGCGTCAAGGCATGGACTTTTCTCAAGCGCTGCGTGCGTTTTTGCGTCAGGACCCGGACGTGATCATGGTGGGTGAGATTCGCGACCTTGAAACCGCCGAGATTGCGATCAAGGCATCACAGACCGGCCACATGGTGCTGTCCACACTTCACACCAACAGCGCGGCAGAAACCTTGACTCGTTTGCATCATATGGGTGTCGCGGCATTCAATATCGCTACGGCAATCAATCTCATCATTGCCCAGCGACTGGCGCGCAAGTTGTGCAGTCATTGCAAGAAAGAGGTGGATGTGCCTCACGAGACGCTGATCAAGGAAGGCTTTCCTGCGTCAGCGGTCGGTACCTTTAAATTGTATGGCCCGGTCGGGTGCGAGCACTGTAACGGCGGCTATCGTGGACGCGTGGGTATTTACGAGGTCGTGAAGAAAACACCTGAGCTGGAACGGATCATCATGGAAGAGGGAAATTCGCTGGAGATTTCCAGGCAGATGCGCAAGGACGGCTTCAATGACCTGCGAACATCCGGCTTGTCGAAAGCCATGCAGGGCATTACCAGCCTGGAAGAAGTCAATCGCGTGACCAAGGATTAAGCATGGCCAGTAAAGCAGTCAAAGTCAGCATCTTCACCTGGGAAGGCGTAGACAAGAAAGGCAGCAAGATCAGCGGTGAATTGAGTGGCCACAATCCGGCGCTGATCAAGGCTCAACTTCGCAAGCAGGGCATCAACCCGACCAAAGTCCGTAAGAAGTCCGTGTCCATCTTTGGCAAGGGCAAGAAGATCAAGCCGCTGGATATCGCTTTTTTTTCTCGGCAAATGGCGACGATGATGAAGGCAGGCGTCCCGCTATTGCAGTCTTTCGACATCATCAGCGAGGGCGCGGAAAATCCGAACATGCGCTCGCTGGTAGACTCTCTCAAGCAGGAAGTGTCGGCCGGCAACAGCTTTGCGATAGCCTTGAGGCAAAAGCCTGAATATTTCGACGATCTATTTTGTAATCTCGTCGACGCCGGTGAACAAGCGGGTGCTTTGGAGAGCCTGCTGGATCGCGTAGCAACCTATAAAGAGAAAACCGAAAAGCTCAAAGCCAAGATCAAGAAAGCCATGACCTATCCTGCCGCAGTCGTGGTCGTCGCAATGATTGTTTCAGGTATATTGCTCATCAAAGTAGTACCGCAGTTTCAGTCCGTATTCGCTGGTTTTGGCGCTGAATTGCCGGCTTTCACGTTGATGGTCATCTGGCTCTCGGAAGTCATGCAACGTTGGTGGCTAGCGGTTCTAGGACTGCTGATCGGCTCCGGTTTCATGTTCAAAAAAACTTATAAGAAATCGCAGAAGTTTCGCGATGGCGTGGACAGGTTTCTTCTAAAAATTCCCGTCATAGGCCCGCTGATTTTCAAATCCTCAGTAGCTCGCTATGCACGAACCTTAGCGACGACCTTTGCTGCCGGTGTCCCGTTAGTCGAAGCCCTTGACTCGGTCGCAGGCGCTACTGGCAATGTGGTGTTCCGCAATGCCGTTCAAAAGATCAAACAAGACGTATCTACAGGGATGCAACTCAATTTTTCGATGCGCTCTACAGGTGTCTTTCCTAGCCTGGCTATCCAGATGACGGCCATTGGCGAAGAATCGGGTGCGCTGGACAGCATGCTCGAAAAAGTCGCCACCTATTATGAAGATGAGGTCGATAACATGGTCGACAGCCTTACAAGCCTCATGGAGCCGATGATCATGGCAGTGCTGGGTGTCATTGTCGGCGGCTTGGTCATAGCCATGTACCTGCCGATATTCAAACTTGGAAGCGTTGTCTGACATGCCCCTCCTCGACTTTCTGGCCAGCTCGATGCTGGCCTTCGTTATTTTCAGCGCCATACTCGGCCTGCTGGTCGGCAGCTTCCTCAACGTCGTGGTTTATCGTCTGCCAAAGATGATGGAGCACGACTGGAAAGCCCAGTCGCGAGAAATACTTGGCTTGCCTGCCGAGCCTGAACAGCCCACCTTCAACCTGATCCTCCCACACTCCCGCTGCCCGCACTGCGCGCACCAGATCCGTCCTTGGGAAAATCTTCCGGTGGTCAGCTACCTGATGCTTGGCGGCAAGTGTTCGCAATGCAAGGCTCCGATCAGCAAGCGCTACCCGCTGGTTGAGTTGGTCTGTGCGTTGTTATCGGCCTATGTGGCCTGGCATTTCGGCTTTGGCTGGCAGGCGGCGGCAATGCTGGTACTGAGCTGGGGCTTGCTGGCGATGAGCCTGATCGATGCCGACACGCAGTTGCTGCCCGACTCATTGGTGCTGCCGCTGATGTGGTTGGGCCTGATCGTCAACGCATTTGGCCTGTTTACCTCGTTAAGTGACGCACTGTGGGGTGCCGTGGCCGGTTATCTCGCGCTGTGGTCGGTGTACTGGCTGTTCAAGCTGATCACCGGCAAGGAAGGCATGGGCTACGGCGACTTCAAGCTGCTGGCCATGCTCGGCGCCTGGGGCGGCTGGCAGATCCTGCCGTTGACGATTCTGCTCTCGTCACTGGTGGGTGCCATTCTTGGCGTGATCATGATGCGATTGCGCAACGTCGAATCCGGCACACCGATCCCCTTCGGTCCTTATCTGGCCATCGCGGGGTGGATCGCTTTGCTCTGGGGTGGTCAAATAACCGACTCCTATTTGCAGTTTGCCGGTTTCAAATGACCCACCCTGATCAAAAACCCTGGACTCTCGGCCTGACTGGCGGCATCGGTAGTGGTAAAAGTGCGGCAGCGCAGGGTTTCATTGACCTGGGTATCCATACCGTGGACGCCGACCACGCTGCACGCTGGGTGGTCGAACCCGGGCGTCCGGCACTGGAGCAGATCGTCCAGCATTTCGGTCCGGGCGTTCTGCAGGCCAGCGGTGAACTGGATCGCGGCGCACTGCGCAAGCTGATCTTCGAACAGCCGGAGGAACGACGCTGGCTGGAATCACTGCTGCATCCGCTGATCAATCAGGAAATCACCCGCTACCTCGCCCGAGCCACATCGCCCTATGCGATTCTGGTATCGCCATTGCTGATCGAGTCCGGTCAGTACCGAATGGTCCAGCGGGTGCTGGTGATCGACGCGCCTCAGCAATTGCAGATAGAGCGCACCATGCTGCGCGACCGCTCAAGCCAGGAACAGGTCCAGGCCATCCTCAAGGTGCAGGCACAGCGCGAAGAACGCGTGCGTCACGCCGACGACGTGCTGATCAACGACCGCGACCCGGCCTGGCTGAAGAGCGAAGTCGAACGGCTGCACCACTTTTACCTTACTTTGCGTGGAGGCCAATCATGAGCCAACCAATGACCGTCCAATGCCCGACCTGCGGCGCGCCCGTGGAATGGAGCGCGGCCAGCCCCAATCGTCCGTTCTGCTCGGACCGCTGCAAACTGATCGATCTGGGTGCCTGGGCATCCGAAGAACACGCCATTCCGGTGAGTCCGGATGCCGAGGACGATCTGTTTTCAGGTGATCTGGAAGCGCCGCACAGAGGCCACTGAAGCCCGGACCTCTTTTTGCAGATGTTCCCGGAGGTTACGACGGCAGCGATGGGCTGCAAAGCAGCCCTCTGACCCGCCGAATCATCACTGCCCTCAGGCCTGCCTGAATACTCTCTGGATAAATACAAAACCCCGTGGGAGGCGACTTGTCGGCGATAGCGTCAGGCCAGTCGCTGAAGAACTGACTGAAAAACGCATCGCCGCAAGCCGCCTCCCACGGCCTATGTATGCCCCCGTTACAGCTTTTCCAGTGCCGCACGCAACGCCTCGGCACTGCCAAACTGCTGTTGACTCACCAACTGCCTATCGCGCAATTGCAACCATAGAACCTTACCCTCGTCACCCGCGTATTGCGGCACGATGCGGGCTTCGCGGTCGAGCATGACGCGGTAGGTGTAGTCGCGCATCTTGGGGATGGCGAACATCCTGGCGATGATAGTCGGCATCTTCTGAATGTCGGCGACGAAGACAGTATGGCGCGCTTCGAGAAAGCCTTTGGGTTTATCCGCGAGCGCGGCATTGACCAGTTTGGCGGCGTCCATGCTTCTGGCAACCAGCAGGGTCTGGGTCTGATCGTTCAGGGTGTAAGGCTGATCATATTGGTCGAGCAACGTCCAGGGTGCCAGGCGCTCACCGGTTTGCAGGGCATTGGCCGTCAGCGGCAACAGGACCAGAAGCAGTATGGGCAAAAATTTCAACGGGGCACTCCTCGAAAAGGTACTGTTTGCCAGAAGGCCGTTGCGGCCGATGATGACGAACGCCAGTCTACACCCACACATTCACTCTTCCAGTTACAGCGATTAGAACGCTAAGCTTGGGCCTATGGATGACTCAGACTACTTACGCCTGTTGACGATCCAGGCCGAACAAGCCAACGCCTTTCTTTCCAATGCGCGAAAGTGGGAGCGTGAGCGATGGGTTTGTCAGCGCCTGTTGCAGGGTCTGAATATCCCGCACCGTAACGAAGACTTCACGCCCGCAGGCCAGGAGCCGCCGGACGTGCTGTTTCGCGACGCCTGCTTCGAGGTGTTTTTCGTGCTGGATGAAGGCCGTCGTCTCAATGACGAATGGCGCGAGGAACTGGAGCGACGACGCAGTGCCTTTTCCCTGAGCCAACTGGTGCGTCGCGAAGCCAAACCCAAGCGCATACCGGCTGCCGAACTGCTACGACGCCTCGCCCCCACCCTGCGCAAGAAATCCCACAACTATCGCGAACGGGGCCTGGACCTCGGCGAGCTGGACATCATTGCCTTCGCCAGCCTCAAGCGCGAAGTGCTGGACCTCAACAGCCATTTCCCGCCGCCCACCGAGTACCTGCGACAGGGCTGGCGCTCACTGTCACTGGTAGGCCCGACCTTCGCTCGGGTATTGTTCGCCCACCCGGATGCTCCGGATTTTCTGCGGACCAATCTGGGTCGCAGTGTCGTGTTCGATGTAGGAATCAGCTTATGAGCCCGTTGCAGGAACTGCTGGCGGATGTTCCGCAACAAGGTCGGGTACGCTGGATCGGCGTACGACCCGAATCCCGCGTCGACATGATCGAGCTGGACGCCGTGGAAGCGCGTCGCGAGGCCGGGCTGACCGGTGACCACTCTCGCCCAGGGCCGCGCAACGCCCGTCAGGTCACGCTGATCCAGTGGGAACATCTGTCGGTGGTCAGTTCGCTCTTGAACCGCCCTGCCGAAAATCCCATCGTGCCGCAGGATCTGCGCCGCAACCTGGCGATCAGCGGCATCAACCTGTTCAGCCTCAAGGGTCGGCGTTTCAGGATCGGCCAGGCCATTTTCGAAACCACCGGCTGGTGCCAGCCTTGCGCGCGTCTCGAGCAACGTCTGGGCCACGGGACTTTTCAGGCGGTGCGCGGGCATGGCGGAATTACGGCCCGAGTGATACAAAGCGGAATCATCCGGCTGGACGACACGCTTCAGGTCGAACCGCTGGACAGCAACAATCTCTGGCCCCCTGCCAGGCAGCACGCTAGAAACGAAACATAAGACGAGACATAAAATGAGCAGCCGTCTGAACCCGGACGACCAAAGGCGTGTCGAAGAGTACCTTCAGACACCCCAGCATCAAGTCGAGCGCAGGCCATTCCGGCCGTGGCTGCTCCTGATAATGGTGGTTGCCGTGGTCATCGGACTGGGGCTGCTGAGCCGTTTTTTGAGCCATCTGACGCTATGAGCTGCCTTGCGCTCGCGAAGATCGAGCTCCCCCCGAATTCCTTAAACCTTCTGAGTAATCCTTATGACGCATCGTATTGTCATCGTTGGCGGAGGCGCTGGCGGTCTGGAGCTGGCCACCCGTCTGGGTAAGACCCTGGGCAAGAAAGGCACCGCCAGCGTCACGCTGGTGGACGCCAACCTCACGCACATCTGGAAACCGCTGCTGCACGAGGTAGCCGCCGGGTCGCTGAACTCGTACGAAGACGAGCTCAACTACGTCGCGCAGGCCAAGTGGAACAACTTTCAGTTTCAGCTCGGGCGCATGACCGGGCTCGATCGTGCGACTCGCCAAGTGCATCTGGCCGCCACGCTGGACGAAAACGGCGCGGAGCTGGTTCCGGCACGCAGCCTGGGTTATGACTCGCTGGTGCTGGCGGTCGGCAGTACCACCAACGACTTCGGCACCAAGGGTGCGGCCGAGCACTGCCTGTTCCTCGATACGCGCAAACAGGCCGAGCGTTTTCACCAGCAACTGCTCAATCACTACCTGCGCGCGCACGCCGGGCAAGCCGATTCCGCTCAGGAAATCACAGTGGCCATCGTCGGCGCCGGAGCCACTGGCGTCGAGCTGGCGGCCGAACTTCACAATGCGGCTCACGAACTGGCGGCTTACGGGCTGGGCCAGATCAAACCGGAAAACCTGCGCATCACCGTGATCGAAGCCGGTCCGCGGGTTCTTCCGGCATTGCCTGAGCGCATCGGCGGACCGGTTCACAAAACCCTGAACAAACTCGGCGTGACAGTCCTGACCAATGCAGCGGTCAGCGAAGTAACCGCCGACAGCCTGATCACCGCCGGCGGCGACGTTATCCCTGCCACGCTGAAAGTATGGGCGGCAGGGATTCGTGCTCCTGCGTTTCTGCATGAGCTGGACGGGCTGGAAAGTAACCGGATCAATCAACTGCAGGTGTTGCCGACCCTGCAAACCACGCGCGACGAGAACATCTTCGCTTTCGGTGACTGCGCCGCCTGCCCGCAAAAGGGCACCGACCGCAACGTGCCGCCCCGCGCCCAGGCTGCGCATCAGCAGGCGTCGCTGCTGGTCAAGTCGTTGCGCCTGCGGATCGAAGGCAAAGCGCTGCCGGAGTATAAATACAAGGATTACGGCTCGCTGATCTCGCTCTCAAGCTTCTCGGCGGTCGGCAATCTGATGGGTAACCTGATGGGCAGCGTCATGCTCGAAGGCTGGCTGGCGCGTATGTTTTACGTGTCGTTGTATCGCATGCACCAGATGGCGCTTTACGGCACGTTCCGCACCCTGATGCTGATGCTCGGCAGCCGGATCGGCAAAGGCACCGAACCGCGAATGAAGCTGCACTGAGAGAAAACGGACGCCAGTCGCTTCTCGGCGCACACCCCATCCTGATAAAAAAGGCCTGAAAGCTCACACTTTCAGGCCTGCTAACATCAAACAGCATCCCTGCCGTCAGCTCACCCTGAACCGCCCCACCAGTCCTTGTTGCTGCTCGGCCAGCCGGGCCAGTTCGCGGCTGGTGACGGCTGTCTGCTCGGCACCGGCGCTGACCTGGATGACCAGCGTATTGATGTCGTTGACGTTGCGGTGGATCTCCTCGGCAACCTGACTCTGTTGCTCGGCGGCCGAGGCGACCTGGATGTTGCTGTCACTGATGGTAGCGATGCCTTCGGCGATTTCTTCCAGCAACTCACCCGCACGCACGACATTGCTCGCGCCTTCCTGAGCCTTGCCGAGGGTTTCCTGCATGGAAGTGGCGGCGCGGTCGGAGCCGGATTGCAGATTGGCGATCATCTTCTGAATGCTGACGGTGGAATCCTGAGTCTTTTTCGCCAGATTGCGTACCTCGTCGGCGACCACCGCAAAACCACGGCCCTGCTCACCCGCACGGGCCGCTTCGATGGCGGCGTTCAGCGCCAGCAGGTTGGTTTGCTCGGCAACGCCGCGAATCACATCCAGCACCGAGGAAATGGAATCGCTTTCACCTTTGAGCGCGTCGATGATTCGGGATGTTTCTTCAGCCTGCACCTCAAGCCCCTTAATCAGGCTGATGGTGTTGTTGATTTCGGTCTTGCCCTGCATCGTGCTGGCATTGACCCGTTGCGACATTTCGGCGGCGTCGGTGGTGCTGCGCGCCACGTCTTTGACCGTTGCACTCATCTCGCTGATGGCGGTAACAACCAGATCTGTGCCCTGACGTTGCTGCGCCACGTTGTTGCTGGTCTGCAGCGCCACAGCCGAAGACTGCTCGGCGGCGGTCGCAACCTGCGCGGTGGCACTGCCAATCTCGCGGATCACTTCACTGATCTGCACGGCCATGTTGTCCAGGTTGCGTGAAATCTCGCCAAATTCGTCTTTGCCCGTGTAACGGGTTCTGGCCGTGAGGTCACGCGTGGAAAGCGAGATCAGGGTGCGGTTCACATCGATCACCGCGATCTTGATATTACGAATGATCACCGAAGCCAGCCACAGCACGGCAATCAGCATCAGAACGACGGTGGCGATGGCCACATACAGGCTGCGCTGAGCATCCTCGCGCTCATCGTTGGCCAGGCCCACTACGGTCTGACCCAGCTCGCCCTCAACCTGAGCCATCTGGTCGATCCGGCTGGTGGACAGGTTGAACCAGTCTTCGGGCTTGATATTGAGCGGGTCGCCCAGTGGCGTATCGAAACCCAGTTTTTGCAGACGAGCCACTTCTACGGATGCAGGTTGTTGCAGAACCGCATCCAGCTTGTTCTTGAACGCAACAGGCGCCCAACGTTGAAAGGCTTCGAAGTAACCGGAGAATTCGCCCATGTTGCGGCTGAAACGCGACAACAGCGGAGCATCGAATCGGTTCTGGTTGAACGCCAGGCCCAACAATACTCGCTCGCGGCCTGCGCGCTCCTTCATGTCCACGAACTGATTGAGCGAACTCAAGGCGCGCAGGATTTCCGGATCGTCAATGCTGGTTTCGAGAGAATAGTTGAAGCCGACCAGCGTCTTGATGAGATCGGTAAAACGGGCACCGGATTCGGTGTTGTTGATTGCCAGCGTGTCCACTTTCAGACGCAGTGCGGTCAGATCATCCAGCGCGCGCAGCATTTTGTCCGGTGCGGGAATATCTTCAGTCGATTGCGCACGCATCTCGCCGACCGCCTTGTCAGTCTCCTGACGCAGACTTTTAAGCTTGTCCTGCATGGACTTGCCGCCACTGCCCAGAAAAACGCCGCTGGCGCCGCGCTCACGCTGGATGGTGGTTACCACGTCACTCAGTTTCTGTGCAGCATTGGTGGCAGTGACGGCGCGGTTCATCGCGCCAAGCGTTTCGCTTTTGTCAGCCACAAAAATCCCCGCGAAGGCCAGAAAGCCCAGCAGGGGAAACATCAAAATCAGCAGTAATTTTGTACTCAAAGGAGCATTTCTAAGCATTGCACACCTCATGACTTGCAGACTTTTTGATTAAAGCTACCTCCGGCGAACGTTCTGTAAGTGACGTTTTGATAAGGCCAAAGACGATTCATTAGTAGCCTGCCGTAGCCAGTCCTTTCTCCGTTTGAACTGTTTCGGCCGCCCACCGCCAAGCTTTACCCGGTCAGGTGAATTGCCAGAAGTAATGCGAGAATGGATCCAATGAGATGACGCGCAGAACAGGTGCTTGAGAAGGTTTTCGTGGGTGCGACGCGGCTATTACCTGACGGACTGCTCATGGCCTCTGACGTGTGAACACTTGATAAGTGCAGTCGTTATCACTGAATGATTAATTAATTAACTATCTTCTAACAACTATCTGAAAACATAACTAAAAACCCGACACCCGCTCCATATTAATTCAGGATCGCGCCACGTTACGATTAACTGATCAACGCCACAATCGCCATTCATTTCCGGCCTGGCTACTCGCATAAGCAAAGCATGCAATAACTGCTTTCAGCCCAGCCAAATACGCGTAACCGCTCTACTTTATAGCCTCCGGATGCATACCGCTATAGTACAGATGAGCTAATGGATCATACAAAATTGCAAATGCATCAATCGCACTGGCTTTAGCCGCTGGCCACTAGTACACACGTGCTATTCCCATCCCAAGTTCATCTCTCGATACTCCCGTCGTTGGCACCCCGCCTAACGGAAACGCCGAAGCCTTCGAAGCCGGCAGCCACTGTCGTGGCTTTTATGGAGTATCTGGAGTCGCTATGAACCCCTTATTCAGAATATCCCCTCTTGCTTTCGCGATTACCCTCGCGCTGCTCCCGGAGACACAGGCAGCGGACTTTGTTCTTAACGATGCTCAGGAAACATTCAGCAGCGACCGCGCAATCGATGGCGAGATCAGAGTCCGGTCCACGGATGGCAACACGGCCAGCCTCACGATCAACAATGGCGCGACTGTGACCAGTGAAGGCGGCGAGATGATTGGTCGGGCCAGCAGCACCGGCGTCAACATGGCCAAGGCCAGCGTTGTGGTCGAAGGGGCGGGTTCGCGCTGGATCGTGCCGCGCACCTCATTCGTGCTGGGTAACACGATCCGTATCGGTGGTGCCGGCCAAGGTGATCTGACCGTCCGAAACGGGGGCCAGGTGTCGGTAAGGGATCTGGATCTGGGTGACGTTTTCGGGGCCAATTCCAACAGATTTTCGCAAGCGGACCTGTTGGTGAGTGGGCAGAACTCTTTGGTCGACGCAACCAACATCACGGCCGATGGCGTCTTTGTCTATAAATCGAGCATTACGGCCAATGATGGCGGCAAAATCAACAGCCAGGACGTGAATATCGAATCCACCGTCAGGCTGTCTGGCGCAGGCACGCGCTGGGACAATAGCGGGGCTTTCCGCAACAGAGGCGATCTGACGCTTGAGAACGGTGCAGTACTGGCGACCAACTCAATGACGCTGGGATCTGCCATCAGCAGCATCAGCAATCAAGTGAACATCTCCGGCCAGGGCACCCGCCTCTCCGCGCAAGACCTCACCCTCGGCAGCGACACCCGCACTTACCTGACACTGTCCGACGGTGCCGAACTGAGTGCCACCAACGGCATCCTTATCAGCACCATAAGCGATATCAACACGCCAACAGAAGGCACGCTCGCCGTGGGCGGTTCGGTCACAGTGGACCCCAACCGTACCGATGTCGATTCCACGACGGCTGGAGCGGCACAGGCCGCGGGTCGAATCGATCCGGCAACCGCCATTCGCTTTGGTACCGGTAACGGATACCTGGCGTTCAACCATACGGACGCCGACCTCCAGTTCGCCAACACTTTGAGCGGAACAGGCCGGGTGTATGCGTTCAACGGAAACACCACCTTGAGCGGTGATCTCTCTGGGCTGGCCGGTAGCGTCGTCGTGCGCGGCGGACGTCTCGTGCTGTCGGGGAACGTAGACCAGGTCAACCAGCGCGGCAATACGGCCACCACCCAGAGCCTTTCACGGTTGAACG
Source organism: Pseudomonas floridensis (assembly GCF_002087235.1). GTDB lineage: Bacteria > Pseudomonadota > Gammaproteobacteria > Pseudomonadales > Pseudomonadaceae > Aquipseudomonas > Aquipseudomonas floridensis. The sequence continues at coordinate 11,395 of NZ_MUIO01000028.1, read as the reverse complement.
TAGGTAACGGCACCCTCGTGGTCAACGGCACAGTGGGGCGCAGTCAATTCGGGACCTACACCAACAGCGCCCAAGTGCTGGACGGCGGCGTTCTGGCCGGTGTTGGTCAAGTGGGCAGCACCCAGGTAGCGTCAGGCGGCACCCTGTCGCCAGGTGAGAACGCCATCGGTGCGCTGGCCATACAAGGCGACCTCGATATGGCAGCAGGCTCGCGTTACGCGGCGGACATCGCAGGCGATGGCAGGGCAGACCGGATCAACGTGAGTGGCACCGCCACCCTGCGCGGAACGCAGGTCAACGTGACCGCGCTGGACCCGGCGCAGAGTTATCAGAGCGGCAGAACCTACACCCTGCTTTCCGCTCAAGGCGGCCTGGTCGATGGTGCGACTCCCGGAACAGCTTACGCACAGGCGGCGACCAATTCGGCGTTTCTGAATGTCGGATTGCAGCGCACTGCCAACGATCTGAACCTCACCATCGAGCAGAAAAACATAACGCCAACCCCAACGCCTACCCCAGAGCCGACACCGACACCGACTCCGACTCCAGAACCGACACCGACACCTACACCTACACCTGAGCCCACGCCTACGCCTACACCTACGCCTACACCTACACCTACACCTACGCCTACGCCAACTCCAGAACCGACGCCTACGCCGGAACCAACGCCAACGCCAACACCAACTCCAGAACCCACGCCCGCTCCTGCGCCGGGCATCTTCCAGACGGTCATGGTGACCTCGAATCAGTTCAATACCGCTGGCGCGCTCAGCGCATTGCAGCAGAGCGGCGAGTCCCTGCGTCTGTACAACAACCTGCTGATTCTGGATGCAGACAGCGCGCGCGATGCGGCCGATCAATTGTCCGGTGACTCGCTCAGCAGCACCTCGACCGCCCTGATCGCGAACAGCCAGGTGGTGTCCGGCGTATTGGGCACTCGCCTGCGCGGCCTGCTGGACCCGACCACCGTGCGTATGCCAGCCATGGCGCTCAATCTGATGCCCACCACGCCACCCGCCGAAAACGGCGCGTGGGTGCAACCCTTCGGCAACTGGACGAAGTTGGGCGGGCGTGACGGCGCTGGCGGCCTGCACCAAAGCACCGGCGGTGTGTTGTTCGGGGCGGACGGCAGCTTTACGCCGGATTGGCGCGGCGGAGTATACGCCGGCTACAGCCGCTCCAAGTTCGACGCCGATGATCGCGATGCCAAAGGGCACAGCGACAACTACCACCTCGGTCTTTATACCGGCGCCCAGATCGACGCCCTGCGCCTCAGCGCAGATGTCGGTTACACCTGGCATCGACTGGAAAGCGAGCGGAACGTGGCGTTCGCCGGATTCAGCGATCACCTGACCGGCAAACGCAACGCCGGATCACTGCAGGCAAGTGGCGAAGCGGCTTATCGCATACCGCTCGGACGCGTCGCTCTGGAACCTTTCGCAGGCCTGTCGTATGTCAGCTATGACGCCAAAGACATGCGCGAAAAAGGCGGTGCGGCCGCTCTGGACGTGTCCAGCGACAAACAGAACACCGTCTTCTCGACGCTGGGTCTGCGCGCCTCATCGGATACACGTATTGCGAACCTCAATACTCAAGTCTACGGTTCGTTGGGATGGCGACGCGCTTACGGGGATCTGGATCCGCGCAACGTCCAGTCCTTCGCGGGCGGCCCGAACTTCGAAGTGCAAGGGGTATCGCAAACACGCAACACGGCGTTGACGGAAGTGGGTGCGAAACTGCGATTGAATAGCCAGACCGACCTGGGACTGTCTTACCAAGGCCAGTTCGGTTCCGACACCCGCTTCCACTCGGTGAATGCGGGTGTGACGGTCCGCTTCTAACCGGACTCGCAGCCTTGGGCTGGATGACACTGCTGGCGGCGTCGCCGAGAGTGGCATTCAGCTCAGGCTCATCGAGCCACCTCGAGATTTGAAACAGCGCAATACGTGTCGAAGCGATCTGTCCGCCAGCTTTGCCAGGCGGACAGTTGCACAGCGACAGTACATCGCGGCCTTGGTCAACGATATATCCGGCACCAACTTGACCAGGTTACTGCGCCACACGTCAGGACAACTGATAAACACAGCCCAACAAAAAAGGCGTCCCGAAGGACGCCTTTTTTGTTGGAATCAAGACAACTGTTCTTGATTCCTGATCTTCAACCCTGATACAGCCGGGTGAAAATGGTCGGGGTAAGGGGATTCGAACTCCTGACATCCTGCTCCCAAAGCAGGCGCGCTACCGGACTGCGCTATACCCCGATGATGCTAAAAAACACCTCCGAGGAGGCGTTTTTTATTTGGATGACGCTTGTGGCGTCACTCCCTAAGATCCAGCCAGATACAAACTGGCCAAAAATGGTGGGTCGTGTGGGATTCGAACCTACGACCAATTGGTTAAAAGCCAATTGGTTTCACACCCTCAGTTTAGGCAGAACCTCCTGATGAAGGCTCTGGATCCAATCCGCAGTCTCTAATGTCCCCATTAGAGGCTTTAAATCATGTACATAACCTCGCTTTTGTCCACCAAAGGTGGTGTCGGTAAAACCACTTTGGCTGCCAACATCGGCGGCTTCTGCGCCGACGCCGGCTTGAGGGTCCTCCTCCTCGACATGGACCCTGTACAGCCTTCGCTGTCCTCCTATTACCCAATGGCACAGGAAGTCAGCGGCGGCATATTCGACCTCATCGCACATAACCTGACTGATCCAGAGCGAATCATATCGAGGACAAGCATCCCGAACCTGTCCTTGATCTTGTCGAACGACCCCAACAACCAGTTGATTAGCCTCCTGCTTCAGGCTGCGGATGGTCGTCTGCGATTGGCTTCTCTGCTGAAAGCTTTCGAGGGTCAATTCGACCTGATTCTCATTGATACCCAGGGCGCACGAAGCGTCATGTTGGAGATGGTGGTTTTAGCGTCAGATCTTGCTGTATCCCCGTTGCCACCGAACATGCTCAGCGCCCGCGAGTTTAACCGTGGGACGTTGCAAATGCTTGAAGGACTGCGTCCTTACTCGAGGCTTGGACTGCACGTCCCTCCAATCAAGGTTGTAGTCAACTGCCTCGACCAGACCGTTGACGCTCGCGGGATTCATGACGCCATCAGAAAGACCTTCGCGGACAACATGGAAGTCGATGTCCTCAACAGCACAGTTCCTGCTTCAGTAATTTTCCGCGAGGGATCTACAGCAGGCATGTCTGCACATCGGCTCGAATACAAAAAACCTTCAAATCGACGCGCGCCGAGCGCGCTACAGGTCATTCGAGAGCTTGTGGTTGAGCTTTTTCCGCAGTGGACCGACCGTTTCGAGGCGATGACTGAATCCGCCGTAGAGGCCCTGGTAAAAGGGGGTCAATGAGATGGCAAAGACAAATCTCACGGAAGCTTCCGGCATTACTCCTCAGTTGATGCAGAAGCTCAACGAGCAGTACAACTCATCACAACTGCGCGCCGCTCAGACCAAGCTTACGAACACGTCACGTGAGCTCCGCAATTTAAGCTCCGGCCATAAGATGGGCCGCGGCTTGATTAGTCGACTGGGTGATCACTTGAGCGTGGAACAGCGTGAACTGCTCTCACAGGCCGCGCAGCTCCTTGAATCAGTGAACTCTCATGTCGAGCATGCCAAGGAAAAACGTGTACGCGACGAGAAAGCGGTTAAACGTCGGCAGGAGGCTCGGAACGCAAGAGCGAAACTACTGATTGCGGCTACATATCCCCTGCCCACTGAGAGCCTGGACCAGAAACTTGAGCTCCTGAAAACGGCGCTGTTATTCAACCGCATCGGCGCATATGACAGTTTCTACTCCACAGTCGAGCTTAATAGCGAGATCCGAAGCACCTTACTGACGCCGTTTAGCAGACTGATAGGTTGGGGAAGCCTGACCGCTTACCGACTCAGTTGCCTAGGCTCGCTTCGTATCCGGCTCGTTGAGGCACTGACTAATGACATCTCTTACGACGATGGATCTGAGGTCGAGGATCGGCTAGCCGCTCTGCAGTCAAAAGTCCGTGATGCGAATGCTAAAGCCGCGCTCACAGATGAAGAACATGAAACCCTCAGACTCTGGAAAGAGGCTCTGGCAGTTGAGGCAGTACCGGAGGTACGGCCATGAGCATTGACCGCCAACGGATAATCGACAAAGTCATCAAATGCTTCGCACTGGCACGTTCTGCGGGTGCCTCTCCTAATGAAGCGGAGACAGCCCTGCGGCAAGGCCGCAAGCTTATGGAGCAGTACCAGCTAGAAGAGCTTGAGGTGGACGCCCACCTCGCCTGCGAGGCCTCAGCATCTGCGGGTACGAAGCGAGCTCCTGCAAGTTGGCTGCACAGCCTGGCAAGCACGTGCGCGAGCGCTTTCGACTGCGATTGCATTGCTTACCAAGCCCGGCCTGGTGACTGGCATTTCAAGTTCATCGGTTTAGGGGTTTCGCCGGATCTGGCCAGCTATGCCTATTCAGCGCTTCATCTGCAGCTTGTCTCGGCGCGTCGTCAGCACGTATCGCAGCTCAAACGCTGCAATCCAACCACCAAAAGACGACGTGGACGGATTTTTGCCGAAGCATGGATAGATGCGGTGGCGAACAACGTTTACAAATTCGCCGGACGACAAAACGCTGAAACTCAGCAAGCGATAAGCGCCTACCTCAGCTTGCACCACCCTACCGTGATCGAGAAAGAGCTTGAGTCTACCTCTGTTAAGGGCCACGACCTCAGATCTCAACATCAGGGCTGGATGCAAGGTTCTACAGCAGCGTTGCACAGAGGCGTCGATCAGCACTCCCCGTCCCCGGCAAGAATCGGGAGTGCTTAATGGACATTTCTCATATGTCACCTCCCCACTCCGTGGAAGCCGAACAAGCTGTACTTGGCGGACTGATGCTTGATAACGAGTCCTGGGACCTGATCGCAGACCGTATCAAAGCCGATGATTTCTACCGAGCCGAGCACCGTCTGATATTCCAGAGCATTGCTGGGCTGGCTGAATCGAACATGCCATTTGACGTGGTCACGGTTTCCGACTCCATTGCGGCAATAGAAGCTGCTGGGGGCTTGGCTTACATCAGTGAGCTTGCCAAAAACACCCCTTCTGTAGCCAACATCAAGGCGTATGCCGACACAGTGAGCAACCGAGCTCATCTGCGTCGACTCATTTCGCACGGTTATGGATGCGCGCGGGAAGCTTCGGATCCTCAAGCGATTGCGTCTGAGGTACAGGACGTCATCGAGCAGCAGCTTTTTGCCTTGGGGCAAGGACGGCAGACTTCCGACTTTATCGACGTAAACCGAATGCTTTTACGGGTAGTCGACAAGATCGACCTTCGATTCAACGCGGGTGAGTCGGTTGTTGGTTTACCCACTGGGCTTGCCGACCTGGACGAGTTGACGGGCGGTTTACAGCCAGCGGATCTGGTGATCCTTGCAGCTAGGCCCTCCATGGGTAAAACCAGCCTGGCGCTCAATTTGGTCGACGCTGCGCTTCAAAAAGATCCCGAGTCCACCGTCCAGATCTACAGCCTGGAGATGCCGGCCGAGGCGATTATCTACAGGCTCATCTCGATCCTGGGGCACCTGAACCTGGAGAAGTTGATCCGTGGGCAGTTGGAAGATGAGGACTGGCCGAAGCTCTCGATGGCAGTGGCAAAGATCAACTCGTATGGCGATCGTCTTGTAATCGATGACCAAGCGGACCTGACGCCTTCATCAATCCGTGCAAGGGCGCGCAGAGGCGCGCGGCGTTTTGGAAAGCCAGTCCTAATATTGATCGATTATCTGCAAATGATGAAATGCCCAGGCAAAGAAAATAGGGCCAATGAAATCAGTGAGATATCTCGGTCACTCAAGGCGTTGGCCAAAGAGTTCGACTGCCCTGTCGTGGCGCTATCTCAACTCAATCGAGAACTGGAGCGGCGTCCGAACAAGCGGCCTATCAACGCAGACCTTCGTGACTCTGGGGCCCTAGAGCAAGACGCTGACCTGATTCTGTTCGTATATCGGGACGAGGTTTACAACCCCGACAGCGAGCACAAAGGGATCGCCGAGCTCATTCTCAGCAAGCATCGAAACGGCGCGCTCGGCACCGTCCGAACGGCCTTCATCCCCCAACACACCCGTTTCGAAAACCTCTCGGCCACCGCATGGCAAGGAGCTCGATCATGAGCGCGCGCAATAAACCTCTTTGCATAACTCATGAGTGTCGCGCTTGCGGCCACCACCACCCTTTCACTGCGGTCATGCCAGCAGGAAAACGTGCGCCCGAGTGTCCTTCGTGCCACAGCGGTGAAGTCGTCGAACTGGAGCTGGTGCACCCACAGTGGAGCGTTGTGGCCTCCAGTAAGGCACCAGACAGCAAGGAGTACACCGTCGTGTTCCGCATGAGCCCAGGTACTTCCAGAAAAGCCTTCATGACAAAACTCACTGACACCTTTGTCGACCACGAGGTTGAAATCCTAGAGATCCAGTCGGGTGACAAGCTCGGCGGATCGGGAGGCCAGTGACATGCAGCTATATCACACCACTGAAGAGGATTTGCCGATCCAGTCGGACCGGGAAAAAGAGCGCCTCCGGAGCGATATCGAAAAGGCCATGGCTGATTACTTAAGTCGTGGGGGCGCTATCAACCAGGTTGAAGCGAGCCAGCGCTCGAATGACAGCTCATTCATTATCAACTCTGAAAAAACCGCACAGTTGAAGGCGGATTCAAGCGCTCGTGGGCGGAAAAAAACAAACGATCTGACCGACACAGAGCTGGCGCGACTGCTAAAAGCCCACTGCACAGCAGGGGCATCACTGGCGTCCGCCGCTGCGACGCTCAATCAAACGCGGAAGCGTTGTGAAGCCATAGCTCGTCGCTATCAGATCCCCTTCCGCTCTGCTGCTTTTACAAAAGCGAGGGCGCGGTCATGAGCAATACATCTACGTTTCTTCGAGGCAGGAAAAAGTCTCTGCAGGACTTGGCTGACTTCGCCATCTCACAGGGATGGGCAGTGCATCGCACTCATGGTGGGCATATCAAGTTCACCAAAGGTGGGTGTTCACCCATCTTCACTTCTTTCACACCCAGCGACCACAGGGCCGGCCTCAATGCTCGCGCTCAATTGCGCCGCGCACAAAACCAAAGCCAGATTGGAGATCGCCATGCTGAATAACGAAGCTGTGAATATTCGTGAGGACGACAAAGACGAGAAGTTCGTCATCCGCCTACCTACCGGAATGAGGGGCCGGGTCCGTGGGGCTGCAAAAGCAAACCATCGCTCAATGAACTCAGAAATCATAAGCCGTATTGAAGCGACGCTTCGTCACGAGCAGGAGATTGCGAGGCTTACGGCTGTGATCGATGTGCTGCTCAAAGGCGGAACACCCACCAGCAACGTCATCCAACTTCCTGAGGCGGGCCAATAATCATGGCAAGCAAACTGACTGCAGATGACATCTCGGGCAAGTTGTTACAAGGCTCATTCAGTCGATCTGGCCCCGCGGTCGATCAGCTGCCGGATCCGATTGTAGATACGCCCATGGTTCTCACCCTGGACGAGATGAAAGCTTTCGAGCAAAACCCGCGCACCGTGACCAATGCGAAGTACAAAGAGATCAAAGATTCCATCAGGCAGCGCGGCCTGGATCATCGTCCTACAGTTACGCGTCGACCTGGCGAAATTAAATTCACAATCAACAACGGTGGCAACACACGCCTGCAGATTCTCCGGGAGCTATACAGCGAAACCGGCGAAGACCGTTTCTATCGACACAATGTTCTGTTTCGGCCCTGGGACTCAGCACGTGGGGAGATTATCGCTCTCACAGGTCACCTTTCGGAGAACGATCTTCGCGGTTCTCTAATGTTCATAGAAAGGGCTGTGGGCATAGAAAGTGCCCGCGCCATTTATGAGAAAGAAGCCGGTGAGTCCATATCTCAAAGGGAGCTGGTTCGAAGGCTAAGTGCCGACGGCTATCCGGTTTCCCAGTCACATATCAGCAAGATGCAGGATACGGTTCGCTGCCTTCTTCCAGTAATACCCAGTGCGCTTTATTCAGGGTTAGGAAAACCTCAGATCGAGCGTCTCCTTTCGCTACGCAAGGCTGCTGGCCAGACCTGGCTCACGCATACAGAGGGGAAAGAACACATCCCTGACTTCGAAGGTTTGTTCCAGGACGTACTTTCGCTGTTCGATGGAGATGCAAGCGAGTTTGTATACGAGCGGGTTCAGGATGAGCTGATCAGTCACATGCAGTCGGGAACGGGGCTATCTTACGAGCAGCTCCTGCTCACACTGAGTGAAAATCAGAACCAAGCACGGCGTTCATCTGTGATCGACACGCCAGTGAGTTTGACGCCAGCTCAACAGCCTCGACCTGACGGTCTTCCGCCTGAGGGTGACGTTCCGGGTATCGATCAGCAACAGGAACCAGGCATTCAGGCTCCCCCATCTGAGGCTGACAAAACCAAGGGCAAACAGGACGTCTCACCGAAGTCCTCAAAAAACGAAGCTGACAAGCCGCCTCAGGCTCCTGAACTCACAGAGGAGGAGCGCGCAGCAAGGGTTGCCGGGCATATCGTTAGCCCGATATCCACCACTGAACGTGTGCAGGATGTAAAGCGGCAGTTGGCAGCCCTCGATGGGGAAAATCTGCCCGACTTCAAGACAAATGCACTGATTTCGATACCCGTCCAAGCGGGTGGGTTACATCCCATCTCTGACGTCTGGTACATCGAACGTATCCTCGATCAGCCGGATGAATTGCGGCCGGTAATCGCTCAGCTCGCCCGGGAAATCGCCCACCTGTCAGGCATCAATCCTGACAGCGTGATTGATGTACCAGGTGGTTTGGGCTTCCTCTGCCAAGACCCTCCTGAGGATGTAGACCTCAGCGATCTGGCCAATAACGTACTGACCCTTCTCCAGTCGATTAGTGGCGTATACGCAATTGCCTTGATCAAAGAGTCCCCCGAGCAACCACTGGATGTGTCCGAGTTTCAGTTCACCGCAGCGCTGGCCCAGTTGCTGTTAGGTAGCCCGAGATACGAAGACCGTGAAGCAATTCTCCAGGGACGCTTGGACGATACCTGCATCGTGAAGCTTTTCCGACTCATTCGCCTCGGCCGACGGCTGGTGGAGCTGGAGATGGGAAGCGTCAGCGTGGTTCAGACCCCATGAGGTTTTTTTCCGACGTTGTGAGACAGGAGTTTGGTCATGTCGAAAAAACATAACCCCCTCAACGAAGCCATGGTCGCGCAAATTCTGCATCACTTGCGCAACGGTGAAGTGAGGCGTTGCCTTGATATGGGACTGGACCCAGAAATTCTGGCACTGCTCCAGCATCCCTCATCACAAAGTGTGTTGCTGAACTCTGCAGTTATCTGGTGCCGCGTGGCAGTTGATCCGGACATGGTGAAGCGTCTGCTGGCGAACAAGGAGCGCACTGATCAGGAAAACCGAATCGTGCAGCGCGCGCTTCGTTTGGGGGCGACGACCCCAATGCTGCAGGAGTTCTTCGGCATGTCCCCCCAAGAAGTTTCCTTGCAACGGGTACTGGTAGGTGTTCCTGGACGCCCTGGGCGATTCAGAGACATTCCCGATGACGCACCTCTGTGGCATAGGTTTGTGCAGTTGATGGAAGAGTACAACGTGGATCATACGGATGGTGTCGCATTACTTGATATCGCGATGATGCTGACGGAGGAGGTAAACGTCCCTCCTGAAGAGCCCCACATCGTGCCTCCGGATCAGATCACCCTGGGCCTCGTCTGGAACAAGATTCAAGGATGGCTGGCTCAGGACCTATACCCGACTGGCAAGAAGCGTAAATCGGCAAGCCTCGTGATGCTGGGGGAGTCTCGGCAACAGTCGAAAGCAAACGCTAATCGGAGCCGGCCGGGTCAAAGCCAGGCGAACAAGCCCGTGGGCAAGGTAGAAGGCGACCGGATGTGATAAGGATGAACCGGCGCCCTTCTCTGGGGGGAGCCATTAATGCCGCTGCCGGGGCTCTACAAAATCATCTGCTGCTCCAGCAATTAAAGCTGGCCCAACAGCAGAGCTCTGGCTCAGATAATAGAAAGTCGGTTGCTGGCTCAGATACTGAGGAGACACTCGACGGTATCGTTTTCAGTGGAAATCCACATGAGACGGTGCCGCGAAGCCTCCTGCTTGATGATCGACTTTCACCGCTTGAGCGCAATGCTTGGCAAGTCTTCAGATTGCTTATTAACGCAGATGGCATCACAGCCTTTCCGACTTATGAACAACTTCGTCCCTACCTTGGCTCCGTCCCAGGAAAATTCGCATCCAGAGAGACTGTAGCGAAGGCTCTGACAGTGCTTCGCTTGACGCGCTGGCTTAGTCTTGGACGCCGAGTAAGAGACTCTCTGAGCGGTCGAATGCAGGGAAACGTCTACATCCTGCATGACGAACCGGTCGGGTGTGTTGAGGCTATGGAGCTTGATCGCGACTACCTGTTGCTTGTAGGCCATTCCCTCGAGCATGCAAATAAAGCTGTCAGGACCGTGGCAGATTTGGCATTCAAAGAATTCGCAGCCGACCCTAATCAATCGACAGGTGTGCTGCCCACGCGACTTGATGTCATTGAGGGTAGATGGCGTAGTCAGGGTTGGCATGATGCACCGAATGCCGTGGATCGCGAAGAAAACCAGCCTGAGTTCGGAATCCGAACTCAGCAAGAAAGCCGGCCCTCAGCACTGAGTTCGGATTCCGAACTCAGTAAAATCAGCGAGAAAGCGAATCTCGATAGACCGAGTTCGGAATCCGAACTCAGTCTAAAATCAGCGTCATACGGCACAGTTCGGATTCCGAACTCATATAGTACGTATACGAATACAAATACATCTGTATGTAAAAGCTCTGTACCGCGCGAGGCTGTGAGCGCTCCAGTCGATCTACCTCCAGGGTTTGAAAGGTTTACAGAGGATCAACGCTTCAGGGCGATGACCGCATTGCAGAGCGTCGAGCCGACACTGCGAGAACCGTTGCTTGATCAATGGCGCCATCGTTGCAATAGCGGTTCCGTGAAGAACCCATTCGGTTATCTATTGAGCTGCATGCAGAAAGCCCTGAGTGGGGAATTCAATGCCCAGTGGCAGGCTCCTAGAGCGTCAGCTCAAAATCCACAGGCGCACTCCTCCCAGCCGAAACATCTCAGCAACGCGCCTGATCAACCAAAGCCAACTCCCCCGCCTCCCGTCAAAAAAGTCTCGCCGCAAGATCGTGACGAGTCTTCACTGGCTGCCGGGCGCAGCTCAATGATGGACATCAAGCGGATAATTCGACCGAGATCACAGGGTTGAACAGATCAGCTGAATGCTGCAATCAATGCAAGCACTGTGATTCCACTGGCATCACTTCAAGCATCGACCGAGGTGATTCCCCGGGAATCA
>NZ_MUIO01000279.1 GCF_002087235.1 Pseudomonas floridensis | reverse complement strand
ATTCAACAGCCCGGACAGTCTGAGTCCGTTCGGCAAAGGCGGCTTGAATGCGTATGCGTACTGCCTGGGTGATCCGGTCAATCGCAAGGATCCGACGGGGCGTGTGCCAGGCTTAAGGGGGATTCAAAAGGCTGCTTCCCGATTATTTGGCGCCTTATATAAAGCCCCTCAACGCGCTCGACGGGCAATCTTCGGCCCCCCAAAAATGCGCTTGTCCAATTACAGAGATCTATCGGGCGTTGCGCTTTACGACCGGATCAAGAAAAACCGCAAGAAGGAATTGCTTATTAGTGCCCACGGCGCTCGCCCGTCAAACAGCGACGGTTCGTTCATCTATCTGGACAAAAAGCCGATGGCTGCCGACGCGCTTTATAACGAGCTCAGGCGCAACAACGTGGACCTGGAAAAATATGAGAGTATTCGAACCGTTATTTGTTACTCAGGCGATGGCAGATTTCCATTCGGGGAAAACCTGTCTTCCCTTACAGGTTTACCGGTCAAAAGTTACAAAGGCGGAGTGACTGCATCCTTAGTCCAGGAAAACAGTCATGGGCCGGCGATAAGACCGTTATATATTTACAGAACCGATCCTTATGAGAAAGGCACTGAGGACAGCAGAAGGTTTACTTATGAGCCTGTCTGGTTTGGACGTGCAGATAAATGAAATAAGGGAAGCGGCCAACCACACCCGTGAAAACCTCTGCAGTTGAGCGCCTCACGTCATCCTGCCTCTTGTTTCTGACAGCTGCGAAACATGCACCGTCGGAGGTAGATTGGTCTCGATCGCTCATGAGTACAGGGATGAACCATGACACGCGATATACCGGTTTCACGCTGCATTTACCGCTACGACGCTCTGGATCGCCTGGCAAACCACTCGGTCGAGGGTGAGGCCAGCGTGCGCTTTTTCTACCGGAAAAATCGTCTGACCACCCACATTCAGGGGCATGTCAAAAGGTCGCTGCTGCAAACCGAAGAGCATTTGTTGGCGCAGAAAAACCAGAACGTTGAGCACGTGGAGCCTGTCTGCC
>NZ_MUIO01000278.1 GCF_002087235.1 Pseudomonas floridensis | reverse complement strand
ACACCTCCGGCACCACCGGACTGCCCAAGGGCGTGATGGTGGCGCATCGCGGTCTGAGCAACCTGCTGCTGTGGTGCCTGCAGGTGTGCGGCGAGGCCGGAGCGATGCTGCACAAGATTCCTTTCGGTTTCGATGCGTCGGCCTGGGAAACCTTCTGGCCGCTGGCCACTGGTGGGCGGCTGGTCATTGCGCGCCCCGGTGGGCATTTCGAACCCGCTTATCTGGCGCGTGTGGTACGTGAGCAGCGGGTTACGGCGATGGTGTTCGTGCCCGCGATGTTGCAGCTGTTCCTGGACACCGATGAAGTGGCGACCTGCGATTCGCTGACCGATGTGTTCAGCGGCGGCGGCGAACTGTCTCCGGCGCTGGCCCGACGTTTTCAGCAACGGCTGCCCAACGCTCGCCTGCATAACGTGTACGGCCCGACGGAAACCACGGTCATCAACAGTGTGTGGACGCTTGAGCCCGGCGCCGAGGTGCCGTCTCGTCAGGTGCCGATCGGGCGGCCCATCACCAATAACCGTCTGCACGTACTGGACGAGAACGACGCGCCGGTGCCGGTTGGCGTGACCGGGCAACTGCACATCGGTGGGGTCGGCGTAGCACGCGGTTACCTGGGGCTGGACGCGCTCACCGCCGAGCGTTTCATCGACAGTCCGTTCG
>NZ_MUIO01000277.1 GCF_002087235.1 Pseudomonas floridensis | reverse complement strand
CGCTCAGCGTTGCCCAGGCGAGCGCGCTGTTCGCCGCCACCCCCATGACGGGCAACGAAGTCGAAGCCCGCGTCGGGGCGATGCTCGACAACATGACGCAGTCGGAAAAGATCAATTTCTCTCGCGTAGACGACGGGCGAATGATCCCCAAACTGGACAAATTCGGCCTGCAAGGCACGGTGGCCTATGACTCGTCGATGGGTGTGCTGGTTGGCGGCAAGACGTTCGGCGCGCAATACCCGTCGCCGTCGGCACTCGCCGCCACGTGGAGCATCAACCGGGCCAAGGAATTCGGTCTGGCCATCGGCTATGAAACCCGCATCGCGGGTGGCCAGCAAATGCTGTCTCCGGCCATCAACCTGTACCGCACGCCATTCAACGGTCGTTCGGCCGAATACATGAGTGGTGAAGACCCCTTCCTCGGCGCGGTGCTGGCCCCCGCGGTCACCAACGGCATCCAGGTGCAAGGCGTGCAAGCCGCCGCCAAGCATTACCTGATGAACGAACAGGAAGCCAATC
>NZ_MUIO01000276.1 GCF_002087235.1 Pseudomonas floridensis | reverse complement strand
TGGTCAAGCGATCTTCGGCTGGCGAATGCTATTGACCGTGCCCTGCGCCACGCTGTTCATGCTGGTCAGCGGTGACTGGATACGGGTTCGTGCCCTGGCCACGAGGCTGCGCGAGCAACCGATGCTGTTTTTCGGGCTGCTGCTGTCCTCGTTGTTGCTGGGCGCGCAGTTGCTGATCTTCATGTGGGCGCCGCTGCACGGGCGCAGTCTGGAAGTGTCACTGGGCTATTTTCTGCTGCCGTTGAGCATGATTCTCACCGGCCGCATCGTGTATGGCGAGCACCTGTCCTACCTGCAAAAGGTGGCAGCGGCCTTCGCGATCATCGGCGTCGGCCATGAACTGTGGCGGCTGGGCAGTTTCTCGTGGGAAACACTGCTGGTCGCTGGCGGCTATCCGCTGTATTTCGTGCTGCGGCGCAAGCTCAAGACCGATCACCTGGGCGGGCTGTGGTTCGACATGCTGTTCATGCTGCCCATCGGCCTGTGGTTCATTGCCAGCGGCGATCCGATGGCGATTCAGCAGACACCTCTGTTGTATCTGTTGATTCCACTGCTCGGGGTGATCAGCGCTTCGGCACTGGTCAGCTACATCATCGCTAGCCGGCTGTTGCCGTTCAGCCTGTTCGGGCTGCTCAGCTATGTCGAGCCGGTGCTGCTGGTCGGCGTCGCCCTGCTATTGGGTGAAAGCATCAGTCGCGACGAAATGCTGACCTACATTCCGATCTGGCTGGCGGTGGGTGTGCTGGTACTTGAGGGCGCCAAGCACATGCTGGCCCAGCGCCGTCGCGATGCGGCCTGAGCGTCAACGCTCGGTAAACCGCTCCAGTTGCATTTCCTGCAGGCGGCTGAGCGTACGGCGGAACGCGAAAGACAGATAGCCTTCGGTGTACAACTCATCCATCGCCACCTGTGCTTCGACATACAACGGAATGCGCCGGTCGTAACACTCGTCCACCAGTGCAATGAACCGCCGCACACCGTCGTCATGAGGTGACAACTGCGGCAGTTCGCGATCCCCCGCCACCACCTGTTCCACACCATCCTCGGTGCCACGCGCGATCTTCGATTCGCGCTGCGGCGCAC
>NZ_MUIO01000275.1 GCF_002087235.1 Pseudomonas floridensis | reverse complement strand
GCAGGCTGGCCAGCAGATAACCGCTGATCACCCCGAGCACGCCGCCCAGCAGCGCCAGCGTGCCCAGTTCGACGGCCAACGCCACGATCAGCAGACGCGCATCGACGCCACAGGCGCGCAAGTTACGCAGCAAACCACGGCGCTGCTCAAGCGCCAGACCGATCGCCGCATGGACAATGAACAGCCCTACGATGAATGACAGCGTCCCCAGTGCGTTCAGGTTCAGGTGAAAACTTTCGGTCAGGCGCTCTAGCGAATTCTCTTCGCCACCGCGTTTGATGACCAGTTGACGGCCTGCTTCGGTCGGTAGCTGCTCCGTGAAATCTTTGGGCAATAACAGGCGCGACACCTGATCGCGGTTACCCAGCAAGGGCTGGGCGAAACCGATGTCCGTCAGCAGCACGCCTGGCGCCATGTCCACCGTCGCGTGCAACGGAGGCAGGCGCATGCCGTTTTCGGTCTCTGGTTGCTGACCTTCTTTCAGGTTCAGGGCTTGCAGGGTCTGCGGTGCAATCCAGGTGGCCCCCGGCGGTGTGAGAAAGTCGCCGATCTCACTCGAACCAAGCTTCCGGCCAGCCACTGAAGAGCCCGTGGGCAAGGTCACCGGCTCGATGCCCATCAGTTGCAGGCGCTGATCTTCCAGCCCTTTCAGGGTGATCCGGCCTTGTACAACCGGCGACACCGGCCAGCCGTCGCGTCGCAACTCAATGAACCGTTGTTGAGAGAACGGCTTGCCGTCGAGCGCCTCGATGCTGGTCTGCGGTTCGCCGCCGATCAGTTGGCTGGCCCGCTGATAGCTTTCCCGTGCCTGACTGTTGAGCGCTTGCACCCCGGTCAGTAAAGCCGTCGCCAGCCACAGCCCGGTCAGGACGCTGAAAAACTGCACGGGATGGCGTCGCCAGTGGCTGAGCAGGGCGCGCAAGGTCCAGTGGAAAACTCGCATTTCAGCGGCCGCCCGCGTTTGCCAGCCGACCCAGATGCAGTACCTGGGTACGTGCCAGCCGCGCCGCCACGCGCGGGCTGTGCGTGACCATCAACAAAGTGGTCGAACTGTCGTTCAGCAGGTCCAGCAGGAGCTGCAGAACCTCGTCACTGGTGGTTTCGTCGAGGTTGCCCGTGGGTTCGTCCGCCAGCAGCAAGCCGGGCCGGGAGGCCAGAGCGCGGCCGATGGCGACGCGCTGTTGTTGTCCGCCCGAGAGTTGCTCTGGATAGCGTTCAAGCAAGTCTCCCAGGCCCAGTCGTTCGATCAGTCGCGTCTGCCAGGCAGAATCGTAACGCC
Source organism: Pseudomonas floridensis (assembly GCF_002087235.1). GTDB lineage: Bacteria > Pseudomonadota > Gammaproteobacteria > Pseudomonadales > Pseudomonadaceae > Aquipseudomonas > Aquipseudomonas floridensis. The sequence continues at coordinate 603 of NZ_MUIO01000275.1, read as the reverse complement.
CGGCCAGCCGCGCCTGAAAGGCGAGATTGTCGGCGACTTTGAGGCTGCCGATAAGGTTGAACTGCTGAAAGACCAAGCCGATTTCGGTACGTCGCCAGTTCGCCAGCTGGCGCTCGTTCATGAGGTCCAGACGCTGTCCGGCGATTTCGATTGTGCCGCTGTCGACCTGATCCAGACCGGCTACCAGATGCAGCAGCGTGCTTTTGCCGCTGCCTGACTCGCCCATTAGCGCCAGGCTTTCGCCCTGTGCGATCTGCAGATCGACACCTCGCAATACTGCCAGTGGGCCTTGGGCTGTGGCGTAATTCTTGAATACGTCTCGCACTTGCAACATGGGGGGCTCGACTGGTTGCGCTTGTCTTAAGGATAGCGGCTGAGCACTGATGCGTCGCCAACCGTTGCAATTTTGCTCGCGCTGTCGGTGCGCTTATCCTTTATCTGCTTCGTGATGGGTGGTGTTCACGCTGTTGCGTTAGAAAAGCCCGTTGATCGTGCCCATCGATCTGCGTGGGCATGACGCCCGTGATGCTCTGCATCACGTCTGGGTATGGGGTTGCGGATTCAGTGGGTTTGGCGCTCGGTTCCGGTTACGGTTGCGCCTTT
>NZ_MUIO01000274.1 GCF_002087235.1 Pseudomonas floridensis | reverse complement strand
GCGCGGCACCGAGCGCGATGGTGGCGTGGCCACAGAACGGCACTTCGGCCAGCGGTGAAAAGTAACGCACCCGCCAGCCTCCTTCGACAGAGGCGGCAAAGGCTGTCTCGGAAAATCCGACGTCGGCGGCAATCTGCTGCATGACCTGCTCGTCAGGCAGTGTTTCGCCAATCCACACGCCTGCCGGGTTACCGCCTTGATCCCCATCGCTGAACGCAGCCAGTTTGAGTATTTCAGTCGCCATTATTGCGGGTCCTTGCCGTTTTCATGGGCTGATAGTGTGCTCCAGGGACCTCGGGGAACGCCAACCGGAAAACCTTATGCGCTGCATCTTTGCGCTTGATGGATCGTCGGCCCTCACAGCGCCTCGCAGCTCGACGAGCGCCGTCGCAGGACTCGCTCGCGTACGGTGTCGTAAGCCCAATTGAACAGCATGGTGTAGGGCAAAAACATCAGCAGCAGGCCAATGTCCAGCAGGAATGCCTCAAACAGGCTGATCGACAGCCACCAGGCGGCCAGCGGCACGACCGCGAGAATCAGTCCGGCCTCGAAGCCCAAGGCATGCAACGCTCGGT
>NZ_MUIO01000273.1 GCF_002087235.1 Pseudomonas floridensis | reverse complement strand
GCAGCCTTTTCGCGACCGAACGAAAGGTGGCAGCTTCGCAGGTTGGTCAACCGGGCATCAGGACCCGGCGCACCCGACGCTACTCTGTGCACGGCCATCACAAAGTTCGGACGATAAGAAACGTCTGAACTGCGATGACGCCCCTCACGAATCGCGCTATAACCAAGCGCATCCCTCACGCAACAACAGGATTACGGCATGGCGTTCGATTGGCACAGCGACCCCATTACCCGCAACACACCGGTAGACCGGCACTACCGCAATACCCAGAACGTACGACGCTTCATGACCGGGCAATGCGGCCCGGACTTCAAGTTCGACCGCGCCTTTATGGCATGGATCATGGATGGCGTACCCAAGTCCATGGGGCAGGTGGTGGACGAATGGCGTCGGCGGTCGCTCGATTAGCCTGCAAAAGAACTGCAAAACGCCATTATTTTTGCCAGCGGGCGGTTTTTCTCGTAGCGTGCTCGTGCCGGCCTGCTTGATGGGAAATCGGCAACGACAATTCCCCAGGTGCCGCTGCTTTGACCCCGAACGAACTGCAACATCTTCAGGACCGTCTGAAGGCCCTCGAAAACGAAAATGCTCTGCTCAAGGAACGACTGAGTGTCGACGGGCGCAAGGCCGAGAATGCGCTGGCGTTGTCCCAGGAACGCTATCGCTTTCTGTTCGATGCCATGGACGAAGGCTTCTGCGTCATCGAGTTCTTCGA
>NZ_MUIO01000272.1 GCF_002087235.1 Pseudomonas floridensis | reverse complement strand
CCTGCTGCTGATCATTCCGGTGCTCGATCCATTGGTTGCCTGGATCGACACGCTGGGCTTCAGCCCTCAGGAACTGGTCATCGGCTTCCACCTGATCTACAACACGGCGCGCTGCCTGATCATGCTGCCCACCGTCGGCCCGATGGCGCGTCTATGTGCCGCCTTGCTGCCGCAGCAGAACGAAGTCGGCGGCCTGGCCAAACCGCGCCATCTGGACCTGACAGCGCTCGCCACTCCAACGCTCGCGCTGGCCAATGCCGTGCGTGAGACCCTGCGCATGGGCGATCTGATCGAAAGCATGCTTGGATCGATGCTCGCCGTGCTGCGCGGCACCCAGACGGCGGTCACTCAGGAAGTACGCCGCCTCAACGACGACGTGGAAGCCCTCTACAGCGCCATCAAACTATACCTGGCGCAAATGCCCCGTGAAGAACTGGGCGAACACGATAATCGTCGCTGGGCGGAGATCATCGAGCTGACCATCAATCTGGAACTGGCCGCCGGGCTGATCGAGCGCATGCTGCGCAAGATCCAGCAGCAGAAGACCTCGCAGCGCCGCTCGTTCTCGGAAGTCGGGCTGGAGGAGTTGGCGGACCTGCAGATCCAGTTGCAGTCCAATCTGCGCTTGGGCCTGTCGGTGTTTCTTACCGGCGACGAGGAGAGCGCGCGTCAGTTGCTGCGTGAAAAGCGTCGTTTTAGGGCTCAGGAACGGCGTCTGGCGCATGCCCATGTCAGCCGTTTGCAACGTAAGGTGGTGCAGAGTATCGAGACCAGCTCGTTGCATCTGGAGCTGATTGCCGACATGAAGCGCCTCAACTCGCTGTTCTGCAGCAGCGCATATGCAGTACTGGAAACGTCCGACACAGGCGCGCTGTCAAGCGAAAACGTACCGGAACAATCGCTGTGAACGTAAGGGGGGCGTCGAAGTCTGTTAAACAATACCGGCCCGCAAGGAAAGCTGCTTTATGCGTTGCCTGCTGTTCGCTTGTCTGCTCCTCGGCTCACTCCCTTCATTCGCCCTTGACCGTCTCAAGGTCGAGGGCTATCTGCTGCCCAATGGTCTGCAAGTTCTGCTGAAACCCGGCTACGAAAAAGGTCACGTCGCGATCCGCTTGGTGGTGGGCATCGGCTTCGATGATTTTGCCTGCCAGGACAAAGAGCTGCCGCACCTGCTGGAACACCTGCTGTTCAGCGGTATCGATGACAGCGGCGAGGGAGGGCTGGAAGAGCGTATGCAGGCACTTGGCGGCGAGTGGAACGCCTTCACCAGCAACACCGACACCACCTTCGTGCTGGAAGCCCCTGCGCGCAACCAGCGCAAGGTGCTGGACTTGCTGCTGGAGGTGATG
>NZ_MUIO01000271.1 GCF_002087235.1 Pseudomonas floridensis | reverse complement strand
ATCCGCTGACCGTGGTGGCCAAGGAGCTGGCGCGCGATGTGCGGGTGATGTGTTTCGATGAACTGTTCGTCACCGACATCGGCGACGCGGTCATTCTCGGCGGGCTGTTGCAGGTCATGTTCGAGCAGGGTGTGGTGCTGGTCTGCACCTCTAACCAGCCGCCGGATCAGCTATACAGCCATGGCCATAACCGTGAGCGTTTCGTGCCGGCGATTGCCGCTATTCAGGCCTATATGACGGTTGTGGCTGTCGACGGTGGCGAGGATCATCGCCTGCATCCCGGGCTGTTGCATCAGCGTTACTGGGTCAGCGAATCCGGGCACCCCAGCGCGCTGCAGCCGATCTTCGAAGCGCTCAGCGCCGGGCAGCCGGTGCATGACTCGCAGGTCATGCTCGGCTACCGCAGCATCAATGTGATCGAGCATTCCGACACGGCGGTGTGGTGCCGCTACCGTGATCTGTGCGAGCAACCGCTGGCAGCGATGGATTTCATTGCCCTGTGCGATCGCTTTTCGGTGATTTTGCTCGGCGAGGTCCCGGCCTTG
>NZ_MUIO01000270.1 GCF_002087235.1 Pseudomonas floridensis | reverse complement strand
GCCACCACGGTCAGCGGATGCGCAGTGCCGATCAGTTCGAACATGCGCTTGTGCACCCAGCGCATGAAGTGATGAAAATGCTGACGCCGGGCCGGTACGCTGAGGCTTTCGAAAAAGCGGTCCATCAGCCAGGTCTTGCCACGCCCGACCGGTCCCCACAGATAAACGCCCTGCACCCTGGCACGCGGCTCGGCCAGCGCCAGGTAGCAGGCCTGTAACTGCCGGGCAGCCCGCAGTTGCGCCTGATCGGGCTGAAAGCCGCGCTGGACCGCATGTTCATAGGCATCCAGGGGAGACACGGCTTTCATCGATCACACACCTTTGGCAACGGGAAAGACACTGAGCATATACAGGTTCAGGCGTGCTGCACGCCCGCACGCTTGAGCAGACGTTTGCAGCGCTCCGACAAATGCACCACGCGCAAATGCTTGCCCGCCTTGGCGTAACGTTCGCGCAAGGTCTTGAGGGCGGCAATGGCCGAGTAATCGACGAAGCTCAAGTGGCGGCAATCCAGCGTGACCTGCGCAGGATCCTCGGCCGGGTTGAACTGGTCGAGAAACGGCGTGGTCGAGGCGAAGAACAAGGTGCCGTGCAGGTGATAGCTCTTGCTGCCATCAGCTTCGATATGGCTATCGGCATACAGCTCTCGGGCCTGCTGCCAGGCAAAATTGATCGCGGCGATGATGATGCCGAACACCACCGCAGTCGCCAGATCGGTCAACACCGTCACCACGGTCACGGCGATGATCGCCAGCACGTCGTTCACCGGCACCTTACGCAACACCCGCAACGAGGCCCAGGCGAAGGTTTGCTGGGCGACCACGAACATCACGCCCACCAAAGCGGCCAGCGGAATACGCTCGATCAGTGGCGACAGAAACAGCACGAACATCAGGATCATCAGGCCCGCCACGGCGCCGGACACGCGGCCGCGGCCGCCGGAGCTGAGGTTGATCACGGTCTGCCCGATCATCGCGCAACCGCCCATTCCGCCGAAGGCACCGGACACCATGTTGGCGGCGCCCAGCGCCACGCACTCGCGATCCGGATAGCCTCGGGTTTCAGTGATTTCATCGGTGAGGTTCAGGGTCAGCAGGGTTTCCAGCAGGCCTACCATCGCCATCAGCACCGCGTAAGGCGCGATGATGCGCAGGGTTTC
>NZ_MUIO01000027.1 GCF_002087235.1 Pseudomonas floridensis | reverse complement strand
CGATTTTTGCAACAGAGCCGGAAATCGACCAAAAACGCGGTGGGGCGGGTAACGACGGCCGGGACGCCAACGCGCTCCACGGCCTCGGCCCAGCGCGCGGCCGGCGGCTGGAGCAGGCCGTTGTGCACGGAGCCGTGATAGGTGCCTACCGCCAACGCGAGCCAGCGCTCCAGCTCGCGCAGCGTCAGGGTGGCCATCTTCTCGGAATCGTACTCGCCGCGCTGGCCGGGATTGGAGAAGGTCGTCCCCGGTAATTCGTCGTGGATCATCTGCATCGCCGTGCCGATGATCCGTTCCACGATGCCGCCGTAGTGCGGCTGGCCTGGTGGGCGATAGTCCAGCCGGATGCCATGCTGTTCGCAGCCACGGCGCAGCGCTTCGCTTTTGAACTCGGCCGCGTTGTCCAGATAGAGCAGCCTGGGCTTGCCGCTCATCGGCCAGTCCATTTCCACATTCAGCCCTTCCAGCCAGGGCCGCTTGTCGCAGGCGGCATGCGCGAGGCATAGGCCGACCGAGACGGCGGACGGCGCTTCCAGCGTGACCACCATGCCGAGTACGCAGCGCGTGAACACGTCGATGGCGAGGGTCAAATATGGGCGGCCAATCGGTTGCCGGTCGCGCTCGTCGACCACGATCAGGTCGATGACGGTGTGGTCGATCTGCACCTGTTCCAGCGGCATGGTGACTTCTGGCGGAATGCCACCCGCGCCTTGCAAGGGACGGGCAGCGTCCTGCCCGCCCCGGCTGCGGGCTATTTTCGCCGGGTGTAGTCCGGCAATCCGCTGGGCCACGGTGTTGCGCGCCGGCACCGGCAGCTTCTGGGTTTTGCACGCCTGCGCGACTTCGCGGTGGAACGCCGCCAGGCTGCGTTTCTGCTTGGTCAGGAAGCGCTTTTGCAGCAGCTCGCGGATGATGCGCTCGACCGGTTCCGGCAAGCGCCCCTTGCCTTTGCCGCCGCCGGATCGGCCGGGCGTCAGGTCTGTTACCAGGCCAGTACCCTGCCGGGCGCGACGGATCAGGACATATACCTGTCGCCGGGACAGGCCCAGCGCTTGGGCTGCCTCATCGGCGGCTTCATGCCCGACCACCTCAAGCGCTGCCAGTGGCCCGATGATTTCCGTCCGGTGCCGGGCTTGCGCCCATGCCTCGTCGGGCAGGGTGGCCACGCCTTGCGCGGCAATCGGTGGAGTGTCTGATGTCATGCCCAAACCTCGCTTTGGTGCACACGAGTATTGAGCATAGTCGAGATTGGTGCAGACGACTCCTGATATTGGGCTGTCAGGAGCCGTATGCACACCAGGCGTTACATCCAGTCAGATGGTGCGGTCGTCTTCTGAAAACGACACCGGCGATTTTGTCGCAAAAATCAGGAATTTCGCGACAAATTGATCGCGCCCCGGAATGCGAAGCCCCGCTGTCGGCCATTGTCTGAAGTTCCTCACGGGCAGGCGCTTGATACTTTACTAACTTGTCTGTAAAGTTTGGCTACTCTCACTGAATGTTGCTATCATGCCTGCCGCCCACTCGAACCGCTGGGTTCTTCTGGTGACCGTCGCCGCCGGTCTCCTGCTTATCGTTCTGGACAATTCGGTCCTCTACACGGCCCTGCCTACCCTGACGCGCGAGCTTGGCGCGACGGCAACGCAAGGGTTGTGGATCATCAACGCATACCCCCTCGTCATGGCCGGCCTGCTGCTCGGCACCGGGACGCTGGGTGACAGGATCGGTCACCGGCGCATGTTCCTCATCGGCCTCGTGCTGTTCGGTGTCGCGTCGATTGTGGCGGCCTATTCGCCTACAGCGGAAATCCTGATCGGGGCGCGGGCCTTTCTGGCGGTCGGCGCGGCGGCGATGATGCCCGCGACACTCGCCCTCATCCGCGTCACCTTCGAGGATGACCGGGAACGCAACATCGCCATTGCGATCTGGGGGTCGTTGTCGGTCGTCGGCGCTGCGCTCGGACCGATCATCGGCGGTTTTCTTCTCGGCCATTTCTGGTGGGGGTCGGTGTTCCTCATCAATGTGCCGGTAGTGGTCGCTGCCTTCATTTCGGCGCTGATCGTTGCGCCGAAGGTGGCCGGCGATGCGACCAAGCCTTGGGACGTGGTGTCGTCGTTTCAGGCATTGGTGGCGCTGTCGGCTTTTGTGATCGCGATCAAGGAATCTGCCCATGCCGGGCAGTCGTGGGCCGTCCCCGCTATTTCGCTGCTGGTTGCCATCCTCGCCGGAGCGCTGTTCGTCCGCCGGCAACTGCGCCTGCCGTTCCCGCTGCTCGACTTCTCGATCTTCCGCAATGCCGCGTTCACATCGGGCGTTCTAGCGGCCGCGTTCTCCCTGTTCGCCATCGGCGGTGTTGAGCTTGCTACGACGCAACGCTTCCAGCTCGTTGCGGGCTTCACGCCGCTGGAAGCCGGGATGCTGGTTTCGGCGGCGGCGCTCGGATCATTGCCGACTGCGCTGCTCGGTGGTGCATTCCTGCATCGTATTGGCCTACGTATCCTTATAGCTGGCGGGCTTGCGGCGGGATCGCTGGCGGTCCTGCTTGCGACATGGGGCATCACTCATGGCCTTGGCTGGCTGATCGCCGGTCTGGCGCTGACCGGTGCCGGCGTAGGTGCAACAATGTCGGTGGCATCAACGGCTATTGTGGGCAATGTGCCTGTGCATCGCGCCGGCATGGCGTCGTCGGTCGAGGAAGTGTCCTACGAGTTTGGCAGTCTGTTCGCTGTCACAATTCTCGGAAGTCTTTTGGCCTACCTCTATACGGTCAACGTCGTGTTCCCCGCCGGAACCTCGGAAGCGGCCCGCGACAGCATGGCGTCGGCGCTGGTCTTTGCCAACGAGGCGGGGGCCGATGGTGTTGTCGTGCGTCAAGCGGCAGGAATCGCATTCGACCACGCCTATACGGTCGTCATGTACGTGGCGGCGGGTGTTCTGGCCGTGGGTGCCCTGATCACCGGCATCCTGTTGCGGCGCTACGGTCCCGGCTCGCAATCGTCAGCCTATCCCACACAACACTAAGGAAGCCGACATGGCGAGAGCCAGCAAGCGCCTCGAAGTGCTTGAAGCCATTGTGAGCATCATCGAGCGTGACGGCCTCACCGCCGTCACCCTCGACGCCGTAGCGCTCGAAACCGGCATGACACGCGCCGGCCTTCTGTATCATTTCCCGTCGCGCGAAGCCCTGATCCTCGCCACCCATGAGCATCTGACTCGCTCATGGGAACAGGAGCTGGAAGCGAGCGCCGGCAACACCTCGGACAGGGCGACAGACGCCGAACGACACGCCGCCTACATCAACACCTGCGCAAGAGCTGCCCGGCGGGTCGAACTGCTGCTCATACTGGAAAGCTCCGACAATCGGCAGCTTGGCGATCTGTGGCAACAGGTCATCGACCGCTGGGCACCTCCTGCGCCGATTGGAAACGACGCTGCCGAGTTGGACAGGTTCATTTCGCGCCTTGCCGCCGATGGGCTGTGGATTCACGAGGCGCTGTCGTCGCGCCCGCTCCCCGAGCAACTGCGCAAGCGTATCGCGGCGCGCCTCGTCGCGATGGCCGCCGGACCTGTTGAGGCGGAAGAAAACCTCCCGAAATAACTGGTGTCCCCCCACAACCCTACTGCGCCGGTGCTGCCGGCGCTTTCACGGTGATGGTGCATTGCTGATCTGAACCGGCCGTGCGCGCGGCCTCGGCGCATTGCCCGATCGCCTCGGCATTGTCGCGCACGAGCTGCGAGGAATCGGCCACGCCGCGCCAGCTTCGGGGATCGGCCACCCGCATCATGGTGACGCCGGCGTTCCATCGGTCCTGACCTATGACGGTCGCCGCAACATGGGTGTCGGCCGAGAAGGGCAGGAAACGCGGCAACAGCAAAATCAGGAATATGCCGACGAACAGCCCGACAAGGCCGGCCATCCATATGCGGAAATCCTGACTTTTCCGGTCGTAGGCGCTTTTCGTATGAGCGGCGAGGTTCCGGCCGGCGCGCTCGAGGTCGGACGCCTGCCGCTCGAGCTGCTGCGCGGCGGTGCGTATCAGGGCCTCGCCGCTGCGCTCGAGGAGCGCCGCATAGTGTGTCGCACCCTGCCGGAGAATAGGCGATTGCTCTACGCCGTGCAGCCGCTCCGCAACATTGTCGAGCGCCTGCACGAGCTGGGCGAGCTGGGGCTTGTAGTCCTGCGCCGGCTCGATCTTTTCGAGCTGGTCGAAAGCCGCTTCCAGCCCGCGCCGCATCACGGTCATTTCCGCGCCGATCTGCGCGCCCTGCGTCTCGATCGTGCGCCGGAGCGCGTCGAACGCGGCGGCCGGGTCGCCGGCGTCCTCGTCCAGTGCTTCCGGCTCGATTCCTTCCCTGTCGTCGTCCAGCTCCGCCATATTCTCCGTGCCTACCTTCCCAAACCGATGCCCCGGCTAAGTTGCCGGCTGCGTGACATTTCCTCTTGCAGCTCGTGGGCGATGCTCTGCCCCCGGCGCTGCTGCTGCCCGATTCCGAGTTCCTGACGGCGATTGCGCAGGATGGAATCTACCTGCGGGTCACGCTCAAGGCTCTTGGTCATGCCGTTCATCTGGCTTTCGACCTTGGCGCGGGCATCGTCGTGCTGCCAGCCGCGAAGCTCCCGGCGCTGGCCCTGTAGCTCCTGCCAGCGTTCAACGAACCGCTCGGCCCTGATATTCGGGTCTTGCAGCGCCGCGTTTTCGCGCTTCATCCCGTCGATAACCTGCGCGACACGCTCCCGGCCGGAAAGCTCGGTCATGGCGCGCACCGTCGCCGGGTCGTTTTGCAACGTCGAGCGCAGCAAATCTTTCATGCCGCCCTGCACCTGGTCGAGCTGCCGGCCGGCATCGCCTATTTCCTGCCGCTGCATGTCGAGGACCGGCAAGCCCTCGCGCCGGTGCTGGTCGATCGACTGATAGGCCCGCGAATAGCGGTCAACGGCGGCCTCAAGCGGCGACTGCCCCCGCGCCCGCTCGGCCAGCCGGTCGGGCGCAGGCGCCTGCCGCAAGCTCCCTTCCCTTTCCGGCCGCTCTGTGCGCTCCTGTGAGGGGGCAGGACGCGCATTGAGCTTGAGGCCGGCGAACATACCGCGCCGCTGCTTCTCGGCCTGCTGCGGCCGTTTCTGGTCGATCTGCGGGCCGTCCGCGCCGGCGCGGTCTGGCTCGCGGCTCTCGGGCGCGGCGCGGCGGCCGAGTTTCAGGCCCTCGAACGGCCGTTGGCGCTGCTGTCGATCGCCGGCGAGATCCTCGCGCGGATCTGCACGAAGATCCTGCGCGAGATCCGCGCGAACTTTTTGCGAGGATCTCCGATCAAGGGCATGATCCCCGGCCGTCGACTCCCGTTCCGCACGTAGCCCGGTGCGCTCGGCCGGAATCTCGATCTCGCTGCGGACGCCCATTTGCTCCGCGATCCCGCGCCGCTCGGCAAAGTCGCGGGTATAGTCGAGCGTCGTTTCCTTCACGCCCGACCGCGACAGGCGGCGCTCTAGCTGGCTATAGGCCAGCTCGCCGGCGTCCTGAACCTTCCATGTGTTGCGGTGCGTCTGCGTCCCATCCGGCAAGGTGACGGGGGTGGAACCCTCATGCTGTAGGCCGATCTTCTCCCCGATCTCGGGCGCGGCCTCCTTCATGGCGCGCTCAAGATCGACGCCCCATAGGGTGCGCTGCTCGCCCTTGTCGTTTTCCAGCGTCACGAAATAGCTGTCGGACTTCTGCGGGTCATGCTCATAGGGCGCGGCCCCATGCTCGACCAGCCGGCCGGCATTGGTGAACTCGTCCTGTGCCGCGTAGAGCTGCACCCCGTCACGATGCCGGGTCATGGCGACATAGGTTAGATGCCGGTCCATCGTCCCCGACGCCATCACATAGGCGCGGTCCACCGTCGCCCCCTGATTTTTGTGAATCGTCGTCGCATAGCCGTGGTCGATCGCCTGATAATCGCCCATCGGCACGGAAACACTATCGCCGCCCCGGCCGTCGAGCGTGGCAATGATGCGGCCCGGCTCGACATGATCGACCGTGCCTAGCATCCCGTTTTTCACGCCAAGGTCGCGGTTGTTCTCCAAGAACACGATGCGGTCGCCGGGCGCGAACTCCCGCTTGCCGTCATTGGTCTGGAAGGTCAGCGCGCCGGCGTCCTCGCCCTGCGCCAGCTCGCCCCGGTCCTGTAGCTCGGCCCGGATCGCGTCGTTGATGGCGCGAACATGGGGTTTGGGGAGCAACGGAACCAAAAACCAACGTAAGCCCTGAATCTGCCATTTGGGGGAGCAATAGAACAGAAAGTGCATTTAAGCTCTATGTGGTTCCGTGAGCTTGCCACCCGGTAGGCTGTACTCCAGGTGGAGTTATGGGGCAGCTACGGTCGAGCGAGCCCGCCAAACGCAAGCTGGTATCGCCCGGATGTAGATCAGTTCCCCAATCAGCTCCACCAGTGTTTGGGTAATCACCGCAGCTGCAGCGAGGCCGCGCACCTCTTCTGGGAGGGCAAGAGCCAGTGGCAAAACCACCAGAGAGTTTCGGGTTGATGCACTGAAGGTGACGGCTCGGGCAGTGGCTGATGGCAACTTGAAGAGCCGCGATGCGAGAGCCCCCATCAGCGGAGCCAGAAGCAGAAAGCCGATGTAAACAGGAATAACCGGCGCTAGCTTATCGATGTCGCGCACGACGGGCGTGATTTGCGAACCCACCACCACGATTAGCACTGCGGCCATTGCGGGTACCGGTAACCACGCCCAGGCGGTGCTCCAGGCTCTGACGATAGCTATGCGCTTGGATAGGGCCTCGGTGACTACAGCCAGCAGCAAGGGGGCAACGATCAGCACCAGGAACGCCTCGATGAACGGACCCGCCGATACCACGACAGCCGATTGGCCACGATCGCTCCGGCATAAATTACCAGCCCATCGGGGTTGATTACGAAGAGGTGGGGAGTGGTTTTGGCAGCATAAAGTTTGGCCACAGTCGCGTCCGAACCCTTCGATGCCGAGGCGCACGAATACCGTTTTCCCAATGCCATTGCGGCCAAACTCGCCATCGCCGACGAACTGACCCAAGCCGAGTCGATCCTGACTGAGGATGCCATCGACTTGCTTGCCACCAAGCTGCGCACACCACTGCAAATCCAACTGCACCTCAGCTTGGCACTGGAAGCCGGTTATCTGATCGGCGAGAAACCCGTTTCGGCGGAGCTGGTGGAGTCGGTGCTGTCGCGCCAACTGGATGACCTGGAACCGACCTTGACGCGTCACGGCTACCGCATCAAGGATCTGGTGGAGCAGTTCGACGCCAGGCCTACTGAGATCAAGGCGCTGTTCAGTAATGCGCTTGACCCGGCGCGCGCTGCCGAGCTGCGTGACAAGATGCTGGCGGCGGGGCTGCCGATCTGAGCACTGGCTAATTTTACGTTTTCGGGGGTAGCGAGATCGACGCCTTTCTCGTCGATCAGTCCGCCTGAAGCGGACTGCAGCCGGCCTTGATATATACCGCTGACTGTTGAGGGGGGCCTTGCTTGATATCTTCCGCAGAAGCGTATAGCTCGACACTGGCCATGCAGTCGTTTATGCGCTGCAGAAGTATGTCCTTCAGTAGTCCTTGGCTGTTGGCTGGACAGATGCTGCCCTTTTTTACCACCAGGAATGCTCGTTTCTCGTCATGACTGACCAGACCGCCAATGTCTGCAGTGCAGTCGCCCCATAGCAGCTTGTCAGACGAAAGCCGAAATGCCGGTAGCGCCAAAGCATCCCTCTGGTTATTGCGCCACTCACCTATAAACCATGTCCCTTCAATCGTCTTTTCCACGCCGGGTGGGCGCTTGGCTGGCGTCTCGCCTTGATCACAGGCGGTCAATACAAAGGCTGCAAGCACCGCCAGTGGCAGTGCGGATATATCGAGAAACCTACTCATGGTGTGCCTCCAACATCCGCTAATTCAGGCTACCAACGCCTCCGCTCGCACAAAGAGTGCGAAGGCTCATTCCGTCATGTTGACGGCTTCATACTCGCCTCGGCGTGCCTGGGTAAGGCGATAGAAATCAGCGCGGCCAGCAACACGAAGGCTGTCGAAATCCACAGGCAGGCACCCAACCCATAAGCCTGGTAGATCCACCCGGACAACAGGGTGCCGATCAGCCGGCCGATGGCGTTGGACATGTAGTAGAAACCCACATCCAGCGACACCCCGTCTTCCTTGGCGTAGGAGACGATCAGGTAGCTGTGCAGCGACGAGTTCACCGCGAACAGCGCGCCGAACAGCATCAAGCCGCCCAGCAGCACCACCTGCGCGGACAGCCCAGCATTCAATCCCAGCGCGATAGCGGCCGGCAGACCGGCCAACAGCAGCGCCCAGACGAAGGCGGCGCGACCATCGGGAACATGCCCGCGCTGCTTGCCGGTGATGGCCGGCGCGAAGGACTGCACGATGCCATAGCCGATGACCCAGGCGGCGAGGAAGCCGCCGACCTGCCAGAAGTCCCAGCCGAATACCGCACTCAGGTACACCGGCAAGGCCACCACAAACCAGACATCGCGGGCGCCGAAGAGGAACATCCGCGCCGCCGAGAGAATATTGATCGCTCGACTCTTGGACAGGATGTCGCGGAACTTCGGTTTGGCCTTGGCCTTGCCCAGATCCTTCTTCAGCAAAAACAGGCTACTCAGCCAGATCAGCGCCAGGACGGCAGCCATGGCCAACACCGCGCCCTTGAAGCCCATCAGCGCGAGCAAGGCGCCACCGAGAAAGAAGCCCACGCCCTTGAGGGCATTCTTAGAGCCGGTAAGGATGGCCACCCACTTGTACAGCGTGCCTTGCTGGCCGTCCGGCACCAGGAGCTTGATCGAGCTCTTGGCGCTCATTTTGTTGAGGTCCTTGGCGATGCCCGACAGCGCCTGGGCGCCCATCACCCAGGGGATGGTCAGCCAGGCTACGGGCACCGTCAGCATTAGCAAGGCCAGCACCTGCATGCCCAGGCCGATGTTCATGGTGCGGTTCAGGCCCAGACGGGCACCGAGGTAGCCGCCCACCAGGTTGGTGATGACCCCGAAGATCTCGTAGAACAGGAACAGGAACGCGATCTGCAGCGGGCTGTAACCCAGGGCATGGAAATGCAGCACCACCAGCATGCGCAGTGCGCCATCGGTGAGGGTGAATGCCCAGTAATTACCGGTCACCAGCAAATATTGGCGCACTTCCGGTGCAAGGGCTGACAACGCTTTCATGATTGCTCCCTGATTCCTATCAATCGGCCAGACCGACCAGCTTGGCCAGCTCGACGGTACGGTTGGCGTAGCCCCATTCGTTGTCGTACCAGGCGTAGAGTTTCACCTGGGTGCCGTTGACCACCATGGTCGAGAGCGCATCGATGATCGAAGAGCGCGGGTCGGTGCGGTAGTCGACGGATACCAGCGGGCGCTCCTCGTAGCCGAGGATGCCTTTCAGTTCGTTCTCGGCGGCGGCCTTCAACAGTTGGTTGACCTCATCCACCGTGGTCGCGCGTTCGACTTCGAATACGCAGTCGGTTAGCGAGGCGTTGGCCAGCGGCACGCGCACCGCGTGGCCATTCAGGCGCCCGCGCAGCTCGGGGAAGATTTCCGCGATGGCAGTGGCCGAGCCGGTGCTGGTCGGGATCAGGCTCATGCCCGAGGCGCGGGCACGGCGCAGATCCTTGTGTGGCTGGTCGAGGATGCTTTGGGTGTTGGTCAGGTCGTGGATGGTGGTGATCGAGCCGTGGCGGATGCCAAGGTTTTTGTGGATCACCTTGACCACCGGGGCCAGGCAATTGGTGGTGCAGGAGGCGGCAGTGACGATGTGGTGCTCAGCCGGATTGAACAGCTGCTGGTTGACGCCCATGACGACGTTCAACGCGCCCTTCTCCTTCACTGGGGCACAGACCACCACGCGCTCCACGCCCTGATCTAGGTAGGCCTGGAGCACGGCCACGGTTTTCATCTTGCCGCTGGCCTCGATCACCAGATCGCAGCCCGACCAGTCGGTGTCGGCAATCGCCTTATTGGCGCTGACCTTGATGCGCTTGCCGCCGACCACCACGCAATCGCCCTCGGCGCTGGCCTCATGCTGCCAGCGGCCATGCACCGAATCGAAGTTCAACAGATGGGCGTGGGTCGCCGCATCGCCTGCCGGATCGTTGATCTGCACGAATTCGAACTCGGGCCAATCCCAGGCCGCGCGCAGGGCGAGACGACCGATCCGACCAAAACCGTTGATGCCTACTTTGATGGTCATGCTGTTGTTCTCTGAGTCTGTTGGTTGGCGCCCGACTTGTCGGAGTCGAACTGAGCGATGTAGTGGACATGGGCCGGATGCTGGAGGGCGCGGGGACGCAGTGCCTGCACCTCATTGATCGCTTCGCGGAACGGCACTCCGCACTCGATCAGCAGTTGCGCGGCAATCAACCCGGTACGGCCCGAGCCACCCTTGCAGTGGATGGCGATGTTCTTGCCCTCGACCAGCAACTGCTTGATCCGCTCACGGTTCAATTCCCAGGCCGCCTGGAATGACTCGCCGGGGGCCTGCTCGTCCTCCACCGGCAGGTGGAACCACTCAATGCCGAGCTGTTGGCATTGCTCGGGCAACTGGTCGATTTCGTTCTGACGCAGTTCCTCGGTGGGCATCAACGTCAGCAAGACTGACGCGCCGGCTTCCTTGAGCGTGCCCAACGCCTCGGCAACCGAGGTGTCCTTGGTGCCGGGGCATGGCGTGAAGATCAGTTGGCCTTTCACTTCAGCCGCAGTGAGTACGGAGTAAGGGTGTTGTTGCACGATCAGGAGTTCCTCAAATGGAGCGTTGATTGACGCGTTTCGATAGTTCTTCCGCCGATTCCTTACGCTCGGAATAGCGGTCGACCAGATAGTCCTGCCGCTCGCGCAGCAGCAATGTGAACTTCACCAGTTCCTCCACCACGTCCACCACGCGGTCGTAGAACGAAGAAGGTTTCATACGTCCCGCCGCGTCGAACTCGAGAAAGGCCTTGGGTACCGATGACTGGTTGGGGATGGTGACCATGCGCATCCAGCGGCCCAGCACCCGCAGTTGGTTGACCACATTGAACGACTGCGAACCGCCGCAAACCTGCATCACCGCCAGGGTCTTGCCCTGGGTTGGGCGTACCGCGCCCATGGCCAGCGGAACCCAGTCGATTTGCGCTTTGAATACGGCGCTCATCGAGCCATGGCGTTCCGGCGAGCACCAAACCTGACCTTCCGACCAGAGCACCAATTCACGCAGTTCCTGCACCTTGAGATGGCTGTCCGGCGCGTCATCTGGCAAGGGCAGACCGGAAGGGTCGAAGATGCGCGTCTCAGCGCCAAAGTGCTGCAACAGGCGCGCAGCTTCTTCAACCAATAGACGGCTGAAGGAACGCTCGCGGGTCGAGCCGTAGAGCAGCAGGATGCGCGGCTTGTGCGTGGCTTTCAGCTCAATGCTGAGCTTGTCCGGCGTCGGTAGCTCAACCAGTTCGGTATCGAGATTTGGGGTGTGATCGTCGTACATGAATTCACTCCTGAGCGAGGGCGCCTTTGGGATGATCGAACCAGCGGCGTTTCAGCCAGAAGGCCACCCCGACTAGGGAGATCAGCACCGGCACTTCTACCAAAGGGCCGATCACCGTGGCGAAGGCCACTGGTGAGGCGAGGCCGAAGGTGGCGATGGCCACAGCGATGGCCAGCTCGAAGTTGTTGCTGGCAGCGGTGAAGGCCAGCGCAGTGGTTTTCGGGTAGTCCGCTTCGAGCAGCTTGCCCATCCAGAAACTGATGAAGAACATCACCACGAAGTAGATGGTCAACGGAATGGCAATGCGCAGCACATCCAACGGCAATTGCAACACCCTATCGCCCTTGAGGCTGAACATCGCGACGATGGTCAGCAACAGGGCCACCAGGGTCAGAGGGCTGATCTTCGGAATGAAGTGTTCGCGGTACCAGGTTTGGCCCTTGCGGCTGATCAGCATCTTGCGAGTGAGGAAGCCGGCCAGGAACGGAATGCCAAGGTAGACCAGCACGGATTCGGCGATGTCGACGAAACTGGTCTCGATCACGCTGCTTTCAAGGCCGAACAGCGGCGGCAGAAGGCCAAGAAAAATCCAGGCATACACGCTGAAGAACAGGATCTGGAAGATGCTGTTGAAGGCCACCAAACCAGCGACGTATTGGTTGTTGCCGCCCGCGATCTGGTTCCACACCAGCACCATGGCGATGCAACGGGCCAGGCCGATGAGGATCAGGCCAGTCATGTATTCCGGCTTGTCGGCGAGAAACACGATGGCCAAGACGAACATCAATACCGGGCCGATGATCCAGTTCTGTATCAGGGATAGCGCCAGAATGCGCTTGTCCTTGAACACCTGCGGCAGCTCTTCGTACCTGACCTTGGCCAAGGGCGGATACATCATCACGATCAGGCCGATGGCGATGGGGATATTGGTCGAGCCCACCGACAGGCCATTGAGCCAACCCGGCAAACCATCAACCAGGCTACCGAGGCCGATACCAAGCGCCATGGCTAGAAATATCCAGACCGTCAGGTAGCGATCCAGGAAGGAAAGGCGGCTTTTGCGCATCGTCACGCCTCCTGCTGCCTGAGAGTGCCTATCTGGGCCAGTTCGGCTTTGAGCCGTTCGGCACTCAACTGCTCGAACGGTAAAGCCAGGAAGGCTTCGATGCGGGTTTTGATCCGCTCCAGGGTGGCGTCAAACGCGGCCTCTATTTCTTCTTGAGTACCGTGGTATTCGGAAGGATCAGCCAGTCCCCAGTGGGCCTTGGTGGCCGGGCCGAAGAATACCGGGCAGGTATCCCCTGCGGCCTTGTCGCAGACGGTGATGACGAAGTCAGGTGCCAGATTTTCATGCACATCGCTGGACTTGCTGGAGAGCCCATCACTGGAGATGCCGGCCCTCTCCAGGGTCTTCAGGGTGAGCGGATGCACTAGCCCTTTCGGCTGGCTGCCGGCGCTGAAAGCCTTCATCCCGGCTGGCGCCAGGTGATTGAACACGGCTTCGGAGAGGATGCTGCGGCAGCTGTTGGCCGTGCAGAGGAACAGAATCCTCATCGGGCTATCTCGTAGTGGCCGAGCAAAGCTCAGGCGGACGGGGCTCAGCAGCAAGCGGCAAGCCGTTCAGGCCGGTCACCCATGCCTTCGAGGCGCTTCGAGTCAGGGCTGAGCCAGTGCTTGTTGGCCTCGAGCATGGTTTTTAGAATGCTGTGCACCCAGTCCGGCAGGTTGGGATGTAGGCGGTAGTACACCCATTGCCCTTGTCGGCGATCCGCCAGCAACCCGCAGCTACGCAGTTGCGCCAGGTGGCGGGAAATTTTCGGCTGGCTTTCATCCAAGGCGCAGGTGAGCTCGCAGACGCACAGCTCTTCCTCGCGGGCGATCAGCAGCGTCATGCGCACACGGGTCTCGTCAGCCAGGCATTTGAATACGGTTGTTGGTGTCAGGTGGTCGGCCATTGCGGTTCTCAGCGTTTGGTTTTCACGAGAACGAACATCTTGATGCGCTCATGGATCTCATGAAGGGTATGGCGGAAGGCATCAGACTTGCTGCTGGTTACCGGGTCTTCGAAGTTCCAGGCCAACACTTCACCCGCTCCGGGCAGGGCCTGACACTCCAGCGCCGATTTATCACACAAGGTGATGACGTAATCGAAACGTTCACCTTCGAACTCATCGATCGACTTGCTGCGCAGCCCCTCGGTGCTCACCCCTAGGTGTTCGAGGACCTCGAAGGTGCGAGGGTCAACCTCGCTCGGCACAGTACCGGCACTAAAGGCCTCGAAGCGCTCGGAATCGGTATGCCGCAGCAGCGCCTCTGCCAGCTGCGAACGGGCAGCGTTGGCGACACAAACGAACAGGACGCGGGTTTTGTAGGCCATCGCTCAACCCTTGAAGGAAAATATGGTTTTCCAAATATACGAATTGGCGAATATTAAGTAAAGCGAAGGGGATTAATGGCCTCATTCTGAACAGTCAAAACCGCCAGAGGTGGAACCCTTGGTCGAAATTCCTGGGCTTGAGGTGGATGGGTGAGCCTGATCAGCTTTACGACATACGGTTACACGGATATCCATATCCTGTAATCATTTTGTCATGAATCTAGTTCTAAGTTCTTCGGCACTTCCAACCCATGCAGGAGTACCCCATGAAACGACTCACCCTGACCGCCATGCTGTTGAGCAGCCTGATCGCTGGGAGCGCCTTCGCTAGCCAGTATGACAAGCCTGGCTTCGTCACCGAAATCGAAGACGGCCGCCTATGGGTGTTCCGCGAGGGTTCCGCAGAACTGAAAGCCTTCAAAGAGTTCGGTGAACCGACGAAGCAATACTCCAACATCGGCGCCGGCCCGGAAGGCATGACCGTAAAAGCTGCCGACGAGAAAACACTGAAGGACTATCTCGAAGCGAAGTAATTTCCACCCTAGATACACCCGCGGAACAGGCTGCGCGTGTGGTGGACCACTTGCTGATCCCCCCGGACACCGATGTTTTCAGTTTGTCAGGGTGACGTTTTCGCACAGCCTGGGCCGTTTTGAGCCCGCTGGGCGGCTCGCGAAATCGCTCATCCCACATGCAAACAAGTAGAGCCACAAAGCATAAAAAGCTGATTACTGCATCTGGAAAGCCGCTCCAGATCAGTTGCAGAAAGCGTGAGCCCACGATGATGGAATGCAAGTCGGCGCGGCTGAATGCAAGCTCGCTCGCAGCTAATGTGAGCCCGAAGGCTCCGCCAGTCGCAGTTAATCTGAGCCGGAAAGCGCGTTGATTGCGAGCCTGGCTGTTTTCAAACGCGAGCCATTACACCTAATGTTTGTGCCGGTGGTGCGCGTCTGGGAAGTGTGGATGCGTGTGGGTCAATGGCTCATGTTGATGCGGATGTCGGTGCTTCGTGCCAGGCGCGACGGGTTCGTCGTGTAGGTGTTGGTGGTGTTCGTCGTGGACGTGCTCGTGATCATGCTCCAGCGCAGCGTGCCGGTGTTCATGCTCATGGCGCTCAGTCAGGTGCAGCCAGATGCCAAGCGCCATTAGCAGTCCGGCAATCAGCAGCGGCAGTGTGACCGGATCGCCCAGCGCTACCGCAAGGGTCGCCCCCAGGAACGGCGCTACAGAGAAGTAAGCACCTGTGCGGGCCGTGCCGAGGTGGCGTAGAGCGATGACGAATAACGCCAAGCTAACGCCATAAGCGAGGAAACCCACCACCAGCGCGCCGACCAGGTTGGGCAACGGCGGCAACGTCGCACCCACAGCAAAGGCCAAAGCCAGGTTGACCGAGCCGGCAACCAAACCTTTGACCGAGGCAATCCAGGTGGCGTCCGACAGCGACACCTTGCGGGTCAGGTTGTTGTCGATGCCCCAGGCGAAGCACGCACCTAATATCGCCAGTGCTGGCCACAAGCCGGCGAAGCGGGCCTCACCCGGCCAGCTCAGGACAACCGCGCCGGCCACGATGGCCACCATGCCCAGCGCGATGCGGCGGTCAAAATTCTCCTTGAAAGCGAACCACGCCAGCAGGGCGGTGAACACGCCCTCGGCGTTGAGCAATAGTGATGCGCCCGATGCCGGCATGCCGGTTAGTCCCAGCATCAACAACACCGACCCAACAACGCCGCCCGCTCCAATTGCGCCGGCGAGCCACGGTGCTTCGTGGCGCGGCAGACTAACCGCTGGGGCGCGGCTCAGGAGGCGGTACAGCGTTAGCCCTACCCCTGAACCGAGGTAGAGCAGGCTCGCCAGCAGCCAAGGGCTGACACTGTTCAACAGCAGTTTCGCCAGCGGCGTTCCCGCGCCGAACAGTACGGCAGCCCCCAGCGCTGCCAACACGCCGGGTTGGCGCAGACCTTCCTTCCAATTCATTTCGTTCAACTCCGTTATTTGGCAGGGCATAGCCTCATGGGTTACAGGAGCGCCCTCATAAAGTGCAAGCCCGTTCAGATCACAGGTCGTCGTCTGGATTGCGCAATGGTCGCAGTTCTCCACGTGCGACTTCTTCCGGTACCGCGAAGGAGTACCGGCCGAGCATGTTGATGTGCTCGTAGATCAGCGGTGATAGCCGGGCCAAATCCTCCTCCTGCACCGGGTAGCCGTGCTGCTTGAGCCGTTCCACGGCCGCCGTCATGTAGAGGGTGTTCCACAGTACGATGATGTTCACCACCAGGCCCAGGGCCCCGAGCTGGTCTTCCTGCCCTTCGCGGTAGCGCTGACGCAGCTCGCCGCGTTTGCCATGGAACACGGCGCGGGCCAAGCTGTGGCGGCCTTCGCCTCGGTTCAACTGGGTCAGGGTGGCGCGGCGTTTGGACTCGTCGTCGATGTAGGTCAGGGTGTGCAGGGTCTTCTCGATCCGTCCGAACTCGGCCAGCGCCTGGGCCAGCCGGGTGGGTCTATCCCCCGTTTGCAGGGTGCGCATGATGCCGGTGGCTGGTACCCGGCCGAGTTTGAGCGACCCGGCCAGGCGCAACAGGTCATCCCAGTGCTCGGCGATCAGGTCGAGTTTGACCGACTGGCGGGCGAGCCCGTTGAGCTTGCCGT
>NZ_MUIO01000269.1 GCF_002087235.1 Pseudomonas floridensis | reverse complement strand
GCCGCTGGCGCCGACGCCGGAACGTGCGTCGTCCATGAAGGCGCTTTCCTGACGGGTAATCGCGAACACCCAGCTGGAATGCAGGCCGCGGACCTTGGCTTCGCGCACCAGAGTGTCGCGGTGCGCCATCGGGAAGCGAATGTCCAGGTCATCCCAGTATTGCGCCTGACTGATGGTGCGGATGGCCGGGAAATACCACTTCAGGTCGTAGGCCAGCTTGGCCTGGGCGACCATTTCATCGCGATTGAACAGGCGGCTGACGTGATACCACTCGCGGCGGCCGTCGACGATCTCGCCGCGGTCATGAAACTCCAGCGCCCGACGTACACCCGGTGTGTTGCGCACCTTGTTGATCAGCGCCTGGCTGAGCACCAGTGGCTTGTTGTTGAGCTGGTAAGGGCTTTGGGTGCGGTCGGCGGCCAAAAAGCCATAGAAGTCACGCTCCTTGGCCACATCCTTGTACAGCGCGGCGATCAACGGGCTGTTGGGCTGGGCCAGTTCCAGTGCGCGGGCTTCCCAATAACGCCAGCGATTGGTGCTGGCCAGATCCTTGGGCAGGCGGCGGGCCAGTTCATAGGCATCTTCCCAGCGACCCAGTCGCAGCAGCAGGCGCAAGCGCCATTCGGTCACGGTATTATCGCGCAGCTCGGGATCGTATTTGGTCATCACCTCAAGCGCCCGATCATCGTAGCGGCGCGCGAGTGTCAGGCCGATTTCCTTGGCGATTTCCACCTGCTCCTCACGGGAGAAATGCATGGTGATCGCGTAACTGTCCAGCATTGCCAGGGCTTTCTGCGGGTCCTGACGAGCCAGTCGACGCAGACCAAGGCCTACGACATCGGACATGGCTTCATCCACCGGCGT
>NZ_MUIO01000268.1 GCF_002087235.1 Pseudomonas floridensis | reverse complement strand
GACGGTTGCCTTGCTCAGGTCGCTGATGTCGGCCGACGCTGTGAATTCGCCTTTCACGCCCGTACCGCGTGCATGCACAACGCGCTCCGGGATGCGTTCGCGGTCAAAGCGCTGCAGTTTCTGCAGCAATTGCACGTCCTGCAGGAGTACCGGGCCCTGGGCACCGGCGGTCTGCGAGTTCTGGTTGTCCCCGACCGCCGCGCCATTGTCGCGGGTCAGGGTCTCGGCTGCGTAAGCAGTCGGAATGGTGATAAGGCCGACGGCTGTTAAACGAACCATGTTTCTGGACCAGTTTAATAACGGCATTTTGAATCCCTCATATTTTTTTAGTAGGCCGGGCCATGTTATGCGCGCGGGGGGAAGTCGGCGATTATAAAAATCAATCGGGCCGATTGAGATAAATAGTCGTGCAGGGAGGGAACCGGAGGGGCAATTGTCTTACTACCGTGAGCGGGGTTCGAATGATGAAGTGGCGAGTGCCACTAATATCAAGTATTTGCGTTTTAATATGCTGGTCTTAATTCTATAAATCATTGAATAATATCAATAAATAAGTTTTCTCTACGGACCGTTTTGAATCAGTTTTTTTGGGTTAATGAAAAGCAATCGCATTTGTCATTATTGTCAATTTAACGGGTTATTACCGGAGTTCCAGAACGAGCGTCCCAGATAAATAATAGTTCACTGCTGGAGTAGTGGCTCTTGGATACTACTTGTCTCGAGGTATAGCGCGTAATAAGAAACACTATGTAACAGTCAGGTGGGAAACAAAGGATCATCGGTGAGCATCCGGGAGTTACACATGTGAGCAACGCTTCTGCCGGTCCTTCATTCGCTAACGGGTTATCATGGGCGCCACCCGCCTCAGGCAAGCCTTACCCTCGGAGCCAGACGTTCAATGCCCACTGTCATGCTGTTGCAAAACCCGCCGCCGGAATTCATTCGAAGCCAGATCCAGCA
>NZ_MUIO01000267.1 GCF_002087235.1 Pseudomonas floridensis | reverse complement strand
CATGCGAACGCTTGACGCTGTCACTGCGCTCGGCGCATCGGCTGCTGAAAGTGGCGCGGACCCTGGCGGATCTGGATCAGGTGGAGGCGATCAATCGCGGTCATCTGGCGGAGGCGTTGCAGTATCGACCTGCGAGTGGGTGAGAGGGCATGCACCGGTACAACTGGATTCGACTGCACCCATTTAATGGCGGGCTGCCACCGGCTCAGGCCGAGAAAACTTAACGTCGTGTCCGGGATCAGTTGACCACTACACTGCCCCTTCAAGCTTCTGCAGACCAAGCCAAGGCTTGATGTTCGCTGTGTGTGGGAGACCGTCGGGTCTGCCGGGTATCCAACCGGTTCGCCAACCTGCACACAGCCGCCACCTATCCGTTTGGCGACGGAAAGTTTGCGGAATCGTTTTTCAAAAATGGACTTCTGCCCTATGGATAAGCACGTCAACCCGCCCCACATCGCCCCCCTCTTCACCCGCCACAAAGCCCACCTGCACGCCATTCGCCTGCAAGACCAGACCTGGTTCTGCGCCTGCGATCTGGGCATTCTAATGGGGATGTTTCTCGACGGGTTCCGGGCACGCAAGCTCGCGCCCGATCAGCGCAAGACCTTGTGGCTGGAGCGTTATGGCAAAGCGCAGAAGACGTTGATGGTGAGTGAGTCAGGCGCTCTGACGCAGTGCCG
>NZ_MUIO01000266.1 GCF_002087235.1 Pseudomonas floridensis | reverse complement strand
GGCATGCCGAAACCCAGGAAATCCAGGGCCGTCAGGGTTGAAATGGCACCGGTCAGAATGAACGGCAAGTAGCTGAGTGTCGCGTTCATGGCATTGGGCAGAATGTGCCGCACGATCACGGTCCGGTCTCCCAGCCCCAGAGCGCGTGCGGCCTTCACGTATTCCAGGTTTCGTCCGCGCAGAAACTCGGCACGCACTACATCGACCAGCGTCAGCCAGGAAAACAATGCCATGATGCCCAGCAGCCACCAGAAATCGGGTTCGACGAAGCCTGACAAAATGATCAGCAGGTACAGCACCGGCAACCCCGACCAGACTTCCAGCAACCGCTGACCGAGCAGGTCCACCCAGCCGCCGTAATAGCCTTGAAGCGCGCCGGCGGTGATGCCGATCAGGGCGCTGATGAAGGTCAGTGCCAACGCGAACAGGATCGATACCCGGGCGCCGAAAATCACTCGGGCCATCACGTCGCGTGCCTGGTCGTCGGTGCCGAGCCAGTTGGTGGCCGACGGTGGGCTTGGTGCAGGGATAGTCAGCTCGTAGTTCGGCGTGTCGTCGCTGAACGGGATGGGTGGGAAGAGCATCCAGCCGTCGCCCTTGGCGATCAGCTTGTGCACATACTCGCTGCGGTAGTCCGGCTGAAACGGCAGTTCGCCGCCGA
>NZ_MUIO01000265.1 GCF_002087235.1 Pseudomonas floridensis | reverse complement strand
GCTGCGCAGCTGGCTGGCGCTGATCTGCCGGATGCTGTCGCCCGGCGTGCGGTTCTTGTCGTCGAAGTCCGGGCTGACTGCTACTTCGGTCAGCCACAGGGTGGCCGGCGGTACCCAGGAGCGCAGCAGCCAGCCCGCGCCGCCTGCCACCACGATCATCGTGAGCACCATCAGGCCATTGCGCCAGTTGGTCAGCGGAAAGGTTGAGGCCAGGCTGGGGAAAGACAGCAGCATCGCGACGCCCAGCGCCAGTTTGTAACTTTCTGCGGTCGTCAGGTGCACGATGATGGGCAGCGCGGTCAGCAGCGCTGCGAACAACGTCAACGTGTGCAAGGCCATAAACAGCCAGCGACGTGGCGCCAGCCATTTGTAATACAGCGGATCGATGATCGAAATCAGCCCCGCCGCACCCAGCAAGGCCGTGAACACCGCCTGACCGCTGTTCCACGTTGTGGTGATGAAGAAGAACGGCAGGACGAAAAACAGGCTTTCCTGATGGATCATCTGCGTGCCGTAACGCAACAAGCCCTGCGGGATCTCGCGACCGATGGCCTTGTTGAGCATCCCGACCATGGTGTTCTCGACCATCAGCCACAGCCAGCTGATCAGCATGACCACGGCGATCCAGGTCGCCAGCCCTTCCTGACGATCGACCAGAATGAAGCTGGCAATCCCTGACACGAAGCCAAAAGCCGCGATCAGCCCCGGATAGCGCTGCATCAGATTGAGCACGGGTGTCACAAGGCGGTTCAGGTCAGGCATCTGGGCAGCTCACTCGAATCGAAGCAGTCAAAAAACCGCGCAGCATAACAACGCAGCGCGGGTCCCGGCAGAAAGGTGTGTGGCACCGTAGAGCATTACTTGCGACGTGCCCGCCAGCGCCAGAGCGCCAGCAGCACAACAATCATGCCCAGCACCGCCGCCATGACCCAGTACAGGCCGTCGTAGCTGAGCAACGGTTTTTCGATACGGACGTACCCGGGCTGGGCCAGCAACTGGCGCATTGCGCGGTTGGCGGTTTCCAGGCTCACGG
>NZ_MUIO01000264.1 GCF_002087235.1 Pseudomonas floridensis | reverse complement strand
GCGGTTTCCAGGCTCACGGCGTTGATGCGCTTGGCCGGGTCGACGAAGCGCCCGTCCTCATAATCATTGATCGCGCCCCAGTAGTAATCGGCCAGCGCGCTGTTGCCCTGAACCGCCCAGACCTGTTTGGCGACGGCCGCGCTCTTCAGGCGCGCGAAGGTGTCGGGCTGCATGCCGTCCTTTTGCAGGCGTTCGACCAGAGCGAGGATTTCACGCTCTGCCTCATCGGCGTCTTCACGTTCGACATCGGCATTCAGGCTTAGAAAACCGACATCGCCGAACACTTCCCGCTCGGCTGAGGGGCCGTACGACAGGCCGTGTTTAAGGCGCAGTTCGGTGTAGAGCGACCAGTCCAGATAGGCCTTGACCAGATCCCAGGTTTCATCGTGCTGATCGTCCAGCTCCGGTTCGGTGTAAATCAGATGCAGCTTGGTGTTTGCCCCCAGACCGCCGCGCTCCAGCTCACGCCGGGGGTCGGCGGTGCCGTTGCTTTCGGCCAGAGGCGGATGATCGATGGGATCGGTCGGGGCCAGTTTGCCGTAGGTACGTTCGAGGTAGGCCGGCAACAGCTTGTCCAGATCGCCGACGACGATCAGTGTCATGTTGTTGGGGGCATACCAACTGGCGAAAATGTCTTCGATGTGTTCCAGGGTGATGCCGTCCACTTCCGGACGTTCAGCGCATTTAAGCCCCAGTTCTATCGCCAGTTGACTGCTGGCGCTGTGGCTGGAATCACGCCGGTCGAGCAGACGCTGCAAATGCGAGAAATGTCCGCCGTCCTCATGCTCGACGATGCGTTTCACGGTGTCGAGGCGGGCCTGGG
>NZ_MUIO01000263.1 GCF_002087235.1 Pseudomonas floridensis | reverse complement strand
GGTGGGGCAAGGACCTGCCTGTCAGCCGCGGCCTGTATAACTTCGATACGTTCAGCGTCGAGTATTTCGGCGATATCGACGTTGCGCGTCAGGTCCTCAAGGGTGGCGCCTACGACTACAACCGAGAGTTTTCGGCCACCGGTTTTTCCATCCGCTATGACAGCCCGGCACTGAGCGAGGGGCGATTGCAGAAGGCCCATCTGGCCAAAGGTGCGGTGCAAAGCTCACAGGGCTTCGTGTTCAACCTGAGTCGACCCATGTTTCAGGACCGCCGCGTGCGGCAGGCGCTGTCGCTGCTCTGGGACTTCGAATGGACCAACCGGCAGATGATGCGCAACATGTATATCCGCCAGGACAGCTATTTTTCCAACTCCGATCTGGCCGCCACCGGGCTGCCGACGCCTGCCGAACTGAAGATTCTCGAGCCGTTGCGCGGTCAGGTGCCACCGCAGGTATTCGATACCGTCTATAAAACGCCCAAGACCGATGGCACCGGCTTTA
This sequence comes from Pseudomonas floridensis, assembly GCF_002087235.1. Classification (GTDB taxonomy): domain Bacteria; phylum Pseudomonadota; class Gammaproteobacteria; order Pseudomonadales; family Pseudomonadaceae; genus Aquipseudomonas; species Aquipseudomonas floridensis. The sequence goes on along the minus strand of NZ_MUIO01000263.1, from coordinate 249 downwards.
TCCGCGACAAACAGCTGCAGGCCCTGGCGTTGATGAAAGAGGCTGGCTGGACGCCCAAAGGCGACGAACTGGTGAACGCCGAAGGCCAGCCGTTCAGTTTCACCTTTCTCAACGGCCAGACCGGTTTCGAGCGCATGCTGCTGCCCTACAAGCGCAATCTGGCGCAGATCGGCATTCACTTCGACATTCGCCGGATCGACGCGGCTCAGTACCTCAACCGGGTCATGGCCCGCGACTACGACATGATCG
>NZ_MUIO01000262.1 GCF_002087235.1 Pseudomonas floridensis | reverse complement strand
CGCCTTGCTGAACACGTCGCGGTCGAGCAAACCCTGTTCGATCAACAGGTCGCCCAGCAGCGGCGCGGCGGCAGGCAATGGCTGGCCTTCGACGACGTGCAGCAGACGCAGTTGGGTCACGATCTCGCTTTCCCGCGCGATCATCTGCACCGGCTCTGCACCCAGTTGTTCGCTGATCTGCTGCAAGCCCTCGTCGTTCAACGGGCTGGCGACCGCGATTTCCCGTCGGCCCTGAGGATTCAACGCCAGCGGAACCGCCCGCCAGCGCAGGCAGAACTCATCGGCCAGCACCGGTTCGGCAGAACGTTTGCCTGCAATGTCGAACACCCTGGGCAAGTCGTTCTGAAAGGCGATGGCTTCGGCCAGGGTTTCGTCGTCGAGCCAGCCGTGGCTCAGCAGGATCCGGCCCAAGGGCAGTTGTCGGGTCTGCTGTTCGGCCAGGGCGGTCTGCAGCTTTTCATCATTGATTGCCTGCCATGAAAGCAGCACGCTGCCCAGTCGACGTGGCGCGATGGCGACCAGGTCGGTGGACGGGAAGTCATGCATGGTCTTGTCCCAGGCCAGCTTGCGGTTGAGCAGCTTGCCCACCAGAAACATTCGCCAGGCCCGTGCCGCAGCCATGAAGTTGACGAAGTTGCCGACCACCATGCGCGGTAGCGACAGCAGACCGTGCTGCCAGCCGTACAGAACGGTGGTGAAGTAGAAGCGGTGCACCATGCGCCAGATCAGCGCAAGGCCATTGGCGATCAACAGGTATTTGATCAGCCCGTCGGATTCGAACGGGGTGGGAAAACTGGTGTTCCACAGTCCGCTGGCGCGCAGCACGATCAGCGCCAGCAACTGCACCAGAATGAGGTAGGCAATGATGCTGACGAACGAGGTCACCACGCCCTTGCGGTCGCGAAAAAGCAGATAACGGTTGGCCAGCGAGCCGCTCCAGCCCATCTGTTCCCAGCCTTGCAGACCGATGCCCAGAGTCCAGCGGGCTTTCTGGCGGAAGGCGGTGCGAAAGGTGTCCGGGAAAAACTCGCGGACACACAACGGCATTTCCAGCATCGATTCATATGGCTTGCGAAACCAGGATTTGCGCAACACGCGAAACTGCACCGGGAAACGCACGAAAATCGCCTGCATGCCGTACTTCGCCAACCGCGCACCCACGTCATAGTCTTCGGTCAGGCTCTCAGTATTGAACGGCTGGTTCTGGTTTTCCTCGGCCAACACCATCAAGGCGCGGCGCGAAAAACAGGTGCCCACGCCTGCGGAAGGTACGGTATCGGTCATGCTTTCGCGCACCACCAGATCCTTGCCGTGCCATTCGGCGAACTCGTCCATGTAGGTCCCGGCGACCCATTCGTACCAGTTGCGCTCCAGCGACACGACCGGTAGCTGGATCATGTCCTTGCGCGGCAGCAGGTAGTTGAACAGACGCAGCTCCAGCGGGTGCAGCACGTCTTCGCTGTCGTGCAGGATGGTCCCGGCGAATTGCATCACGTGGGTCTTCTCATAGAGAAAGATCGCCTGGATCACCCAATTCAGGCAGTCGGCTTTGCAGGTCGGCCCGTCGTGCGGGACTTCCACGCGGTACAACTGCTTGTAGCGACGACGCATGCGTTCCACCTCATCGATGGTGCGCTGGTCGTTGATGTAGGTGCCGACGAACACCACGTAGTTCTGGTAGTCGAGGGTCGACACCATGTTCTCGATCATCGGCGCAATGACGTCGTATTCCAGCCAGGCAGGCACCATGATCGCCAGCGGCTGCTCGTCGCGA
>NZ_MUIO01000261.1 GCF_002087235.1 Pseudomonas floridensis | reverse complement strand
CCCGATTGGAACCGACCCGCCGTACGATCGCATCGCCAAACAGTCGCCCCAGGGTCATGGTCACGGCGAACACTGCATAGCCCAGCCCTGCGTAAGACGCCTCAACGCCGCGCAGCGAGGTAAGAAACACTGCGCTCCAGTCGAGCATCGCACCTTCGGCGAGAAACACCGTGAAGCACAGCAGCCCGATGAACAGCACCACACCGTGGGGGATCGCAAATGCCGGGCCGTCCGAGCGGCTGCCGTACGACAACAGATTGGGCGCAGCCTTGAGCAGTGCCGCCAGCGTCAGCGCCACTACGACCAGCATCGACGCAAACGGTGAAATGCCCAGACTGAGCAGACCGCTGACACCGGCAGCGCCGACGATCCCGCCCAGACTGAACAGTCCGTGGAACCCCGACATCATGGTCTTGCCGCTCGCGCGCTCGACAATCACGGCCTGCACGTTCGCCGTACAATCCACACCGCCCATGCTGGCACCGAACAGAAACAGCACGGCGATCAGTAACGGCAGGCTGGAAACCGTCGCCAGCAGCGGCAGACACAGGCAAATCAACAGCGTCGAAATAACCAACAGACGCCGACAGCCAAAACGTGCAGCCAAAGCGCCAGCCAATGGCATGGCGATGATCGAGCCCACACCGAGACACAACAGCAACAAGCCCAGCGTGCCTTCATCGAGCCCCATACGCTGCTTGGCATAAGGCACCAGAGGAGCCCACGAAGCCACACTGAATCCGGCAATGAAAAACGCAATGCGCGTCGAAGACTGTTCGGCCCGAGCCTTGGCATCCTGGGCTACGGTGCTGAAAGAGGTCATGCATGCTCCTTTATAAAAGCCAGGTCTGGTTCGCCGACAAGCGCAACAGCCTAGCAAAGCTGATCGATTAACCAAATGTCTGATGCACATCATTGGAGCACGTTCCCCGGCCATCACGGATAAACGGCAAAACTCTGGACGCCGGTCCGGTCGAGTCGCCCAAATCCGCTTTGACTTCACAGTGCAATCTCTCGCTTTGACGGAAGCTTTTTACCCGCGCGCGCACTAAACTGGCAGACCCTCGCCCCAAACCGGGGCAGGCTTTTTTCTTGAAAGACCCAAAGAGGCCGCTGTGTACAAAGGTGTCGTGCTGTCGGTCCTGGCTTCGGTGCTGTTCGGGGTCATGTATTTCTATACCTCGCTGATGAAACCGCTGG
>NZ_MUIO01000260.1 GCF_002087235.1 Pseudomonas floridensis | reverse complement strand
TGATCGAGACCATGCAGACTCAGGGCGTCGACAGCTTCGCCGCCCTGGCGGCAGCGACCATTCAAGGCAGCACCGAAACCACGTTCTACGTGTTGGCTGTCTATTTTGGCGCGGTCGGCATTCAGCGCGCTCGTCATGCGGTGGGTTGCGCGCTGCTGGCCGAGTTCTCCGGCGTGGTGGCTGCGATCTTCGTCTGCTACTGGTTCTTTGGCGCCACCGCCACCTGATGCGTCACTGCGCCGGAGCGGCGTCTGCAGGGGCCTGTTCCGGCGGCTGACTGGCTTCGGGCTTTTCTGGAGTCTCAGATGTTTCCGGCGCGGTCGTCTCGCCGGTATCGCCACCTGGTTTGAGCTTGATGATCCGCCCGGGTGGACGTTTGACGGCCGGTTCGTTGGTGTCGGTGACGACGAAACGCAGCACACCGATCATCTGGCCATCCTCGGTCAGCACCCTCACCTGCCAGCGTCCAACCACGTCTTGCGGGAAATTCTGTTTGTGCGTCCAGGCGCGATAACCTTCCTTGCGCCCGCCGTGGATATCCAGCGCGATCCGGTCCATTTCCTTACCGTTGTGACGCCACACGTGGTAGATCCGCTCTTCGAGGCCGCGTGGCGCGTTGATCGCGGTGTAGGCATACA
>NZ_MUIO01000026.1 GCF_002087235.1 Pseudomonas floridensis | reverse complement strand
AACGAACAGGAAGCCAATCGGCATTATCTGGACGTGAAGATCGATGAGCGCGCCATGCAGGAGCTGTACCTGCCGGGCTTCGAGTCGCTGGTCAAGAACGCCAACATTGCTTCGGTCATGTGTGGCTATAACAAGATCAACGGCGAATACGCCTGCGAGAATCACCACCTGATTACCGACATCCTCAAAGGCCAGTGGGGCTTTCAGGGTAACGTCATGAGCGACTTCAACTCAGTGCAGGACGCTTTCAAGGGTGCCTGGGCAGGGACTGACATCGATATGCCGAGCGGCCTGCAATTCACCGAAGCCAAACTGCTGCCCTACGTCTGGAACGGCCAGTTGCACCAGAGCGTGATAGACGACAAAGTGCGGCGCAACCTGAGAGCGCTGGTGAGCTACGGCTTCGACAAAGGCATCAACAAGGCGCAACCGCTGGTGCATCGCGAGTACGGTCAACTGGCTGCGCTGAATGTTGCGCGCGAATCCATCGTGCTGCTGCGCAACGAACCGGTGGATGGACAAAAACCGCTGCTGCCGTTGGCGAAGAGTTCGAAGATCGCAGTGATCGGCGACCTGGCCGCGCAACCACCCTCCTCGCCCTTCGGCACGGCCTACTCTGTTCCGGCCAGTTACGTCACAGAGCTCAGCGGGCTGAAGCAACTGGCATCCAGCGCCGCGAACGTTGAATACCTGACGCAGATGAGCCTGAACCCAAAGTCGTCAGTCTGGTATCAGCCGGGCAGTGACAAGCAGGCGATCAGCAATGCCGGCGTAAAAGCCGAGTATTACGCCAACACCAGCCTGTCGGGCAATCCGGTTGCCACGCGCATCGAGCCGGGCGTCAACCTGGACTGGGTCACCAACAGCAACGTGACGGACAGTGGCTCGACCACAGTCAGCGGCTACAACCCGGCAGCAGGTGCTTTCTCCGCCCGCTTCACTGGCAAGATCAAGCCGACGATCACTGGCCCGCATGTAGTCAAGGTTCGGGCCGATGGTGCCTACAAGCTGTGGATCAATGACGAACTGGTGGCCGAAGACGACGGCGGACAAGTCTCTTTCGACCTGATTCCGGTCGTGCCGCGCACGGTCAAGACCGCCAGCCTGAAAGCCGGCAGCGAGTACAACGTGCGTCTGGAATATCGCCGACTCAAAGGCAACTTCACCCCGGTGCTGGGTGGCCTGAACGGCGTGCAGATGAGCTGGGCGTCGTTGCGTCCGCCGAAGAATCTGGCGGACTACGATGCAGTGGTCATCGCGGCGGGGAGCAACTTCGAGTATGAAGGCGAGTCACTGGATCACCCGTTCGAACTGCCGCAGTTCCAGTCGGAAATGATCAGTTTCGTGCAGAAAGCCAACCCGAAAACCATCGTGGTCCTGCACGGCGGTGGCGGCATGGACATGCAGCCGTGGGCGAACAAGGTCGCAGCCTCGCTGCATGCCTGGTTCCCGGGCCAGCAAGGCGGACAGGCACTGGCCGAGATTCTGTTCGGCAAGGTCAACCCGTCCGGCAAGCTGCCGATCACCCTGGATAAGAAGGTGCAGGACAATCCGAGCTACGCGTCGTATCAGGACCCGGTGCCGTACTACTTCAGCAGCCCCAATCCGCCGACCGAAATGACTTACAGTGAGGGGCTGTACCTGGGCTATCGCGGTTACGACAGGAAGCACACCAAGCCGTTCTATCCGTTCGGCTACGGTCTTTCCTACACGTCCTATGCGTACAGCAACCTTAAGCTGTCGACCAATGTGCTGACACCGGGCTCGACCCTCAATGCCACGTTCACGGTCACCAACACCGGTGACAAGGCCGGATTCGAAGTCGCGCAGCTGTACGTGCAGCCTTCCAAACCACAGGTTGATCGTCCCGAAAAAGAACTGAAAGGCTTTTCCAAGGTTTACCTGAAGCCGGGCGAAAGCAAAACCGTGACCATCGCGCTGGATTCGCGCTCGTTCGCCTATTACTCACCGGATTCGGTGAGCTGGAAAGTCGATCCGGGCAAGTTCAAAGTGCTGGTGGGCAAGGACTCGGAGAACCTCACGCTGGACCGCACCGTCGTCGCGCTTTACCCCGAGCAGTTGACCACGCGCGATTCCAACCCGCTCCCGATCCCGCTGCGCAAGGCCGTGCAGGTCAAGCCGGAACAGGCTTACTGACGGACAGCAACCGGCGGTCTTCACGACCGCCGGTTGCTTTCGGCTCGCAGCACTGCATCCTTCGTTACCTTACTCGCAGGTCCAACGCCATTCGCTCGAGGAACCGGGTAAACGCGCCTTCAATGTCCACGTCGGTCCGGGAGCGGAGCCACTGAATCTGCAGGCCGTCCATCATCGACGCCAGCTCGATGCAAACCTGTTTCACGTCGATATCTCCACGCACTTCACCCGCCTGCACCAGTTGATTCAACTGCGCCTGAAGATGGCCGTGCACGATATGAAAACGCTCGCAGAACCAGCGGTTCGCCGGATGGGTGACTGACAGGCTCTCGGTGTTGATGATCATCAGTGCCTGACTGACGGAGGCGTCCTCGACGCTGAACCGCATGATGAATTGCAGAAACGCCACAAAGCCTTCCAGCGTTGCCACCTGTTCCGCTTCCTGCAATCGGGTCGAGATGCATCGATCCCGATGGTCGAGCACCGCCTGCAGCAACGCGAGCTTGTTGGGGAAATGATGAAGTAATCCGACCTGAGAGATGCCCGCCACCTTGGCAATGTTCGACAGCGACGCACCGGCGAAACCGTCACGGGCGAAGATCACCAGCGCTGCCTGAATGATATCGACTTTGCGCAGATCGCCTTTCGGGATGCGACGACGTTTGGCCGCTGGCGCTGCGGCAGGATCAGGCAGATTTTCGGGCATGGCGGATTCGTTAACTTCCTGTTTGCAGGGTGCAAGCATACAGGGCCGTTGCTGGACGCGCATAAGGGGCAGCCAAAAGCGTTAGATTCATGCCCGTTGAAGTCGTGTTTTCAGTCCCACGGCAGGGTTGCCCGGCGCGACCGGTTGATAAATGCTTCTTCATCTAAAGTAATTCACCCAGACGCCGATGCCGTTCTACCACTTTTATCATTAAGGCGCAGACAATGATCACCCTCAACTTGCCGACCTCCAACCTTGCTCAAACATCGACAGTGAACGCAGGGGAAAGAAAAACGGCTGCCAATACGCCGGAAGTGGCATCGACCGAGGCGGTCGCTACCCCGGCCGAAGGCGTCAAAGTCTCGTTATCGAGCCTGAGTCTGCAAAAGTCCGCCGAAGATAAAAGCGCCAACTCGAACAAAGACATTGAAGAGAGCGGGCTGCCGGCAGACGCGCAGAACATCCTGAAGATGATTCGCGAGTTGCAGCAAAAAATCGAGAAGAAGCAGCAGGAACTGCAAGCACTTATGGCCGATCAAAGCCTGACCCCTGAAGCCAGACAAAGCAGAGCCGGGATGCTGCAGTCGGATCTGGGTGCACTCACTGCCAGCCTGATGAGTGCAAACAACTCGCTGGCCAAGCTTTCTCAGAATGGAACGCTGTCAGACGCGCAGAAGGACCAGGCCGCTGCGCTGATAATGAAAAAATAAAACCAGTGATGGCGTCTTGAACACATAACCAAGGCGTCCTTTCACCTCAAACCCTGATGAACCTGCTCGCTGCCAGGCTGAAGGTCGTGTTCACTTCGCTTAAGTACCGGTCGCACCTGACGTTTCGCTGCCTCAGATGCGGCGACCGTTGCGGTCATTAGCCGGTTGGAACATCAGCATCGCAGCACCGCCGTCGAGCTGATGTTCGATGGCGCTTCTGAAACATCCCACCCAGCCATCACTCATCCAGTGACAGTCAATATAACGCCGTCAAAATACCGTTCACGCGGTTTGATTTCTTGGTTATATGTCGAGCAAAATCTAAATATAAATCGCTTTAACTTCAATAGATTAAGCTTCTTAAATATAAATATCTTCGGCAGCTGGGGCATGCCCCTAAAGATAACCAATGCCCGGTCGAAACCAATGATATCCAAATGATATCAACCTCGAAAAAACTTAATCACTGCCGCTATCCACACACAAAAACGTTATCGGATTGCCAGGAAGGCACGTTTCAGGACCTACGTCATGTTTAATAAGCTCAGCATTTCGCAGAAGCTTTACTTCAGTTTTATCGCTATTGTCGTGCTTATCGCCGTTCTGGTGGCCAGTGCCTACAGAGGGTTTGAGCAGGTCGAAGATGCTACCAACAGCAATGTTCATACCTATCAGGTGCTCAGCGAAGCGCAACTGGCCCTGGAACAGTTGATCAATATCGAGACTGGCATGCGCGGCTTCGTCATTGCCTCGAAAGAGGCCTTTCTTGAGCCCCTGATCGCGGGTGAAAAACGCTTTGGCGAAGAGCTCGATGCTCTCAAACGGCTGACCGCTGACAACCCCGAGCAACAGCGACGCTTGACCTCGCTGGGGGAAACCTACAAACGCTGGCTTGAAGATGACATCAACCCCATCGTCGCCATGCGCAGGGATCTGACCGCACGCAACCTGCCGGATGATGAGTTGGACAAGCGCATCATGTCCGGTGCCGACAAGGCGAAGATGGACAGCATGCGCGCAACGCTGGCAGAAATCAGCGCTGCGGAAAACATATTGCTGGCAAAAAGAAGCCAGAACATGATCGATGCCAAGCATTTAGCATTGATGATTCTGGTGTGCGGCGGCATTGCGGCCGCAATTCTCTGCGCCATTCTGGCAACGGCACTGGGCCGCAGCACCACCGCTCGTCTGCAACTGGCCATTGACGCCGCCACAGCCGTGGCCGAAGGCCGACTGGACACCGTCATCGACACCAGTAGTCACGATGAACTGCCCAAGGCCTTCGACCGGATGCAGAACCGCCTGCGCGAGATGATCCAACAGATCAGCCAGGCCGCCAATCAACTGGTGGTTTCCGTGCAGCAGATTTCCGGAGCCTCCGAGCAACTATCCGGAGCCGTTCAAGAGCAGTCGACGTCTGCTTCAATGATGGCTGCCACCATCGAAGAGCTGACTGTCAGCATTCACCATGTTTCCGAAAACGCCGACGAGGCCCATCAGATCGCCAGCCGCTCAGGCGAGCAATCCAGGGAAGGCGTACAGGTCATCGAGAACACGCTGTCCAGCATGAACGGTATCGCCCGTACCGTGCAGCATTCGTCGACCCAGGTGTCAGGACTGGGCCAGCATTCCGAGCATATTTCATCGATCATCAGCGTGATTCAAGGCATCGCCGACCAGACCAACCTGTTGGCGCTCAACGCCGCCATCGAGGCCGCTCGTGCAGGTGAACAGGGTCGCGGATTTGCCGTCGTCGCCGACGAGGTACGCCTGCTGGCACAAAACACAGGCAAGTCGACCAAAGAGATCGCCAGCATGATCGAAAAAATCCAGGCGGGTGTCAGGGAGACCGTAGAAAGCATGCGCAGCGGGGTACTGGAAGTGAACACCGGCGTGGAAATGGCAGGCAGTGCTGGCCAGGCGATTATCGAAATCCGTGACAGTTCCAGCAAGGTCTTGCACGTGGTGGACCAGATATCGTTTGCGTTGCGCGAGCAAACCGCTGCCAGCCAGGATGTCGCACGCAGCGTAGAGCGCTCTGCTCAAATGGCTGAACAGAACAACATGTCGGTACAGGAGTTGCTCAAGACCAGCGGCGGGCTGAAAACCCTTGCGAGCAGCCTGCAGCATGAGGTGAGCAAGTTCCGGCTTTAACAAGGACAAGCCCCGGCTTGCCGGGGCGCTTGCCGCGCACACTGCGACAACTCGCACGCTCAGAACGATGTCAGCAGTCCGTGCCTCGCCTGATTCAGACAGCTCTGCGAAAGACTCAACCCCGATCCAGCCTGCTCTATCCGGCAGGCCCTTGGGATGAGTTCATCGCCGCCAGTCACTTGGCCAAAACACCTGAGACACCCTGCGGGTCATCCACCCGGGAAACCCCTGATGCAAGGCCTTGCGTTCACAATCAGCCCTCGATGAGTACAATGCGCGCCCCTGAACCTGAAATATGCTGACTCATGAAATTTCTGCTTTACGTCTTGACGCTCTCGTTCCTCGCTACCAACTCCGCCTTTGCAGAACCGCCATCCACCTTTTCCGAAGCCAAGGTCGTCGCCCGGCAGAAGGTCTATCTCGATCAGGCCAGCAGCGCTCAGGGCGATCTGTATTGCGGCTGCAAATGGTCCTGGGTCGGTAAGTCGGGCGGTCGGATCGATGCGGGTTCCTGTGGTCTGCAAGCTCGAAAACAAGAGAATCGTGCAGCGCGCACCGAGTGGGAACACATCGTCCCGGCCTGGACTTTCGGGCACCAGCGCCAATGCTGGCAGAACGGCGGACGTGAACATTGCGAAAGCGATGACCCAGTGTTCAAGGCCATGGAAGCCGACCTGTTCAACCTGTACCCGGCCGTGGGTGAAGTGAATGGCGACCGCAACAATTACAACTACGGCATGGCCTCAAGCGCAGCGCCGCAGTACGGCCAGTGCAAGACCCGCGTCGATTTTGAACAACACGTCGCAGAGCCGCGCGACGAAGTGAAAGGCCTGGTGGCCCGGGCGACGTTCTACATGTTCGATCGCTACAACCTGAACATGTCCCGCCAGCAGCAACAGTTGCTGATGGCCTGGGACAAGCAATACCCGGTCACGGCATGGGAAAAGGAACGCGACCGCCGTATCGCAACGGTCATGGGCCACACCAATCCGTTCGTGAGCCGTGAGCGTACCTGGACGTCGGGCTACAAGCCGGTTGGCGACGGCGTGGTCAGCGCCATCCCGCAGAAAACCGCACAAGCCCCGGCGCAAAAGCCCGCCACCCCGTCGTCCTCGGCAGGCGTGGTCATCGGCAACCTCAACAGCCACATCTATCACTTGCCGCAGGGTTGCCCGAGCTACGATAAGGTCTCGTCGAAAAATCGGATATCCTTCGAGTCTGAATCCAAAGCCAGGGCGGCAGGCTACCGGAAAGCGGCCAACTGCACCTGACCCCGCACGCAAGGCGCAGCGCTTATGTTGCCCATTATCAGCAGTCGGTGATAACCCCATGATCGAAGTCACAGAAGTCTCCATTGCCGAGTTGCGCAAGGCGCTTGAATCCGGCCAGACCACCGCCGTCGAACTGGTGCGGGCTTACCTCGCCCGGATCGCTGCCTATGATGGACCGGACACCGCCACGGCTCTCAACGCGGTGGTGGTTCCGAACCCTGAAGCGCTCGAAGAAGCCCGTGCGTCGGATGCACGCCGCGCACAAGGCCAGACGCTGGGCCCGCTCGACGGCATTCCCTATACCGCCAAGGACAGCTATCTGGTCAAAGGCCTGACCGCCGCATCGGGCAGTCCGGCATTTGCCAGTCTGGTTGCGCAGAAGGACGCCTTCACCATCAGCCGCCTGCGTGACGCCGGAGCCATTTGCCTGGGCAAGACCAACATGCCACCGATGGCCAATGGCGGCATGCAGCGTGGCGTGTATGGCCGTGCCGAAAGCCCATACAACGCCGACTACCTGACCGCGCCCTTCGCCTCCGGCTCGTCCAACGGTGCAGGCACCGCCACTGCCGCCAGCTTCGCGGCGTTCGGCATGGCCGAGGAAACCTGGTCGAGCGGCCGCGGCCCGGCGTCCAACAACGGCCTGTGTGCCTACACCCCTTCACGCGGAGTGATTTCGGTGCGCGGCAACTGGCCGCTGACGCCAACCATGGACGTGGTCGTGCCCTACGCCCGGACCATGGCCGACCTGCTGGAAGTACTGGACGTGATCGTCGCAGAAGACTCAGACCCTCGGGGTGACCTGTGGCGGTTGCAGCCGTGGGTGCCAATTCCGCCAGTGGCTTCGGTACGCCCCGCCGCCTACGCCGAGTTGAGCGCTGGCACGCAGAGCCTTTTCGGCAAGCGTTTCGGCGTGCCACGCATGTACATCAATGCCGACCCGGATGCCGGCACCGCCGAAAAACCCGGCATCGGCGGCCCGACCGGACAGCGGATCATCACCAGGCCTTCGGTGATCGATCTTTGGGAGGCGGCGCGTCAGGCACTGACCGCAGCAGGCGCCGAAGTCATCGATGTCGACTTCCCGCTGGTCTCCAACTGCGAGGGTGATCGCCCGGGCGCGCCAACGGTGTTCACTCGTGGGCTGGTGTCCAAAGCGTTTTTGCACCACGAACTGTGGGAGCTGTCTGCCTGGGCGTTCGACGACTTCCTGCGTGCCAACGGCGACCCGGAATTGAACCGCCTGGCCGATGCCGATGGCCCGAAAATTTTCCCCCACGACCCCGGCACCCTGCCCAACCGTGAAGACGATCTGGCGGCCGGCATGGACGAGTACGTGCGCATGGCCGAACGTGGTATCACGCCATGGAACGAGATCCCGACCCTGCCGGACGGCCTGCGCGGACTGGAACAGACGCGCCGCGTCGACCTGGAAGACTGGATGGAAAAACTCGGACTGGACGCGGTACTGTTTCCGACCGTCGCCGACGTCGGCCCGGCGGACGCCGACATCAATCCCGAATCAGCCGACATCGCCTGGAGCAACGGCGTCTGGGTCGCCAATGGCAACCTCGCCATCCGCCACTTGGGTGTGCCGACCGTCACCGTCCCGATGGGCTTGATGGCCGACATCGGCATGCCGGTCGGGCTGACCTTTGCCGGGCGCGCCTACGACGACTCGAACCTGCTGCGCTTCGCGTCGGCCTTCGAGTCGCTGGGGAACAAGCGCGTCGTTCCGCCCCGCACGCCTGCGCTGGGTCAATCGTTGAGTTAACGGCCCAATCAGAGGTTGGGCCACCATTTGCGTATATCAGTCATCAGACAGGCTCAAGTTCTTGCCAAGACACTGTTGCAACACTTAACTACCGCAGAGGATGCGTTGAGCGCCTGTTTCGAGGCGCCTAACGCTTCGGATAATCGATACCAAGAGAGTGACTCACATCGATTTCACTGTTCTTGGGCAAGTCCAGATACGGATACCGAGCTACGGTCGCCTTGATACGTTTCTGCGTGCTCCCAGGCGAGCCCCATAGCACTTCCAGGGTTTCCCCTATCTTTGCATATTGCGGGCTGAGCAATGCCAATGACAGCATCTTGCGGTAATAGTGGCTAAACACGCGTCCACTGGAAATTCCGACGAGTGAGGCGCCCGCAAACACGTCATCACTGAACACTACAGAGTTGTGGGCTGTCCAGACCGGGTTGGCAGCGAACTCCATGAACTCTGTATCCACACCCTGCACGAACTGGGACGCATACACTTCGAGAACATCGTCAGCGTCCCACTCCAATGTCACGATCCTCCGGTGTGGTGTCCCAAGAATGGCCTCCAAGGCCGCACGTCCTGCGAACTCGTGATCAAACCTGATCATGTGGCCCCAACCCAGTTCTATCGGATTGGCGAATCGTTTTTCCAGGCAGGTTCCCGCACTGCCTGGAAGGTTGTTCATGAATTCATCGGCACGTGCACCGAGAAATGCCATAAATTCGGGGTCTTGATTATAGGCTGGGAGGAAATGAATGAACGACTGCGCAAAACCACCCTCGGTGTGGTTCATTCCATAGACCTGCATACCTAAACGCTCTATCGCAAATGCCTCCCCAGCGTTTTGAAGAGCACGGTAAACATCATGGGCGTGTTCTATTTGACCGTGTACCTCATAAGCCAGCGTCCTTGCGACGTCCACTCGAAGAATTCGAACCGGCCAGCTGGAACCTTCGAACCTTATGATGCTGGTGCGGTGCCAAAAAAAATCGATATCACGCAGATTCTCTGCCGTGGCAGCTTCCAGTACCTGAAGTGATTTCGGGCCAGCAACTTGAAAGAGAAAGGTTTTTCCCGACAAATCTTCTCCCCTTACGTCGTAACGTCCAGAGGCCACAAGATAATCAATGTAAGGGTTTAAAAAGAATCCTGTGAAGTCGTCTTCAGCGGTGCGGATTACCACGCCATCAGCCATCACATTGCCTGACTGGTTACACATGACAGCGTGCCTGGAACAGCCAATCGAGAACGTTTCAAAACCATTGATACACGCGTCGCGCAAAAGCGATAGCGCATCAGGGCCACGAAGCCGATAGGGGGAAGCGGGATTCAGGCCCGCATGCAGGTAGCACCCCGTTTTCCAGGAGAGGGATTCGCGCTTCCACCCGTTGAACGCCACAGGCGAAAGATGTTTGAAGGTAACGTTATAGTCAGGCACGTCGTTGTCGTAAGGCAGGTAGGGGCTGTGGGCAATCATCTTGGTAGGACGCATGTGGAAACTCCGATGCAAAGATACCGAATGGTATGTTAGGATTCGACACCTCTCCGAAAGTTGCAAAGGTATTCGCACTTGAACCCCACTACCGTTTCCTGGATCGCGCTTGCGGGTGCTATCGTGTTCGAGCTGATTGGCACTACGTTCCTGAGCCGTTCAGAGCACATCACCAGGCTTGGCCCTACGCTTGCTGCCGTCGTTTTCTACGGATGTTCGTTCTACCTTCTTGCACAGGCGTTGCGTACCCTGCCTCTCGGTGTGGCTTACGCCATCTGGGGTGGACTCGGTATCGTACTGACCGCGGTTATCAGCGTGGTTTACCTTAAGCAAAGGATGGACTGGATCACGATGGTTGGAATCGGATTTATCGTGGCCGGAGTGGTCATCGTGAACGCCTTTTCCAAAACGGGCGGACACTGAAAATGAGCTCTCCTTACAATCGTCAAAAAGCCCCGGATCGTGTTCGCAAGTTGCTGCTCGATTGCACAGCCTCCATTGCCGCTACGCAGGGGCTTTCAGCAGCGACCGTGAGCGCGGTTTCTTCTGCCGCGGGCGTTACGAAGGGCGCCTTGTTTCACCATTTCGTCAACAAGCAGGCTCTGGTGGACGCTATGTTTGATGAGATGCTCACAGAACTGGATATCGCCATCGATGACTCAATAGCCGCTGATCCGCTGCAATCTGGATGCTTTACGCGTGCTTACGTCAGACTCGCATTGACACTGGACGACACCGCGAAGAGCAAGTGGGCCGTCATTGTAGGCTCTGTCATGGAGAGGGCCGAGCTGGCCTCTAAATGGAATGTCTGGTTGAAAGACAGGCTTCAACGTCATGCCGCTACAGACAATGACTCGATCCTCGAAATAGTCCGGGTCGCCGCCGATGGTGCCTGGCTCAACTCACTCTGCGACGCAAGAGCCGAGCCGATCATTGACGTTTCAATTATCAGGGAGAAGCTGGTGGCGATGACGATCCTCGATGCAGCATCCCACTGACTCGTTTATTCGCACACATGGGGTGGATAGCTTGTTCTGACGCCATCTGCCCTCCTCCGTCCGATTAAAAACTCATAACACTTCTCCGATGTCGTTTCGAGCATTGGACGCACATCACCAGCACATCACCCCGGGTCGTGACGTCAATGACCGCAATCATTCAGCGACGGACCCCAGAGCGTGCCACGTCATATCGTACGCTGATGATCGAGGCGTACCGCCTGCATCCCGACGCCTTTACCTTTGACCTCAGCGAGTGTGAAGCGGCCGACCCTACATGCGTCTGTTGGAAAACCCCAGACGCCTGCTGCTGTCCTTCGCAACGCACAGCGACAAAACCCCGATTTCTACTTTTCAGAGAGATATTCCCCCTGAGGTGGTCTACTACTGACTCATTTGACCCACAGGCCTCAGGCTCTGTGCGAGCGCAGCCACTTTGCCTACAGAGCCTACGTTGCAGGCAGCATCGGCTGCGGGGCTGGCCACTTGCGTCTGAAAAGCTCGACGCGACGGTTCGATGACGGAATCGCTTTAACCGGTTTGTATGGAGACTGCTAATGCTTCGCGCATTTGAAAAACGACTTGATCCTTTCCCGCCCGACGAGGCACCACCGCCGCCTGAAGGCATGGGGAAATTTTTGTGGGCGTGCACGCGTGGGGCTCGGGGTTACGTCCTCGCGCTCGCGGTACTCAGCGCCAGTGTGTCGATCTACGAGGCCTGGCTGTTTTCCTTCCTTGGCCAGGTCGTGGACCTGCTCTCGACCTGGCAGGCCGGCGGCGCTGCAGATGGACAGGAGAGTCGAGTGCTGTGGGGCATCGGCATCATTCTGCTGACCAGCGTCGGGCTGGTCGCGTTACGGACCATGGTTCAGCATCAGGTCCTGGCGATCAACCTGCCGTTGCGGCTGCGCTGGGATTTCCATCGGCTGATGCTGCGACAAAGCCTTTCGTTCTTTTCCGATGAGTTCTCCGGCCGGGTCACGACCAAGGTGATGCAGACGGCGTTGTCAGTACGCGAAGTGCTGTTCACGCTTATCGAAATCGCGCCCGGCATCGGCGTGTATTTCATTGCGATCATCGCGCTGGCTGGCGGCTTCGACCTGAAACTGATGCTGCCTTTCATTGCCTGGGTGGTGTTGTTCGGGCTGGCCATGCGCTACTTCGTGCCGCGCCTGGGGAAAGTCGGGCAGGAACAGGCCAATGCGCGCTCCTCGATGACCGGCCGTATTTCTGACGCCTACACCAACATCACCACGGTGAAGCTGTTCTCCCACTCCAAGCGTGAAGCGCATTTTGCACGTGCAGCGATGGAAGATTTCAAGCAGACCGGCTTTCGTCAGATGCGCCTGGTCAGCCAGTTCGAAATCGTCAATCAGGCGCTGGTGGTCGCGCTGATCATGGGCGCTGGCGGTTACGCGCTGTGGCTGTGGCATCAGGGCGAAGTCGGCACGGGTGCAGTGGCGGCGATCACGGCCATGGCGCTGCGCATCAATGGTATGTCGCACTGGATCATGTGGCAGATGACGTCGCTGTTCGAGAACATCGGCACCGTGCAGGACGGCATGGAAACCCTGACCCGTGGCCCCAAGGTGCAGGACGCGCCGAACGCGAGCGCACTGGTTACCTCCGGCGGCGCAGTGACGTTCGACAACGTGAGTTTCAACTACAACGGCGAACGTCAGGTGCTCGACAGCCTGAGCCTGAACATCCGCCCCGGTGAAAAGATCGGCCTGGTGGGTCGTTCCGGTGCCGGTAAATCAACGCTCATCAACCTGCTGCTGCGTTTCTACGACGTGGACAGCGGCGAGATTCGCATCGACGGGCAAAACATCGCGCATGTGACGCAGGACAGCCTGCGCAGTGCCATCGGTATGGTCACTCAGGATACGTCGCTGCTGCACCGCTCCATTCGCGACAACATCGCCTATGGCCGCCCCGACGCCACGGACGAGCAGATCAGCACGGCCGCGGCGAACGCTCAGGCCGACGGTTTCATCAGCCAGTTGAGCGACAAGCAAGGCCATTCGGGTTACGACACCCTGGTGGGTGAGCGCGGCATCAAGCTGTCCGGTGGTCAGCGTCAGCGCGTCGCGATTGCCCGGGTGATGCTCAAGAACGCACCGATCCTTCTGCTCGACGAAGCCACCAGCGCACTGGATTCGGAAGTCGAAGTCGCCATTCAGGAAAGCCTCGATGAAATGATGCAGGGCAAGACGGTGATTGCCATCGCCCATCGACTGTCCACGATTGCAGCGATGGACAGGCTCATCGTCATGGACGACGGACGTATCATCGAACAAGGCACGCACAGCGAGTTGCTCAGCAAAAACGGCGCCTACGCGCGCTTGTGGCAGCATCAAAGCGGCGGGTTTCTGGGCGAGGATCAGGGCGTGGCGGAAGCTGTCGAGTAGTCAGGCGTATCGATGATCCGGAGCAGGTTCAGGCGACTTGATGGGTTGTCTGTTCGGCTCCGGATGGAGCGCCTGACGCTGTATCTGCACAGCGAGACCACCAGACATTACCCTGTGCGCGAACCATAACGGCCCACCAGTACGCGCCATTTTCTCTATTTCGTTGAAAGTGTTAGCGAATTTAACGGCTTCTTTCCGACTGGCCAAGGGTTCAAGATGCCGGGCAGTCAGTGTTTTATCAGCCTGGCGATGCCAACGTCATACGCTTTTCCACGTTCAACCTGTCCTGCATCAGACCAACGAGACTTATCATGCCCTTCAAAAAATCAATGCTGTGGACGTCATTTGCCATGGTGGTCGCGCTCGACAGCCAGGCCGCTCAATCGACCACGCAGGTCGCACTGCCAAGCGATCAGCCTGTGGGAACGATTGAACAGATTTTCGCGTTTCATGACGCCATGCCAACCGGCGTTACCGTCAGCGAAAACGGTCGCATCTTTATCAACTTCCCTCGCTGGGGCGACAAGGTGCCGTTCACGGTCGGGGAAATACGCGACGGTAAGGTGGTGCCCTACCCCGACCTTGCGTTGAATCAGGCCGACACGAAACACCCGGAAAAGGGCTTCATCAGTGTTCAAAGCGTGGTCGCTGATGGCTTGGGACACTTGTGGATTCTTGACACCGCGGCCCCCGAGTTTTCCTCGCCGGTGCCTGGCGGTGCCAAGCTTGTAGCGGTCGACCTCGCGACCAACAAGGTCGTCCGGACCGTGGTCATCCCGCAAAATGTCGTCTTGCCCGGCACCTATGTCAACGACATGCGATTTGATTTCACTGCGGGCGAGCAAGGCGTGGCTTACATCACCGACTCCTCCGTCAGCGGACCGGGTGCGATTATTGTCCTGGACATCGCGTCGGGCAAAGCCGTACGCCGCCTGAGTGGCGCAACTTCGACGTCGGCAGATCGAAGCATTGTGCCAAGGGTCGAAGGCCAGGAACTCAAGATGCGCAACGCAGATGGCACCAGCAAACCGTTCGCCGTGGCATCCGACGGTATTGCCTTGTCGGCCGATCGCGAGACCTTGTATTTCTGTGCGCTGTCCAGCCGACACCTCTATTCGGTCCCGACCAGACTCTTGCGCGACCCTAACGTCAGCGAGCAGCAACTGGCGGCCGCGGTTCAGGATCTCGGTGAAAAAGGCCCTTCGGACGGACTGGAAGCCGATGCCCAAGGCGCGGTCTATGCGGGCGACTATGAAGACAACAGCATTCGCAAACGCCTGTCCGACGGCAGCTGGCAAACCGTCGCCCACGATCCTCGGATACTCTGGCCAGACACCCTGTCAGTCGCAAATGACGGCTACCTCTACTTCACCGCCAACCAGCTTCATCGCCAGGCGGGATTCCATGGCGGCAAGGATCTACGAGTGAAACCCTACAGCCTGATGCGCGTGAAGATCGACGGCACACCGGTGAAGACGCGCTGAGACGTCGACAGCACGTGTGCGTGCCGTGTCAGTCAGTTCCCTCGCTAAAGCGCCGGTCCTGGATTGCAATGTAATAGCAGGCCTTGAACGGCGTCATGCTGGTCCTAACCTCGCCATACCAACGACATATCAGGGTGCCGGGCACACATAAACTCCACAAATGCACGAACCTTCGGGACCGCGAGGCGCCTGGAGGTGTGCAGCACCCACAGCGCGGGCTCGGCGCCTGAGACGGTGCCCCATTGAACCAGCTCGCCACGCGCCAGCGGAGTCCAGGCGATGGATTGTGGAATGAGCGCTGCACCGCCACCGGCAATTGCGGCATCACGGACCATGAGCAGCGAGGAAAAGCTCATTTTCGGGATCGGCTCCAGAATCAACTGCCCGCCATCGAGACTCCACTGCGTGGGCTGAAACGTTGACGTCACGATGCCGGGAACGGGTCTGATCGCGCCGGGCAGAGGTTTGGCCAGCTCAGGCGCGGCCACGACGACCATCCGGTCTCTGGCGAAGCACCGACCGACCAGATTGCTGTCCGGGCCGGGATTTATGCGGATGGCAGCGTCGAATTGTTCCTCCACCAGATCCACCATGCGGTCTTCAGCCACAACTTCAATCTCCACCTCCGGATAGGCCGCGCAGAATTCGGCACCGATGCGCCCCATCGCCAGTTGGGAAAACAGAATCGGCGCCGCGACCCGCAAACGGCCACGCGGTATCAACATGCCCTCGCGAGCGGCGGTCATGGCGTCGGTAACCTCGCTGAGCGGGCCTTCGGTGCGCGACATCAGCAGTTCGCCGGCTTCGGTGCGTACGCTGTTTCTGCTCAATGCCGTGACCCCCGATGAGGTGACTCAGGCCCTCATCACCCTGAACCTGGCTCGTGAGGGTGGCATCGAGCGCATCGTCTACCTGTCGGTGATCCATGCCGATACGTTCACCAACGTTCCGCATTTCACCAGCAAATACACGGTCGAGCGCATGATCGAAAGCCTCGACATTCCCGCCACCATCCTGCGCCTCGCCTATTTCATGCAGAACGACCGCATGGTCCAGCAGACCATTCAGAACTACTCGGTCTACCCGATGCCCATCGGTTCGGCCGGGGTGTCGATGATCGACACACGCGACATCGCAGACGTTGCGGTTGCCGAATTGTTGCGCCGTGACAAGGCTCCTTCTGCTCTGGATCGCGTCACTCTGGAGCTGGTCGGGCCGCAGGCGCTGACCGGCACGTCTGTGGCGAACGTCTGGAGCACCGCGCTGGGTCGTGACATCGCCTACGGTGGCGATGACGTCGCTGCGTTCGAAGGCCAACTGGCGTCCTACGGCCCAGCCTGGCTGGCGTATGACATGCGCCTGATGATGGCGGGCATTCAGACATTTGGCATGCAAGCGTCTGAAGGAACGGTCGCTCGGCTCGAGTCCATCATCGGACACCCGCTGCGCACTTATGAAGACTTCGTGCGTGAGGCGGTTGCCGAAGCCTGAGCACTCATCGCACAAGGGGCGGGTTCACGGCCGCTGGCCGCCCGCCCCTTTGTCGAACTCGCCACGTTCGGCATTCAACGCTGTAGAGCACACAGCCCTGAGTGACCGGAAGTCTGTTCTGGCCCGATCACGGCAGCTCTCGAATTTCGCTCCTCCATCGCCCGCCTGACTCTGAAGGAGTCGAACTCATGATCACGACCCACCCCCAAATGCAGACACCCCGGCGCATCACACAGCACACGCGCGGAACCGCTGGCCATGGCCCCATCACGCGTCTGATGAGTCCGTCAGACCTGGGGCACCTGCTCAAGCCTTTCGTGCTCCTGGATATTTTCGACGTCAGTGGTGATGCCATTCATGCCCTGTCTGCAATGCCTTTGCATCCCCATTCCGGTATTGCCACAGTGACGGTGTTCACGCAAGGCAGTGTGCACTACAGCGATCCGGACCATGGGGAAGGATCGCTCGGTTATGGCGGTGTCGAGTGGATGCAGGCAGGCGGCGGGATCTGGCATGGCAAAGAGCTGACCGCAGAGGAGACTCCCCGCATCCAGGGATTTCAACTGTGGATCGCATTGCCGGAACACCTCGAAAACGCTGAGCCAGAGAGTCGTTACATCGAATCGGTGGGCGCCGATGCCGGTCAACCGGCTCATGTCATTCTCGGCCACTACCAAGGCGTGCACAGTCCTGTTCCCGCACCGGAGGGGGGTCAATTACTTGCTGGTCACCTTGAAGCCGGGAGAGCATTGGGTGTATCAGCCTCCTGCCGGACACGCTGTCGGATGGCTCGCTCTGGCCAAAGGCAGGCTGGCTGCCGATGGCGTTATCCAGGCGGGTGAAATGGTAAGTTTCAACGCCAGCGAAACCCCTGTCATGCTGCAGGCATCGGGTCAGGAGGACGCGGTATTTGTGCTCGGCTCGGCAGTCCCGCATCCGCATGAGCTGCACCTTGGATATTATTCTGTACACACCAGTGAACAGGCGCTGGCACAAGGCGAACTCCACATCGCCGAACTGGGCAGACAGTTGAAAGCGGCCGGAGACCGTCGTACCGCGTCGGGCAGCACTCCGGTATTTCGATGCAGACTGAAAGCTTCGCAGACAGATGGCCTAACGCTCGCGTCAGGTGAGGAGTGCCAATCGCCCGGGCCGCTCCACCGAAGCCGCAGGGCTCTGAAAGACGGGGCAAGCAGCATTGCGCGTTGTCAGTCCAGGTTTTTGAGCCTATCGTGGTGAAAACTTATACAAGGCACCTACCCATGTACAAGAAGCAACAGTGGCCATTGACGCTTTATTTCGACGGTGAATGCCCGCTTTGCGCTCGGGAAATCAAGATACTGCGTGCAAAGGCCAAAGCGGATCGCCTTCAGTTCGTCGACCTCAGTGATGAAGCGTTCGATGCCGGATCCGTTGGGTTCACACGTGCGCAAATGGAGTCATCCCTGCACGCCAGATTTGCCGACGGAATATGGGTGAAAGGTCTGGATGCAACGCTCTGGAGCTGGAGAGCGGCAGGCTTGGGGGCTTGGGCTGCGCCACTGTCATGGCGATTGACCCGGCCGCTATTCGATATGGGCTATCGACTTTTTTGCCGCTGGCGCCCGCATCTGGCCTGGTTGCCTCATCCCGAGGGCGGTGCACGCTGTCGAGACGACAACTGCGCAATTTCCAAGGCCGACCGCCCTATCGACAGTCAGTCAGACGCTGGAAAAACTGCGCAAACGCGTAGAGAGAAAAATGAACGCTGAGTGCTGTTGCCAGCGGCGATTGCTCATCAAAGCGTGGAAAGGACTTTGGTGAACTCAGGGCATAAGGTTCCTGACTTGCTTGCTTGGCAGCCTATATCAAAACTTTCTCCTCAAGGTTCGCCGTCCCAATAATCCAGCGTAACGCCAGGTCGCTGCACTGCCGTGAATGCACGTGCACCATTGATCGTGACCATCGCCTGATATTTGCCAGAGTCCGGGTATTGACACACTTCCGGGGTTTCTCGAGTGCTGATGGACAGGTACTTCAACGGCGCATCCGACGTATTAATGATTTGATGTGGATATTCCGGACCCGGCGGGATAAAGATGACGTCGCCACTGCGAATCGGCAGCATTTCGCCCGCCACACGTAACGTGCCATGCCCTTCCACGATCACGAACATCTCTTCCTGCGCATAATGAAAATGGTAAGGACACGAACGCTTGCCCGGCGCAACAATGTCCACCGACGCCCCCAGTTTCTGCGCCGCAGTACCCGCGCCCAAACGCGCGGCATGGTTTTCGTACAGCGGATCGCGACGCTCATGATGCAACGCCACCTCGTTGAAGTTACGAATCAGACGCGCGGCCAAGGCCTGAGGGTCGTCGCTCATTGTTCTCTCCGAGAAAGGTACGCGGTTGGGGTCGTTATTGCCTGGATCGACTTGGCTCTCATTGTTGGTGAGCCTTACTGTCTTTGTGCGATGTTTCTTATGTCTTATGGACGCCGATAGCGCTTCCTCTTGACCGTTCATTGTAACTTCGGGGTTGGCCGGACATTACTTACATGCGTTGATGGAGTCTGACAAGGGGCCTGGCATCCCGTCATACGAGCGGTGAAAAACGACGACGCCACCAATCGGGGAAAATGAATGTCCGCTGTCCGAGTATCTGTTCAATGAAGCGGGTCACGCTAATCCGGCATGGAGAAAGTGCGGCCAACGCCGGTAAACCGAGTCTGGATCACGCGACCATTCCCCTCACATCGAAAGGTGTCGAACAAGCACAGTCAGTCGCCACTTCATTCGTCCACGCACCTGATCTGCTGGTCGCCTCACCGTTCTCGCGAGCGCAAGCGACCGCGATGACCACCGTAGCCGCCTTTTCTACCGTACCGTTCGAAACCTGGCCCATTCATGAATTCACCTACCTTGAACCCACACGGTGTGCCAATACGACCGTTAGCCAAAGACGAGGCTGGGTAGAAGCCTACTGGGCCAGGTCAGATCCCACGTTCACGGACGGCACAGGCGCCGAGTCATTCCACGACTTCATATTCAGAGCCCAACGCTTTCTCAACGAGCTTGCAAAGCATCCCGCTCAAAACATTGCCGCGTTTTCGCACGGGCAGTTCATCAACGCCGTGGCCTGGCTGATCGAACGCAATCCACTGATCATCGACGCAAGCGCCATGGCCGACTGGCGTGAATACGAGATCACCCACCACGTGCCCAACTGCTCCGGCTACGTTCTGTCCATGTATTCAGACGACGCCGCATGGAGAGTAAGGCCGTTAGTGCTTGAGTTTTGAGGGTGTATGGCTGGTGTTGCGGCGGATGACATGGCGCTCCGATTTGCCGCTGACGGCTAGGCAGAGTGAAGACCTTCCGTCGACTGTTCCCACGGCGGACAAGGCGACCAAGCCTCTACGAGCTTATCGATGAAGAGTCGAATTTTGGGAGAGAGGTGACGTTTACTGGGGTAGATCACGCGAATAGGCTCCGCTGCCTCTGCGTACTCCGCGAGCAGTTGAACGAGCTTGCCGCTGCGCAAGTCGTCGTTAACCACGTAGGAAGGCAGCGTCGCGATACCCAAGCCAGCGACAACTGACTGGTGCAATGACTCGGCACTGTCCATCTGTAGCCTTCCACCATGAGTAACGGACACAGAGCTACTATTCACGCGAAAATTCCAAGGAAGCAACCTCCCACCGCTCACGAAATGCAGGCACTGGTGCTCGGATAAATCCTCCGGCGTTTTAGGCTCGGCATGCTCAGCCAAATATTTGGGGGAAGCGCAGGTAATCATTTGTTGGTAGGCCACAGTGCGCGTTAACAACCGAGAATCTTCCTTCGGTGGCCCGATGCGTATGGCCAAATCGAATCCCTCATCGATCAGATCGACCAGCCTGTCAGAAAAGGTGATATCCACGCTCAAGGGGGGCCAATCCTTAAGACAGCACTCAATGTGCTGAAGGACATGAAGCCTGCCCAACGCAACCGGCAGACTCATCCGCAGCCGTCCACTAGGAGTCGATCGGCGAAACGCCAAGGCGTCTTCCACGTCGTCCAGATCCTGAAGAACGCCCACGCAACGCTCATACAGAACCTGGCCGTCATCCGTCATGCTTAAACTGCGCGTAGTGCGATTCAGTAAACGTACCTGTAAACGAGCCTCGAGCCTGACTATCGACTTCCCCACTGCAGAGCGCGTAAGGCCAAGCTGTTTTGCCGCCGCAGTGAAGCTTCCAGCGTTTACCGAGCTTACAAACGCGGCGATATCATTCAGGTTATGGAGTTCCATACGGCCTCAGAGGTCTCGACGTTCGGGCGGTTTAGCACCTGTTATGGGGAACCCTATTCCCCAATACCAAGCATAGTATCTCGATTAGCTAATCCACTCCCAGCGATCAATTGAGGTCATTATGAATACTAAAGTCCAAGCAGCCGTCCAAACCTGGGCCAACAGCCTCAGCGATCTGGTACCCGTTCTTAAGGGAATCGATACCACCACAAAAATGAGCGACATCCGCGACTCTTACGCAAAAATGCTCGCGCAAAATCCAGCGCCAGCTGGCGTTAAATTCGAAGCAGTCGACATGGGTGGCGTACCCGGCACTCTGGTTACTCCGGACGAGATCAAAACCGACGCGGTCGTGATGTACATCCACGGCGGCGCCTACATTGTAGGACGTTCAGACGGCTACCACGGTATAGGCGGCAACTACGCGAAAATGCTCGGTGCTCGTGTGTACATGCCGGACTACCGCCTCGCTCCTGAGCACAAGTTTCCAGCATCTATTGACGACACATTGCGCGCTTACGAATGGTTGCTTGAGCAGAAAATTCCGGCTAATAAAATTGCGTTCTCTGGCGAGTCGGCTGGCGGCGCAATGGTTGTCAGCATCATGGTCGCAGCTAAATCGAAAGGGCTTCCATTGCCTGCGGTTGGCTCCTCCATCTCACCATGGGCGAACCTTGAACACACCGGCGCTTCCATGAGCAACCGTGAAGGTCTGGATCCTCTGAACTCCAAGCCTGTCTTGGACATCCTCGCCAGAGCATTCCTAGGCGACACATTGGCCAATCATCCTCTGGCCTCACCTGTGTTTGCGGACGTCACCGGTCTTCCACCAATCTTGGTGCAGATCGGCGAGAACGAGCTGATGTTGAGTGATGCAATGCGCCTTGCAACTCACCTGGCTGATAACCGAGTTCGCGTGAACCTGGAAGTATGGCCTGCGATGTTCCACGCCTGGCATTTCTACGCCACCATGCTGCCAGAAGGTCAGCAGGCTATGGTGAGTTCCGTTCGCTTCATCGAGGCTGGCTTGGCCGACGCTAACTGCTAAAACGCAGAACAACCGCGATAGCTTTGTGGCTGTCGCGGTTTTGCTCATCCTGCTTCTATAAACGCTTCATCAGGCTATTCAGAGAGCCTGAGTAAGCGCCCTGCCCACCCCGAGAAAATTTCACCAAACGCCCCTTCTTGGCAGGCCGTGTCCACTGAACTCAGAGGATGGTTTTTCCGATGACACCAGGACCGCAGCACGATCAACCCAAGGGTCTATGCGCTGACCTTCACTGCATTTGTAATGCTCTCCTCTGAATTTATCGTCGCAGGTTTACTACCTGAAATTGCAACATCGCTGGCCATCACTATTGACGCGGCGAGTGGGCTGGTGACAGCTTTTGCTTTAGGCATGGGCATCAGCGCGCCAATCATTGGTGTTCTAGCACACCGAGCCTCCAAACGATACCTTCTCATCGCCGCGTGCGTGGCACTTGTTCTCGGGAATGGGATTTCCGCAGTCTTTAGCGGCTACTACATCATCCTCATTGGTCGCGTACCAGGAGGAATTGGTGTTGCTGTTTTCTGGACAAACGCCTCTCTGGCCGCGAAGTCATTGTCGCAAGGCCGCAATGAAAGCGTGGCGATAGGTAGAGTCTTGGTAGGAATCTCGATCGCATCGGTCGTAGGCGTCCCAGTTGGCAAACTCATCGCAGACGCCGCCGATTGGCGGATGGCAATGTGGATGATGACAGCGCTGAGCAGTGTGGCTTTGCTAATCGTGTGGATTTGCTGGGAGAAAACCTAGGCGCCCATTTTAGAGATTCAGATGGCAGATTTGGTAGCTTGCCGCTGCATGATGACTTCGGTGATGAAGGGTTCTCCTAGATCTGCAAGCAGGTATCTTGTGTCACCGCTGGAGGTGGACCCCACCCAAGACTTAAGAGTTTGCCTATCTACGTTCGATTGAATGCCCGGCAGCAATCGAGGACCTGAAGACACCTGAAACGATGAGAAAGAAGTAGTGACCGAAGTAGTGACTAACCGTACTGAAAATTGGATCGCCAAATCGCAAAGTCTAGCCAAATATGGTGTCCCAGGGCAGGTTCGAACTGCCAACCTTCCCCTTAGGAGGGGGATGCTCTATCCAATTGAGCTACTGAGACACTGATGCCGACACACCGATCGGTGCCAGCGAGGACGGCGAGCATCTTAACGATCCAGAGCGGTTTTGTCATGTCGTCATTGTCCGCCAGGCACGTAGTCTCTATCCGCGGGCAGCGGCCACTTTCAGCCGATCATGCAAATTGCATTACCCCAAAAAGCCATCATTGCAAAACGCAAGAGAGGGACATTTTTATCATTATGTAAGCCATTGTTTTTAAATGATTTTTTTAACATTTTCAGTTGGCATGCAGACTGCATTATCAGTATCAGCGAACCACCCCTCCCTTATGATGTCCGGGCACAGGTACTGAAAAATGAACATGACTCTCTCAGTGTTGAACGCAGCAGCTCTGGTAGCTCTCATTGCATTTCATTTTCAGGACACGGGCCTCAAGAATGATCAGATCAATGTGCAACAGCACGAGATCCGCCTCAGTCAGGCTCCACAGCTTGCCGTGATGACTGGCAAAAGCGCCAATGCAGCTATGCTGACCAACGACGCTGAGGAAAATCTGCAGGCACCTCGTGCCGAGCAGCGCTGGATTTTCTGAGACCGTTACACATAGCCCACCTTCACGAGAGAGTAGCCATGTCGAAATCCGCTTTGTCCTTCATGATCCTGGCACTTATGGCGGTTGCCGTTGATCTTCTTCTCCCAGCCCATGCTCAGGCGCTGAGTACGGCAGCAAAAATTGGTGCCGGTATATTTGCCAGCCTGTTCGTCGTTGCTCTGGTAGTTGGCCGTCGCTTCAAATTCGATCCGGTTCTTCGCTGATCTGAAATCTCCAAGCTGCTGATGGCTGTACTGGTCGGAAAAGGCTCAACCTGCCTCTGACTGGATCATCGGCCCGCCGGGCTTCCCCGCTGTCGGCGCTCCTCACTCCCCTTCTCTCCGTCTGCCAGGCCTCGCGTTTGTCGGCACGCACTCGTATTTCAATCATTTACCTTCTACGCTGAAGACAGATAGCCATCATGGCAAAAAGTAGTCAGGCGGGGATCTTGCTATCAGCTGAGCGGTTGTGATTGTTTTTACACATCAGCTCGCAATTCTGATGATTGGTGCTGGCTAAACGCCTTTATCTGAGTCAATATTTGTCACAGAATTGACGCCAAGGATTCGACGTAATAGGGGATGATGCAGCCCCTTTCGACAACGCGGTGGAACATTTGGCCAAAATGACTGTCCCATGATCACAATCTTGCGGCCACTTGCTAGAACCGCTTCCCCTGAACTAACCGGTTAAATATATGAGCCCTATGAAACAGGCTACTTATTCCAGCCGCACGGCTGACAAGTTCGTTGTTCGCCTACCAGACGGCATGCGTGATCGCGTGCACGAGGTAGCCAAGAATCATCACCGCAGCATGAATTCGGAAATCATTGCTCGTCTCGAGCAAAGTCTGATTCAGGAAGGCGCTCTTGGCGATGAGCCAAGCCTGCGTCTTGACAGTCCTGAGCTGTCTCTGCACGAGCGTGAATTGCTGCAACGTTTCCGTCAGCTTTCACACAGGCAGCAAAATGCCTTGGTGTCGCTGATCGCTCAAGACACGGAACTTGCTTAAGTAAGCACCGTGACGGCAGCAAAGAGTTCAAGGCCAGCGCAAGCTGGCCTTTTTTACTCTAAGAACTGCCTTTAGTTGTTGTAGGAAGCATCACTACAACAACCACAAAAAACCGCCTGAATGGCGGTTTTTTTGTGGCTGCGTTTTAAAGCAGAAAGATGGTCGCTAGCCCAAGAAAGATAAAGAAGCCACCACTGTCGGTCATCGCCGTAATCATGACGCTGGCCCCCATGGCAGGATCCCGACCGAGCTTGGCCAGCGCCATCGGAATGGACACGCCCATCAGCGCAGCCAACAGCAGGTTAAGCGTCATCGCGGCAGTCATTACCACACCAAGCGACCAACTGCCGTAGAGCATGTAAGCCACAACACCAATTACCCCGCCCCAAAGCAGGCCGTTGATCAAGCCAACCGCAAGCTCTTTGCGCAGCAACCGTGAGGTATTGCCGACATTGACCTGATCCAGCGCCATGGCGCGAACGATCATGGTGATCGTCTGGTTACCGGAGTTGCCGCCGATGCCAGCCACGATCGGCATCAATGCTGCCAGCGCTACCAGCTTTTCGATCGAACCTTCAAACAAGCCGATAACCCGGGACGCCAGGAAGGCCGTGATCAGGTTGACCGCCAGCCAGGCCCAACGGTTACGCAGCGAACGCCACACCGAGGCGAAGATATCCTCCTCCTCGCGCAGACCCGCCATGTTGAGGACTTCGCTTTCGCTCTCTTCACGAATCAAGTCGACCATCTCGTCGATGGTCAGACGACCAATGAGCTTGCCGTTCTTGTCGACGACGGGCGTGGAAATCAGGTCATAACGCTCGAACGCCTGCGCGGCCTCATAGGCATCGTCTTCCGGATGAAAGCTGACCGGGTCATTGGCCATGACTTCGCCGACCTGCTTGTCAGGATCATTGACCAGCAGGCGCTTGATCGGCAGCACGCCCTTGAGCACACCGTCCACGTCGACGACGAACAGTTTGTCGGTATGACCAGGCAATTCTTTGAGTCGGCGCAGGTAACGCAAGACTACTTCAAGGCTGACATCCTCGCGGATCGTCACCATCTCGAAGTCCATCAGCGCGCCGACCTGGTCCTCATCGTAGGACAAGGCTGAACGCACGCGCTCGCGCTGTTGTGAATCCAGCGCTTCCATGAGCTCATGAACAACGTCGCGAGGCAGTTCCGGGGCTAGGTCGGCCAGCTCGTCGGCGTCCATTTCACGGGCAGCAGCAAGCAACTCATGATCGTCCATGTCGGCGATCAGGGTCTCACGAACGGAGTCCGAAACTTCCAGAAGGATGTCGCCATCACGCTCTGCCTTGACCAACTGCCATACGGAGAGGCGGTCTTCCAGCGGCAAGGCTTCGAGAATATAGGCGACGTCGGCGGAGTGAAGGTCGTCGAGCTTGCGTTGCAGCTCGACAAGGTTCTGCCGGTGAACCAGGTTTTCTACACGATCCTGATGCTGACCTTCCTGGCGATGAGTCAGGTCCTCAACAATACGCTGGCGCTGCAGTAGCTCGATGACTTGAGCAAGACGATCCTGCAAGCTTTCCTGCGTTTTTTTAACTTCTCTTTCGGTCATAGGCGAACTCCACTCCCAGCAGCGGAGCACGCCGGGGAGATCAATCAGTTAATTCATGATTGTTGAAACAAACTATTGAGTAACTACTGGGTAAGTCCATGGAGGTATTCCACAAGCCCCGGCGGGGCTGACGGGCGCAATGATACACCGCTTTGAGCGGATCGCACGCGGGAAATTCAGTCTAGAACAGTCGCTTGCGACGTAAACTTCAAACGTTCCGCTAACCATCAGCGGTTCGACGTCACATCCAGCCAATAAAACACGTTCGCCCAGGCCAGGGTCTGTCGCTAGGCTGTGACGACTGTCGTCGCAAAGGACCCGACCATGCGCATCACTATCTGTATTCCGCTATGGAGCGCCCTGCTCTACCTACCCTTTATCGCTCAGGCCAACACCGTGCAACGTTGCGAAGACGCAAACGGCAAGGTGACGTTCACCACGCTAGGCTGCCCCGAAGGACACAGCAGCCGTTCACAGCGAGCATTCAACGCGCCACCGGGTAGCACGGACGGACCGATGCTGCTTCCGGCAGATGACAGAGAGCGCCAGAGAGGTGCAGGCGGTACGGATAAACAAATCGTGATTGTCGGCCAGCGAGACGACGGGTGCGGCAACCGATTAAGCGCCGACCAGCGCCGACGAGCCATCATCAATCAGCGCACGCCACCCGGGATGACACAACGCGATGTAGAAAGCCTGCTTGGACGACCGGACAAGGTCACAAACAATAACGGCGAACTGCGTTACGTGTACAACCTGAAGAAGGGCCGTAGCAACACCGTAACATTCGACGAACATGGCTGCGTTAAAGGCAAACGCTAGAAAGCAAAAAGCCCACATCTTTCGATGTGGGCTTTTTGGTGTTTGGTGCACTCGACAGGATTCGAACCTGTGACCGCTCGGTTCGTAGCCGAGTACTCTATCCAGCTGAGCTACGAGTGCATTGGTGTTTTTAGACCAGATCACCTCTGGTTGAAGCCAGCTAACTTCATTGCTGTAATAACTTACAACGTTGAAACTAACCTTAAATGGTGCACTCGACAGGATTCGAACCTGTGACCGCTCGGTTCGTAGCCGAGTACTCTATCCAGCTGAGCTACGAGTGCATGTGTTGGTGCCGCGCATTATAGGTCGTCAGATCGTTTAGTCAAGCACTTTTTCTAGTAAATTCAATAACTTACCGATCAAGCCAAATCTGACGCACTACATAAATAATGGCGGAGAACGGGGGATTCGAACCCCCGACACCCTTTTGAGGTGTACTCCCTTAGCAGGGGAGCGCCTTCGGCCACTCGGCCAGCTCTCCGCAACACGGGGCGTATAATAACCACCCTTTTCCCCGTTTGCAAACCAAAAATTCAATAAAAATTAATGGCTTGGTTCTTCGTCCTTCTCTTTCTTGATCCGCAGGTAAATCTCTTCACGGTGAACCGCGACTTCCTTGGGCGCATTGACACCAATACGCACCTGGTTACCCTTGACGCCCAGCACGGTGACAGTGATTTCGCCATCACCAATGATCAGGCTTTCCGCGCACCGACGAGTCAGAATCAGCATACCTTTCTCCTTACGCAATCATTCAGGAACAACAGTCTGCACAACCGGTAGGCACAGCCCGCACCTGCGAAGGCTGCGGACATGGCCTGAGTATCAACTAAGGCAAAGAAAAGAACAGCCTTTCTGCGTAACCCTCACACGGCGCAGCCAGGCCGCGCCGCGCGAAGACGGATCACTCACCCTGTCGAGCAGCATCCAGTTCAAAAGCCGTATGCAATGCACGCACTGCAAGCTCCAGGTACTTCTCTTCGATCACCACGGACACTTTGATTTCCGAGGTCGAGATCATCTGGATATTGATGCTCTCCTTGGCCAGCGCTTCGAACATGCGACTGGCAACGCCGGCATGGGAGCGCATGCCCACGCCGACGATGGAGACCTTGGCGATCTTGGTGTCACCGGACACTTCACGGGCGCCGATTTCACGCGCCGTGGTTTCAAGCACCTGAAGCGCTGCCTGATAGTCGTTGCGGTGAATCGTGAAGGTGAAGTCGGTGGTGTTATCGTGCGCGACATTCTGCACGATCATGTCGACTTCGATGTTCGCCGCACTGATCGGACCGAGAATCTTGAACGCCACGCCCGGAGTGTCTGGCACGCCACGGATCGTCAGCTTGGCTTCATCGCGGTTGAAAGCGATGCCGGAAATGATCGGCTGTTCCATGGATTCCTCTTCATCAATGGTAATGAGGGTGCCCGGACCCTCTTTGAAGCTGTGCAGTACGCGCAGCGGGACGTTGTACTTGCCGGCAAACTCGACGGCCCGGATCTGCAGCACCTTGGAACCGAGGCTGGCCATTTCCAGCATTTCTTCGAAGGTGATTTTGTCCAGGCGCTGCGCTTGTGACACAACCCGCGGATCGGTGGTGTAGACACCATCGACATCGGTGTAGATCTGGCATTCATCGGCCTTCAGTGCAGCCGCGAGCGCGACCCCCGTCGTGTCCGAACCACCACGACCCAGGGTCGTGATGTTGCCGTTCTCGTCGACGCCCTGGAAACCGGCGACCACCACCACGCGACCTTCTTTGAGGTCATTACGGATTTTCTGGTCATCGATCTGCAGAATGCGCGCCTTATTGTGCGCGCTGTCGGTGAGAATGCGCACCTGATTGCCGGTGTACGACACCGCCGGCACACCGCGCTTCATCAGCGCCATGGCCAGCAGTGCGATAGTGACCTGCTCGCCCGTGGACACGATCACGTCCAGCTCGCGTGGAACCGGCTGATCGCTGATCTGCCGGGCCAGGTCGATAAGGCGATTGGTTTCGCCGCTCATGGCCGACAGCACCACGACCAGATCATCGCCCGCTTCGCGGAATTTCTTGACCTTGTCGGCGACCTGCTCGATGCGCTCCACGGAGCCCACGGAAGTGCCGCCAAATTTCTGTACGATTAAAGCCATCTCAAAGCCGCCTCAGAACCCGTTAAGAGCACCCATTGATAGTCGAATTCGCCTATCAGGCCTGCCGTGTAGGAACAGGCCTGCGTATTCGATTCAGATACCCTGCTCTACAAAAGGAACGGTCAGTGCCAGCGCAGCATCCAGCGCAGCTGCATCGACACCACCACCTTGAGCCATGTCAGGGCGTCCGCCGCCCTTGCCGCCTACTGCCGCGGCCGCCTGTTTCATCAAATCACCGGCTTTGAGTTGGCCAGTCAGGTCCTTGGTCACGCCTGCAACCAAGACAACCTTGTCTTCATGAACACTGCCGAGCAGGATCACTGCGCGGCCGAGCTTGTTCTTCAACTGGTCGACAAGCGCCAGCAGCGCTTTGCCGTCCTGACCATCCAGGCGCGTGGCCAGAACCTTGACGCCTTTGACATCCAGCGCAGCGGACGACAGATCGTCACCTGCGGCACTGGCGGCCTTGGCCTGCAGCTGTTCCAGTTGTTTTTCCAGCAGACGGTTGCGCTCCAGCACAGCCGTCAGCTTGTCCAGCAGGTTGTCGCGATTGCCTTTGACCAGCGTCGCGGCTTCCTTGAGTTGGTCTTCGGCCGAGTTCAGCCAGGCCAGTGCCGCAGCGCCGGTGACCGCTTCGATCCGGCGCACACCTGCAGCGACGCCGCTTTCGCTGACAATCTTCAGCAGCGAGATGTCGCCGGTACGGTTGGCATGGATGCCGCCGCACAGCTCGACGGAGAAATCGCCGCCCATGCTCAGTACGCGAACGCTGTCGCCGTACTTCTCGCCAAACAACGCCATCGCACCACGCTTTTTGGCGCTTTCGATGTCGGTTTCTTCGGTCACGACCGGGGTGTTCTTGCGAATTTCGGCGTTGACGATGTCTTCCAGCGCACGCAATTGCTCAGGCTTGATTGCCTCGAAGTGGCTGAAGTCAAAGCGCAGGCGCTGACTGTCTACCAGAGAGCCTTTCTGCTGAACGTGATCGCCCAGCACCTGGCGCAATGCGGCGTGCAGCAAATGCGTGGCGGAGTGATTGAGTGCTGTTGCCTGACGAACCTCGGCCGATACGTCGGTTTCGACCTGGGTGCCAACAGTCAGACTGCCACTGGCCACCACACCATGGTGCAGGAATGCGCCACCGGTCTTGGTGGTGTCGCGCACGTCGAAACGCACATCGCCTGCCTGCAGGAAGCCACTGTCACCGATCTGACCGCCGGATTCGGCGTAGAACGGCGTGGTGTCGAGAATCACGACGCCCTCTTCGCCTTCGCTCAACTGCTGAACGGACTGGCCGTCCTTGTACAGAGCCACGACATTGGCGCTGCCGGTGGTGGCCGAGTAGCCGGTAAACAGCGTTGCCGCGTCGACCTTGACCAGGCTGTTGTAGTCCATGCCGAACGAACTGGCCGAACGGGCACGCACGCGCTGGGCTTCCATTTCGCGTTCGAAGCCTGCTTCGTCCAGTGTCAGATTGCGCTCACGGGCGATGTCACCGGTCAGGTCCATCGGGAAGCCGTAGGTGTCGTAGAGTTTGAACACGACTTCACCCGGTACCACCGAACCTTTGAGCTCGGCCAGGTCCTGCTCGAGAATCTTCAGGCCCTGCTCCAGCGTCTTGGCGAACTGCTCTTCTTCGGCCTTGAGCACGCGCTCGATGTGCGCCTGCTGCTGAACCAGTTCAGGGAACGCAGCCCCCATTTCCGCGACCAGCGCGGCAACGATCTGATAGAAGAAGCTGCCCTTGGCGCCCAGTTTGTTGCCGTGACGGCAGGCGCGACGAATGATGCGGCGCAGCACATAGCCGCGGCCTTCATTGGATGGCAACACGCCGTCGGCAATCAGGAAACCGCACGAACGAATGTGGTCGGCGACGACTTTCAGGGACGCCTGATTGTCATTGGTGCAGCCGATGGCTTTGGCCGATGCGGACAGCAGGCTTTGGAACAGATCGATTTCATAGTTGGAATGAACGTGCTGCAGCACCGCACTGACGCGTTCCAGGCCCATGCCGGTATCGACCGATGGTGCTGGCAATGGGTGCAGTACACCATCAGCCGTGCGGTTGAACTGCATGAAAACGTTGTTCCAGATCTCGATGTAGCGGTCACCGTCTTCTTCCGGCGAGCCTGGAGGGCCGCCCCAGATTTCCGGGCCGTGATCGAAGAAGATCTCGCTGCATGGACCGCACGGGCCGGTGTCACCCATGGTCCAGAAGTTGTCGGACGCGTAAGGCGCGCCTTTGTTGTCGCCGATGCGAACCATGCGCTCGGCAGGCACGCCGATCTCTTTGGTCCAGATGTCGTAGGCTTCATCGTCGGTGGCGTAGACCGTGACCCAGAGCTTTTCCTTGGGCAGGTTCAGCCATTTCTCCGAAGTCAAGAAAGTCCAGGCGTAGGTGATCGCATCGCGCTTGAAGTAGTCACCGAAGCTGAAGTTGCCCAGCATTTCGAAGAAGGTGTGGTGGCGGGCGGTGTAGCCGACGTTTTCCAGGTCGTTGTGCTTGCCGCCGGCACGCACGCACTTCTGGCTGGTGACGGCGCGGGTATAAGCACGCTTTTCCTGACCCAGGAAGCAATCCTTGAATTGGTTCATGCCTGCGTTGGTGAACAACAGGGTCGGGTCATTGCCCGGAATCAGGGAGCTGGAGGCGACACGGGTGTGGCCTTGCTCTTCGAAGAAGCCAAGGAAGGCTTCACGGATTTCTGCGCTTTTCATAGGTTCTTCCACGGAGACGGCGGCCAGAGGCAATTGCAAAACGTCAAAGACGTAGCGACGGCAAAGGGCCGCATTATATAGGCGTTGCGTCCTCGGTACAGTCTGTTTGTACGATAGAGACAAGTAACTGGACTATTGGCATGTCATTGGCGTGCAAACCCGGCGAACGCAGCGATCACGCGTTCGAGGTCTGCACGGGAAACATTCAGATGAGTGACCATTCGCAGGCGCGGCGCGGCGACCAGCCGGATTTCGCGCTCAGCACAAAATGCCTTGAGCGACGCAGCCCGATCGCCGACGTGCACGTACACCATATTGGTCTGTACAGGCTCGACATGATAGCCAAGACCGGCCAGACCTTCGGCCAGAAACTGCGCATTGGCATGATCATCGGCCAGGCGTTCGACCTGATGATCCAGCGCATAGAGCCCGGCGGCAGCGAGCGAGCCGGCCTGACGCATGCCGCCGCCCACCATCTTGCGCAGCCGACGTGCCTTGGCGATCAGCGCATCGGAACCGCACAGCACCGAACCCACCGGAGCACCCAGCCCTTTGGACAGGCAGACCGATACGGAATCGAAATGGCTGGCGATATCACGCGCATCGACACCCAGCCGGACCGCGGCGTTGTACAGCCGCGCGCCGTCCAGATGCAGCGCCAGGCCCTTGTCCAGGGTCAAGGCGCGTGCGGCGGCCAGATAGGACAGTGGCAGCACCTTGCCCTGCATGGTGTTTTCCAGCGCCAGCAGACGCGTGCGGGCGAAATGGAAATCATCGGCCTTGATGGCTTCACTGACCTGCTGCAGGTCCAGCGAACCGTCGGCCTGAACATCGAGCGGTTGTGGCTGGATCGAGCCCAGCACGGCAGCGCCACCACCTTCGTATTTGTAAGTGTGTGCCTGCTGGCCGACAATGTATTCATCGCCACGCTCACAGTGCGCCATCAGGGCGAGCAGATTGCTCATGGTGCCGGACGGCACGAAAAGCGCAGCATCGAAGCCCAGGCGTCCGGCCAGGGTGGCTTCGAGAAGGTTGACTGTCGGGTCTTCGCCATAGACATCATCGCCAACGGGCGCCTGGGTCATGGCATCGAGCATGCCCGCCGTCGGCAATGTAACGGTGTCACTGCGCAGATCGATGACCATCACGAAAAAGCTCCCTGAAATTCGAAGGTCGATAATGCATGCGACCTGAAGGTTGCAACAAGGCATTACTAAGGCCGGAACCCATGATAATCAACCCTGAACATGCCTGATACCGTACCTCCTTATAAGGAAAAGGCAGGTTTACCGTACGAAAGTGTCCATGCAAGATCACAAGATCTGTGATAAAAATCCCGCGCCAGCCACGAAATGTGTCGGCAACGTTCTCAGGGCGGGGCGTAATTCCCCACCGGCGGTAATGATGCGCAATGCATCTAGCCCGCGAGCGCTTGAGGGTTGGCAACCACGGTTGACGATTCGCAAGGTCAGCAGACCCGGTGTGATTCCGGGGCCGACGGTCATAGTCCGGATGAAGAGAGAGCGGGAGTGGCGTCTACAAGAACGTCTGCAAAACCCCAGCTTGAACGACAGCGTTCAAGTGGTTTTCCTACGCGACTAGAATCCCTTTCGATCCAAATGCCCTGTTTTTTCTATAAACAGGAGTCAGAACACGTGCAACCTACTGCAATCGACAGCAAAAGCAAAAGTCATCCAAACGAGCGCGTTGCGTTCATTCAAGCCTGCTGGCACAAGGAAATCGTCGATCAGAGCCGTAAAGGTTTCGTCGCCGAAATGGCCAACCATGGCTACGCCGAAAGCGACATCGACTTCTTTGAAGTGGGCGGCGCTTTCGAGATCCCGCTGCACGCCAAACTGCTGGCCAATTCAGGTCGTTATGCCGGCATCGTAGGCGCCGCACTGGTGGTGGACGGCGGCATCTATCGCCACGAATTCGTCGCGCAATCGGTGGTCAGCGCACTGATGCAAGTCCAGCTGGAAACCGAAATCCCGGTGTTCTCCGTGGTCTTGACGCCGCATCATTTCCATTCTGGCGAAGAACATCAGAAATTCTTCTTCGATCACTTCGTGCACAAGGGCGAGGAAGCGGCCAAGACCTGCGCTGATACCCTGAACAAGGTTCGTGCCCTGCGTCGTCACGACACCCAGCAGAAAGCGGCTCGCTAAGCGCGCCTGAAGAGGCGGCGCCAGTCACCCACGGTGACAAGCGTCGCCTATCCGCTCAGAAATCCACCTTGCCCCGCCCTGCCTTGATCGAGCCGCGTTTGCTCTTGGATTCCAGTCGCCGGGTCTTCGAGCCCAGCGTCGGTCGCGTCGGCCTGCGTTTCTTCTCGACCTTGGCCGCATTGACGATCAACTCGCTCAGGCGCAATAACGCATCGGCACGGTTCTGCTCCTGCGTGCGGTACTGCTGAGCCTTGATCACGATCACGCCATCGCTGGTTA
The DNA here is from genome assembly GCF_002087235.1 of Pseudomonas floridensis. Lineage (GTDB taxonomy): Bacteria > Pseudomonadota > Gammaproteobacteria > Pseudomonadales > Pseudomonadaceae > Aquipseudomonas > Aquipseudomonas floridensis. Next base: position 9,712 of record NZ_MUIO01000026.1, on the reverse strand, counting down.
TCCGACTGTCGCTCAGCGCTAGCAGCCGCTCTTTGTAGAAAGGCGGCAACGACGAGGCGTTGATGTCGAAACGCAAATGCATGGCACTGGACACCTTGTTGACGTTCTGCCCACCTGCGCCTTGGGCGCGGATGGCGGTCAACTCGATTTCGGTGTCCGGCAGGTGGACGTTGTTGGAAATCACCAGCATGAAAACATCTGCAGAAAGTCGGAAACGGACGTCAAGGATACGCCCCTGCGGCAGCACTGTATCGCCCTCATGAAAAACCCCGCCTGGTGAGCCCGGGTTTTCATGTGCAGATCACGTCATTTCACGGCAGCAGGCACCACCACAGGACTACGCCTGGTCTTGATCCGGTAGCAGACCCACATCGCCGCCAGCCAGACCGGTATCGCATACACCGAGACCTGAATGCCGGGGATCATCAGCATGATGCCCAGAATGAAGACCACGAACGCCAGGCAGAAATAGTTGCCGTATGGATACCATAAGGCTTTGAACAGCGGGATCTGTTGCGTACGGTTCAGGTGCTGACGGAATTTCAGGTGCGAGTAGCTGATCATTGCCCAGTTGATGACCAGCGTGGCTACCACCAGCGACATCAGTAATTCCAGCGCATGTTGGGGAATGAAGTAATTGAGCAGCACCGCCACCAGCGTCACCGCCGCCGAGGCAAAGATCGCCTTGACCGGCACACCGCGCTTGTCCACCTGCGCCAGCACTTTGGGCGCATCGCCCTGCTCGGCCATGCCGACCAGCATCCGGCTGTTGCAGTAAGTGCCGCTGTTGTAGACCGACAGCGCAGCCGTTAGCACCACGAAGTTGAGAACGTGCGCGGCGGTGTCGCTGCCCAGCATCGAAAATACCTGCACGAACGGGCTGCCGCTGTACGAGTCGCCCGAGGCGTTGAGGCTGGTCAGCAGGCTGTCCCATGGCGTCAGCGAAAGCAGCACCACCAGCGCTCCGATGTAGAAAATCAGGATCCGGTAGATGACCTGATTGATCGCCTTCGGGATCACGGTCCTGGGCTGTTCGGCTTCGGCGGCGGTGAAACCGAGCATTTCCAGACCACCGAACGAGAACATGATGATCGCCAGCGCCATGACCAGACCACTGACGCCATTGGGGAAGAACCCGCCGTGCGCCCAGAGGTTGCTGACCGACGCCTGAGGCCCGCCACTGCCGCTGACCAGCATATAGCTGCCCAGCGCGATCATGCCGATGATCGCCACCACCTTGATGATCGCGAACCAGAACTCGGTCTCGCCGAACACTTTGACGTTGGCCAGGTTGATTACGTTGATGAAGATGAAGAACGCCGCCGCCGAAACCCAACTGGGGATATCAGGCAGCCAGTAATGGATGTATTTGCCGACGGCTGTCAGTTCCGACATGCCGACCAGGATGTACAGCAACCAGCAGTTCCAGCCGGACAGAAATCCGGCGAAACCGCCCCAGTAATTGTGCGCGAAATGGCTGAAGGATCCGGCCACCGGCTCTTCGACGATCATCTCGCCAAGCTGGCGCATGATCATGAAGGCGATGAAGCCGCAGATCGCGTAACCGAGAATCATCGAAGGCCCGGCTGACTTCAGCACGCCTGCCGAACCAAGGAACAGCCCTGTGCCGATAGCGCCGCCCAGGGCGATCAACTGGATGTGCCGATTCTTCAGACCACGCTTCAACTCGCCTGAGGGTGAGGTGTTTTCACTCATTCAATGCCACCTGATTGTTCTTGTTCTGTGACGGAATAGGACCTGTTGCGCTCGTGACGCAACAGAATGCGGCGCGTGGGACGGGTAAGCCCCGAGCGGTTTCAAACAGCAGTGATTCACAGAAAAAAGCGCGGCATTGTACACCGGCCTCAAGATCGGGGTTTAAAAGGGACGCAAGCGTGTTTATTCAAATGATTACAAGGCATCGGTAACATCCGAAAACGACAACGCCAGCCGCGAAGGACTGGCGTAGCTGTCAACTCACTCACACGGGTCACACGCCACGCTTACTGCGGCTTGCGACGACCGAAGCCCGGACGCTGCCCGGAACCTGCCGGTGGGCCGCGACGCTTGCCTGACGGCGCATCGTCGTCGACCAGCTTGATACCGGCCCGCTTGGGCGCCGGCTTGGCCGGACGCTTGTTCATCTCGCTCGGACGCTCGGCAACCGGAGTACCCCGGCTGTTGTCGGCCGGACGTGGCGCACGCGAGCCTGGCTTGCCGGAATCTTTGCGCGGTGAAGGGCGCTGAGTCGAATCGCCACGCGGACGATCGCGGTCGCTGCCGGTGATCTGCGGTTGACGCGGCGCACGGTCACCCGACGCAGGCGCGCCAGCGGCAGGACGCAATGTGCGAACGCGCTCGCCCTTGCCCAGCGGGCGGGACGATTGACGCTGCAGACGCTCGAGCTTTTCCTTGGTCTTGGCGTTCATCTGCGGCTGAGCCACAGGTGTCAGACCGACTTCGGCTGCCAGAATGTCGACTTCGTACTGGCTCATTTCGCGCCAGCGGCCCATAGGCAGATCGGAGTTGAGGAACACCGGTCCGTAACGCACGCGCTTCAGGCGGCTGACCACCAGGCCTTGGGATTCCCAGAGACGGCGTACTTCACGGTTACGGCCCTCCATCACCACGCAGTGGTACCAGTGGTTGAAACCTTCGCCGCCCGGCGCCTGCTGGATGTCGGTAAAACGCGCCGGACCGTCTTCGAGGATCACGCCGTTCTTCAGACGCAGCAGCATGTCGTCATCGACTTCGCCACGGACACGGACTGCGTATTCGCGGTCCATTTCGAACGACGGGTGCATCAGGCGGTTGGCCAGTTCACCGTCGGTGGTGAACATCAGCAGACCGGTGGTGTTGATGTCCAGACGACCGATGTTGATCCAGCGGCCTTCTTTCGGGCGCGGCAAACGGTCGAACACGGTCGGACGGCCTTCCGGGTCGTCACGGGTGCAGATTTCACCGTCGGGCTTGTTGTACATGATGACGCGGCGAACCGTTTCGGCTGCCTCTTCGCGCTTGATCACGCGACCGTCGACGCTGATGGCGTCATGCAGGTCAACACGCTGACCGAGGGTCGCGTCCTTGCCGTTGACCTTGATGCGGCCCTGGGTGATCCAGGCCTCTACATCGCGGCGCGAGCCGACGCCAATGCGCGCCAGAACCTTCTGCAGCTTTTCGCCTGCGGGTCCGATTTCCTGGCTGTCCTGCTTGTCTTTTTCACTCATCTGGGCACCTCCCGGTGTGTCGAATCAGGGCTGACCGAGAACCGGTGAGACCTGTGCCCTGCGCGCCGTGGACAGCGGCAAGGCGAAATACTTGAAGCCTTGGCGAAGGTTATCGCCGAGGGTCGGCCATCATACGCCCATGCGCTCTGTCGCGCACCTGGCATGCAGCTCAATTGAGCGGATCACTTCTTCTTTTTGCGACCGCCGGTCTTGAGCTTCGCCAGGCGCTTGGCAGACTCGCTCAGCACCTCACGCTTTTCGTCCTTCTCCAGTTTTTTCCAGCCCTTGATTTCACGCTTGCTGCGACCGCACCCCAGGCAAATATCGTCGTCGAATTTGCACAGGCTGATGCAGGGGTTCTTGGTTGAACTCATGGGCCGCAATTCTCATGGGGAAGGTGACTGAACGTCTGACCGCGGGTGAGTAGATGAATTCGACGTGATGAAGATCAGGACATGACGCAACACCAACGATGCGCAGCATTCCAACGCAGCGCTGCATTGCAGCTCAGGACGCTCCGCGCTCGCTCTCCGGGTCAATTGCCTGATCAGGATCTTCTTCATCGGTGGGTTCCGGCCCGGCTCTCAACAAGTCATCGAAATCGATCTTGAGCCCCTGTTCCATCGAGTCCAGCTCGACCAGCAGGCTGCGGAAACTGGTTTCGTCACGCGCCGGCTCAGGCTCCTCTTCGGCGTCGAGGCTGGCGTCGGCCAGTGCCTGAAGGTGCGCAGGAACAGGAGCATCTTCGAAGTCCATTTCCGGCTCGGTTTCCATCTCACGCAGGTCCGCCAGCGGCGGCAGTTCGTCGAGGCTTTTGAGGTTGAAGTGATCGAGGAAAGCTTTGGTGGTGGCGAACATCGCAGGCTTGCCCGGCACGTCACGATAGCCCACCACGCGGATCCACTCGCGCTCCAGCAGTGTCTTGACGATGTGACTGTTGACCGCCACGCCACGCACGTCCTCGATCTCGCCGCGAGTGATCGGCTGGCGATAGGCAATCAGCGCCAGGGTTTCCAGCATCGCCCGCGAATAGCGTTGCGGCCGTTCCTCCCACAGCCGACCGACCCAGGGCGAAAACTTATCACGTATCTGCAGGCGGTAGCCCGACGCGACTTCCTTGAGCTCGAAGGCCCGACCCTCGCAGGATTTGCGCAGTATTTCCAGGGCTTTCCTGAATACCGGCGGCTCCGGACGTTCGCCTTCTTCGAACAGCTCATAGAGACGGTCGAGCGTCTGCGGCTTTCCGGAGGCCAGCAGAAAGGCCTCAAGCAGTGGAGCCAGTTCACGGGGTTCGTTGAGGTTCATGGATGTGCTCTGGCTCTACTCGGCTCGCGCCCTGACATGGATCGCCGCAAAGGGCTCGTTTTGGACCAGCTCGACCAGCGATTCCTTGACCAGTTCGAGGACCGCCATGAACGTCACGACCACACCGAGGCGTCCTTCCTCGGCAGTGAACAGCTCGGCGAACGGCACGAAACCGCCACCCTTGAGACGCTCCAGCACGTCGCTCATGCGCTCGCGGGTGGACAGCGCTTCACGACTGACCTGATGGCTTTCGAACATGTCGCCACGATGCAGCACTTCGGCCATCGACATCAGCACCTCTTCAAGGCTGACATCCGGCAACAGCTTGCGGGCGCGGGCTTCGGGGGCATCCAGCTTTGGCACGATGACATCGCGCCCTACCCGTTTCAACGTGTCGATGCCTTCGGCGGCGGCCTTGAAACGTTCATACTCCTGTAGACGGCGGATCAGCTCAGCACGCGGATCGCCTTCCTCCTCTTCGACTTCCGCCGAACGCGGCAGCAACATGCGCGACTTGATCTCGGCAAGCATGGCGGCCATCACCAGATACTCGGCCGCCAGCTCCAGGCGCACGGTTTTCATCAGTTCGACGTAACCCATGTACTGCTTGGTGATTTCTGCCACCGGGATGTCGAGGATGTCGATGTTCTGTTTGCGGATCAGGTACAACAGCAGGTCGAGCGGGCCTTCGAAGGCTTCGAGAAAGACTTCCAGCGCATCCGGCGGAATGTAGAGGTCGAGCGGCATCTGCGTAAGCGCCTGCCCGTAGACCAGCGCAAACGGCAGCTCCTGCTGGGCATCGGCCTGACTGTCCACCGTCTCCACGACTGTCATTACGCGTCTTCACCGAACGGCGTCGGATCGCCGCAGCCGACGCGAATCACTTGCGGCTCGCCTTCGGACAGGTTGATGACCGTGGACGCAGAAATGCCGCCCATGCCGCCATCGATGATCAGGTCCACCTGATGCTCGAGGATCTGGCGCATTTCATACGGATCGCTCAGCGGCACCGTGTCGCCGGGCATGATCAGGCTGACGCTCATCAGCGGTTCGCCCAGTTGCTCAAGCAGCGCCTGGGCAATCGGGTGGCTGGGAACGCGCAGACCGATGGTGCGCCGTTTAGGGTGTAGCACCAGGCGCGGCACTTCACGGGTGGCATTGAGAATGAAGGTGTAGGGGCCCGGTGTATGGGCCTTGAGCGCACGGAACGCGCCGGTATCGACTTTGGCGAACAGCCCCAGCTGCGACAGGTCGCAGCACATGAGGGTGAAGTTGTGCTTGTCGTCCAGTTGCCGCAGACGGCGGATTCGCTCGATGGCGCTCTTGTCACCAATCTGGCAACCCAGCGCATACGACGAATCTGTCGGGTACACCACCAGCCCGCCGGCCTTGATGATCTCCGCGGCCTGTTTGATCAGGCGCTGCTGCGGGTTCTCCGGGTGGACCTGGAAAAATTGACTCACGGTAACTTCCTGTTCAGACGGCGGCAGTAGATTGTTCATGTTTGAATCTGCACCACAGGGGCGGCAAATCCTCCGGTACGGGACGGTAGACACCGATCTCACCCCAGGCACCGGGGCCGTGGAAATCGCTGCCGGCGCTTACCAGCAGGCCGAACTCACGCGCCAGAATGGCCAGGGTGCCGACTTGATCGGCAGGCTGCATGCCATTGACCACTTCGATGGCGTGACCGCCGGCCTGGATGAAATCGCCGACCAGTTTACGCCGTTTGCTGCGGGTAAAGTCATAATGCGAAGGATGAGCGAGACTGACCCAGGCGCCAGAGGCCCTCAATGTCGCCACAGTGTCTTCCAGGGTCGGCCAGTGTTGCTTGACGTCGCCCAGTTTGCCCGCGCCCAGCCATTTGCGAAACGCTTCGGCGCGATCCTTGACGAATCCTTCGCGTACCAGGAAGTCGGCGAAGTGCGGCCGGGCGGGCGCGTTACCGCTGTCGCCCAGCTCTTTCTGGATCGCCCGGGCACCTTCCAGCGCTCCGGGCATACCTTTGATCGCCAATTTGCGACTGATTTCCTCGGCCCGCAGCCAGCGTCCTTCGTGCAAACGCGTGATCGCTTTGGTCAGGGCTGGTGCCTGGGTGTCGAAAGCGTACCCCAATACATGGATGGTTGCGCCACCCCATGTGCAGGACAATTCCACACCGTTGACCAACTGCATGCCCAGCGAATGCGCGGTCGCACGGGCTTCTTCAAGACCTTCAAGGGTGTCATGGTCGGTGAGCGAAAGGACACGCACGCCATTTTCGTAAGCACGCGCAACCAGCGCGGCGGGCGACAGGGCCCCGTCCGAGGCGGTGCTGTGGCAATGCAGATCAACATTCATAGTGGTGCTTTCGCAGTCATTGATGTTTGTTATTATGCCGCTACATCCTGCTTCTGGCTGCCATTGTGAAACAATTCATCGACTTCATCCCGCTGCTCCTGTTTTTCATTGTCTACAAAACCGAACCCCGCGCTGTGGATATCATGGGTCACAGCTATATGGTGGGCGGCATTTTCAGCGCCACCGCCATGCTGATCATCAGCTCGGTGATCGTCTACGGCATCCTCTATATAAAGCAGCGCAAGCTGGAAAAGAGCCAGTGGCTGACCCTCGTCGCCTGTCTGGTGTTCGGCAGCCTGACCCTTGCCTTTCATAGCGAAACCTTCCTGAAGTGGAAAGCGCCGGTGGTCAACTGGCTGTTTGCGCTGGCCTTTGCCGGCAGCCATTTCATCGGTGACCGACCGCTGATCCAGCGCATCATGGGCCATGCCCTGACGCTGCCTGCTGCCATCTGGACCAAACTGAACATCGCCTGGATCTTCTTTTTCCTGTTCTGCGGTGCGGCCAACCTCTATGTGGCCTTCACTTACCAGGAGTTCTGGGTCGACTTCAAAGTGTTCGGCAGCCTGGCCATGACCCTGATCTTCCTGGTCGCCCAAGGCATCTACCTGTCTCGTCACTTGCACGACGCGGCCTCCACCACGACCAAATCCGAGGACTGACATGCTCTACGCAATCATCGCCACTGACGTCGAAAACTCGCTGGAAAAACGTTTGAGCGTACGCCCCGCGCACCTTGAGCGCCTGAATGCCCTTAAGGATGCAGGCCGTCTGGAACTGGCCGGACCCAACCCTGCGGTGGACAGCAACGACCCGGGCGCAGCCGGTTTCAGCGGCAGCCTGATCGTGGCCGAGTTCGACTCGCTGGCAGCGGCAGAGGCCTGGGCCAAGGCTGATCCCTTCGTCGAGGCAGGCGTCTATGCCAATGTTGTGGTCAAACCATTCAAAAAGGTTCTGCCCTGATTCACCGCTGAACCTGCAGCGCAGTCCTGCCTGAACACGGCAGGGCCGCCCTCCCCGCTCCCTCCCGCACCGCTCAACATTCCCGACGCCTGGCCGACAACCTTCCGATGCCCTAACAAAAACAGTTCTGGTCAATGGGAGTTCAGATGCGTCCAGGTACGTTGTGTCTGCTGATAGCGATGTCGGGAACAAGCCTGCAGGTTCAGGCGCAAGGCGTGGATGGCGTCGAGAACGCACCACCGGCGCATTATTCGAGCGCAGCCAGCCAGATCGCGGATCTTCAAGCGCGACTTGGCGACAGCGAGCGCCAGCGTGAAGAACTGCTGCGCCAGGCACAGAACACCGAACGCGACAGCGCCTTGCTGGGGCGCTTGCGTCAAGAGAACCAAAAGCTCAAGTTGCAGCTCAAAGAAGCACTGTCAGCCACGCCGCCACGCCTGCTGACCGAGCAACAACAGTGGTTTGTCGCAGGGGGCGGCGTTGCGATGATTGCCCTTCTGTGCGGTATATTTGTTAGCGGTTGGCGTAAGCAACGTCGACAGTGGCTAAATTGAGTGAGTCATGAGCGAGCTGTTACTAATTGATGATGACCAGGAACTGTGCGAACTGCTAAGCAGCTGGCTCAGTCAGGAAGGCTTTCAGGTACACGCCTGTCACGACGGCAACAGCGCACGTCAGGCACTTGCCGAGCACGCACCTTCAGCGGTGGTGCTGGATGTGATGCTGCCCGACGGCAGCGGCCTGGAATTGCTCAAACAGTTACGCTCCGAACACCCCGACCTGCCGGTGGTGATGCTCTCGGCACGTGGCGAGCCGCTCGACCGCATTCTGGGCCTGGAGCTGGGCGCTGACGATTACCTGGCCAAACCCTGCGATCCCCGCGAACTGACCGCCCGCCTGCGCGCCGTATTGCGCCGCAGCCATCCGGTGGCGTCTTCAACCCAGCTCGAACTCGGCGACCTGACCTTCAGCCCGGTGCGCGGCGTGGTCAGCATCGATGAAAAGGAACTGACCCTGACCGTCTCGGAAAGCCGTCTGCTGGAGGCGTTGCTACGCCAGCCCGGCGAACCGCTGGACAAGCAGGAGCTGGCGCAACTGGCATTGGGCCGCAAGCTGACTCTTTATGACCGCAGCCTGGACATGCACGTCAGCAACCTGCGCAAGAAGATCGGCCCGCACCCGGACGGCCGTCCGCGGATCGTGGCGTTGCGCAGCCGCGGCTACTATTACAGCCTTTGAATACCGGACGGACCTTACACAAGCTTTACCAAGGCCTGACCGCGCTTGACCTTGATCTCCCTAAACTGGGCTCAACGGCATAGAGCCGCACTAGAGACAAGGAGATACACCATGCGCAAGACCCTGATCGCTTTGATGTTTGCCGCTGCCCTGCCGACCGTCGCCATGGCTGTTCCACCACCACCTGCAGATCCAGAGGCTGGCGCGCCTGCGATGCACATGGAACGTGATGATCGCGGTCCAGGCCCAGGCATGCACCGTGGCCCAGGCCCTGGTCCGTTCCGTGATCTGGACCTGTCGCGTGAACAGCGTCAGCAGATCGACCGCCTGATGCGTGAACAGATGCACGAGCGTCGTGACATCACCCAGCGCTATCTGGACAAGATGCCGGCTCCCGAGCAGAAAGCCATGCAGGACGAGATCAACGCCAAGCGCACCGAAACCGACAGCCAGATTCGTGCCCTGCTCAAGCCTGATCAGCAGAAACAGTTCGACGAAATCAAGAAAAGGCAGGATGAGCGTCGCGCCGAATGGGCCGAGTTCAAGGCGTGGAAAGCCGCCAAGGCTGCAAAAGCGCAATAATACCGGTCACGCCTGACGGCAGACTGATTGCAACCAACCCGGCATGCTCGAGCATG
>NZ_MUIO01000259.1 GCF_002087235.1 Pseudomonas floridensis | reverse complement strand
CAAACTGGTCTTTCATGGACGGCAAGGGCATGGTCGCTTCCTGTAATCGGGTCGAAACACGCCCCATCATAGGGTCATAACGACCCAGGAATAAACCGTTACGGGCCATGTCCTGTACACTGCCGACCTCAGCAGCCGTTCAATCACGGGCTGCGCTCCCGATATCAGCATCAGCGTTTGGATTCCCCCGGCCATGCAAAAAGAAACAGAAATCAAACTCCGCGTCAGCCGCGAGACCCTCGCTGCACTGCGCGAACACCCGTTGCTCAAGAAGCGCAACAAAAGTGGCTGGGAGCGCCTCGAGCTGTCGAACCAGTATTTCGATACGCCTGAGCGTGAACTGGCCCACGCCAAGGTTGCCCTGCGCATCCGTCGTGACGGCGACCAGATCATCCAGACGATGAAGACTCGTGGTCAGAGCGTGGCCGGTCTGTCTGAACGCAATGAGTACAACTGGGACCTGCCCAAGGCCAAGCTGGACCTGAAGAAGCTGGAAGGCGATTGCTGGCCCGAGCAACTGGCCGAGCTGGACAAGAAATCCATCAAGCCATTGTTCACCACTGATTTCGTGCGTGAAAAAGCCGAAATCGCCTGGGGCCGTGGCAAGGCCAAGGTGGTGATCGAAGCCGCACTGGACCTGGGCCAAGTGATCGCTGGCAAGCAGAAGGAAGAAATCTGCGAGCTGGAACTCGAGCTGCGCGAGGGCGAGCCTGCCGCGCTGCTGGAACTGGCCGCCGAGCTGGCCGCGACCCTGCCCTTGATGCCGTGCGACATCAGCAAGGCCGAGCGCGGTTATCGCTTGCTCGACGCAAGTAGCTATTCGTTGAGCCTGGCCGCACCGGGACTGACCGCTGAAACGCCACTGGACGACGCCTACTCGGCGCTGGCCTGGCACCTGCTGGGCAGCAGCCAGCGCCTGGCTGAACAATATCGCTTCAACGGCCACTGGCGTCTGTTGCAGGACTGGGTCGAAATGCTGGCCGAGCTGCGTGCACTGACCAGCAGCCTGGGTCAGGCCGCGCCACGCGCATCGACTGCTCAATTGCGTACTGCGCTGGACGCCTTGCTGGAAGACTGGCGTCCGCTGGTTCAGGCAGGTCAGGAAGATGGCGACGTACGCGCCGCCGCCCACGATCAGTTCCTTGAAGAACTGCAGGACACACGCTGGGGCGAATTCTCGCTGAACACCTCGCGCTGGCTGCTTGAGCGCAGCTGGACCGCCGAGCGTAACAACCGCGGCAGTCGTCAGGGCGCCGCGCTGCTTGCCAGCTGGCTGCCGCGCTTGCTGGCCGATGAAGCAACCGCCTTGCAACTGGGTCGTTATCAGCAACAGCCGGAAGACCTCGCCGAACAACTGCCACGTATCGAGCGTATCCAGGTCTGGCTGCACTGGGCACGTGACGCGCTGGATCTTCCGGATCTGGATCGTCTGTACGGCGAACTGAGAAAACTGGAAGAGCTTGCTCATCAGGACATCAGCGATGAAGTGCTGGACGCTCGCGTACAACAGGCACTGACCGTCTTTCAGGGTCGTGCGTGGAAAACCTTGCTGCGCTTGTGATCACGCAAGCCTTGTGGGAGCGAAGACTGAAACCGTTTGATCGGCTGATGGGCTTGGCTATTCGCGGACAAGTCCGCTCCCATGATCTGATCTGCACGCTTCCCCGTGGGAGCGTGGAGCTGTGCACAACC
>NZ_MUIO01000258.1 GCF_002087235.1 Pseudomonas floridensis | reverse complement strand
GGCTGCGCAGCCAGTTGTTTCTTCAGCAGGTCCAGTCCGGCCTTGGTCGAGGCGATGGAGCGCGTGGTGTTGTTGCGCTCGGTGCGCAGGTCATTGAGCCCCTGTGAAGTGTCGGCCAGACGCTGGGAAATGCTCACCGCGCTCAGCTGATTCAGGTAATTCTGGATCTGCTTCTTGTACGAAATGATGTTGTCGCCAGTGTTTTTGACCTCCGATTCATAGAAGGTGTACAGGCTGACACGACCCAGGGTCTTGGTACGCTGCAGCTGATACTCCTCGATCCAGGTCTTGAGCACTGTCTGCGCGGTGGTCGGATCATTCCAGGTGAAGGTCAGCTCCATGACCGAGGAGCCCGGTTCGTGGCGCACCTTGAAGTTCTTTTCCAGGTCTTCGGCCATGCGTTCGGCCTGGGTGCGCTTTTCAACCAGGCCGATGAATTGCAGCACGCTGCGCCCGGCGTCCACGATCGCACCGACCGCACTTTTGAGCGCGTTCTTGATCGAGGCCAGAACACCGGCTTCAGGCTCGGCCTTCGACAGTTCAGCCAGGTAGGTTTCGGACACTTTGCGCATGATCGGGCGGCCGGTCAGCATGCGCTCTTCGTCCAGCAGCGGGTCGCGCAGGGCGCTGGGCACTACGATTGCCTGACGGTTGGACAGCTCGATGGGCACCGTGCTGCTGTCACGTCCCGGCTTGACCAGCAGCAGCGCGGTCGATTCATAGCGGTTGGGCAGCAGCAAGGCTCCCAGCAGTACGACGACGAAGGTCGCCAGTACGGTGATCTTGACCTCGCGCCTGAAAATGAACAGCAGGCGCAGCAGATCGCGAAATGAGCGGATATTGATCATGTCTGTTTCCCTGACAGTTAATTGTTGTCGCGCAACTCGTAGTTCAAGCCCAGTCCGATCGACTTCGCGAAGGGGATCAACTGGTTGAAATACAGAGTGACGCCGTCAACCTTGTTGCCGACCGTGGATTTGGGAACGAACACAATGTCGCCGCGCTTGAGCAATACCGGCGCCGTGGGGCCGCCCGCGCCTGCCCAGAGAAACTTGCTGTAATCGAAGAAATAGGTCTTGTAGAGGCCGTCGTCCTCCTGACGCAACAAAGCGACCAGAGACGCGTCCGCATCGAGCGCGACACCGCCCGCTCCGACGATCGCCTGGGCCAGACTGGTCGCGACATTGACCGGCAGCGTGACCGAATTGCGCACTGCACCGCCCACGAACACCGTATTACCCGGTGACTGGGAAATGTTGATGGTTAGCGCCGTCTCGCGATAGACCGTCTGCAGCTTGCTTTCCAGCAGGTCGTTGAGCTGCTGAAGCGTCAGGCCGGCCGCCTTGATCGTGCCGATGTACGGATAAGAGAAGGTGCCGTCGTTGAGCACCTGAAACAGGGTCAGTTCATAGATCGAGTTGGCCGTGAACGCCGAAATCGACGGTGACTCTCCGGTATTACGCACGATGCGCAACGTGTCTCCGGGACGGATGCGTTCCGGTGGCAACGGCTTGCCCGCCAGCGCCCTGCCAGCAGCCTGGCCGGCTTCGATTTGCGCGGGGTCATCGGGCAGCCCGACCCTCGAGGGGGTGTTGCAAGCGCTTAGCAGCAATACGCTGGCGATCAGCATCATGCTCTTCATTTATCCTGAACTCCTGTCATGCACGAATACGGCTCCCTTTCGCAGACTGCTGCTGTCGGGTAATAAAATCATGGTGGCGGGTACAACCAGG
>NZ_MUIO01000257.1 GCF_002087235.1 Pseudomonas floridensis | reverse complement strand
CGCTGGAAGATGACGAGCGCGTAGCCGGCGATCAGCTCGAGCAACTGATGCCTGCTTATATTGCCGGTTCGCAGCAAGTGGTTGAGCTCATGAGGGCAGGGGATCTGGAGAATGCCCGTACTCGCCTCAATGCGTTGTCCAGCGACGGGTTTGTCAAAGCCCGCGCCTACCTGCGGACCATCATTGATTCCAACAACCGTCAGATCAAGGAAGGCGCCGCTGCCGCCGCCGAACTGAGGAACACGTCGGTGACCATGCTGGAAATCGGCGTGGTGATCGCTTTTATCGTGGCCATCCTGCTGGGTGTCTTCATCACCCGCATGATCACCCGTCCTCTGGCCGTTGCGGTGCTTAGCGCTCAACGTATTGCCGGCGGTGACCTGACTCAGCCGATCACCTCTAACAGTGGTGATGAGGCCGGGCAATTGCTTGATGCGCTGTCGAACATGCAGGACGGTCTGAAGAACACCATCCAGCAGATTGCCAGCGCCTCCGACCAGTTGGCATCGGCGGCTG
>NZ_MUIO01000256.1 GCF_002087235.1 Pseudomonas floridensis | reverse complement strand
ACGCGCCGACCTGCTGGCCATGACGCCACATGGCTGGCGCGCCAGCGCCGAACGGCGCACGGCGGTCATCGAGCAACCCGGACCGTTCAAGGTCACCGTTTCCATGCGCTACGATTATTTCGTGCTGCAATAAGCATTCAGACAGAGGCACCCATGCGCCAACCCGATATCGAGATTTATCTGAAAGACGAAGACGTCGACCACAAGGCCATCGCCCAGTGGCTCGGTGCAGCCCTCGGGCCCTGCAGCGAGTGGGCCCGCAAAGGCCAGACCTGGAAGTGCACGGCCGGCAATGTCCCTGTGACCTGGCTGCCAAAAGCAGTCGGCAAATGGAACAGCCTGTATCTGGAAAGCGATCAGACGCCTTGGGATGACGACATTTCCTGCGCCCGTGCAGCCTTCGCCGCGCTCAATGTCGAAGTGCGTTGCGCGCCAGGGACCTGGGTCGAAGAAGAAAGCGATGACACTGCCGACCGCTGGATCCGCATCAGTGCCGACGGCGAAGAAGAGATCACCTGGCGCACCTCGTAAGTCTGGATCTGCTGTGGCGCAGAGCGTCACGGCTGCCTGCCCACCTGCGGTGACCGCTACGCCACCTCCCACGGGAGTGAAACCAAGGCGCTTTTGCCCATCGCCTCGGGATGCGTCACACTGGCGCCATCTCGGGCAGCCGCCCTTTATTCAGCAGAAGCCGTATGACCCGCTCTCCATTCCGCCGTCTTGTATTCGGCACTCTGCGCCGATTGCTCTACCTCTGGGTTCGCTCGGAAACCATCAATCAATCGTCTTTCACGCTTAATCTGGACCGCAGTCGACCAGTGTTCTATGCGCTGCAGTCGCCATCGATCAGCGATCTGGCGGTGCTCGACACCGAGTGCCGCAAGGCCGGTCTGCCACGCCCGGTGCTTTCGGTATCGGTCGGCAACCTGATGGAGCCTGCCGCGTTCTTCTACCTGACACCCTCCCCCGACTGGCTTGGCCGTCACGACAAGCGCGGCGCGCCGCCGACGCTGGAGCGTCTGGTTGCCGCGG
>NZ_MUIO01000255.1 GCF_002087235.1 Pseudomonas floridensis | reverse complement strand
GGAATGATCAGCAGCAGGCCCAGCAATTTGTACAGCAGGCTGCCCAGTGCAACCTGCCTGCCCGCCACGTTCTGCATGCTGGTGCTGAGGAATGCGAGCAGGCCGCTGCCGATATTGGCACCTATGACCAGACCGATCGCCACCGGCAGACCGATGATTTCCGCGCCTGCCAGCGTGGCCGTCAACAGCACTGCTGCCAGGCTGGAATACGAGATCAGTGCAAACAGTGCCCCGACCAGTGCGTCCAGCAGCAGATCGCCCGTCAGTGAGGCAAACAGCACCTTGACCCCGGCCGCCTGGGTGATCGGCGCGGCGGCAGCGACGATCAGTTGCAGCGCCAGCACGATCAGCCCCAGGCCGATGCCCACGCGGCCCATTTGCCCGGCGCGGGTCTGTTTGCGCGACAGAAAGAACACTACGCCGAGGAAAATCAGCAGTGGCGACAGCCACGAGAGGTCGAAGGTCAGCACGCGCGACATCAATGCCGTGCCCACATCGGCCCCGAGCATGATGACCAGCGCAGGCGTGAGCGTCATCAGGCCCTGGCCCACGAACGAGGTGACCAGCATCGCGGTAGCGTTGCTGCTCTGGACCATGGCGGTCACCAGAATGCCGGCAATGAACGCCAGCGGACGTTTGGACATGTTCTGGCTGAGCACACGACGCAGTTGAGCGCCGTACACACGAAGGATGCCAGTGCGCACGATATGCGTGCCCCAGATCAATAGGGCCACAGCGGATAGCAAATCGAGCAGGGTCAGCATACTGAGAGCCCCCTGAGGTTTGCCTGTTCAGGCGTGGATTGAAAAGTACGATGCGTAGCGAGCGAGGAAGTGTTTTTGTAGCGCTCCACTAAAGCTTTAGTCGGCCTGAGGCCTTGTCGCAAGGATCGCACAGGCTCGGGTTCATTGAAATAAAAGTGTCACAAATCAATGCCCGCACACGATGTGCGCGTTAGAGAGGCGCCAGGTGTCATTTCTTTGCCTCTCTGGCTGTGCGCATTCTGATGTTGATTGTCTCGACCACCAGCGAGAAGGCCATCGCGAAGTACACGTAACCCTTGGGCACATGCACGTCGAAGGACTCGGCGATCAACACGGTTCCGACCAGCGTGAGAAAGGACAGCGCGAGCATTTTCAGCGACGGATGACGGTTGATGAAGTCGCTGATCGTGCCGGAGCACAGCATCATCACCAGCACG
>NZ_MUIO01000254.1 GCF_002087235.1 Pseudomonas floridensis | reverse complement strand
TGAACGTCACCGATGACCCTGGAGTCAAGGATGCGCTGGGGTTTCTGATGACCCGCGAAATCGCCCATCAGCTTTCATTCGAGAAAGCGTTGCACTCGATTCAGCCGAACTTCCCTCAGGGCAAACTGCCCGGAATGCCGGAGTTCAGCCGCACTTACTACAACATGTCCAATGGCGACGCGAGTCCGCGAGGTCCCTGGAACAGTGATGAAGAGTTTGAGTACGTCGAGAATCCGCTGCCGGCGGTCGATGGGGGCGACGGGACGGCGTCCGTCATGCTCAGCGAGGACGATGAAGCGACCCTGATGGTCATGAAACAGAGAACCCAATCCGATCCATCCGCCGAAGTGCCGGTGACGGGCGCTGAGTTGGGTTCGGGAGAGCCGGGGGCCGGTTCTGGCAACGGTAACGGTCGTCTATGACCACGGGCAACTGTCTCGACAAGAAACGTGCCGACAAAAACTGCTGTCCTGGGCGGATGGCAGTTTTCCGGTGAGGCACATTCATACAGAGTTGAAGGTCTCTCAGCGGGTCGGAAGGGCCTGAAACTCGCCTTTGGACAGACCCTGCACGTCGTTGCCCATGCTGTCGCGAAGGCTCAGGTCAGCGCCTTTTTCGGTCAATTCCTTGAGCACTTCGGTGCGTTTGAACAGGGCTGCGTACATGGCGGCAGTCTGGCCAGCATTGTTGGTCAAATTGGCTCCGCAATCGGCCTGCACCAGACGCTTGGCGATACTCAGCTCACCTTTGAAGATTGCGCCCATCAGTGCGGTGTTGCCGCGGTTGTCCTTGGCGCAAGGGTCGGCACCGGCATCGATCAGGCGCACCACCGAATCTTCATGACCGTGGTAGGCCGCGAGAATCAGGCCGGTGTAGCCTTGCTCGTCACGCACGTTGAGGTCGTAACGGGCTTCGATGAAGGTGTCCAGCATCGGGTTGTTGCCTTCGCGCGAGGCATCGAAAAACAGGCTGCGCAGCTGGCTGGCG
>NZ_MUIO01000253.1 GCF_002087235.1 Pseudomonas floridensis | reverse complement strand
GGCGTATCGCTGATCGGCAGCCTGACGCTGCGCCCCTGACCCAGTTGGCGGGCGGCAAACACCAGCCGTTTGAGCGGCTGATTGAGCTGACGCACGAAGATCCAGGCCGATGCCGTCGACAACAACCCGATAGCGAGGAACCAGCCCAGAACGCTCCAGATTTTCTGACCACGCAGCGGATGCGGATACAGCGGTACTTTCAGCCAGCCATCACCCAGGCTTGGCGCACGCACCCAGAGTGCAGGCGGCGCATGCACGCGCAGCCGCACTTCGGTGTCGGCGCCCAGTTCGGCCTGCATCTGCCGTTGATAGATCTCGCTGTACGGCCAGTGCTGCTCGCCTTCCGGCACGCCACCGCCCACCACGCGAATCAGGCCGGCCGCCTCGGCAATGGCTTCCCGGTCGTTCTCGTCGGCGGCCCAGTAAGCGCGCAGTGTGAGAGCGACGCCATGGCTGTATTGCCTGTCGACCAACACATCTTCGTTCATCAACAGGTAGACCAGCGTCAGTGCCTTGGAAAACAGCACGACGATGAGCACCAGCCAAAGGGTGCGAGAGAAAAAGCTTTGCGGGAACCAGAGCGGAGTCTTCATAACTGCAGCTACACACTTTGCAGGGCGAGCCGAGGCTCGCAAGTTTGCCGAACGCGGGCCAGACCCGAGGTACGAACGCAAAAAACCAGAACGTCGATAACCTTCAGAAGATTATCGACGTGGCTGGCAGGAACTTCGGTGTTCTGTTCTGACAAGCGATCTGTCAGCGATTTCCGGCGCCATCGGGAACGAATACATAACCTACGCCCCAGACCGTCTGGATGTAACGGGGTTTGGACGGATCCGGCTCGATCAGACGACGCAGACGCGAAATCTGTACGTCGATGGAGCGCTCCAGTGCATCCCATTCCCGACCACGCGCCAGGTTCATCAGCTTGTCGCGGGTCAGTGGCTCACGGGCGTGCATGACCAGCGCCTTGA
>NZ_MUIO01000252.1:409-875 GCF_002087235.1 Pseudomonas floridensis | reverse complement strand
ATGAAGATCTGTTCCTGACCGGCGCGGTCCTCGATGCGCAGTTCGTTGGAGCCGTTGCCGCCCGGACTGCTCAGGGTCTTGAACACGCTGCGGGTCTGGTGGGCGGGCAGCGGGTAGGGCGGGGTGTGTTCGGCGTGGTACAGGCAACCGCTGATCAACGGTTGGTCGGGATCACCTTCCAGAAAGGTCACCAGCACTTCCATGCCGACCCGGGGGATGCTCAGGCTGCCGTAACGGTCACCGGCCCAACCGGACGCCACGCGCAGCCAGCAACTGCTCTGCTCGTTGGCCTGGCCTTCGCGGTCCCAGTGAAACTGCACCCTGACCCGGCCATGCCGGTCGCAGTGAATCTCTTCGCCTGCCGGGCCCGTGACGACAGCCGTCTGGCCGCCGGCAATGCGCGGTTTGGGATGGGTCAGGGCCGCACGGTAGGGGACGTTGCCGGGGATGGCCCTGAACGTGTTGC
>NZ_MUIO01000252.1:0-330 GCF_002087235.1 Pseudomonas floridensis | reverse complement strand
CGGCCTGATCCTCGCCGAAGACCAGTTGGTGTGCGCTCGGGCTATGTTCGAAGTGATAGTGCAGGCCTTCTTCCTCGCACAATCGTTGAATGAAGTGCAGGTCCGATTCGTGGTACTGCACACAGTACTCACGCTCAGGCGGGACGCTGGCGAGCTGGAAGCGATAGTGGGTGGCGAGCAGGCCGTGTTCCTCGAGCACCTGGGCAATGATCTGCGGCACCGTGCGGTGCTGGAAGATGCGCTGGTTGGTGCGATGCGCGAGCCGGGCCAGGTGCGGGCGCAAGGTGATCGAATAGTGCGTCAGGCGCCGGCCGGCATCGCCCTGCGCGA
>NZ_MUIO01000251.1 GCF_002087235.1 Pseudomonas floridensis | reverse complement strand
GGTCGTCACGTTCGCTGACCAGTACGAGCCTAAAACGGAAGGGCTGGCTGATGGCTTCTTCGCCGTTGAAGGAGAACACCTGAAAGACAGGTTCAATACCGTTGATCTTCAGCTCAAAACGGTTCTCGCTGGCGGGGTCATTCATCATGATTCTCCATGCTGAAGCGTGGCTCTGAGTCCATCGACCCTGACGGATCGATGGGGTTATTGGTCAGATTCAGCTCGAGACAGGGTTGCGCCAGTCATCAGAGCCAGACGTTCCACATGTTTCGTGCGTCCAAGTGATCTTGCGATAAGTGAAGTGCACATCTTCCAGATGCGTGAAGTGCGAATTGCCAGGATCCTGACAGTTATGCATGTAATCCTTTATCTCGACGATCTGGGCATCCTCCAGAAGGGTTGTGTAATAAAGTTCCTGGTTGCCTTGATTTGAAGTTCGATACCACTGAATTTTTACTTCTGATAACCGTTCGCCAGCTGTAAGGGCAGCCAGTAGCAGAGGTGATGATTTATCGAAAACTTTTGTAATGCATAAAGGCTTGTGTGTGCGCTGTCCACTGGGCTGGCCAGACTGGGGATCCCGTGGCATGGCTATTTCATGACTAAAGGCTTGTACCATGGCCTGATCTTCATGGCCTTCCTGATAAATGTTTCCCACAGATTGTGCTGTGAACGCTGCCTCAGTCATCAAACCTTGTTTTTCGCCGGTGATCGAGATGTAAGCGGGTGTTGCCATTAGCGTCTCTCCTGATAAATAGGTTTTCCAGCCATCAGCGCTGGTAATTAGCCAATAACAAAAAATGTGCCAGCTCTGAGAGGTGCCCATGAAATGGGGAGTTGAGCCGGGTGTATAGATTTTTGGCAGGGATTTGTACGGTTATCTGCTATAGGTTGCGTCGTTTTTTGCACAGAGATGTGATTTTTTGCGCACTGATATCAGGCCTATATTTTATTAGGGATAAGCGAGTGGGATCTCGATTGATCTAAGAAAGGTATGCAAATAGTTGCGCAATCGAGTTGCGATCGGGTTAGGGGTGAGGGTTTTGAGGGGGGGGTAAATATGAAATATTTTTATTTCCTACATGCATACTATTTTGCAGTGTAGGAATTTTCTGAAAAGACATTGCAGTGGATTTGCTGGCTTGTTAAACAGGCTGCGGCCAGTTAATGTTCGCTCCGTTAAAAAGTTTCCAGCATTGCGCCAGTAATTATCAGGGGGCGGAGTAAATGACTCGCTCGGACAAACCATCTGCTCTCTATCTCCATATCGTTCAGCATCCTGTATCCGGCGATAACTATGCTGGCGAGGATGTTCGTTTTTCGGCCGATTTTGAAGCCTTGGAAGCACAGCTAAGCAGTGAGCAGTCCATGCTGGCGTCTGCGCGTGTCGACTGGGCGAAGGTTCGAGAAGAAAGCGAACGGATTTTACGTTATCGATCAAGAGATTTGCGCGTGGTCTGTTGGCTGACCTGGGCGCTTTATCGTTGTGAGTCTTTTTCGGGATTGTTGGCAGGTATTGGTTTATTACGCGACCTGTGCGAACACCATTGGGTGGCGTTGCATCCTCGCAAAAGTCGAACACGGGCGGCGGCTTTCGGCTGGCTACTGCCCAGGCTTGATAAGATTCTTGTGGAAGATGTATCGGTCGGTAAGCAGCATTCTTTGTTTCAAGAAATCTCGATGCATCTGGAGGTTCTGGATGAGTTGTTGGGCCGGTACCTGGGAGAGGAGGCCCCATTGATGTTGCCGCTTCGGCGGCGGCTGACTCGTATGCTCCAGATGGCCTCTGAGCATGATAGCAAGCCCTTGGCCATTGCAGAGCAGATTAAGGAAGTTGCAGCTCAGTTTTGTAGTCATCCATCCATTGGTAATGAGAAGGACGCTCGTAAAGCGCTGTATACGCAATTGGAAACCGCACAGTCGTTATGCGTCTGGTGGTTAAAGCAAAAAGCA
Organism: Pseudomonas floridensis; assembly: GCF_002087235.1. Lineage (GTDB taxonomy): Bacteria > Pseudomonadota > Gammaproteobacteria > Pseudomonadales > Pseudomonadaceae > Aquipseudomonas > Aquipseudomonas floridensis. The sequence goes on along the minus strand of NZ_MUIO01000251.1, from coordinate 953 downwards.
ACAGACCTGAGGGCCTTAAGGCTCAACCGTACGATGCTCTGGCTGACTATTGAGGCCACGCCGGAATGTAACGCGCAGCTCATAACAGTATTACGAGGCGTGCCTGCAGATAAGTCGCGAAGCTATAAGGAACGGTTTGAGCAAGCTAAACATGCAGACCTAATTGTAGATATCGAGCAAAGCATTGCTCACTCACCTTTCTGGTTCGATGGGCAACGTTTGGTGTGGGAGTGCCTGCAAGCACTGGAGGCTGACAGTGCAATGCGTGAGGTGGAAGTTCAATTTGCCTTGTTTTTGCACAGGCTGCCCGACGTCGTTGAATTGCGGTTTCATGACGGGCTCCCGTTTGCTGATGAGACGACGAAAAACTGGATATCGACCCATGTAATGCCTCATGTACGAGTTGCTCAGTCTGATCCCGCCCCAGCGAGCAGTGTCGGCAAGGCATCTTGGGAAGCTGTTCTTGAAGAAGTGATTCCGACCGTGGCCAGAGACGGACTCAAATGTGCAGTGCAGGTGCTGATGCAGCACTTGAACGATGCCCGAAACGAGCGTGAGCGTTTTTTCTGGCAGTTCAGTATCGCCCGGATCTGCTACCAGGCAAAGAAATACGAGCTGGCCAGGATTCAATTGGAACTGCTTGATCAAAAACTGTGTAAGGCCGGTCTTGAAATCTGGGAGTCTGAAACATTTCTGAGCGTGCTGCGACTTTTGTACAGCTGCTATGAGCTACTTCCATCCAGCCAGGACTTAAAACTGAGCAAGGACGCATTGTACCGAAGACTTTGCCAGTATGATTTCGAAACGGTATTGAATAAAACTTGATTGCCTATGTTGGCAAGGAGGACACACGATGGCCAAAGACGGCTCTGTCGCACCTAAAGAGCGTATCAATGTGACGTTCAAACCCGCTACAGGCGATGCGCAGGAAGAAATTGAACTGCCACTGAAAC
>NZ_MUIO01000250.1 GCF_002087235.1 Pseudomonas floridensis | reverse complement strand
ATTGGTCTGGTCGGCAATGTCGTCAATCAGACTCACAATATCGCCGATTTCCTGCGAAGACTCGCCCAGCCGCTTGATGCGCTTGGAGGTGTCCTGAATCTGCTCACGAATATTGTCCATGCCGCGGATGGTGTTGTGCACCACCTCGTTGCCCTTGTTGGCGATGGTCACTGAGCGCTCGGCCACCGAAGACGATTCCGAGGCGTTCGCCGACACCTGATCGATGGACGCGGCGATGTCATTGATCGCCGTAGACGCCGCGCTTATCTGCAGCGCCTGATGCTCGGAGGCCGAAGCCAGCTGCATGGCCGTGGCCTGGGTTTCGGTCACCGCCGAGGCAACCTGTTCGGCCGTGAGATTGATGGTCACCACCAGCTCACGCAACTGGTCAATGGAATAGTTGATCGAGTCGGCAATCGCACCGGTGAAGTCCTCCGTCACCGAAGCCGTGACGGTCAGGTCGCCATCGGCCAGGTTTTCGATCTCGTCCAGCAGACGCATGATCGCATTCTGGTTGCGCTCGCTCTTCTGCGCGGTTTCCCGCAGTTGACGGTTGGTTTCACGCACCATGACCAGGCCGATCAGGATGATCGACATCAGCGCCAGCAGCCCCAGCACGTAACCGCCGACCGTATTGACGGTTCGACGGTTGGCCAGATTTTCCAGGCTGTTGGCCAGCACCGACGTTTCGTCAAGCAGGGTCTGGGACGTGTTGAAGATGTTGCCGGAG
>NZ_MUIO01000025.1 GCF_002087235.1 Pseudomonas floridensis | reverse complement strand
GGGGGGCGAATGGGTCCCTCCACCCCCGCCGCGGCACCCTTTTTGCCACCGGATCCCGCCGCCACCGCCGCCCCCGCCGCCCACGGTCGGGGCCACAACGCCGCCGCCTCCGGCGGGGGCGGTGGCGGCGTTGGCGGTGACCGTAACGTTACGCAGTGTGAGGTTGCCCGCGTTGTTGATACCGCCGCCCAGCGCATCAGCCGCGGCAATGGCAGAGCCACTGTTTGCCCCCGCCGTGGTGGCCACGCCTCGGGTAATGACCACGCCATCAAGCGTGGCTGTTGTCCCTGAGGTGATCCTGATGACGCTGGTTCTGTTCTGGCCATCCAGGGTGACGTCTGCGACGCCGTCGTTATTGAGGTCGCCATCGATGGTGATGTTTTTGTTCACAAGCAGTTGAGTCTGCAGCGAGACAGTCATGCCAGACGAAAAGGTCACGATATCGCCGTTCTGGGCGTTGGCCAGTGCATCGCGCAGTGTACCGGCGCCGGTGTTGCTGGCGGAGTTGACCGTAAAGGTCGCCAGTCCCCACTGGTAGGCGTCCATCGACTGCCGTGAAAGAGCGCTGACACTTTCGATACTGCCGGTCGCGATTTCCAGATCCCAGTCGCCGCCCACGCCGGTGCGGTTGGTGGAGGCCGCGATGTCACGGCCGGTCAGCGTAGCCAGCGAGTCCACGAAGCTCAGGCCCTGATCGCCCTCAGCGGTGTTGCAGGCGTAGATCAGAATGTCGCCGCCCGAGTTGATATCGTTGCCGATCTCGGCCAGCAAGGCGCTGCGCTGCGAGAGGTTGTCAGCCGAAACGTAGCTGTTGCCCAGCCACAGATCGCCCGAGTTGCCGTGCGCAATGATCTGTACCGAACTGACGCCTTGATGGGAGCCCAGATAGTCGGCGATCTGTTGCAGGCCGTCTTTGGTGGCATCCAGTTCGACCACTTGGGCGCCCGGCGCCACGCCCGCCAGCAGGCTGGCGGAATCCTTGACGCGGGAATCGACGAACACCACCGTGCTGCCGGGGACGGCGGCAGGCGTGGCGGCCACGTCCGCAGTGGCCTCGGGCTGTGCATGGTTACCGTTGCTGGCGCTATGGGCCTGCTCGGCGCTCTTGGCGGCGGCATCGGGCGTCGGCTGGCTGTCCGGTTGGGCAGCGGCTTCGGCCACTGTCGCCGCCACGGCACCGTCGAACAGCATGCGCGGTTCCAGCGACATGATCATAGGGGCTGCGGGGGAGGTCGCACTCGAAGGTGCCCGCTGTGTAATCCGCGAATTCTTTTTGTTCCACCACATACTGCTCACCCAGGATCGAACGTTACGACCTATAAAACCGCGATCACTTGACCGCGGCGTCTGCTTTCATGCGGATGACATTGGCTGCGCTGGCAGATCCGTCATTCCAGAACGACAACTGTGAATACTGCTCGAACAGGTCCGGCGGCAGGATGGTCTGCCTCGGCTCCAGCGCGACACGGGGCTTGACCTTGTGCAGGCCGGACACGCCCAGCGCATCGTCGAACTGGGGCGCGTCATAGGAAAGGTTGTTGAAGTCGTGTTCGAACCAGGGTTCGTCGATGAACTCGTAGACCAGCCGCATCACCCGATCCGGCGCCTGGGACAACAGGTCGTAGTCGATCAGCAGAATCGAGCCTGCGTGTTCGCCGTAATAGGCTTCCTTGAGCGAGGCCCAGGCAAACCCCACCAGCCGGTTGCGCTGAGCCAGGGTTTCGACACGGCTGTAGACCGTGTTGCGTTCGACGTCATCGTTGAACAGCTTGGTGTTCTCGAAAGGATTGGCGCGGTACAGGCGTTCGATACTGTCCATCACCCAGGCGACGTTGCGCACACAGGCGATCACTTTGCAGTGCGGAAACAGGTCCATCAGCGCGGGCAATCGGGAGGTCCATCCGCGACTGGTATCGAACACCACATCCTTCGCGGACTTGTCGGCGTAATAGGACTCGAAAATGCCGCGCAACAGGCGACGACGCATGTCGGTACTGATCACCGAAGAGAATTCGCTGCCTGCACTGCACTGCCCCAGGATGCTGGAAAACAGTGAACCGACCGGACTGCTCATGCCCGCGTGAAAGCGTGGGTTCTGCAGCAGAATCGCAGAGAGCAGGGTGGATCCTGAGCGTGGCAAACCCGCGATGAAATGGAATTTCTGCATCCGTGCGTCCAGAAAAAGGATATGCGTTTGAGTGTATGTGCCACGTGACAAACTGCAGCGTTATGGCAGTACTTCGACACTATTCTGCAGGTCTTGAAGGATAGGAAGAAGAAAAATAGTAGCTCAAAGCCATTACTCCCGTATTCATTGGGGAAAAGTCCCGAAAGAATGTCGACTATCGGATGAACGGTCGTGAACTTTGTATGATGAGCGGCATGTGTAAGGTAGGTATCCGCTTATCTATCTGTATGAATAGGGAGCTTTCGTTGTAAGAGTCGCGAAAAAATTCGCACGGCAGGAAGCTGCGTCTACGCTTTCATTCTGCCACCCAAGGGCACATGCCCTGGTGGATCGAAGGTATCCCATGTCGTAAAAGGATGAAGTGTATGGAAGTGTTTATGGGTTCGATCATGACGTTCGGTTTTCCGTTTGCGCCCTATGGCTGGGCGCAATGTAACGGGCAGACTATGAATATCAGCCAATACTCCGCGTTGTATACGCTGCTGGGGGTTGCCTATGGGGGCAATGGGTCGCAGACCTTTATGCTGCCTAACCTGCAGGGCCGGGTCCCGATCAATCAGGGCACCGGCGTCGGCCTGACCAATCGTGTGATCGGGACATCGTCCGGCACTGAGAGCATCACTGTCGCCATCACTAACATGCCATCACATGTCCATCAGATGACGTCGCTGACCGCGACCACGACCGTCCAGCTGGCCAATCCGGCGGTCGCCGGGGCGAGCATTGCACCAACGGCCGACAACGCCTTTATCGGTGCCTCTACCACCGGGCCGAGTTCCGCCAATATCTTTTCGCCTAATGTGGGGACCGCGCCCATCAACTAGAAGGGCGTCACTACGGCAATCAGCGGCACCATGCAGCCGGTCGGCGGTGGCCTGCCGTTGGGCAGCATGAACCCGTTTCTGGTTGTGAATTTCAGCATTGCCCTGCAAGGGCTTTTCCCGACACGGGAGTGACACTGGCCGGGTCGTGAGCAGACGCTTGCATCCCCTTTCTGGAGGTATTCATGCTGAATGAAGTCACCGTGGACGATTTTCGGGCCGTGCTGGGTACTGTCTGCACGCTGCAACTGCGCGATGGCAGTCAATTGCCGGTAAACGTTTCATCGGTCGCGGAAAAGCCACAGGCGCGACTGGCTCAAGATTCGCGCCTGCCGTTCAATGTGTCCTTGAGTTCGCTTGCTCCCAGCGGCTTCGTCGATGGGACATGTGCATTCGAGCTGCCCGAGGTCGGGCTGCTGCAGGAGGTGTTCGTGTCGCGGGTGCCACCGATGGGCCGGGACGAAAGCCTGGCGTATTACTGCATCAGCTTCAACTGATTCACACCGTCCGGGCCGAGGCATTCTGGCCCGCATACCACACCAGCCGCTCCGCCGCCACGTCCCGCTCCTCCACCTGAAACCCCAGCGCCAGATAGTGCTGGCGCGCATGGGGGTTATTGGCCCAGACCACCGTCGCCACCGGGCAGCGAATCTGCTCGGCCGCCTGTTGCACGCCTTGCAGTACGATGCGCCCATAGCCTTTGCCACGCGCCGCCGGAATGAAGGCCAGGTACAGAACGCGGATCTCGTTGTGGCCGAAGTCAGTGACCAGTGCACCTATCAGCGTGCCCAGCTTCTCGACCACGTAATGCATGGCATTGGGAAAGTGGTCGCCCAGACCTTGCTCCTGTATCTGGAACTGCTGGCCGATCACGGCTTCCACCTGCTCCCGTTCGCCGTCGATCAGTTGCAGATCGGGCCGCGCCGAGTGATAGAGCATCTGCAGAAAAGCGCCATCGCTGGCCCGTGATGGCCGCACGACCAGCCCGTGTGTATTGGCGAAAGGCTTGTTGTTCATCCGTGTTGTCCTCTGTCCATGTATGAGCTTCAAAAGCCGCTTTCGCGCACCCCGAGTGCGGCCAGTCTTCGCCAGGCGGCCCCCAACAGCGATTCGCTGCGGCCCTGCAGGACGGCAACGCCACGCAATGGCTGGGGCGCACCGTCGACCGTTTCAGTCAGCCGGAGCCTCACGCCGTACTGTGCCTGAACCGGTTCGGCGCGCTGGTTTTCATCGCGGCGCACAGCGATGGGACCGTGATGATCGGAGCTCAAGGCTTCCTGATCCAGGTACGCAACGCCGTTGGTATCGACTTCCAGCAGTTCCACGGGCAACGATCCGCGCATCGGGTCGTCGGCGATGAACCGCCCGCGATCACCAGGAGTGATGCGCCACAACGCATTTTCGGCCACATAACCGCGAATTCGCGTGCCTTCTTCCACAATACGCAGCACCGGGTCTTTGGTGGAAATCCAGCGGCCTGCGTTCAGTTGCGGCATCAGGTCTCGTACCTGCCCGGCCTTGGGTGCACGCAGCAGCAACCGCTCGCGCCGGGCGGCCAGACCCCGGTACTCGGCCACCGCTTCGGCAAGGCGTTGCTCGAGGATTCCCGCGTCGGCGGCGGTCTCGCTGCGCCCGGCCTGACGGCGCATCTGCAGTTGCAGGATATTGATTTCGCGCCGGACGATGCCCTGACGCGAGTCAATGTCCGGCGACTCAAGCTCCATCAGCACCGCGCCCTGCTCGACGAACTGGCCGTCTTTCACGTTGACCTGTTTCACCCTTGCGGCAGCTGGTGCGTGTACGGCAGTGACGCTTTCGGCTTCGAGCATCACCGGCAGTTCGACGCTGCTGCTCCACGGCACGATCAGCAGCAACAGCAGTGCCAGCAGGCCGACCGCGCTGAGCAGGACACGCGGTGTATGCGCCTGTTCGCGGTTCGCCCACCAGTGCCGGGTTTCCTTGAGAATCGGCAGAAAGATGAACCAGCCCAGTTCCACCAGCATCAGGAAAATCCCCAGCACTTTGAAAAACAGATGATAGACCGCCAACGCGATGCCGAAAAACAGTGCCGCCCGCCACAGCCACGACAGATAGCCCCACCACAACAATCGGCGTTGCATGACCGGCGACCAGGGTTCCGGAGCCCCAAGGCCGTAACCGAACAGCGCCTCGCGCAGGCGCCAGCGGCACAGCGCGAAGGCGCGGCCCTGCAAGTTATCGACTTCCCACAGGTCGCTGATCAGAAAGTAGCCATCGAAACGCATGAACGGGTTGAGGTTGACCACCACCGTCGTCAGCCAGGTGGCACTGGCGAGCATGAAGGCTGCCGTACGCGCCGGTCCGTCCGGCAGCAGCGACCAGGCGAGCAGCGCGATACAGGCCAGAACCATTTCAGCCAGCACGCCGCCCGCACCGATCAACAGACGAGCACGTCGGTCATTCACCCGCCAGGCGTCGCTGACGTCGGTGTAGAACAGCGGCAGCAGCACCATGAAGGCGACGCCCATGCTTTGCACCCGACATCCGGCGCGCTTGGCCATGAAGGCATGACCGAATTCATGACAGAGCTTGGCGAAAAACAATGCGAATCCAAACGACAGCGCGCCTCCCAGGCTGAACAGGTGCGGGAACGTGCCGATGAAACGCTGCCAGTCGCGGGCGACCAGAAAGACGCCCAGCCCCAGCGTCAGCGGCAGGCCGTAGCGCAACAGGTGTGGGCCGAAGCGCAACAGCCACGGCCAGATGCGATTGAGGAAGGCGTCCGGTCGCCACAGCGGAATACGGAAAAACAGGTATTGATGGAGCAGCGTCTGCCACACCCCTTGCCGCGAGGCCGCTGCCTTATAGGCGTAACTGGCGCGTTGTTCAGGGTCCAGCGCGACGATCAGGTCGTGACCGCGTAAAAAGCGCAGCAGTTCTTCCACTTCGCCGTTGCCCAACGGCAGGCCCGGCTCGCGGTTTGCCGCTTGCAGCACGCGTGCGGCATCACCCAGCGCCCAGTGGCGTAACAGGCGGATGGCCTGAGTGCCAAGCTTGAAATAGCGACCCCGGACCGGATCGGCCAGCGTCCAGCGCGGCGATCCGTCCAGTGCCGGAGCCGCAGCGGTCAGTTGCAGGTCCGAGCGCAGACTGGGCAGGATCATTACAGACCCACGCTCTGGCGTAGCCCTGCCAGCGGCCGCCGCAACAGATACAGGGCCAGCGGTGCCCGGTCACCGAAGACTTTGGCGGTGCCACGCAAACCGATGCGCGGCGGGGCATCTTCAAATCGCGCGTCCAGCCGATAGGCCAGTTGGCCGCCAGGCGTGGGCTGCGCTTCATAGGCGGCCCGCTCGAGCCGCGCGGCATGGCGGTGCAGCGGATCACTGTCCAGAAACAGCGCCACTTCGGCGTCGGGCTCCAGCATGATGGCGTCGCCCACCGCCAGTTCGATGCGCAATTCGGCCTGGGTCGGATCGGCAATCTCCAGCAAGCGCTCGCCGGTCTGCACCGGCTTACCGGTCCAGCGCTGGGCGTCGGCGAACACCGCGATTCCGTCTCGCTCGGCGCGCACTTCACTGCGCTTGAGCAGTTCGCGGGCGTAATCGCGTTCGGCCCGTTTCTGCTCGACGCGGGCGGCCAGCAGATCCATTCTGGAGTTGGACTCGGCGTCGGCGAAGGAGCGTTGCGAATTGGCTTTCAGTTCGGCTTCGGCAACGCCCAGCGCACGTTCGGCGACGTCGGCCTGGGCCTTGAGCGTAGTGTTTTCGAAGCGCAGCAGCACATCGCCGGTCTTGACCGGCTGGTTGGGCTTGATCAGAAATTCGGCGATCACGCCATCCAGTGGCGCGGCGACTACCCGGCCACCCAGCGGCACGACCTCGGCCGGGGCGAGCACCGACTGACGCACCGGAATCAGCAGGCACAGCAACGCCAGGACCACCAGCAGCGCCTGGCGCTTGCGGTTGAAGCGCAATCGCCAGGGTTTGCCGGGTTGCAGCGCCAGCCATGCGTGGCTGTAGGTATCGCCCAATTGAGCAAGCAGGACTTGCTCGGCCGGGGTCCATGGCGTATCGCGGGCCAGCCACAGTCCGCCGAACACCTCGCCCTTGCGATCCTGCAGCGGCAGCCAGAACACATGGGGTGCCGACAGGCTGTTCCAGTCATCGCGCACTGAAGCACTGAACGCTTCCATGTGCACCACGCGAGCCGGTTTGATCTGTTCGAGCTTGAGCAACTGGCCGACGGCATGCTCGACGAAAGCCACGAAGGGTGCATTGGGCTCGATCACGCTGACGCCCGTCACCGAGCGGACTTTGCCGGCAATCACCAGCGCCGCATGGCGAAAACCGAACAGGCCCTGGCCGTCGTTGGTCAGGCTATAGGTCAATTGCTCGATGGTCGGCGCGGCACGGGTCAGCCGCTCAAGGTCCAGAAACTGCGCGAATACCCGTTCTACAGCGCCTGATGCCGGTGCGTTCACTTGGGCTCCGCAAAGCGGGCCGTGCCGCTCATGCCGCCCAGCAGGCCCTCGACCCTGGGCAGGCTGGCGATCAGCAGCAGGGTCTGGCTGCCTTCATCGATGCGGGCGCCGAGTCGCTTGACGGTGGCGGTCAGCGGCTGGCCGGTTTCGTCCGGAACGAAGCTGAACGTCTGGCCGGGCTTGAGTCTGCTCATCCAGCGTGACGGCACCAGCAGGTGGATTTCCAGGGTGCGGTTATCGACGATTTCCAGCATCGGTGTGCCTGCCGAAACGCTTTCGTAGCGCTTGACCTTGCGCTCCACGACTTGCCCGTCGTACGGCGCAATCACGCTGCAACGTTTGATCTGCACCTGATAGACACTGGACTGGGCTTGAGTTTCGGAGAGTCTGGCCTCTGCGCGCGCAACCTCGAAACGGCCGACCGAATTGAGCGATGCCAACTGGCGGTTGTGCGCCAGTTCTTCGCTGGCACCGCGACTGGCGGCCTGGGCGGCATTGAGCTGGGCCTGATAAGCCGAGCAGTCGAAGCGCACCAGTGTGTCACCCTTGTTGAAAAACTCACCTTCCTGAAAGGGCAGATCAACGATGCGGCCGGACAGTTCGCTGGCCAGCACCGCCTGATTCTGTGCCCGTAAAACACCACGGGCTTCACTTGATGACGCGGCGGATGCAGCGCCTGCTGCAGGCTCGTCGATCAGACCCGCTTCGCCAGATGTCTGCGCCTGGGCCAGACTCACCACACTTAACATCCCTGACAGTACAACGTGCAAACACCGCATACAGCGGACTCCTTGAATGGGCGCGCCACGCCTTATCAGCCCAATCGACTGCCTGGCACGCGCAGGTACGTCTCCAGTTCCGCCAGCGGCAATGGTTTGCTCACCAGATAGCCCTGGACCTGATCACAATGGTTTTCAGTCAGAAATGCCAGTTGCTCAGGGGCTTCCACACCTTCTGCAATCACCTTCAGGTCAAGGCTGTGGGCCAGCTCGATGATCGCTCGGGCGATCGCTGCATCCTGCGGGTTACTGGTCACTTCACGAATGAAGGCAATGTCGATTTTTAACTTGTCGATAGGGAATCGGCGCAGGTAAGCCAGACTTGAATAGCCGGTGCCGAAATCGTCGATGGAAATCCTCACGCCCATGCTCTTGAGCATCTGCAGGGTGGCAATGGTGTGCGTGGTATTTTCCATCAGCGAGCTTTCCGTCAGTTCGACCTCCAGCCATTGCGGGTCAACCTGATGCCGTTCAAGCGCCTGAGCGATGTCGGCGATCAGACTGCTGCCTGAGATCTGCTGGCCTGAAACATTGACCGCGACCTGAAACGATCCCAGTCCCGAACGCTGCCACAGGGCGATCTGCGCGCAGACGCTGTCGATGACCCAACTGCCGACTTCGCTGATCAGGCCGAGGCTTTCCAGCACCGGTACGAATACAGCGGGCGAAACCCTTGAGTGGCCGGGGCGCGACCAGCGCAGCAAGGCTTCGAGCCCGCAGACGCTGCCGTCTGCCAGGCTGACCTTGGGCTGATAGGCGAGTTCGAACGCTCCTTCACGTACCGCCTCGCGCAAGGCCGCCTCCAGATCCAGGCGCTCGGACACTTCGGTGTTCATTTGCGCAGTGTAGAACCGATAACCGTCGACCCCTTTTTTCTTCGCATTGTTCATCGCCGTGTAGGCGTGCCGCACCAGCTCGCGTGCATCTTCACCGTCTTCGGGGAACAGCGCGACGCCGATGCTGGCGGTCATGACAATGCGCTGGTCTTCGATCTGGAATGGCGTGCGCAGTTTCTGGCGAATGCGCTCCAGTATCTGATGGGTGTCGGTCTGACCGTCGCGAATCATTAGAATCAGGGCAAATTCGTCGCCGTCCACCCGGCCGAGCGTGTCGCTGGCATTAAGGCAGCTCGCCAGCCGCTGACTGACTTCGAGCAACGCCTGATCGCCCAGTACATGGCCCCAGGTTTCGTTGATGTTCTTGAAGCCGTCGAGATTGACGGTCATCACCGCCAGCTTCCAGCGGCTGACGGCCGCCTGGGTCAGGCCCATCTGCAGGCTGGTGAAAAACAGGTCGCGGTTGGGCAGGCCGGTCAGGCTGTCGTAGTGAGCCATTTTCAGCAGGCGCTGATCGGACTCCTTGCGACGGGTGATGTCGTGGACGATGCCGACGATGATCCAGTCGTCGCCGGCCTGATAGGCCTGTCGATGAATTTCCACTGACACGTCACGGCCGCTCTTGTCGCGGATCATGGTCTCCAGCGGCTCGCTCGGGCCTTTACCGGCGATGATCTGGTCGTAGACCTTTTCCAGTTGTTCCATTGAGCTGTCGCCCAGGTCGGCAGGCGTCTTGTGCAGCAGTTCTTCGGAGGTGTAACCCAGTAACTGGCAGGCGCGCCGGTTGAACTCGATCAGGCTCATGGTGTTGCGGTTGATCAGAAAGATGGCGTCGTCGGAGGCATCCATCACCGAGCGGAAGCGCTCCAGGTCAATGGTGCGCTGCTGCAGTTGTTCTTCCAGGATCAAGTTGTGGCCTTTCATGTAATCGCCGAACGACTTGAGCCGCAGCAGGTTACGCACGCGCAGCCACAGTTCGGCACTGTCCACCGGTTTGTTCAGGTACTCCTCGGCGCCAGCTTCGAGCCCTGAAAGGCGGGCGCTCTGCTCGTCGAGTGCCGAGAGCATGATGATCGGGATGTTGGCCGTGTCCTTGGCGGTCTTGAGGTGATTGGCCACTTCGAAGCCGTCCATGCCCGGCATCATGATGTCCAGCAGGATCAGATCAGGTGGCTGCTGGGCGATCATGGCCAACGCCTTTTCGCCGGACTCTGCGGTCTGGGTCAGATAGTTCTGGTTGTGCAGGAGCACTTCCAGCAGGTCACGCACATGGACATCGTCGTCGACGATCAAGATGGTGGGCGCAGTCTGGGTCATGACGAGTGCTCGTGTGATGTGCCATCGGAATGTGTGGGGTCCAGCAAGGCGTCGATGACCCGGTACAGCTCCTTGTAGCGCAAGGGCTTGATGATGTAGGCGTTACAGCCTGCCAGCCGGATTTTTTCTTCGTCTTCTTTCATGGCCATGGCGGTCAGGGCGACCACCGGGATCGCCGCCGTCGCGGGATTGTTTTTCAACAGGGAAGTGGCTTTCAGTCCGTCCATTTCCGGTAACTGGATATCCATCAGGATCAGGTCGGGCTGACGTTCGCTTGCCAGTTTCAGGCCGGTCTCTGCATCGCTTGCAGTGATGACGCTGTGGTGGGCGCTGGTCAGCAACAGCTCGGCCAGGCGCATGTTGGCGGCGTTGTCTTCGACGATCAGGATTTGGGCCACGGCGCCTCCACATGAACGTGAGGGCGGATGGGCAGCCAGACCACGAAGCGAGCGCCCAGGTCCTTGACGCTGGCGACCGCGACGCTGCCGCCGTGCAGTTGGGCCAATTGCTTGACCATTGCCAGACCCAGTCCGGTGCCCTCGAATTTGCGCGCCAGGCTGCTGTCGATCTGGCTGAATGCCTTGAACAGCTTGTTCATGTCGCTCTGGGCGATCCCGATCCCGGCGTCGCTGACACTCAGTTCGAGAAACTGCTGACAGTCGCCGGGTGGCAGCTCGAATCCGTGCACCGGCCAGTCGCTCTCGATCCTGCCTGCCTGGGCGCGCGGAACGATACGCACGGCCAGGGTCACCAGTCCGCCCGGCTCACTGAATTTCACCGCGTTGGCCAGCAGGTTGTAGACAATCTGCTTGGTCTTGCGGCGATCGAGCACGAGCGGGCCGAAGTCAGCTTCGGGCGCGAGCTTCAACTGGATGCGCTGCAGCGCGGCCTGTTCGCGCACGATCAGCAGGCTGTTGCTCAACAGTTCATCCAGATCGACCGACTCCAGCTCCAGCGCCATCATGCCGGCTTCGACCTTGGACAGGTCGAGGATGTCGTTGATCAGCGACAGCAGGTGCTGACCGCTGTTGAAAATATCGCCGATGTACCTGCGCTGATCTTCGCTCATGAGGCCGACCATGCCGTCTCTGAGCGCTTCGGAAAACCCGATGATGGCGTTCAGCGGCGTGCGCAGCTCGTGGGACATGGTCGCGAGGAATTCCGACTTCATGTGGCTGGCGTGTTCCAGCTCAAGGTTCTTCTCTTCCAGCGTACGTTCGAAACGCTTGCGCTCGGTCACGTCACGGGCGGCGGCGAAGACACCTTTGAGCTTGCGATCACGGTCGTGGAAGGTCGCGGCGTTGTAGGAAACCACTGTCTCGGTGCCGTCATAGGCGCGTACGGTGAGTTCGTAATCGCTGACCGTATGTTCACTGAGTACCCGCTTGATCGCCGCCTCGGCGCTGGCCGGATCGGTGAAGAAGTTCTTGCACGGCGCGCCGATCAGCTCATCGCGGGTTCGCCCGGTCAGCGCCATCATCTGCTTGTTGACGTCGGAAATGATCCCCTGAGGATCGGTCATCATCAGCGCGTCGATGTTGGATTCGATCAGCGAGCGGGTATAGAAATGCTGGTCGCGCAAACGCTGGTCCAGCAGGGCCTGGGTTTCTTCCTCCTGCTTGCGCGCGGTGTTGTCCGTACCGATCAGCAGGTAGCCGATGATGGTTTCAGTGCTGTCGCGCAACGACGTGACCGAGACCATGGCCGACAGGCGGCTGCCGTCCTTGCGGATGTAGGTCAGTTCGTAAATGTCTTCGATGCCGCGAGAGGCTTTGAACACCAGCGCTTCGAAGCCCGGCGTGATGGGGGTATTGAGTTCATGGCTCAGCGCAGCGGCGCGGGTGATCAATTCGGCAGGGTCGGAGATGTCGGCGGGGGTGATCTTGTCGACTACGTCTTCGGACTGATAGCCAAGCATGCGCTCGGCACCCACATTGAAAATCTGAATGACACCGCGCTCATCGGTCGCGATGCTGGAGAAGTAGGCGCTGCTGAAGATCGCATCCTGCAGGGCACCGGTCTTGAGCAGATTCTTCTGCCGCCGGGATTCGACAATTCTTTCGTCGCGAGACTCGGACTCTATGGGCGGGCTCTGCATCATTGCTCCCGTTACTTCGCACATCTTCCTGTAATAGAAGCTGCACCGCATACGTACATACGTCGAGTGACTGACCCGGCAAGGCAAGTGTTGACAGTAACAGAGTGACTATCGACCGTTAGCCATTAAATAGCTACTAAAGCTTCCCGGCGGATGAGCAAGTCGTTAGAAAATGTTTCAATCCGCTCAGGGTTTACCGGGAATTCCGTACTTGCGCAGTCGGTGGGCAATGGCGGTGTGCGACGTGTGCAGGCGCGCGGCCAGTTGGCGTGTCGACGGGTAGTCGGCGTAGAGCTTTTCCAGCAGATCCCGTTCAAAGGATTCCACGGCGTGCTCAAGGCTGTCGACCTCGGTATCGTTCTGGCGCGCTACAGCGGTGCCGGCAATGTCCAGATCACCGATGTCCACCAGCGCGCTTTCGCTGATCGCGGCAGCGCGGAAGATCACGTTCTGCAATTGCCGAACGTTGCCCGGCCAGCGGTTGCCCAACAGGGCGGGGTAGGTGCCGGGTGCCAGACGGCAGACCGGGCGCTGAATCTGCGCGCAGGCCTGCTCCATGAAATAGCGGGCCAGCAACAGAATGTCCTGACCGCGCTCGCGCAACGGCGGCACTTCCAGGTTGAGGACGTTGAGGCGGTAGAACAGGTCTTCGCGGAACGTGCCTTCGCTGACCATCTTTTCCAGGTCGCGGTGAGTGGCGCTGAGGATGCGCACATTGACTTTGACCTCGCGGTCGCCGCCCACGCGCCGAAAGCTGCCGTCGTTGAGGAAACGCAGCAATTTGGCTTGCAGATAAGGCGACATCTCGCCAATTTCATCGAGAAACACGGTGCCTTGGTTGGCCAGCTCCATCAATCCCGGCTTGCCACCTCGCTGTGCACCGGTGAACGCGCCGGGCGCGTAACCGAACAGCTCGCTCTCGGCAAGGTTCTCTGGCAAAGCGGCACAGTTGAGGGCCAGAAAAGGTTCTCCGTGACGGGCGCTGCTGGCGTGACAGGCCCGAGCGACCAGTTCCTTGCCGGTGCCGGTTTCACCCTGGATCAACAGTGGCGCATCCAGCGCGGCAACCCGTTGCGCCCGCGCCTTGAGGGTGCGGATGGCGGCCGACTCGCCCAACAATGCATCGAAGCCTTCGGCATGATCGTGGTGCAGCGCGGACAGACGTTCACCGATGCGGCTGGGCAGGTACAACGTGATCAGCGCGCCGGCCTCGGTGATCGGGGTGGCATCGAGCAGCAGGGCCTCGCCATTAAGGGTGATTTCGCGCAACGGCAGGCGAAAGCCGTTTTCCAGAAGGACGGTTTGCAGACTGGGGTCGGCAAACAGATCGCCGATGGCTTCGCCCGCCGGTTCGCGGCCGATCAGGGCAATCAAGGCCGGATTGGCCAGCAGCACGTGCCCGGCGCTGTCCAGCGCCAATACCGGATCGGTCATGGCCGCCAACAGCGCATCGAGCTGCAGATGACGTCGCTGGCCGGGCAGGATGTCCACCACCGTGATCGCTTCCACGCCTCTGACCCGAAACAGCGCGTCCTTGAGCTCTTCGAGCATTTGATGGCTGAGCGTCGGTGCGTCGATGTACACGTTGGGCGGCACCATTTCCACGGCATCCAGATTCAGATTGCGCCCACCCAGAATCGCCAGCACTTCCTGGGTGATACCGACACGATCGATGAAGCTGACATGGATGCGCATGGGGGGAGTGCGGGTCCGCAAACAGGAGGGTGGCAAGTATGCCTTGTGGCGCGGGTTTGGTGAAATTCAGCGTGACGTCGGGGGAATGTGGCGCGGAGTCGCTCGAGCAACTCCGCGTCCGGACGTAGGCTTATTCCAGATGTTCGGGCTTTACCGGTTCGCCTGATTTCGCATGCAGCTTGTCGCGAATGTCTTCGAACATCCGGTCGTAATCCGGATGCTGGGCAATTGGCAAGGCATCACTGTTGGGCAGGCCGTGGCGAATGGCGATGCGCCCGGCGTCGTGGGCGAAGTTGAATGCCAGGTCGCGGGTCAGCTGGAACTCTTCGGAGAACGTCTTGCCGTTGATCTCGCCCTGCATCGTGAAATGCATGCAGGTGCCTTCCTTGGGGTCTTCGTTCAGTTCGTAGCGCAAATGAATGTCGTAGGCGACGTCCGCTTGCTGAAAAGCCGCGTGGGTCATGTGTAAATGGCCTGGCTCGAACATGAAGGGCGCTCCGTTGAGATGAGTGTCACTCTAGGACACCGCTCACACCGAAGCGGTTCAGCGATCCGTCCTGACCGGCTCGGGACGGGACCAGATCCACAGGTTGCCCAGAGCCATGCCGGCAATTGCCAGATACAGCCACCAGACATGCGTCAGCAGGCTCAACATCATCACCGCGCAGAACAGCATGCTCACCGTCGCGCTGATCTTGGCGCGCCGCGTGACCAGACGGCCGTTGCGCCAGTTGTGCAGAATCGGTCCGAACACGCGATGGTTTTCCAGCCAGGCATTCAGGCGCGGCGAACTGCGCGTGGCTGCCCAGGCCGCCAGCAGAATGAACTCGGTGGTGGGCAGCCCCGGAATGAAGATCGCGGCAATACCGATACCCAGGCTGGTATACGCGAGAATGCCAAACAAAAGGCGTGAAAGTCTGGAGCCGGGTGGTTTGTACGTCATGGTCTCTACAGGCAGGTTCGAAAAGCCCGGCCAGCTTAACAGCACCGGGCGCTTTTTCATGCGTGCGCCACTTCGACAGTCGGTGCATCGGCGTAGGCATGCTGCAACAGCACGTTGAAACGCTCGAAAGCGGCTATCGCACCCTCATCCAGTTGCGCTTCCTGCTCTGCGCTGAGGGGCAGTTCATCCAGCGTCTTGATGAAGGTTTTCCAGCCTGCCGCTCTACCGCCAGCGGGTTCGCCCAGGTGTCGGGCACCGAAGCTGTCGCTGAGGCTCAGCGCTGCGGCGCGTTTGATCAGGAACGCGGCCCCCAGCTTGGAGCCCTCGGAGACGAACAGCCAGCCCAGTGCCTGCGCGAAGCCGGGCTGCTGCACCGCACCGTCGACCGGCGAGGGGGTTTCAATGCCGAGGTCGGCGAGATCGGCCCCAGCCTCTTCGGCCCGGCAACGCGCAGGCAGGTCGGCCACGATCGCCTTGAGCGCCGGATCGTTGTACAGGGGCTGCAATTCGCTCTGGAACAGGTACTGAGCGACCAGAAACCGCGCGTAGCTGTGCAGTGATTCGAACGGTGCGTGCGTCTTGACTGCCTTGTCGAGCTGTTCGTGCGGCGCGTGAGTGATCTGGTTGAGGCGTTGCGAACGCAGGATCGGGCGAGTGGATTCGGGCGTCATTGAAATCTTCCTTGCTGATCAAAGGGGCTTGTTGAATAGACGAACGGTCAAGCCCGTGAGCGTAAAAAAAACGCGCCGTCAGCCTCGACGGCGTGTGTTGCGGTCTTAGATGTCCCACACCACGTTGACGCTGAAATTGCGTCCCGGCTGGGTCAGGCGGTCCAGGTTGGCGGGCGCGGTCACACCGGCTTCGCCCACACCGTCGTAGCCGCGCACGTCGTCCCACAGCCAGTATTTGCGGTCGGTCAGGTTGTAGAGGCCGGCGTTGACCGTCACGTCATGGGTCACCTTGTAGTACCCGGTCAGATCGACGATGCCGAAACCTGGCGTCTTGAACTGGCTGGAGGTGCCGTCCGGGGAATGGAAATTGCTTTCGTCCACACCGCTTTTGCGCTTGACCAAGGTCCAGCTCAACAGGCTGCCGATCTGGTCCTGTTCGTATCCGAGTCCCAGTACGCCGGTCAGCGGATTCACGCTGTTGAGCGGTTCGCCGGTGTCATTGTTGCGGGAGTGGGCGTAGGCGACGGATGCCTGGCTGTACAGGCCTTGCGGCGCGCCGAAGCTGTCCAGGTTCAGGCGACCCTTGAACTCCGCGCCCTTGATGGTGGCGTGCCGGATGTTGCTGGACTGGAACGTGAGCTCGCTGTAGCCGGGTGTGATGGCATC
This sequence comes from Pseudomonas floridensis, assembly GCF_002087235.1. Taxonomy (GTDB): domain Bacteria; phylum Pseudomonadota; class Gammaproteobacteria; order Pseudomonadales; family Pseudomonadaceae; genus Aquipseudomonas; species Aquipseudomonas floridensis. Next base: position 53,431 of record NZ_MUIO01000025.1, on the reverse strand, counting down.
TTCATTGATGAAATCGCGGTACTTGTTGTAGAACACCGCGATATCGAACGAGCCGGACTCGAAGCGTCCGCGCAGGCCGGTCTCATAACTCTTGCTCTTTTCCGGCTCCAGATCCGGGTTGGGCTCGACCACATAGCCGGCATTGGGGTTTTCGAAACGGCCGTACAGCGCCTTGGCCGACGGGGTGCGGAAGCCCTCGGCGTACTGGCCGTACCAGGTGTAAGCGTCGGTCAGCGCGTACGTCACGCCGAGTTTGGGCGAGACGCGGTGCCAGGTCTTGTTCTCGTCGCTGGCCTGACTGGCATCGGTCAGGCTGACCGAGTTGAGAAACTGCTGAGTGATCTTCGGATCCAGCCGGGTGTAGTCGTAGCGCAGGCCTGGCAGGAAGGTCCAGTCATGCCAGGTGATCTGATCCTGGGCGAACAGCGCGTAGCTGTCGATGGTCGGGTCCGGGAAGTCGCTGGTCGCCACCAGTCGGTCACTCGGGCTGTCCGCGCCGACCACACGACAGGAGCCGAACACGCGTGCGCAGGTTGCGCTGCCGCTGCGCAGGCCGGTCACTTTCTGCTGTTTCAAGGTGGTGCCGTAGGTCAGGACGTGATCGGTGTCGGCGATGGAAAATACCTTGTCGAGCTGTGCATCGAGGATCCACTGCTTTTCCTCATACACCGTTTCACGGGAGCGGTTCACGTCCCGGGAGAACGGGAAATAGCGTTCCTGCGTATTCTGGTCGGTCTTGGCGGTCTGGTAGTTCAGGCTCAGTTTGACGTTGTCGACCAGCAGGCTGTCGAGGGCGAAACTGTTTTCGATGCCGAAGCGCTCGCGGGTGATGGTGTCGTTGCTCGTGCGGGACTGATACATGCCCAGCCCGACGCCGGAGTTGAACGGGCCGCCGACTGCACTCTGCAGATTGGCGTCACGGTCATCCTTGTACTTTTCATAGATCAGGCCCAGGCGCGATCCGTCACCATAGTTCCAGCCCAGTTTGGCCAGCACATTGCTGGTGCGCACATCCTGCGGATTGGCTTCGGTGCGGTTCAGGCCGGTGCCGCCGGTATTGCCGTAGGATTGGGTTTCATGGCCGTCACGCTGGCTCACATGCAACAGCGCGTCGAAATCGCCCTGACGCCCGGCCAGCGTCGCGGATTTCAGCCAGCTGTCATCGGCCGAGCTGTAACCGGTTTTCAGGCGGGCACCGACATCCTTGCCTGGCTTGATGATGTCCTCTGGGTCCAGCGTGTAGTAGCTCCCCACACCGCCAATGGCGCTGCTGCCATACAAGGCCGACGCCGGGCCGCGCAGGATTTCCACGCGCTTGATGATTTCGGGGTCGACGTAGTTGCGATGGGTCTGCGCATAAGGGCCGGTGAAGAAACTGTCGGGCACCTCGACGCCATCGACCTGGGTCAGAATGCGGTCACCGTCGATGCCGCGAATGTTGTAGCCGGTGGTCCCCGCACGCTGACCCGCGCCACCCACCGAAACGCCGGGCTCGTTGCGCACCAGATCGCGAAGGGTGTTGACGTTGCGCCGGTCCAGCTCCTGGCGCGATTGCACGCTGACCGTGCTTGGAACGCGGGTCACTTCCTGGGCCTGACGCGTGGCGCTCACAGTGATCTGTTCGATCGCCATCACGCCTGTGATGCGTTTTTCCAGAACCACGTTGTTGCTGCCGAGCTGGCGATAGCTCAACTGACTGTCCGCCAGCAATGCATCCAGCGCCCCGGCCGCCGTCAGGTTGCCGCGGACACCGGATGAGGTCTCGTCCCGGGTCAGATCGGAGGACACGCCTACCTGCCAGCCGGTCACGCGGCTGAACTCGTTCAGCGCTGACACCAGCGCCTGTCGTTCGATCGAGAAGGCGTAGGTGCCTGCGGCGCGGGTTGGCTGGGCGTCCTCGCTGGCGGCGTTGGCCGGTGCGATCGGCAAACCGGCGGTCAGAACCGCGAGTGTGAGGAGGGAGAGGGTAAGCCGCGCTCGAGTGTGAGCGGCGGGTGTAAAGGTGGACGACATCGATGACGCTCCCTGGTGAATGCTCGTTCTAGTGTTGCGTATACTTCTCATATGAGAAATATTTGTATTGGCAATGACTAGACGAACGACCAGCGGCTATCGAGTAAAAAAACTTTCGGTCAGTTGATGATCACCAGCGCGGGGAGTTCATGCACACTCGCCGAGGTGATATGAGCCAGCGAGCGCACCACGTCCAGCGGGTTGTCCAGACGATAGTTGCCGGTGACCGCCACGCGGCTATGTTGCGGATTGGCGTCGATGATCCAGCCTGGGTAATAGCGGCGCAGCTCGGCCAGCACGTCGCTGAGCGGGCAATTATCGAAGATCAGGCGGCCTTGCACCCAGGCCAGGTCGCGGGTCGGGTCGATTTTTTCCCGAGCGCCGAAACCGCCAGGACCCACGCGCACGCTTTCTCCGGCAGCCAGACTGACGCTTGTATCACCGCGAACGGCGCGCACATCCACCGCGCCACGCTGGACCTGCACCTGAGCGACGCCGTCCAGATAACGCACGGAAAAATCCGTGCTGTCGGCGCGCATGCGCACCGGGCCGGCCTCGATTTCCATGGGCAGCCCTGGCCGCGCAGGTACGTTGAAATAGGCCTCACCCTGATACAGACGCGCCGAGCGTTGTGTATCGCCCATCTGGCTGGAAAGGGCCGAGTCGGTGTTGAGCAGTACCCGTGAGCCGTCGGCCAGTTGCAGATGCTGTCTTTCGCCCGTCACCGTCAGATGATCGGCCTTCAGCCGTAACGGCAGATTGCTGAAGTTCAACAATCCCAGCAGCAGAGCGGCCGCGGTGGCCAGCGGTTTCCAGTGCGCACGGAAACGCTGCCATTGCGATGGCTTGCGAGGTTGGGCGAGTCGCGCGGCGGTCTGCTGCACGGCCGCGCCGTTCCAGATGGCCTCGGCCTTGGCGAACGCCCGCGAGTGTTCGGGATCAGCGCTCAGCCATTCCTGAAAAAGTCGGTGTTGCTGTTCGTCCGCGCCTTCCAGCTCGATCAGCCAGCCCAGGGCCTGATCCATTGCGCGGGTACTCGACACATCCTGCGCAGGCACGTGCGAGCGTTCTGTTTCTGAAGCCACGGTGTTCCTCGACAATCCTGAATCTGTATCGGAGGCGACGGGCTTGCAGCCTGCGGCAGTGCTCAGGGCGGGTCAAGCCTTGAGACAACGCCAACGCAAATCGCCATGATCAGTTTCAATTCTTTTTGTACGGTACTGGCCGACACATTCAACTGCTCGGCAATTTGCAGATAACTGCAGCCATTGAGGCGGCTCAGGGTAAAGATTGCCTGCTGCCGGGGGCTCAATGTGCTCAGACTGGCGCTCAGGCTGTCGATCAATCGTCTGGCATGAGCGGCATCTTCTGGTGTACCGAGCTGGGCGACGACGCTTTCCAGTTGGGTGAGCGGCACATCCTCGATCAATGTGCGACCGCGAATGCGCCGGGCGCGCAGATAATCCAGCGCCAGATTGCGCGCGGTCTGAAACACGAACGGCTCGAGGTGATCGATAGGGTGCTCGCTCAGCGCCCGATTGACGCGCAGCCAGGTTTCCTGCAACAGATCCTCGGCGGTGCTGCGGTTGCCGACCATGCGCTGCAAGGTGCGTAGCAGCACATCGCGCTGGGCGATAAAGACATCGTTGAAGTGGGACTGCGACACAGCGGAACTCGACCGATCAATGAGTCAAATGATAATGCTTATCATCTGCGCGGTCGGTCAAGGGTGAGACTGGTTTATTTTGAGTGTGAACGTTGCAAGGACCGAAGCACTGGAGCGAGCCTGCTGTGCGCTACGGTGTTATCGAACAGACAGGCGACCGAGTGGCAGCGAGCCTGCTCGCGAAGGCTGTTTATCCAACGCCGTATCTTTTCGAGGGTGATGGTGCGCTTCGTTAGCACGCTCACTGCCGTTCAGCATTCGGTCCGGATAGAGCGCTTCATGCCGATGCAGGGCATCGGCATGGTCAGGCTGGACGTATTACTCGGCGTTATGCAGCGCCAGGCAGTTGTCCAGCATGCGGTTGGAGAACGCCCACTCGTTGTCATACCAGGACAGCACCTTGAGCAGTTTGCCGCTCACTTTGGTGTGATTGGCGTCGAAGATTGACGACAGCGGGTTGTGGTTGAAGTCGTGGGAAACCAGCGGCAGGGTGTTGTAGCCCAGTACCTTGGAGTGCTGGCTGGCTTCTTTCATCAGCGCATTGACTTCTTCGGCGGTGGTTTCGCGCTTCAGTGTCACGGTCAGGTCGACCAGCGATACGTTGATTACCGGAACCCGCACAGCCATGCCGGTCAATTTGCCTGCCAGTTCCGGCAACACAAGGCCGACCGCTTCGGCAGCGCCCGTCTTGCTCGGGATCATCGACTGGGTGGCCGAGCGCGCACGGTATGGATCGGTGTGGTAGACGTCGATCAGGTTCTGGTCGTTGGTGTAAGCGTGAATAGTGGTCATCAGACCGCTTTCAATGCCCAGTTCACGGTGCAACACCTGGGCAACCGGCGCCAGGCAGTTGGTGGTGCAGGAAGCGCTGGAGATGATCTGGTGCGATTGACGCAGGGTATCGTGGTTAACGCCATAGACGATGGTCGCATCTGCGCCGCTGGCCGGGGCGGAGATGATGACCTTGCGTGCACCGGCTGTCAGGTGGGCGGAAGCCTTGTCACGACTGGTGAACAAACCGGTGCATTCGAAGACCACATCGATGTTGTGGGACTTCCACGGCAGCTCGGCAGGGTTGCGAATCGCGCTGACCGCGATATGGTCACCGTTGACGGTCAGGCTTTCTTTATCGCACTCGACGGTGCCGCCGAACGGGCCGTGTACAGTGTCGAAACGCAACAGGTGCGCGTTCATTTCACTGTCGCCCAGATCGTTGATGGCGACGACCTGCAGGTCCTGTCGGTAACCTTGGGTATACAGTGCGCGTAGGACGTTGCGGCCGATGCGGCCAAAACCGTTGATTGCGATACGAAGAGTCATACAGCCGTCCTTCATAAATTTGTTGTTGGAATTACAAGATTATTCTCATAGAAATAGAAAACAAGCCTTTTTAGTGGCAATATTTTGTTTTATCTACAACTACAAGCCTGAAAGGCATGCACCATTGATCGAAATCAGGCCTTTGCGTGATTGCGCTCGGCCCCGATCAGCGGAACCGTCTTTACGGGTGACCATAGACGTTAGCCTGGAGTTCAGCACATGCATCCCCGCATTCTTGAGGTAACCGAGCGCCTCATCGCTCGCAGTCGCGACACCCGTCAGCGCTATCTCCAACTGATTCGCGGCGCAGCGAGCGATGGCCCCATGCGCGGCAAACTCCAATGTGCCAACTTCGCCCACGGCGTCGCCGCCTGCGGTCCCGAAGACAAGCAAAGCCTGCGGATGATGAACGCTGCCAACATCGCCATCGTCTCCTCCTACAACGAAATGCTCTCGGCGCATCAGCCCTACGAACACTTTCCTGCACAGATCAAACAGGCTTTACGTGACATTGGTTCGGTCGGTCAGTTTGCCGGTGGCGTACCGGCGATGTGCGATGGCGTGACCCAGGGCGAGCCGGGCATGGAACTGGCGATTGCCAGCCGCGAAGTGATCGCGATGTCCACCGCCGTGGCGCTGTCGCACAACATGTTCGATGGCGCGCTGATGCTGGGCATCTGCGACAAGATCGTGCCGGGCCTGATGATGGGCGCGTTGCGCTTCGGCCATCTGCCGACCATCTTCGTTCCCGGCGGACCCATGGTCTCCGGCATTTCCAACAAGCAGAAGGCCGACGTTCGCCAGCGTTACGCAGAAGGCAAAGCGACCCGCGAAGAGTTGCTGGACTCGGAGATGAAGTCCTACCACAGCCCCGGCACCTGCACGTTCTACGGCACCGCCAATACCAATCAACTGGTGATGGAAGTGATGGGCATGCACTTGCCGGGCGCTTCGTTCGTCAATCCCTACACGCCTTTGCGTGATGCGCTGACCACTGAAGCCGCGCATCAGGTCACGCGTCTGACCAAACAAAGTGGCAGCTTCATGCCGATCGGCGAGATCGTCGACGAGCGCTCGCTGGTCAATTCCATCGTGGCCCTGCACGCCACCGGCGGCTCGACCAACCACACGCTGCACATGCCCGCCATCGCGATGGCCGCAGGGATCAAGCTGACCTGGCAGGACATGGCCGACCTGTCCGAAGTCGTGCCGACCCTCAGCCACGTCTACCCGAACGGCAAGGCCGACATTAACCATTTCCAGGCGGCGGGTGGCATGTCGTTCCTGATCCGCGAATTGCTGGCTGCCGGTCTGCTGCATGAAAACGTCAACACGGTGGCCGGTTACGGGCTGAGCCGTTACACCAAGGAGCCTTTCCTGGAAGACGGCAAGCTGGTATGGCGCGAAGGCCCGCTCGAAAGCCTGGACGAAAACATCCTGCGCCCGGTGTCCCGTCCATTTTCCGCAGAAGGCGGCCTGCGTGTCATGGAAGGCAACCTGGGGCGAGGCGTGATGAAAGTGTCGGCCGTCGCTCTGGAGCATCAGATTGTCGAGGCCCCGGCCAAAGTGTTCCAGGATCAACAGGAACTGGCCGACGCGTTCAAGGCCGGCGAGCTGGAGCGTGATTTCGTTGCGGTCATGCGTTTTCAGGGGCCGCGCTGCAACGGTATGCCCGAACTGCACAAGATGACGCCGTTCCTCGGCGTGCTGCAGGACCGGGGTTTCAAGGTTGCACTGGTAACCGATGGACGGATGTCCGGTGCTTCGGGCAAGATTCCGGCCGCCATTCACGTCTGCCCGGAAGCCTTCGTGGGTGGTCCGTTGGCGCTGGTGCGTGACGGCGACGTGATTCGCGTCGATGGTGTGAAAGGGACGTTGCAAGTTCTGGTCGAAGCGTCAGAATTGGCCGCCAGAGAACCCGCCATCTGCGAGATCGACAACAGCGTCGGCTGCGGTCGGGAGCTGTTTGGATTCATGCGCATGGCCTTCAGCTCCGCAGAGCAGGGCGCTTGCGCCTTTACCTCTAGTCTGGAGACGCTTAAGTGAAGTTGGCCCTGGTCGGTGATATAGGCGGTACCAATGCACGTTTTGCCATCTGGGAAGACGACACGCTGCATTCTGTCCGGGTATTCCCGACCATCGACTACGTAGGTCCGGAAAAAGCCATCGAGGTCTATCTGCAGGACCTCGAACTGCAGCGCGGTGACATCGGTTACGTCTGTCTGGCCGTGGCAGGTCCAGTGGATGGTGATCTGTTCCAGTTCACCAACAGTCACTGGCAACTGAGCAGGAAAGCATTCTGCGCCGACCTGAATGTCGACCACCTGCTGCTGATCAACGACTTCACGGCCATGGCGCTGGGCATGACCCGCCTCAAGGACGATGAGTACCTGACGGTCTGCCACGGCATCGGCAAACCGGACCGTCCGCGTGCCGTCGTGGGGCCCGGCACCGGACTGGGTGTCGGCACGCTGATCAAGGAGAGTGACACCCGCTGGCTGGCGTTGCCAGGCGAGGGCGGGCATGTCGATCTGCCCATCGGCACCGCACGTGAGGCGCTTTTGTGGACCCGCCTGATGGCCGAACACGAACACGTCAGCGCGGAAGTGGTGCTCAGCGGCGCAGGCTTGCTGCTGTTGTATCAGGTCAGTTGTGCGCTGGACGACATCGAGCCCGAGCTCAAGTCTCCGGCGGCCATCACTACCGCAGCGCTGGCTGGCGACCCGGTCGCGGCAGCGGTGCTCGATCAGTTCTGTGTGTTTCTGGGGCGCGTGGTCGGTAATCAGGTGCTGACGGTGGGCGGCCTGGGCGGCGTCTACATCACGGGCGGTGTGGTGCCGCGTTTCACCGATTTTTTCATCAACAGCGGTTTCAGACGCGCGTTCGCCGAAAAAGGCGTGATGAGCGATTATTTCAACGGGCTGCCGGTCTGGCTGGTCACTGCCGAGTATCCCGGACTGATGGGAGCTGGCGTGGCGCTGCAACAGGCGTTCGGTTCAGAGATTTGAGCGGCACCCATAACGATAAAAATCAACAGCCAACAAGGACGCCGCCCTTTGAGTTCAGTCAGTAAATCGATCCTGCTGGTAGACGACGATCAGGAGATTCGGGAATTGCTGGACACTTACCTGAGCCGCGCCGGTTTTCAGGTGCTTACGGTGGGTGACGGTGCGGGGTTTCGTCAGGCGTTCAATGAGGCGCCGAGCGATCTGCTGATTCTCGACGTCATGCTCCCCGACGAAGACGGCTTCAGTCTGTGCCGCTGGGTGCGTCAGCATCCGCGTCAGCCGCACGTGCCGATCATCATGCTCACCGCCAGTTCCGACGAAGCCGATCGCGTCATCGGGCTCGAACTGGGCGCCGACGATTATCTGGGTAAACCCTTCAGCCCTCGCGAGTTGCAGGCGCGGATCAAGGCCTTGCTGCGCCGTGCCCAGTTCGGTCAGGAACGCCCTGGCGGCGATGTCATTTTGTTTGATGAGTGGCGGCTGGACATGGTCAGTCACCGACTGTTTCACAGTGATGGCGAGGAAGTGATTCTGTCCGGAGCCGACTTTGCGCTGCTCAAGCTGTTCCTCGACAATCCGCAGCAGATTCTTGACCGCGACACCATCGGCAACGCCACCCGTGGCCGTGAACTGATGCCGCTGGAGCGCATCGTCGACATGGCGGTTAGCCGGCTGCGCCAGCGTCTGCGCGACACGGGCAAATCGCCACGTCTGATCCGCACCGTGCGCGGCAGCGGTTATTTGTTGGCCGCGCACGTCAATACACAGGCAGGCAACGGCTATTAACGCGCCTGCGACAGGTTTGAAAAAACGCGGCCTGCCTCTGCCGCGCTCGCTGCTGGGGCGCATGCTGTTGCTGACGTTGCTGGCGGTGTTGCTGGCCCAGACGCTGTCCAGCGTGATCTGGCTGTCGCAATTGCGCGCCACGCAAATGGAAGGGCTGGTAACCAGTGCCCGCAGCCTGGCGTACTCGATGGCCGCCAGCGTCAGTTATTTCCGTTCTCTGCCACTGGCTTATCGCCCGCTGGTGCTGGATCAGTTGCGCAGCATGGGGGGTACGCGTTTCGTGGTGTCGCTCAACGACCATCCGCTGGACATGCAGATTCTGCAGCCCACGCCGCGCAAGCAGGCAGTGCTGGATGTGGTCGGTCAGGTGCTGCGTCAGCATCTGGGCAACGATCCGGACATCGCGGTCTGGTTCGTCAGGCCTGACGACCTGCGCATCTTCAACAGCGGCCTCAAGCTCGACGAACTGCCGCGCTCCTGGGCGCATTATGCGTTGACGCTGGAACCGGTGAACCCGCCGGTGCTGGTCACTCAGATCGAAATGGCGCCCGGCGAATGGTTCTACATCGCCTCGTTGCTGCCCGAGCCTTACACCACGCTGGAGGAGCAGGATCTGCCTGTTCAGCAGGTCTGGTTCATCGGCCTGACCAGCGCGTTTCTGCTGCTGTTCATCGGCCTGCTGGTGCATTGGCAGAGTCGGCCACTCAAGCGTCTGGCGCGCGCGGCGCGTGACATGTCGCTGGGCGCCGATGTCGAGCCGGTAGTGGAGGGCGGCGGCAGCGAGGTGGTGGAAGTCAGTCGTGCGTTCAATGCCATGCGCACCCGGATCAGCCGCTACCTGACCGAACGTGGTCAGCTGTTCAGCGCCATCTCCCATGACCTGCGTACCCCGATCACTCGCTTGCGATTGCGCGTCGAGCTGCTGGAAGACGAGCAGTTGCAATACAAGTTCGGTCGCGACCTGGACGAACTGGAGCTGCTGGTCAAAGGCGCGCTGCAATGCGTCAAGGACACCGACATTCACGAAAACATCGAGCAGGTGGACCTCAACGTACTGCTCGATTGCCTCGTCGAACCCTATCTGCGTCCGGACGGGGAAGGGCGGGTGACCCAGACGGGCGCAGCGCTGTCCTGCTATCCCGGCAAGCCGCTGGCCTTACGGCGCTGCATCGGCAATCTGATCGATAACGCCCTGAAATATGGCGACCGTGCGCACCTCAGGGTCGAGGACAATGAGCTGGCGTTTGTGCTGCATGTGGATGACGAAGGGCCGGGCGTGCCCGAGCAGCGCCTGGAGCATGTGTTCGAACCCCACTTCCGGCTGGCGGGCAGCCATCAGCAGGGTTACGGCCTGGGTCTGGGGATTGCGCGCAATATCGCCCACAGTCATGGCGGCGAAGTGAGCCTGCAAAACCTGCGTGAGGGCGGCTTGCGGGTCACGCTTTACCTGCCCCGAACGCTGGAATGACAGTGAATGTAACCATCCTGTGACATTCGCGCATCCCTTCGTTACCGTTGCCGTGAGTGGCTTGGTTAGACTCACATGAAGCGCAAGCACCAGACTTGCTCATGCATAACAACAAGAAAGGTCAATTCGATGAATTCAATGTCACGCCTCGCCGTTGTCATCTCCCTCGCCTCCCTGTTCCCGCTGAGCGCTACCGCTGCTGATGCCAAAGGCACTGTCGAAGTCGTGCACTGGTGGACTTCGGGTGGCGAAAAAGCTGCGGTCGATGTCCTGAAAGCGCAAGTTGAAAAAGACGGCTTCACCTGGAAAGACGGCGCCGTGGCCGGTGGTGGTGGTTCTACGGCCATGACCGTGCTCAAGAGCCGCGCTGTTGCCGGTAACCCGCCAGGCGTTGCCCAGATTAAAGGTCCGGACATTCAGGAATGGGCCTCCACGGGTCTGCTGGACACCGACGCGCTGAAAGACGTCGCCAAGGCAGAGAAGTGGGATTCGCTGCTGGACAAGAAAGTCTCCGATACCGTGAAGTACGACGGTGATTACGTGGCCGTGCCGGTGAACATCCACCGCGTCAACTGGCTGTGGATCAACCCTGAAGTCTTCAAGAAAGCCGGCATCGAGAAAGCACCTGCCACCCTCGAAGAATTCTACGCCGCAGGCGACAAGCTCAAGAAAGCCGGCTTCATCCCGCTGGCCCACGGCGGTCAGCCCTGGCAGGACAGCACTGTGTTCGAAGCGGTCGTTATGTCGGTTATGGGGGCAGACGGCTACCAGAAAGCCCTGGTCGACCTGGACAAGGACGCGCTGACCGGCGAAGGCATGGTCAAGTCGCTCACCGAACTCAAGAAAGTCGCGACCTACATGGACGCCGACGGCAAGGGTCAGGACTGGAATCTGGAAGCAGCCAAGGTCATCAACGGCAAGGCCGGCATGCAGATCATGGGTGACTGGGCCAAGAGCGAATGGACCGCTGCCAAAAAAGTCGCCGGCAAGGACTACCAGTGTGTAGCCTTCCCGGGCACCGACAAGGCCTTTACCTACAACATCGACTCGCTGGCCGTGTTCAAGCAGAAAGACAAGGGCACCACCGCTGCGCAACAAGACCTGGCCAAGGTTGCGATGGGTGAGGACTTTCAGAAAGTCTTCAGCATCAACAAGGGCTCGATCCCGGTTCGTGAAGACATGCTGAACGATATGGCCAAATACGGCTTCGATTCCTGCGCGCAAACCGCAGCCAAGGACTTCCTGGCGGATTCGAAAACCGGCGGTCTACAACCAAGCATGGCGCACAACATGGCCACCTCGCTGGCAGTACAGGGCGCGTTCTTTGATGTAATCACCAATTACATCAACAACCCGTCTGCCGATCCGGCCGCGACCGCCAAGCAACTGGCTACCGCCGTCAAGTCAGCCCAGTAATCCGTATTACCTGACGTACCGCCGCAGTCCGCGCGGGTGGAATCGCAATCCGATTCCACCCCTGCCTGTGGCCTGAATTCGATACACCGAATGGGATACTCCCGATGAGCTCTGTCGCTGTGTTCAGCAAAGCCTCGCCACTGGATACATTGCAACGCTGGCTACCGAAACTGGTACTGGCGCCAAGCATGTTCATCGTGCTGGTTGGTTTCTATGGCTACATCCTGTGGACGTTCGTGCTGTCGTTCACCAACTCGACGTTCCTGCCTTCCTACAAATGGGTCGGTCTGGCGCAATATGCGCGCCTGATGGACAACGACCGCTGGTGGGTCGCCAGCAAGAACCTTGCAGTGTTTGGCGGCATGTTCATCGGCATCAGCCTGGTGATCGGCGTGCTGCTGGCCATCCTGCTGGACCAGCGCATTCGCCGCGAAGGCGCGATCCGCACTATTTATCTGTACCCGATGGCGCTCTCGATGATCGTCACCGGTACCGCCTGGAAGTGGCTGCTCAATCCGGGCCTGGGCCTGGACAAGATGCTGCGCGACTGGGGCTGGGAAGGCTTTCGCCTGGACTGGCTGATTGATCCCGATCGCGTGGTGTATTGCCTGGTGATCGCTGCCGTCTGGCAATCGTCGGGTTTCGTGATGGCGCTGTTTCTGGCGGGACTTCGCGGGGTCGATCAATCGATCATCCGTGCCGCGCAAATGGATGGCGCGAGCCTGCCGATGATCTACTGGCGCGTGGTACTGCCAAGCCTGCGTCCGGTGTTCTTCAGTGCGGTGATGATCCTTGCGCACATTGCGATCAAGAGCTTCGACCTGGTGGCGGCGATGACGGCCGGTGGTCCCGGATACTCCTCGGACCTGCCCGCCATGTTCATGTATTCCTTCACCTTCAGCCGCGGCCAGATGGGCATGGGCTCGGCGAGTGCGATTCTGATGCTCGGCGCGATCCTGGCGATTCTGGTGCCGTACCTGTATTCCGAGCTGAGGACCAAGCGCAATGACTAGTCTTGTAGGCAAACCCGGCATCAGCTTCAGCCGCGTGCTGATTCACGCCGTGCTGCTGCTGGCCTGCGTGATTTATCTGGTGCCATTGGTGGTGATGTTGTTTACCAGCTTCAAAACTCCCGAGGACATCGGCACCGGCAACCTGTTGAGCTGGCCGAGTGTGGTCACGGTGATCGGCTGGGTGAAAGCCTGGGACATCGTTGACGGCTATTTCTGGAACTCGCTGCGCATCACGGTTCCGGCGGTGATCATTTCGACTGCGATCGGCGCCCTCAATGGTTACGTGCTGTCGATGTGGAAGTTCAGAGGCTCGCAGCTGTTCTTCGGCCTGTTGCTGTTCGGCTGCTTCCTGCCGTTCCAGACTGTTCTGCTGCCTGCGTCCTTCACGCTGGGCAAGATGGGCCTGGCCAGCACCACCACCGGACTGGTGTTCGTGCATGTGGTCTACGGACTGGCGTTCACTACGCTGTTCTTCCGTAATTACTACGTCAGTGTGCCGGATGCGCTGGTCAGGGCTGCGCGGCTGGACGGCGCGGGGTTCTTCACCATCTTCGGTCGCATCATCCTGCCGATGTCGACACCGATCGTAATGGTGTGCCTGATCTGGCAATTCACCCAGATCTGGAACGACTTCCTGTTCGGCGTGGTGTTTTCCAGTGGCGAATCGCAGCCCATCACCGTGGCGCTGAACAACCTGGTCAACACCAGCACCGGGGCCAAGGAATACAACGTTGACATGGCGGCGGCGATGATCGCCGGGCTGCCGACACTGCTGGTCTACGTACTGGCTGGCAAGTATTTCCTGCGTGGGCTCACAGCCGGCGCGGTCAAGGGGTAATCATGGCGACTCTCGAGCTACGCAACGTCAACAAGACATACGGTTCCAACCTGCCGGACACGCTGAAAAACATCGAACTGGCGATCAAGGATGGCGAATTCCTGATCCTGGTCGGCCCGTCCGGTTGCGGCAAATCCACTCTGATGAACTGCATCGCCGGGCTGGAAAGCATCAGTGGCGGAGCGATTCTGATCGACGGCGAAGATGTCAGCGGCACCAGCCCCAAGGATCGTGACATCGCGATGGTGTTTCAGTCCTACGCGTTGTACCCGACCATGAGCGTGAAGGAAAACATCGCCTTCGGCCTGAAAATCCGCAAGATGGCCCCGGCGGCCATCGAAGAGGAAGTGGCGCGGGTCGCCAAGCTGCTGCAGATCGAGCACCTGCTCAATCGCAAACCGGGCCAGTTGTCTGGCGGTCAGCAACAGCGTGTGGCGATGGGCCGCGCACTGGCGCGTCGGCCGAAGATCTACCTGTTCGACGAGCCGCTGTCCAACCTCGACGCCAAGCTGCGGGTCGAGATGCGCACTGAAATGAAGCTGATGCACCAGCGTCTGAAAACCACCACGGTCTACGTGACCCATGACCAGATCGAGGCCATGACGCTGGGCGACAAAGTGGCGGTCATGAAGGATGGCATCGTGCAGCAGTTCGGCACGCCGAAGCAGATCTACAACGATCCGGCCAACCTGTTCGTCGCCAGCTTCATTGGTTCGCCACCCATGAACTTCATTCCACTGCGTCTGCAACGTCAGGACGGCCGTCTGGTGGCGCTGCTCGACAGCGGTCAGGCGCGTTGCGAACTGCCGGTCGGGGTCAGCGATGCCGGTCTTGAAGACCGCGAAATCATTCTCGGTATCCGCCCGGAGCAGATCACTCTGGCCAATGGCGAGCCGACAGCACTGCCCACCATTCGCGCCGAGGTCCAGGTGACCGAGCCGACCGGTCCGGACACGCTGGTGTTCGTCACCCTGAACCAGAGCAAAGTCTGCTGCCGCCTGGCGCCAGACGTTGCGCCGCAGGTCGGTGAGAGCCTGACCCTGCAATTCGATCCGTCCAAAGTGCTGCTGTTCGATGCCAAGAGCGGCGAGCGTCTGGGTGTGCTGGGCAATCAGCCGTCGACAGAGCGCGTGAACAATGTTTCCCAGTTGAACCGCAAGTGATAGGTTGTTCCACCGAGCACAGCTGGCAGGTCGCCGATTGCCTGTAGGCGCGACCCGCCAGCGAACACGAAGCAGTGAATGTAAGACGTACACCAAAGCTAATAACAATAAAACGAGGATTGATGGGATGAAGAAGATCAAAAAGGCTAAATCGCATTCCCGGCTGCAGTTGGTAGGCAAGCTGTCCGTTATTGGTGCAATGAGCCTGGCAGGCAGTGCTCACGCGGCCGATGCGTTTTCCTACGACTCACCCTGGATGACAGGTGACTGGGGCGGAAAGCGTACCGAACTGCTCGACAAGGGTTACGACTTCTCGCTCGAATACGTCTCCGAGATGGCCAGCAATATCAAAGGTGGCTACAACGACGACAAGACCGGCCGTTACAGCGACCAGTTCGCGCTGGGCATGAAAGTCGATCTGGAAAAGGTCCTGGGCTGGAACGACGCCGAGTTCAAACTGGCGATCACTGAGCGTAGCGGGCGCAACATCTCCAACGACCGTATCGGCGATCCTCGTGCCGGTACGCTCAGTTCCTCGCAGGAAGTCTGGGGTCGTGGTCAGACCTGGCGCCTGACGCAGATGTGGGTCAAGCAGAAG
The DNA here is from genome assembly GCF_002087235.1 of Pseudomonas floridensis. Lineage (GTDB taxonomy): Bacteria > Pseudomonadota > Gammaproteobacteria > Pseudomonadales > Pseudomonadaceae > Aquipseudomonas > Aquipseudomonas floridensis. The sequence goes on along the minus strand of NZ_MUIO01000025.1, from coordinate 38,142 downwards.
TATTTCGACGGCGCGCTGGACGTCAAGGTGGGTCGTTTCGGACCGGGCGAAGACTTCAACAGCTTCCCGTGCGATTTCCAGAACCTGTCGTTCTGCGGCTCGCAGGTCGGTAACTACGTGAACACCTGGTACAACTGGCCAATCAGCCAGTGGGCCTTGCGCGTGAAGTACAACATCACGCCTGAAGTGTATGCACAGGTCGGTGTCTACGAGCAGAACCCGTCCAACCTGGAAACCGGCAACGGCTTCAAACTCAGCGGCAGCGGCACCAAAGGCATGATCCTGCCGGTTGAACTGGTCTGGACACCTACCGTCAACTCGTTACCGGGTGAATACCGTGTCGGCTTCTACAAGAGCACGCCGAACGCCGATGACGTCTACGAAGATGTCAACGGTCAGCCGCAAGCCGTTACTGGCGCAGCGTTCAAATCGCATGACAGCAAGAAAGGCTGGTGGGTCGTCGCTCAGCAGCAGCTGACTGCACACAACGGCGATGCGTCGCGTGGTCTGAGCATCTTCGCCAACGCCACTGTGCACGACAAGGAAACCAACTTCGTCGACAACTACCAGCAGATCGGCTTCACCTACAAAGGTCCGTTCGATTCACGTCCGAAAGATGACATCGGTATCGGTTTCGCCCGTATCCACGTGAACGATGATGTACAGGATCGTCGCCGTCTGCAGAACCAGATCAACAACATCAACGATTACGACAACCCGGGCTTCCTGCCGGTGCAGCAGACCGAGTACAACTCGGAAATCTACTATGGCTTCCACGTCACAAACTGGCTGACCGTGCGTCCCAACCTGCAATACGTCAAGCACCCGGGCGGTGTCGACAAGGTTGACGATGCCATCGTGGCAGGTCTGAAGATTCAGTCGAAGTTCTGATTCAGGAACCGTCGTGAATCATGATTGACGCATAAAGCGATCAAGGGTCGTGTGTGCTTTGCGGGCAGCCTGGCTGCCCGTTTTTTATCTGCTCTGACGTACTTTTTTTTCGGGACGCGATTGGCGATGGCCCTCAACGACGCGCAACTGTCCGAACACCCTCTGCAACGCTTCTTCAAAACCCTGCGCCCCCGACCGACGTTCGAGTGGGAACGCCATCAACTGCGTGATGTACTGGTGATCGATCATCCGCAGTGTCAGGCGGTGTTCAGTCGCCAGGGTGCGCAACTTCTGCATTTCCAGCCTCGTGGTCAGAAACCCTGGCTCTGGTGCGCGGCACAATGGCCGCAGGTCGGGGCGATTCGTGGCGGCGTGCCGGTCTGTTGGCCCTGGTACGGTCGGCATCCCGGCGAAAGCGGCTGGCCGGCGCACGGCTGGGGCCGCCTGCTGGACTGGAAACTGATCGACAGCCAGGAGAGCGCAGCGGGCGTCAGCCTGCATTGGCGCCTGCAACTCTGGGACTGGCAGGCCGACCTGCACGCCGAGCTGGGGCAGGGCATGCAATTGAGCCTGAGCAGTTGCCACGAAGACAGCGAGCCCTGTCACTTCAGTCATGCCCTGCACGCGTACTGGCGCATCAGCGATGTGGCCGATGTGGCGCTGCAAGGTCTGGACGGTGCGCAGGGCTACGACGAGCTGAGTCGTCAGGCCTGCCAGCAACACGGCGAGCTTCGGGTGGCAGGCGGCTGTCAGCGGGTCTTCGAGCATGAGGGTGCGTTACAGCTTCAGGATCCGGCCTGGGCGCGGCAATTCAACATCGACACCGGTGACAGCGCCAATACGGTGGTGTGGCACCCCGGCAGCAGGCCGCTGTTGGGTGTGTGCGGCAGTGAAACGGCAGGCTTCGTGCGTGTGGAAGCGGCGTCAGGCAGCGGCGACCGCTTCAGCCTCGCGCCGGGGCAGCAAGCGCACCTGAAATTACAGGCGCAGCTGGCGTATTGAGCGTTGGCTTTGGGCAACGCTCAGCTTGCTGAGCGAACGTGTTTTTATAGGCGCTGCTGCATCCGCGGGCAAACGCAACGCCGCCCGCGACCGGTGCCTGGTCCGCGCTTAGCCCTGATCCTCGACCGGATAACGACTGTCGTTGAGGCTTTCCTTGATTTTGCGCAGGTGCGGCTGGAAATCCACTCCACGGCGTAAGGTCATGCCTGTCGCCAGCACGTCGAGCACGGTCAACTGGATGATCCGCGAGGTCATCGGCATATAGATGTCAGTGTCTTCTGGCAGGGGAATGTTCAGGCTGACCGTGCTGGCCTGAGCCAGTGGTGAACCGGCGGCGGTAAGTCCCAGCACCGAAGCGCCATTGGCCCGGGCGATGCGCGCCACCTCCACCAGTTCGCGGGTGCGGCCGGTGTAGGAAATGATCACGAACAGCTCGCCGGTGTGGGCCACCGAGGCGATCATGCGCTGCATCAGCACATCGGCATGCGCAGTGACTGCCAGGTTGAAGCGGAAGAACTTGTGCTGCGCATCGAGCGCCACGGGCGCTGAAGCACCGAGGCCGAAGAAGTGGATCTGGCGCGCCTGGATCAGCATGTCCACCGACTTGCTGATCAGTGTCGGGTCCAGTTGCTGGCAGGCGCTGTCCAGTGACGCAATGGCGCTGCCGAAAATCTTCTGGGTGTAAGCCTCGGGGTTGTCGTCGGCTTCGACCGCACGGCTGACGTAAGCCGCGCCACTGGCCAGACTCTGTGCCAGTTGCAACTTGAGCTCCGGATAACCACTGACACTGAACGAGCGGCAGAAACGGTTGACGGTCGGTTCGCTGACCTTGGCCGCCTGCGCCAGCGCCGCGATGCTCAGACGCGTGGCCATCTGCGGGTTGAGCAGAATCACCTCGGCCACCTTGCGCTCGGCCTTGTTCAGCTCATCGAGTCGGCCCTGGATCTGCTCCAGGAGGTTTCGTGTGCGGTCCATTCAAAATCCTTGTCGGGGCTTATTCACCAACGGTTTTTGCTCGAGCTTTTATTAGCCCTTTAGCCTGTAGCAAAGGTGGCCTATCGTACTGAGGGCCTGTGTTGATCACCACTGGAATATGCTTTTAGGCAGAATGTTGTGGTTATTACTACATATGGCCTTGAGTAACGCCTTTAAAAAAGGTATTTGTAGCTTAACTTGATAAAAGAACCAACATTATGCCCTTGATTACGGTTGAACCGTGCACATTTGCCCTGTTTGGTGCCCTGGGGGACCTGGCGGTACGCAAGCTGTTCCCGGCTCTTTATCAGCTTGATCGTGCTGGACTGCTGCACGAAGACACAAAAATTCTTGCGCTGGCCCGCGAGCCGGGTGATGAACAGTCGCACCTGGCCTACATCGAAAAGTCCATGCACCGCTTCATTCCCGAGGCGGAACTGGAAACCGAAAACGTTGCACGTTTCCAGGCACGCCTGAGCTACCTGCATGTCGACTTCCTCAAGGCCGAGGATTACGTGGCGCTGGCCGAGCGCGTCGGCAGTGCCGAAACCCTGATCGCCTACTTCGCCACGCCCGCCTCGGTGTACGGTGCGATCTGCGAGAACCTGGCGTCGGTCAATCTGGCAGACCGTACTCGTGCGGTACTGGAAAAGCCCATTGGCCACGACCTTGCGTCCTCGCGTCGCGTCAACGATGCCGTCGCGCAGTTCTTTCCGGAAAATCGCGTCTACCGCATTGACCACTACCTGGGCAAAGACACGGTTCAGAACCTCATTGCACTGCGTTTCGCCAACAGCCTGTTCGAAACCCAGTGGAACCAGAATCACATTTCCCACGTGGAAATCACCGTGGCTGAAAAGGTCGGGATCGAAGGCCGTTGGGGTTACTTCGATCAGGCCGGTCAACTGCGCGACATGATTCAGAACCATCTGCTGCAGTTGCTCTGCCTGATCGCGATGGACCCGCCCAGCGACCTGTCCGCTGACAGCATCCGCGATGAGAAGGTCAAGGTGCTCAAGGCGCTGGCACCGTTCACCCCTGAGCGTCTGGCGACCCAGGTGGTGCGTGGTCAGTACACCGGCGGCTACAGCGAAGGCAAAGCCGTGCCGGGCTATCTGGAAGAAGAAAATTCCAACACCCAGAGCGACACTGAAACCTTCGTCGCTCTGCGGGCCGATATCCGCAACTGGCGCTGGTCCGGCACGCCGTTCTACCTGCGTACCGGCAAGCGTATGCCGCAGAAGCTGTCGCAGATCGTGATTCACTTCAAAGAGCCGCCGCACTACATCTTCGCGCCTGAACAGCGTTTGCAGATCAGCAACCGGCTGATCATCCGCCTGCAGCCCGATGAAGGCATTTCATTGCAGGTGATGACCAAGGATCAAGGCCTGGACAAGGGCATGCAGCTGCGTAGCGGCCCGTTGCAATTGAATTTTTCCGACACCTACCGCAGCGCTCGGGTCCCCGACGCCTACGAGCGGTTGTTGCTGGAAGTCATGCGTGGCAATCAGAACCTGTTTGTCCGCAAAGATGAAATCGAGTACGCGTGGCAATGGTGCGATCAGTTGATCGCTGGCTGGAAGAAGGCAGGCGATGCGCCCAAGCCTTATGCAGCCGGATCCTGGGGGCCGATGAGCTCCATTGCCCTGATTACTCGTGATGGGAGATCCTGGTATGGCGATATGTGATCTTGAGCTGCCAGCAGGGCTGGTAGCGCGTGAATTCGATAACCCGCAGCAACTGGCCGACGCGCTGGCTGTGAATGTGGCCGAACGCCTGAAGTCGGCCATCGGAGAGGCCGGCCTGGCGACGCTGGTCGTTTCCGGCGGCCGCAGTCCGGTGGCGTTTTTCCAGAGCCTGGCGCAACAGCCGCTGGACTGGAGCAAGGTGGTCGTCAGTCTCGCCGATGAGCGCTTTGTGCCGACCGAGCACGCCGACAGCAATGCCGGGTTGTTGCAGCGGCATTTGCTGCAGGGGCCTGCGGCCAAGGCAAGGTTTCTCGGTCTGTACAGCGTGGCGGGCAGCGTCGAGGAGGCTGCGCAGGCGGCTGATCAGGCGCTGGCCGAGCTGCCACCCATTGACGTACTGATTCTGGGGATGGGCGATGACGGTCACACCGCATCGCTGTTCCCCAATAGTCCGAATCTGACCGAGGCTCTGAGCCTGGAAGGCGAGCGCCGCTGTCTGCCGATGCTCGCACCGAGCGTGCCGCATCAGCGCCTGACCCTGACCCGACGTCTGCTGGCCTCGGCAAAGACACAGATCCTGTCGGTTTCCGGCCAGGCCAAACTCGACACCCTGCGCACAGCGCTGGCAGGCGATGACCTCGCCCAGATGCCAGTGCGTGCGTTTCTTGAACCGTCCCTTGAGATTTACTGGTGCCCATAAGCAAAGGAAACGTCGCCATGACACAGAACGAAAATAATCAGCCGCTCAACAGCATGGCGAACAAGATTGTCCAGATCGACGAACTCTGCGCGAAAGCGAAGATTCTGCCGGTGATCACCATCGCCCGCGATCAGGACGTTTTGCCTCTGGCCGACGCCTTGGCCGCAGGCGGCATGACCGCTCTGGAAATCACTCTGCGTTCGGCGTTCGGCCTGAGCGCGATCCGCATTCTGCGCGAGCAGCGACCGGAGCTGTGTGTCGGTGCGGGTACCATTCTGGACCGCAAGATGCTGGCCGATGCCGAAGCGGCGGGCTCGCAGTTCATCGTCACCCCCGGCAGCACACAGGACCTGTTGCAAGCCGCGGTCGACAGCCCGCTGCCGCTGTTGCCGGGTGTCAGCAGCGCGTCTGAAATCATGATCGGTTACGCCATGGGGTATCGCCGCTTCAAGCTGTTCCCCGCTGAAATCAGTGGTGGCGTGGCGGCTATCAAGGCGTTGGGTGGTCCATTCAACGAAGTGCGCTTCTGCCCGACCGGCGGCGTTAATGAACAGAACCTCAAGAATTACATGGCGCTGCCTAACGTCATGTGCGTCGGCGGGACCTGGATGATCGACAACGCCTGGGTCAAGAACGGTGACTGGGGTCGTATCCAGGAAGCCACCGCGCAGGCGCTTGCCTTGTTCGACTGAGAGGCGTGCGGCAACCGGTTTTTAATCTGACGGATACGTACGGCGCGCTCACGCTGAGCGATGGGCACGACCCGCTTTAAAGAAGTTGTTGTTGGTTGTATGGCTTTGCGGTGTGCCCTGGTCCGGCACACCGTTTTTTTTTGCCTCCCCCTCAAGCGCCGCGGTCTTTGTAAGACTGACGCGGGCGGGTACGCAGCGGGTCGAGTATCTCGCTCAGGCCGTTGTGATCGATCTCTTGCATCAGGGCCAGCAGGCCGCCCAGTTCGCCCTTCGGAAACCCCTCACGCGCAAACCAGTTCAGGTAATGCCCTGGCAGGTCGGCAATCAGACGCCCCTTGTATTTACCGAAGGGCATTTCCTGGGTAACCAGCAGCTTGAGTTTTTCAGGATTCATCGAGACAACCTTCTGTCATTGCGTTCAGGTCGACACGATACGTGCATTCTGCATGCAGGCCAAAGGACAGTTCATGCAGAAGTCACGATAAGTCAATTGTGAAAATTTCGTAACTGCATGAATTTAAAGGTTTATTTTTTTATTCGGAATTGGCATGACGACTGCAATCTTCCAGTCAGAAAGAACTTTCGTATCAACCTGCCATTAGGAAATTATCAAATGACTGATATCAACAAAGAAACGATCTCTATCCTGAATGACCTGATCGAAACCAGCATCGACGGCGAAGAAGGTTTCAAGACCGCTGCTGAAAACGCAAAAAGCCCGCAGGTTAAATCGTTCCTGGCCCGTCGTTCCACTGAAGTAGCTGCATCGGTACGCGAACTTCAGCAGCACGTTCAGCAATTGGGTGGCAAGCCGGAAGATTCGTCCAGCGTATCGGCTGATCTGCACCAGGCGTGGGTCAAGCTGAAGACCGCATTCACCAGCAGCGACGACAAGGCCGTTCTGGAAGAAGTTGAACGCGGCGAAGACGTTGCCAAAAAGTCCTACAGCAAAGCGCTGGAAAAATCCCGCGAGAAGGGTGTTTCCCCAGCAGTGATCGCTGTGATCGAGAAGCAGTACCAGGGCGTGCTGAAGAACCACGACGAAGTCAAAGCACTGCGTGACGCTGCCCGCGCTGCGACTGCGTAACAGGTTGTCACATCGCGGTTCGAAAGAGTTGCGGTCGTAAAGAACGCCAGCCAGTCTGGCGTTTTTTTATGCCTGCCATTCAGACAATGATCAGTTTTGAGCGACAGCGCTCATCGTCGCGATCCGCTGTTCTACCCGGTTTCGACCATTGTTCTTGGCCTGATAAAGCGCTTTGTCGGCCACACCAAAGAACGCGGCAAGCTTGTCACCCGGTTGGACGATCTGTGAGGCAACGCCGATGCTGACGGTGATCGGGTGCTCATCACCGGCAAAGGGCGGCATGGCTTCAATTGCCTTGCGCAGGTTTTCAGCCAGATTCATCGCGCCTTTACCGTCGGTTTCCGGCAGCACTACGACGAACTCTTCACCACCGTAACGCGCCGCCAGATCGCCGGGACGCCGAATATTGCCCGCGATCGTCTGCGCCACCTTGCGCAGGGCTTGATCGCCGCCTTGATGGCCATGCCGTTCGTTGAACGCCTTGAAGTGGTCGACATCGATCATCAGCAGCGACAAAGGCTTGCCCGAGCGCTGCGCCCGCGCCCACTCTGTTTCCATCGCCGTATCGAGTTGACGCCGGTTGTCCAGGCCGGTGAGCCCATCGGTTGCGGCCAGACAGGCAAGTTTGTCCTCGGCGCTGTGACGCCTGCGCAGCTCGCGGCACAGCAGCCCGGTCAGCCACAAAATGCCGAGGCACAGCACGCTGGTCGCCCATCCCACCAGCCAGGCATTGCGCCGCCATACCGCGTAAACCTCTTCCTCGGACTGCCCGATCACGACAATCAGCGGCAGGCTGCCAACCCGTGAGAACGTGTAGAACCGCTGAGCTTTCAACTGCGTGGACCAGGCGGAAAAACTGCCTTCACCTTCCTTGAGCATGCGCTGAAAGTTGGCGGTCTGGCTGTAGTCCTTGCCAATCAGTTCCTGGCCGTCCTTGTCGGGGTGGCGAACAATGAGAATGCCTTTAGTGCTGACCAGATTGATGCTGCTGTCGTTGGCCAGTTTCTGGCTCATGAACAACTGCTTGAAATACACCAGACGCATGGCCGCACTCGCGATACCGAGAAACTCGCCATTGGGGCCTGACATCCGCCGGCTGAAACCAATGCACCAGTCCTTGTAACCCCAGCGCGTCTTGTAGGGCGCGCTGACATGCAATTCCATGGAGGGGTCGACGGCATGTTCCTTGAAGTACGAACGGTCGGAGAAGTTATCGTCGCGGGGTATGACCGATAAGGAGTCTGCCAATATCTCGCCCTTATTATCGAGCAATACCAGATCGCCTTTGTACGGCGCTGCGGTCGAGCGGTCGAACAGCACCAGCTGACGCAGTTCCGGCGACAGGCTTTTCAGATCATAACGTTGCCAGGCCCTGATCATCCCTTGCAGAGAAGAGTCATAGAGTTCGGCATTGCGCATGACGTCAGCGTCGATCAGTTGCACCATGTTGGAAGCGGTACGCGCCGCGGAAAGCGCGGTATCGCTGCGCTCGCGCACCAGCAGGGACGCGACGATGGTGAGAATCGAAAGCACCGACAGCGAGCTGCCGACAATGAGCATCAGCTCAGGTCGGGACCACCTGAAGGGTGCAGTCTGGATGGATGCAGACAACGTCATTGGCTGTACTACCTGCAAACGAATGATTCTTGATAATTAATTGGGATAATTAACTTTATGGGAAGTGTTCTTGTGGGCAGCATATATATCACGGCTCTTGTAACGCTAATAAGAGAGCGCGACGAATAAATACTGTTTTGAATGAATAGGGAGACGTCAAATAATAAGCGTCAATTGTCAGACCGCCGCAGGGATAGACAGATCACCGCGGAAGACTGATGCCAAACGTATTGATGCCCTGTTCGCTGTTCACAAACACCGAGCCGCCGTGCATCAGCGCGATGGCTTTGACGATGGCCAGCCCCAGACCATGATTAGCGCCGCTGTTGCTGCGCGATGCATCCACCCGATAAAACCGCTCGAACAGTCTGGGCAGATGTTCTTCAGGGATTTGCGCGCCGGGATTGGCCACGCCAATGCTCACTTTGTCCTCCTGCGACTGGATGCTGACGTGAATGCTTTCGCCCGCCTGGGTGTGTTGCACGGCGTTGTGCAGCAGGTTGATCAATGCGCGGCGCAGATGGGCCTTTTCGATTGGCACGCTTGCATCGCCGTCCACCAGCACCCGGACCTGCGCGTCTTCGAGGATGAAGTCCAGATAGTCCAGCGTGGTCGCGACTTCCTCCGCCAGTGAAGCCCGGGTCAGTTCCTGAACTTTGGTGCCTTGATCGGCACTGGCCAGAAACAGCATGTCATTGATGATCGAGCGCAAGCGCTCGAGTTCCTCGAGGTTCGATTGCAGCACCTCGAAGTAATGTTCGGCGGAGCGGCCCCGCGTCAGGGCGACCTGGGTCTGGCCGATCAGGTTGGTCAGGGGCGAGCGCAATTCGTGGGCCACATCGGCATTGAACGACTCCAGCCGCGAATAGGCCTGCTCGACGCGCTCCAGCGTGGAGTTGAATGACGCCACGAATTGTTCGAGCTCCGGGGGCAACGGCGACAGTCTCAGGCGTCCGGAAAGCCTGGGCGGGGCAAGTTTCTGCACTTCAAGCGACAGACTGGTCAGCGGCCGCAGGCCGATACGGGCGACCCAGTAGCCGAGCGCCGAGGCGAGCAGAATGCCGAGTGCGGCAAAACCAACCAGCGCGACCAGCAACGCGTGCTGAGTGTGCCAGAACGTTTCGGTATCGATGGCAGTGAGGAAGCGCAGGGCAGGGCGCTGCTCTTTGGGGGCGAACTCACTGACCAAAACTTTGAAGGGGAATGGGTGATCCGCCCGTTTCAGGTCGCGCATGCCCAGAGGGCCTTGGGCGAAACGCCGGATTTCGGCGTCGGGCTTGCCAAACTCGTACACCGGATCATCGCTGACTACCCAGAAGCGCAGGCGTTTGTCTTCCTCGCCAAGCAAGGTCAGCTTGGCTTTGATCTTGCTCCAGTGCTCCGGCGTGCCGTAGCGATTGACCGCCGATTCCAGCACGCTGTAACGCGCATCCACTTCGGCGCGGGGCAGCAGGTCCAGGCTCTTGTCGACCTGTAGGTAAAGCGCCCAGCCGATCAGCAGAAACACGCCCAGTGCAACCAGCGCGAACAGACCGCCCAGGCGCAGCGCAATCGAATCAATCCGCACTGCGGTTCTCCAGCACATAGCCCATGCCGCGAATCGTGTGCAACAGCTTGTGTTCGTGCGGTCCGTCGAGCTTGGCACGCAGGCGCTTGATCGCCACTTCGACCACGTTGGTATCGCTGTCGAAGTTGATGTCCCAGACCATTTCGGCAATCGAGGTCTTGGAAAGAATTTCTCCCTGTCGACGCGCCAGCACGCTGAGCAGCGAGAACTCCTTGGCGGTCAGTTCCAGACGCAGGCCTGCGCGGGTCGCCTTGCGGCTGATGAGGTCGATCCACAGGTCCGCAATGCTGATCTGCACCGGTTCATGGCCGCCGCTGCGCCGGGTCAGGGCTTGCAGGCGCGCCACCAGTTCGAGAAACGAGAACGGTTTGCCCAGATAGTCGTCGGCACCCTCACGCAGCCCGCGAATGCGGTCATCGACCTGCTCACGGGCGGTGAGCATGATCACCGGCGTCTGCTTTCGGGCTCGCAGGGCGCGCAACACGCCAAAACCGTCCAGCCCCGGCAGCATCACGTCGAGGATGATCACCGCGTAATCGTTTTCCAGGCCCAAGTGCAGCCCTTCGATACCGTCACGCGCCACATCCACGGCATAACCCTGTTCGGTCAGGCCGCGACGCAGATAGTCCGCGGTCTTTTCTTCGTCTTCGATAATCAGCACACGCATGCAGCGACTCTCACTCGTGAATGGCCAGGGCCGGTGCTGGCGCGGGATGACGCCGATGGAACAGCCGCTCCAGTTGCAGGTAAATGACTGGCGTGGTGAACAGCGTGAGCATCTGGCTCACCAGCAGACCGCCGACCACCGCGATGCCCAGAGGCTGACGAAGCTCTGCACCGACGCCGAAGCCCAACATCAGCGGCAAGGCGCCGAGCAGCGCGGCCAGGGTGGTCATGATGATGGGGCGGAAACGGGTCATGCACGCCTCGTAGATCGCTTCCTGTGCCGTCAGGCCCTGTTCGCGCTGGGCTTGCAGGGCGAAGTCGACCAGCAAAATCCCGTTCTTCTTGACGATGCCGATCAACAGCACAACCCCGATCAGCGCCATGATCGAGAAATCCTGGCCCATCATCCACAGCAGCAACAGTGCGCCGATACCGGCAGAGGGCAGGGTGGAAATGATCGTCAGCGGATGAACGAAGCTCTCGTACAGCACGCCAAGAATGATGTACACCGCCACCAACGCAGCGAGGATCAGCCATGGCTGATTGGCCAGTGAACTCTGGAACGCCTGCGCCGCGCCCTGGAAGCTGCCGATGATCGAGGCCGGCATGCCGATTTCGATCTTGGCTTCATCGAGCATGCGCACCGCATCGCCGAGGGCAACCCCTGAGGCAAGGTTGAACGACAGGTTGGCGGCCGGGAACATCCCGTCGTGGCTGATCGACAGCGGACCCATGCGCGGTGCGCTGACTTTGGCCAACGCCGACAGCGGCACCATTTCATTGGTCAGCGGCGAGCGCAGGTAGAAATACGCCAAGCTCTCGGCCTTACCGCGCTGTTGCGCGTCGAGCTCAAGAATCACTTTGTACTGGTTGACCTCGGTCTGGTATTCGCTGATCTGCCGCTGACCAAACGCGTCATACAGCGCCTGATCCACATCCGCCGTGGTCAAGCCGAAGCGCGCCGCGGCGCTGCGGTCAATGTCGATGTGCGTCACGCTGCCGCCCAGTTGCAGGTCGTTGGACAGGTCGCGGAACGCCGGGTTTTCGCGCAGTTTTTCGGTCAGTCGCTGGGTCCAGGTATTGAGCAGCTCGCCGTCGTTGCTCTTGAGCACGTATTGATACTGACTGCGACTGGGGCCGGAACTGAGGTTGATGTCCTGTCCGGCGCGCAGGTACAGAACGATGCCCGGCACCTTGGCCAGTTTGGGCCGCAGGCGGTCGATGAATTCGCTGACCGAAACATCGCGCTCGGAACGGGGCTTGAGCGAAATCCAGAACCGACCGTTGGCGATGGTCTGGTTGCTGCCCGACACCCCGACCGAATGCGAGAACGCCAGCACGGCCGGATCGGCACCGACAATCTTCGCCAGCGCCAAGTGTTTTTCCACCATATCGGGGTAGGAAATGTCGGCCGCCGCTTCGGTGGTGCCGAGCGCGAAGGCCGTGTCCTGCACCGGGAAGAAACCCTTTGGGATGGCCATATAGCCCACCACGGCGAGCCCGAGCGTCAGGCCGAACACGCCGAGCATGATTCGCTGATGCGCCAGTGCCTTGCGCAGGCCGCGCTCATACGTGGCGAGCAGCCGCTCACCAAAGCCGGGTGTGGAGTGTTGACCGTGCGAAGGCGCGCGCATGAACAGCGCCGCCAGGGTTGGGGCCAGGGTCAGCGACACCACCACCGAAATCAGAATCGTCGCGGTGGCGGTCAAGGCAAATTCCTTGAATAGTCGTCCGACCACGCCACCCATGAACAACAGCGGAATGAAGGCCGCGATCAGCGAGAAGCTGATCGACACGACCGTGAAGCCAATTTCCCCCGAACCTTTGATCGCCGCCTCGCGCATGCCCTGTCCGGCTTCGAGGTGTCGATGGATGTTCTCCACCACCACGATGGCATCGTCCACGACAAAGCCGACCGCGACCACGATCGCCACCAGCGTCAGGTTGTTCAGGCTGAAGCCGAGCAGATACATCACGGCGAAGCTGGCAATCAGCGAAACGCCCAGCACCGCACTGACGATCAAGGTTGCCGACAGCTGGCGCAGAAACAGCGCCATGACCGCCACCACCAGCAGCACGGCAATCAGCAGGGTCAGCTCCACTTCATGCAGCGACGCGCGAATGGTGCGAGTACGGTCATTAAGCACCGAAACATCGACAGCGGCGGGGAGCATCTCCTGCAAGCGCGGCAGTTCACGCTGGATGCGGTCCACGGTGTCGACGATGTTGGCGCCGGGCTGGCGAAAGATGGCGATGTTGACGCCTTGCTGATCCCCGGACCACGCCTTGACGTAGGCGTTTTCCGAACCGTTCACCACCCGCGCCACATCGCTGAGGTGCACAGGCGCGCCGTCCTTATAAGAAACGATCAGTTGCGCGTAATCCTGAGGCTTGAACAACTGATCGTTGGAGGACAGCGTCGAAATGCTGTCCTTGCCGTACAGCGCGCCCTTGGCCAGGTTCAGGCTGGTCTGCTGCACGGCCTGACGGATGTCGGCCAGTGTCAGACCCAGTGCAGCCAGTTTTTCCGGCGCTGCCTGCACGCGTATGGCCGGGCGCTGCTGGCCGGTGATGAACACCTGGCCGACGCCTTCGACCTGGCTGAGCTGGCGCGCCAGAATGGATTCGGTCACATCGCTCAGCTCGGTGCCCGGCATCAGGCTGGAGCTGACACTGAGGATCAGCACCGGGCTGTCGGCCGGGTTGACCTTGCGCCAGGTCGGCAGGTTCGGCATGTCGGCGGGCAGCCGTCCGGCGGCGGTGTTGATCGCAGCCTGTACTTCCTGGGCGGCGGTGTCGATGCTCTTGTTGAGGGTGAACTGCAGTGTCAGGTTGGTCGAGCCCAGCGCGCTGCTGGAGGTCATCTGGGTCATGCCGGGTATCGCGCTGAACTGCACCTCGAGCGGCGTGGCGACCGAGGAGGCCATGGTCTCCGGGCTGGCACCGGGCAGTTGGGCGCTAACCTGGATGGTTGGAAATTCCGCTTCCGGCAATGGCGCGACGGGCAGACGCGGAAACGCGATAACCCCGAGCAGCACCAGCGCGAAAGTCAGCAGCAAGGTGGCGACCGGGTGGTCGATGCACCAGGCCGACACGGAGCCTCTGCCTTTCATAACGTGCGCTCCACTTGCGCGGTGCGGCTAGCCTCGGCCTGTTCGTTGACCACTTCGATGGACGCGCCGGGTTTGAGGCGAGAATGGCCATCGCTGACCAGCACGTCACCGGCTTGCGGTCCGCTGATCAGGGTCTGCTCGCTGTCTTGATAAAGCACTTTGACCGGCACCACTTCAACCTTCTTGTCAGCCGTGACGCGGTACACGAAATGCTGGTCCATGCCACGCTGCACCACCTGCGGCGTGACCTTCAGCGAATGGCGTTCGATACCGGTCTGGATCTTCACTGTCACCAGTTGCCCCGGCCACAGCCGCTCGCCTGGGTTCTTGAACTGCGCCTTGGCGCGGATCGTTCCGGTGGCGGTGGACACCTGATTGTCGATCAATGACAGGGTGCCTTCGCCCAGCAACAGCCCATTGGCCGCGCTGTCACCCTGATAGGCCTTGACCACCGCCGCCGCGTCACCGGCAATCAGTGCCTGCAGCGTGGGGAGCATTTGCTGGGGCAGCGAGAACTCCACGGCGATGGGGTCGATCTGTGTAACGGAAAATAGCCCGGCGGCGTCGGTCACCCGCATGAAGTTGCCTTCATCGACGTTGCGAATCCCGACCCGACCGCTCACCGGCGACCGAATCTGGGTGTAGGACAGCTGGACCTGCGCGGCATTGATGGACGCTTCGTTGCCCTGAGCGGTGGCACTGAGCTGGCGGACCAGCGCCTGCTGCTGGTCGTAGGTCTGCCTGGAAATCCCGTTACCTTCGGTGAGCTGGCGATAACGCTTCAGGTCCAGTTGCGCTACGTCCAGTTGAGCCTTGTTCTGTGCCAGTTGCGCCCGGGCCTGTTCCAGTGAGGCTCGAATCGAGCGGTCATCCAGCGTCGCCAGCAGTTCGCCTGCCTTCACCTGCTGGCCTTCCTTGACCAGCACGCGGGTCAGAATGCCGTCCACCTGCGGCCGGATGATCACGCTCTGCAGCGACAGCACCGAGCCGATCCCGGTCACGAAACGTGGTACGTCCTCGACCTGCACGGTCACCACTTTCACCGGCACGGCGGCCGGCGCACTTTTCGGTGCCTTGGCGGGGCGCATCAGGCTCCAGCCGACGATCGCCACGAGGGCTGCGAGGAGGGCGACGGCAGTCACAGTCAGGGTCTGTTTACGCATACAGAGAAGGCGCCGGAAGAGTCAAAGTGAAAGTAACGGGTTCCATGACTTCCTTATAGCGCGCAAACACGGTCAGCAGAATGACTTTCAGCTGTCAGGATTGTCAGGAAACGCCCGATCAAGAAATCCCGCACCGAGGCGATACAACGGTAGAGAGGATGACGTGTCGGATAATGAGTGAGTCCTAGGACAATTCCTACACTTTCCTGAAGTTACTTCTGGCAGCGAATTCTTTTCTCGACTTAACTGTAATCAAGCGTTTATCAGCGGGGTGTGGCATGAGCCGTAAAATGTCCGTAGGCAATAACGTTCTGCAACTTCTGTCCACGCCCTCCCGACTGGCGGCGATCGCTTCCATTGCGCTGATGTGCGCCTCGACATCGTCGATGGCGCGAGACGGCGTGCTGAGGTTGCATGGAAGTGTGGTCAATTCAAGTTGCGAAGTTTCGACCTCCGCAACGGATGCGGTCGGTCAACCGGTTCGCTCATTGACCGTAGCGCCGGGTGTCGTGATTCAGATCAATACAGTAAGAAATACCTGTGCCAATGGCGGTGCACCGTTTATTGCCCGGTATCAGGAACTGCCTCTGTCATCGGCGGTTCTGGCTGCCGAACAGTCAGCAGTCACGGTGCGTGCCGGTGTAGTAACACTGACGTATCAATAACTCATCTCCCCGTCGACGCCTATAACCCGTCGCCTTCTTCACGGCGTTGGGTTATTGTCCGACAATATAATCATCCTCGCCTGAATCGTTCCAACTCTGCAGAGTGCCCGATGCAATCATTTGGTTGATCTCTGCACTTGGATATTGCCTGGAACGCTCTGAAACCGTGGCCTGTACGGTATCTCCGGTTATTCCTACAGATGCATCCCGCGTCACGCGTGGTCGTGTCCGTACTTCCAAAGTAATCACACTGACATCCGTTAAAAAGCCGGACACCTATAGTGCTCCCCGTCCGAGTATGGGCACACACGAAATAACACAAGGAAGGTAGTTAGCATGAATAAGCTTTCTCTGACACTGGCAGTCTTGGGCGCAATGAGTTTCGGTATGGCAAGTACCGCGAATGCTGCAAACAACGGCAAACTGATCTTTAACGGAACCCTCACCAATATCTCTTGCGATGTCGCGCCGGGTACGGGTGTGAGTGCGGGTAATAACCCGGGTGAGATTAATGTGGATCTGGGCAACGTTTCGTTTTCGGACATCGGTCTTTCTACCGAAACCCGCTATGAGACAGCAACGCCGATCCAGTTGCTGGTGAACTGCAGTGCCGGTGCCGCTCAATACAACATGGTGAAGATGCGCTTTACCCCACGTAACGGCAGCGGCCTGGACAATAACGACGCGAAACTGCTGCGCACCACCGGCGCTGCCGACGGTGTGGGCATCGGCCTGTTGAACGCCTCCAGTGTACTGATGGACCTGAGCGGTAGCGAAACGATCGACACCACGCTCGTCAAGGACGGTGCCGATGGTGCAACCGCAGAAATCAACTTCGGTGCGGTTTACGTGCTTAACGGTACGCCGACCAATCCAGGTAACGCCGATGGCTTCATGCCGTTCGTGATGGATTACGAGTAACTGCCTGACAGGGCGGGTTTGCCCGCCCTGTCTCAAGCCTGACCAGAGGCGAGCACTCATTATGCTTTTCGATTTCATACGTTGCATTGCGCTTGTCGCGATGGGATTGGCCGTGTCGTCCGTTCATGCGGGCATCGTCCTGAACACGACACGCGTCATTTATCAGGGCGGCGACAAGGAAGCCAGCCTGGGGGTTCAGAACAGCGGCAGCGGAGAAATCCTGTTGCAGTCATGGCTGGAGGCGGCAGATTCCAGCTCCACTGAATCTTCCGGCAGCGCGGGCAGTCTGCCGTTCATCGTAACGCCCGCGCTGGCCCGGATGGCCGGCGGCAGCAAGCAATTGCTGCGCATCATTCATTCCGGAGCCGGTCTGCCTGCCGATCGTGAGTCGGTGCTGTGGCTCAACGTGCAGGAAATCCCTCAGACCGCTGCCGAAAACACGTTGCAGATCGCGATCCGGCAACGCATCAAAGTCTTCTTTCGGCCGCAAGGCCTTGAGGGTGACGTGTTGCAGGCCCCCGAAAAACTGCGCTGGACCTGGGGCGGTGGCGATGTATTGCACGTCGAGAACCCCGGACCGTATCACGTCTCGATGCTGAGGATTTCAGCCCGTCAGCGCGGTACAGAGCGGGTCAGTCTGGACCGCCAGATGCTCGCTCCGCATCAGAAACTCAGTCTTCCCTTGTTGCGCAACACTGACGCTGCGCCCTTGGCGTTGAGCTTTCTCAGCATTAACGACTTTGGCGGCCAGGTGGCTTATGAGGCCCGGTTGCAAGAGGGAACGGCCGGCTACGCGAGCAGGGCTGCGACGCGATAGCGTTGCTTGACCGGCACCGTCCAAGAAATGCAGCCAGCGAATGCTTCCCCATGAGGGCCCGGTCATGACGAAGGTCCAGTCGCCGTGTGCCCGCGCGAAGCATGCGCGGTGTGCGATATAACCGAAGTAGAGTGAAGATCGCTAATGGAATGGCATAAAAAAGATAATAAAGGCGTCATTGCAAGGTCTGTCCGCCCTTGTGCAGGGCGCGGGTCAAAACGTCGTACCGTGCGCGTGGCCTGGTGTTATCCAATCGGTTTCAGCCTGGTGCTGACCTTTTCCGGTACGGTACTGGCTGCGTCTTCGGGGAGCGACGGTGCGTCGGCCTCGGTGAAATTCAACACCGCGTTCATTCAAGGCAGCGACCAGCCGCCGGATCTCAAGGAGTTTCTGCGCGCCAACAGCATTCTGCCCGGCACCTACCGTGTCGACATCTTCGTCAATCGGGCGTTGAGTGGACGCCGTGATGTGATGTTCTCGAAAAACCGCCGCTCGGGACTGATCGAGCCGTGCCTGACGCTGCACATGTTGAACGAACTGGGGCTCGATCTCGCTCGTCTGCCTACGGCACCCGGTCCGGATCAGGCGTGTTTCGATCTGCCTGCCGCTGTCGAATTCGCCCGTGTCGATTACAACCCCAATGCGTTACGTCTGACCATCAGCGTGCCGCAGGCCGTCATGGCGCGCAGTGCCAGAGGCTACGTTTCGCCACAATTGTGGGATGAGGGCGAAACAGCCGCGTTCGTCAATTACAGCTTCAACGGCTCCCGACGTCGCAATCGGGATATCGAGACCGACCAGTATTATCTGGGGCTGCGCAACGGGCTGAATCTTGGGGCGTGGCGGCTGCGCAACGAGTCTTCACTGGTGGGCGGCTCGGACCGATCATGGCGCTTTCGCAGCAACCGTACCTTTGCTCAACGTGACATCACAGTGCTCAAAAGCCAGTTGACGCTGGGAGAGACCTTCAGCGACTCGCAGGTGTTCGACAGTGTCAGGTTTCGCGGGGCGACCCTGGCGTCCGACGACGGGATGCTTCCCGACAGCGAACGCACCTATACCCCGGTCATTCGCGGCACGGCCGAAACCAACGCAACCGTCGAAGTTCGACAGAACGGCTTTTTGCTGTACAGCGGCAACGTCTCACCGGGGCCATTCGAAATATCCGACATCTACCCCAGCGGCTCCAATGGCGATCTTTTGGTGACGATCATCGAGGCGGACGGGCGCCAGCGATCTTTCGTGCAAGCCTATGCTTCGCTACCGATCATGGTGCCAGCCGGTGCATTGCGTTACAGCGTGGCGGCGGGGCGTATCGACAATGAAGGCCAGGCCACTCCGACCTTCACCAGCGCGGCGCTGATTTACGGACTCTCCGAGCGGGTCACCGGATTTGGCGGCTTGCAGATGGCCGAAGACTATCAGGCGGCCAACCTGGGCGCGGGCGTCAACACCGGTCTGGGTGCCGTGTCGCTGGACGTGACCCATTCCATCAGTGAGGAGGCTGAACAGACGCATGCAGGCCAGAGTGTCAGGGTGCGTTACGCCAATACGCTGGATGTGACTAATACCACCCTTGCAATCGCTGGGTATCGCTATTCCACCGAGGATTACCGAACACTCGATCAACATGTGAGCCAGATCGATGAACGATCGAGCGTGTTTCCGGGCGGGCAGCCCAGAGACCGGATCGAGATCAATGTTACGCAGGGGCTTCCCGCACAGAGCGCCTCGCTGAGTCTGACCGGTTCTGAGCAACGTTACTGGAACCTGCCCGGCAAGACCCGTCAGCTTTACCTGTCTTACAACGCCGCCTGGCATTCAGTGAATTACAGCCTGTCCATCGAGCGCAACGAAACGTTCGGGCGAACGGGTGAGACGACGCCTGACACTCGCATCGCATTGAGCATGACCGTACCACTGGGCTCGAACCCCGGCTCATCGCGCCTGTCGTTCAACGGTGTGCGCGACAGTGCCGGCGATTACAGCGTGCAGACAGGCCTCAATGGGCAGGTGCTGAACGACCGCGATACGTTCTATTCGGTACAGACGGGACGTGACAGCAATTCGGGCAATTTCGGCGCCGGGAAAATCAATACCACCATGCCGTTCGGCCGATTCGAAGCCGGTTACAGCCAGGGGCGCGAGTATGACGCGTTGACACTGGCCGCCGCAGGTTCGCTGGTGGCGCATGCCGGTGGCATCAATTTCGGACAGTCGCTGGGCGAAACCTTTGCGCTGGTGCAGGTGCCGGATGTCAGCGGTGCGCGGTTGAAGTCGTTCAACAACGTCGCGACCGCAGGCAATGGCTATGCCGTATTGCCTTATGCGCAACCGTATCGCACCAACTGGATCAGTCTGGATACACGTCAGTTGGGCGCCGATATCGACCTGGACAGTGCGGTGACCCAGATCGTGCCGCGTCGTGGAGCCATGCCGTTGGTGCGCTTCGCCGCGGCATCGGGTCGGCGGGTTCAGTTCGTGCTGGTACGTGGCGATGGCAGCCCGATTGCACTGGGCGCCAGTGTCGAGGACGAGCAGGGCAGGGCGCTCGCGGTCGTCGATCCGAACAGCCAGGCGCTGGTGTTGAGCGAGCACGACACTGGCACCTTGCGGGTGCGCTGGTCGGATCAAGTGTGTCATGCACCGTTCACACTGCCGCCGAAGGATCCGGCGCGGGCGTACGAGCGGCTGACGGTGACCTGTCAGTGATCAGGTTGACGGGCTGGCGAGGCTTCATTTTGTTTGGGCTGATGCTCGTGACCGGTTTCCCGGTTCAGGCCGCGCTTTCCCTGACGGGAACACGTCTGGTTTTTGATGGCCGAGACCGGGAAGCCAGCCTCGAGATCCGTAATCGCGGATCCAGCGAGGTGCTGATTCAGAGCTGGCTGAGCGATCCGCGTGACGACGATGACACGCCTTCGGCGCAACGCGAGCCGTTGCCGTTTGCCGTCACACCGCCACTGTCACGTCTGGCAGCAGGTGAAAAAACACTGTTGCGCATCCTGTATCAGGGCGCGGGCATGGTGGGTGACCGGGAGTCATTGCTGCATCTGTATGTACTCGAGATTCCCCAACGACGTGAGGGCCGCCGCCAGCTCAACATTGCCGTGCGTCAGCGCCTCAATGTGTTTTATCGACCGGTCGGTCTGCCGGGAGATCCGGCCGACACCGCTGCCCGGTTGCGCTGGGTGATCGCTTTGGATGAGCAAGGAAATGGGCTGCTGCAGGTCAGTAATCCAACGCCTTACCACGCTGCGCTTGAAACCCTCGCTGTGGACGGTATTCCGGTCAGCCATGACGCGTTGCTGGCGCCTGGCGATCGACTGGAGTTTGCGTTGACCGGGAACCGGCAGTCCGTCACGAACCATCGCTTGAACTTCAAGGCGCTGACCGACTATGGCGGTCAGCGCAGCTACTGCGCACGCCTGAACGGACAGGCGTCATCAAGCGCCCATCTGCTGGACGACACTTCTCTTCAGGATGAATGCTGATATGAAACACTTACTTGTAAGATACGGCTCTCGGGCCTTTGCCCTGCTGATGCTGATGATGCCGACGTCGGTCTTTGCGCTGGTCTGCAAGACGCAAGGCGCCGGTGAGATGACCATTCGCGGGCAATTGAGCAGCACTGTCGCGATTCCCGCATCGGTTGCCGACGGTGAAGTGGTCTGGCGTTCCGAGCCGCTGACCATTCAGGTCGACTGTTTCAAGGACAGCCAGCAATCGGTCCAGGAAGAAATATTCGTTTACCTCAACCCCGATAACCTGCCCATCGGTCAGGGCATTCGTGCCGGGGTGACGCTCCAGGGTGTCGATCACGTGCACAGCAGTGGTCGAATCGGTACGGGGCAGTATCTGCCGCCCTGTCATGAAGGTGACGGGAATATCGATCAGTGCCCCAAAATCAGTTTCAATCTGGGGTTTTCGGTGTTCATCCAGAAGTTCGGCGCCACTCCGCCGTCGGGTGTGGCGAGCACATTGCTCGATTATCGTTTCTTTCAGCTGGACGGCGCAGGTCCGCAACCGGTACCGGGCCGCAGCCTCGATTACACGATCGACAACTTGAGCGGTTTGCGCTTCGTCGCCTGCGACGCCGAACTGGAAGTGTCTCCGGAAACCGTCGAATTTGGCGAACTTCCCATTCAGAACGTCGCCATTGGCAGGGTGTTCGCCAGTCAGCCGTTTTCGCTGGTGACCAGTCGGGCCTGTGATTCGCCGTTCAGCATCAATGCCCGCTTTCGCCCGGTGAGCGGCACCGTCTCAGGCACGGGGGATGTGCTGGTCCCTACCGCCAATCCTTCACTGGGGATCAGGATTGTCAGTGCGGTGAGTGGCAATCCGTTGGCTTACAACGAACTGTTTCATCTGGCCGAACTGTTGGGAGAAACCCACGCCTCCCAGGCAGACTTCAATGCGCAATTGCTTTGGAACAGCACCCGACCTCAGGTCGGGCCCTTCGATGCCGAAGTCATGGTGGATCTGTTCTACAAATAATGGCGACAGGAGGCTCGGGCGAGTACTCGACGATTGCTGTATGCTGCGCGACCGCGGGCGTTCGCCCGGCCATTTCGACTTTTCTGGTGCCACCATGACCACGCCTGAACAACCCCCTGTTCAAGACCCTGCAACCGATGTGTTAGACACTGCCGAAAAGAAAGCGGCGGTTGCACCGTTCAGCTTTCCGTTCAAGCCGTCGGAGTTCGCGCAGGCCAGGAAGGACAAGGATCAGGCCTGGTATCAGAAGTCGAATAAGTCGAGCCATCACAAGACCCCCGGTGCAGCGCCGTCCGGCACGCGCCGCTCCATGGGCAAGCGCTGATCGGCTGTTGTTTCAAGCGGCCTGCAGCGGAATGAAGAGGTAGGACACCGGCTCCCGGACCGTCACATCGGCACCGGCAGCCTGCAGCGTGTCGATGACCGTCTGCCCGGCAACGTGAAATTCCCACTCTGCAGTGTCGGTCAGTTCTTCTGCACTGTCGGCGACCTGCTCGATGGCAGATGCGAAGGCGCTCATGTCGGGCAGATACGCCACGAAACCATTGCCTTTGAGGGCTGTGGTGCGAATCCCCAGTTTCTGGCAGATCGCTTGTTTGGCCTTGATCTCGTCGCGGTCGGCCTGACGGGATTGCTCGATCAGCGCCATCAGTTGCGTATCCACGAGTTTGCCACCAACGATCAGATCCGGGCCCTGTTCCCAGGCTTCTGGTGGGCAACCCTTGGTTTCCGGGCGCAACGGGATATGCGGATTGATTTCCATCGGATAGATCCGGCACACCAGCGGCCGCCGTTCATAGATGCGGCACAGATTCTCTTCGTCAAGATTCCGGCAGCGGCCCACATTGTAGGCGGCAAAGGTGATGGCAACGTAAGCCGTGGTCTGACCGCTGTTCACCTCGGTAGAGCGGCGGGTGGCGTGGGTCAGCTGCGCTTCGGGGACGCCGTAGCCGTTACTGAGAAACGCCTCGGTCAGGACGATCACCGTACCGCCGTCTGCCGCCCACTGCGTGGCTTCGGTGAGAGTGAGCGGGACGTGGTGGTCGGTGCAGCAACCGCCGCAGCCGGTGCAGGAAAACTGGGTGTTCATGGTGTCCGTGGCCCATCCGTGACTGACGCCGGGTGTGACAACAATTCAGTTGCCAACCGGCTGATGGCGAACAGGAAGCAAATTGTGCGCCAGCGGTTTATTGCCTGGGGGTGCCTGCCTCGACGCTGTCCCACTCGGTTACCGTGGCCTGTCGGTTTTTGCGGTGGTAAAGACACAGTTCGGTGCCTGTGCGGTTGTTCATGTATTTTTGCGGGTAACGTCCACGCAACAGCAGGGCGCTGTAACCGACCCGGTCGTCGAACTGGGCGCTGCTTCCCACGGCAGAGGCGTTCTTGAGCTGGCTGGCTTTTAGGCAACTGGCCAGCATCGCCTTGTCCAGATCACTCCAGGCCTGCGGGCTTGACGCATTGGCCTGTCCGGTGAGCAATAACAGGACTGCCAGCAACAGGAGGGGGGATTTCATGTCGGTCTCCATGAACCGCTTGGGGGAGCGAATTATGGCAGATCATACTGGTACGACTGGCAAGCGACTGACGTAGGACATGCCTGATTTTTCATAAAGACGCCGTGCGCCCAGGTTGTTTTCAACGACCTTGAGATCGACGCAGCCTTCGCCTTGCTGCCGCAGGTGCGCGAACAGGTGATTGAGCAACGCCGTGCCGATCCCTCGGTGCCGGTAATCGGCATGAACCACCAGGTCTTTGATGAAGGCGCTGGTCCAGCAGGCGACAACGCCCACCGCGATGCCTTCGTGCATGGCCAGAAAACACAGCGATGGATTGAATTCAGGGTCGTGCTCGAAAGCTGAAAGCCACTCGGCATACTGTGCGACGCTGCCCGATCCGTCCTGATAACCCGATGACAGGAGGCCATGGACGGTCGTGGCCTGCCGAAGGGAGAAGGGCGCAACGATGATGCTGGCGGGCCATTGCGCTTTGGCTACCGGCCCGTCGAGACCGCGACGCATCAACCAGCAATGGTCGGGCGATGCGTCGTCAGGTCCTGGACAGCTTTTCGGTGGCCGGTGGATCAGATGCCCTGTGCCACGACCGTACGGGCGGCCTCGATCAGACATTTGGTCAGCTCGGGAGACGAGAACTTGGTCAGCACAGCATTGGCACCGGCAACCTGGGCCTTTTCACTGTTCATCGCGCTGTCCAGCGAGGTGTGCAGCAGGATGTACAGATCGTGGAAGTCAGGCGTGTCACGCAAGGTGCGGGTCAGGGCGTAGCCGTCCATCTCCGACATTTCAATGTCGGACACCACTACGTTGATCTGCGCGGCAGTGCCTTGCAGTTCCAGCAACACATCGATGGCTTCCTTCGCGCTGCGGGCAGTGTGGCAGTTGATGCCCAGATTGCGCAGGGTGATGATCGATTGCTGCAGGGCAACCTGGCTGTCATCGACGACCAGAATGCGGGCCTGGGCCAGCACTTCGGCGTCTTCTCTGGCCAGTTCCGCCGACTGGACGACGATCTGCGCCGGGGCGATACCGTGAATGACCTTCTCGATATCCAATACCTGCACCAGCACGCCGTCGACCTGAGTGACACCGGTAATGAACGACTTGCTGCTCGATCCATAGGGTGGCGGGCGGATGTCGGTGGTCAGGCAGTGCACGATCTTGCTGACGGCCTGCACGTGCAGACCCTGTTTGGAGCGGCTGACGTCGGTGACGATCAGGCAGCCGCCATCCGGGTCGGCCAGCGGCCGTTCGCCGATGGCCCGGCTCAGATCGATGACCGACAGCGACGAGCCGCGTAGCGTGGCGATGCCTTTGACGTGCGGGTGCGATTCCGGCAGATGAGTCAGCGCAGGGCAGGGAATGATTTCGCTGACCTTGAGCAGATTGATCGCCATCAGCTTGCCGCTGCGCAACGTGAAGAGGAGCAGCGAAAGTGAATCTGCTCGGACGTTCTTGGACATAGTGACCTTCTGGCTATAGGTGTTTCGTCGCCTGGAGGCGACAAACATCTTTCTCTGACAGGTTATCGACCCGCAAGGTTGTGGCTTTAGGATTTTTACAGGATAGCGGGTCGAAGGGCCGAATCCCGCGGTGCGACAAAATACCGCGCCCTTCTATATATAGAGGGGGTGCGACAAACTGACGCAGCCTTCTATATATAAGGAAGAGAAATCCTCCTTTGGTCGACCCGGTCACGTCTTGCCTGCAACGCAACCATCCAGCGGGCAGATTCTGCCGTATGGTCGGTGCCCGCTTGAGTTGTCAGGTGCAGCGAACGATTATCGCGTGCGATCCGGGGCGGGCGATTCTACACTGCGCGTCCCGCCCTCAGGTGGCTGGTAATATCGTCCCCGTGCGGCCGCCACCCACTCATCAGTTCAGTAAGGTATGTGAATGAGCGACAACCTGTTGTACCTGCAACGTGAAAAGCGCTTTCTGGTTCTGCTGGGGATTATTTGTCTGTCCCTGATCGGCGGCGCCCTGTACATGCAGATCGTGCTCGAGGAGGCGCCGTGCCCGTTGTGCATCCTGCAACGCTACGCACTGCTGTTCATAGCGCTCTTCGCCTTCATCGGCGCTGCCATGCCCGGCCGTCGCAGCGTGACCCTGTTCGAGGTGCTGGTTACCCTCAGTGCGCTGGGCGGCATTGCCGCAGCGGGGCGTCACGCCTGGATCCTGGCCCATCCGGCGGTCAGTTGCGGCATCGATACCCTGCAACCGATCGTCGACGGCCTGCCGCTGGCGGACCTGTTCCCGGTTGTCTTTCAGGTCAGCGGTTTCTGCACCACCCCTTATCCGCCGGTCCTGGGTCTGTCTCTGGCGCAATGGGCGCTGGTCGCCTTCGTTCTGACCGCGGTGCTGGTTCCGGTCTGCGTCATCCGCAATCGACGTAAACCTTACTGATTACAAGGGCTTTGGTGAAAAAAGCCTCTTGAAATCGAGGCTTTTTTACGATGTCCCAAGCTGGTTTCGGCGTTATTGTTGCGGATTGTGAGATTAACTGTTACAAAATTAGGCATAGTCATTAAAAATTTACATATCTACAATCCCCGTCACTTGTCGTCCGGCTTGACTGGGCGATCAGCAATTTTGAGGCCTTGAGCGTCACCTGTGTACTCTGAACAGGCAGCGCAATGCTGGCCTCCGAGGGCGCATTATGGCCGCGCTGAAGGCGTCTGCCCTGCACATCGGGCAGTCCCAGCAGCTCAAAATAAGAATCCATAGCTAACCCGGATTTGTCGATACGTCGCGTTGGCGTACTGGCAGGCCCTTGTTCAATTCAAAAAAATTGCCGGCACTGGCAGGGTGAAGTGTTGGCGGTCGAAACCCAACTGCACCGCGCAAGCTGCTTTTAGAGGTCGTGAAATGAGTAAAAAAAGGTACCCCAGGTTTTTTGGCTTCTTGGCCCTTTTCTGTATGCTTTTGCTCAGTGGATGCGACGGCGTACCTCTGCTCGATCCAAAAGGGCAGGTAGGTATCGAGCAGCGTAACCTGATCATCATCGCCACGTTGCTGATGCTTATCGTCGTGATCCCGGTCATCCTGATGACCCTGATCTTCGCCTGGAAGTATCGCTCGTCGAACAAGGCTGCCAAGTACACGCCGGACTGGTCGCACTCCACCAAGATCGAAATCGCGGTCTGGGGCGTTCCCATGCTGCTGCTGGTGTTCCTGGGTTACTTCACCTACGTCTCGACTCACGCACTGGACCCGTACCGTCCGCTTGATTCCGACGTGAAGCCGGTCACGATCCAGGCCATTTCCGTAGACTGGAAATGGATATTCATCTACCCGGAATACAACATCGCGACGGTCAACAAGATCGTGTTCCCGGCCAACACGCCGATCAATTTCCAGGTCACCTCCGACAGCGTGATGAACTCGTTGTTCATCCCGGGTCTGGGCGGCCAGATCTACGCAATGGCGGGCATGCACACCAAGCTGCACCTGATCGCCAACGAAGTTCACGAGTTCAACGGTATCTCCGCCAACTACAGCGGCGCAGGGTTTACCGGCATGAAGTTCAAGGCCAATTCCGTGAGCCAGGCCGATTTCGACAACTGGGTCGCAGACGTCAGGAATTCACCGAAGAAGCTGGGTCAGGCCGAGTATGCTGAACTGCTCAAGCCGAGCGAGCGCAACCCCGTGGAACTGTTCTCGACAGTCACTCCGAACCTGTTCCAGATCGTCATCGACAAGTATGAAGGCATGAACCCGGGCAAGAAGGTTGTTGCTGGTGAGAAAGAAACCGCCAGTATCGACGGTGCGGAAAAGAGCAAAAATTCAGCTGCTGGGGCAGAGGAGTAAACGATGTTTGGCAAATTAAGTCTGGAAGCGGTGCCGTTCCACGAGCCGATAGTCATGGTGACACTTGCCATGATCGCGCTTGGCGGCCTCGCGGTAGTCGGGTTGATCACCTATTTCCGCAAGTGGACCTACTTGTGGTCTGAATGGCTGACGTCCGTCGACCACAAGAAAATCGGCGTGATGTACATCATCGTTGCCATGGTCATGCTGCTGCGCGGCTTTGCCGACGCGATCATGATGCGTACCCAACTGGCGATGGCCCAGAATGGTTCCGAAGGCTTCCTGCCGCCGGAACACTATGACCAGATCTTCACCGCTCACGGTGTGATCATGATCATCTTCATGGCGATGCCGTTCTTCACCGGTCTGATGAACATCGTTCTGCCTCTGCAGATCGGCGCTCGCGACGTTGCCTTTCCGTTCCTGAACTCCCTGAGCTTCTGGCTGCTGGTCGCAGGCATGCTGCTGATCAACATCTCCCTGGGTGTCGGTGAGTTCGCCAAGACCGGCTGGGTTGCTTATCCGCCGTTGTCGGGGTTGCAATACAGTCCTGGCGTGGGGGTTGACTACTACATCTGGGCGCTACAGTTATCCGGGTTAGGTACGACGCTGACGGGGGTCAACTTCCTCGTGACCGTGCTGAAAATGCGTACCCCTGGCATGAAACTGCTGGATATGCCGATCTTCACCTGGACCTGCACCTGGGCAAACATCCTGATCGTGGCTTCGTTCCCGATCCTGACCGCTACCCTGGCGTTCCTCACCCTTGACCGCTACCTGGACTTCCACATCTTCACGAACGAAATGGGCGGTAACCCCATGATGTACGTGAACCTGTTCTGGGCGTGGGGTCACCCTGAGGTATACATTCTGATCCTGCCGGCCTTCGGCGTGTTCTCGGAAGTCATCTCCACGTTCTCCGGCAAGCGTCTGTTCGGCCACAAGTCGATGATCTTCGCTTCCGGTGCGATCTGTGTACTGGGCTTCATGGTCTGGCTGCACCACTTCTTCACCATGGGGGCGGGTGCCAACGTCAACGCCTTCTTCGGGCTGGCGACGATGCTCATCGCGATCCCGACGGGTGTGAAGCTATTCAACTGGCTGTTCACCATGTACCAGGGCCGCCTGCGCTTCACCGCACCGGTACTCTGGACCCTGGGCTTCATGGTCACCTTCTCGATCGGCGGTATGACCGGCGTTCTGTTGGCGATCCCGGGTGCTGACTTCGTGCTGCACAACAGCCTGTTCGTGATCGCTCACTTCCACAACGTCATCATTGGCGGTGCGGTGTTCGGTTACATCGCCGGCTTCGCGTTCTGGTTCCCTAAGGCGTTCGGCTTCACGCTGAACGAGAAGTGGGGCAAGGCAGCGTTCTGGTTCTGGATCGTCGGCTTCTTCGTCGCGTTCATGCCGCTGTACGCGCTGGGCTTCCTGGGCATGACCCGTCGTTTGAACGCTACCGACATGCCAGAGTGGAACATCTACCTGGACGTCGCGCTGTTCGGCGCCGTGCTGATCGCATGCGGTATCGCTTCGCAACTGATCCAGCTGTTCGTGAGTATCCGTGACCGTGCCAAGAACCCGGACGTGACCGGCGACCCATGGAATGGCCATACCCTGGAATGGTCGACTTCGTCGCCACCACCGTTCTACAACTTTGCCGAACTGCCGAAGGCAGACGACATCGATGCGTTCACCGACGCCAAGCGTGCAGGTACCGCCTACAAGGTGCCCGCTCACTACTCGGCGATCCACATGCCTAACAACACGCCGACCGGCCTGTACATGGGCATGCTGCTGACCGTATTCGGTTTCGCATTCATCTGGCACATCTGGTGGCTGGTTGGCGCAAGCCTGGTTGCAACCATCGCGGTCTTCGTCGCTCACGCTGCACGTGACGACCAGGGCTACATGGTGCCGGCCGAAGAAGTAGCGCGTATTGAAGGTGAGCACCACAAGGTCCTGGCGGCCAACGGTGCATACACTCCTGTCAAGTCCTCGCTGGAACAGGTTTAAACATGTCGAATATTGCAATCAATCCTGGAGCCCACGATCACCATCATGATCACGGGCATGACGATCACCACGACAGCGGTGGCATGACGGTCTACGGCTTCTGGCTGTACCTGATGACCGACTGCGTGTTGTTCGCCTCGTTCTTCGCGGTCTACGCCGTGATGGTCAACAGTGTCGCGGGCGGCCCGTCGGGCCAGGACATTTTCCTGCTGCCGTTCGTGGCCGTGGAAACCGCGTTCCTGCTGGTCAGTAGTATCACTTACGGCTTCGCCATGCTGGCTCTGTACAAGGGCAATAAAAGCCAGGTACTGGGCTGGCTGGCGCTGACCTTCCTGTGTGGTGCTGCGTTCATCGGCATGGAAGTCTATGAGTTCCATCACCTGATCCACGAAGGTTACGGTCCTAGCCGCAGCGGCTTCCTGTCAGCGTTCTTCGCGCTGGTAGGCCTGCACGGTGTGCACGTGACCAGCGGTCTGATCTGGATGGCGATCATGATGTATCAGGTCCAGAAAAAGGGCCTGACCAACACCAACAAGACCCGCCTGAGCTGCCTGAGCCTGTTCTGGCACTTCCTGGACGTGGTCTGGATCGGCGTGTTCACCGTTGTCTACCTGATGGGGGCTTTGTAATGTCGAATTCACATCACCCGGCTGAAGACCATAGCCACGGCTCCGTGAAGTCGTACATTATCGGCTTCGTTCTGTCGATCATCCTGACGGCCATCCCGTTCGCCCTGGTCATGTCGCCTTCGCTGCCGAAGGACATGACCATCGCGATCATCCTGGCGTTCGCGATCATTCAGATCCTGGTGCACCTGCATTACTTCCTGCACCTGGACTTCTCGAGCGTTCAGCGCAACAACGTGATGGCCTTCGCCTTTACCACGATGGTTATCGTTCTGCTGGTTGGCCTGTCGTTGTGGATCATCTTCAGCATCCACCGCGAAATGATGGCGCATTGAGGAATACCAGATGTCACTGAAGCACTTTATCCAAATCACCAAGCCGGGGATCATTTTCGGTAACGTGCTTTCGGTGGCAGGTGGCTTTTTTCTGGCTTCCAAGGGAAATATCGACTTCAGCGTGTTCCTGGCTGCGGTCATCGGTACTTCCCTGGTCGTTGCGTCCGGTTGCGTGTTCAACAATTGCATTGATCGGGACATCGATCAGCGCATGGAAAGGACCCGTAACCGGGTTCTGGTGCAGGGTCTGGTTTCGTTGAAACTGGCCTTGCTCTACGCGACCGTACTGGGTATCGCAGGCGTAGGCCTGCTGTATACCAAGGCCAATCCGCTGGCTGCACTGTTCGCGGTGATCGGCTTTGTGATTTACGTCGGCTTCTACAGCCTGTACCTGAAGCGCAAATCCGTTCACGGCACGCTGGTCGGTAGCCTGTCCGGGGCAATGCCTCCGGTCATTGGTTACTGCGCAGTGAGCAACAGCTTCGATTTCGCGGCGTTGACGCTACTGGTGATGTTCAGCCTGTGGCAGATGCCGCACTCGTATGCGATCGCGATCTTCCGTTTCAATGACTATCGTGCGGCGAAGATTCCGGTTCTGCCGGTCAAGCGCGGCATTCTGGTCACCAAGCGTCACATTCTGCTCTACATCCTGGCGTTCCTCGTGGCCACCCTGATGTTGACCGTTGGCGGCTATGCCGGCCTGAACTACCTGGCTGTTGCGGCCGGTATGGGCATGTACTGGTTGTACATGGCCTGGAAAGGCTACAAAGCTGTTGATGACACCGTCTGGGCCCGCAAGCTGTTCGTGTTCTCCATCTTCACCATCACCGCGTTGAGCGTGATGATGTCGGTGGACTTTCAGGTAGCGAAAGAGCTGCTGGTGACGTACGCGTTCTGACCGGTCAGCGGTACTGACAAAAAACCCCATTCGTTTGAATGGGGTTTTTTTATGCAGGCAAATTGAAAAAGCAAAAAATGCAGTGTGTGGGCGCCTGTAAGTTCAATTTTATTTTCGTCATGTTCGCGTGCTCGGTAGCGGAGCGGTCAAGTCGGCCCCATACTAGCCTGCACATGATTCAACGCTCTTATCGCGCTGCACTCCTCCCGAGGTAAAAATGGTCCAACCCCGTCCCATCGTCTCGACTGGCAATGCCGGTTTTGACACGGTCCTGAAAGGTGGACTGCCCAGCAACCGGCTCTATCTGCTTGAAGGGACTCCGGGGGCCGGCAAGACGACGCTGGGCCTGCAGTTTTTGCTCAACGGTGTGAGCGCTGGCGAGTCCGTGCTCTACATCACCCTGTCGGAAACCAGCGAAGAGCTTGAAAGCGTTGCGCATTCGCATGGCTGGTCTCTGGACGGTATCGATCTGTTCGAGTTTTCTTCGACCGAAGAAGTCCTGGGCGACGAGTACGAGCAGTCGATCCTGCATCCCTGGGAAGCCGAACTTGGCGACACCATCAAGCTCATCCAGCAGCGGGTGGAGAAATTACAGCCACAACGGCTGGTGTTCGACAGCCTGTCGGAGATGCGTCTGCTGGCTCAGGATCCATTGCGCTACCGTCGGCAAGTGCTGGCGCTCAAGCAGTACTTCGCTGGCAGAAACATCACCGTGCTGCTGGTCGACGACCTGACAGCATCAAGTGGCGAGCGTGACAATCATCTTCACAGCCTCTGCCATGGCGTTATCACGCTGGAGCGTCTGACCCTGGATTTCGGCGCGGCCCGTCGCCGTCTGCAGGTTCAGAAACTGCGCGGCGTCGATTTCATCGCCGGTTTTCACGACCTGACCATTCGCAGGGGTGGCCTGGAAGTCTACCCGCGCCTGATTGCCGCCACTCATCATGTGGCGTTCCGGGCAGAGTCTGTGGCCAGCGGCGTTCCCGCGCTCGACGACCTGCTGGCTGGCGGGCCGTTACGGGGCACCAGCACGCTGGTCACCGGTCCCGCCGGGTCGGGCAAGACCACGATTGCGCTGGCCTATCTGTCAGCAGCGTGCGCCCGTGGCGAGAACTGCACGATCTACGAGTTCGACGAACGCGTGGGCACTCTGATCTCTCGTGGCGACAGCATGGGCATGGACCTGAGCCGTTACGTGGACAATGGTCAGTTGGTCATCCAGCAGATAGACCCTGCGGAAATTTCCCCAGGTGAATTCGCCTGGCGCGTTCGCAGTGAAGTCGAAGGACGTGGCAGCAGCATGATCGTCGTCGACAGTCTCAACGGCTACATGGCCGCGATGCCACAGGAACAACAGTTGATTCTGCAGATGCACGAGTTGCTGTCCTACCTGAGCCATCTTGGGGTCGTTACGTTCCTGATCAACCCGCAGCATGGTCTGGTGGGTTCGATGTCCACCAATCTGAACATTTCCTATGTGGCGGACTCGGTGGTGCTGATCCGGTTCTTCGAGGCTCAGGGCCGCTTGCGCAAAGCCATCTCGGTGTTGAAGCACCGGGGCGGAGCGCACGAGGACGCGATTCGAGAGTTGCGCATTGACTCGAAGGGCGTGCGGGTCGGCGAGCCGCTGGTCAATTTCCGGGGTGTCCTGACCGGAACGCCTGAATATTTCGGTGCCGATCTTCCCCTGATGGAAGAGCGAAAGCGTGACGATTGAGATGAGCCCTGAAGGCAAGACCCTGTCGATCGTGGCACCCTTCAAGGGCGACGCGATCAGCCTGCGCAAGCTGTTTGGCGACATGTATCCGGTACAGACCTTCCAGAACCTGTCCGAGCTGTCGGACGGTCTTGGGGAAAACACCGGGCTGGTGATTCTCACCGAAGAAAGTCTTTCCGGTGACGCGGCGAGTTTCGGCCGGGCGCTGGAGCAGCAGCCGGGCTGGTCGGAAATACCGATCATTCTGCTGGCGTCGAGCAAAGGCCGTTCCGGAAGAGACACCGAGGTGGCCAGACGTCGGCTGCCCAAGTCGGCTGGCCACGTGATCGTTCTGGAGCGCCCGCTCAGCTCAGCGTCGCTCTTGAGCGCCACTGCTGCGGCCTGGCGTTCGCGTGAGCGCCAGTTTGAGATGCGTGAGAGCCTCACTCAACTGGCGGAAGAGCGAGGGCGCCTGCAGATTCTGCTGGAAAACATTCCGGTCGGCGTGTGCTTCATGAACCTGGAAGGCAAGTCGATCATCAGTAACCCGCTCTACAGGCAGTACGTGCCGTCGAACGTCATTCCCTCCAGGCACACAGGAGGATCGGCGCAATGGGTCGGGCTCGACTCGCAGGGCCAGAGACTGGAACCGCACATGTTCCCGGGCGCACGGGCGTTGCGCGGGGATCCGGCGACAGGTGTGGACTTCTACCACAGCGCCGAGGGTACTCACCAATCGTGGATGAGGGTCAGTGCAGTACCGCTGTATGACGAGCGCCGCCATATCATTGGTGCGGCATCGGTCATCGTCGACATCAATGAGGAAAAAAAGTCAGAGCTCAATCTGCGCCGCTTCAACGAAGAGCTCGAGATTCAGGTCAAGGCGCGTACTCAGGAACTCAACGAAGCGGTCGAGAAGCTGAAAGCCGAAAGCGAAGAAAGAGCGCGGGCCGAAGAGCACTTGCGTCAATCCCTGAAAATGGAGGCCGTGGGCCAGTTGACCGGAGGAATCGCCCATGACTTCAACAACATGCTCACCGGCGTCATCAGCGCGCTCGACCTGATCAAGATCCGCATGGGCAAAGGGCAGATGGACGGCGTGGAACGGTTCATGGATGCGGCGATGACCTCTGCGCAACGCGCCGCCTCGCTGACTCACCGCCTCCTGGCGTTCTCCCGGCGGCAGTCGCTGGATGCCAAGGCGGTGTCCGTCAATCAACTGATCACCTCGCTCGCTGACCTGCTGCGTCGCACCGTGACCGAGCAGATCGTACTGACGCTCGACCTGAGTCCTGAGGATCCGTGGATCTTCGCTGACACTAACCAGCTGGAAAACGCGATTCTGAACCTGGTCATCAATGCGCGGGACGCCATGCCGGAAGGCGGAACGCTGACCATCGCCACACGTGTCGATACCGACCATGAAGACCTGGGCGATGGGCACACCGGCAGACGTGCATGCGTGCAGGTGAGGGACACCGGCTGCGGGATTGCCCAGTCGATCCTGGACAAGGTCACCGAACCCTTTTTCACCACCAAACCCATCGGGCAGGGCACCGGTCTGGGGTTGTCCATGGTGTATGGCTTTGCGAACCAGAGTCATGGCAGCCTGTCGATCGACAGCGAGCCCGGCACCGGAACCACCGTTTCGATCTGCCTGCCTGAGCACAGCCGGGTCGAATTGGAGCAAACGGCCGCTCCGGTCAATACCGTTCCAGGTCAGGGTCAGTCCATCCTGTTGGTCGAAGACGATGACTCGGTGCGGCTGATCAATCGGGAAGTGCTCGAAGAGCTGGGTTATCACGTTCATGTTGCCCGTGATGGCGAGGAGGCACTGCAGATATTCAACAGCCTGGAGCGTGTGGATCTGCTGCTTACGGATGTCGGCCTGCCGGGGATGAACGGCCGCCAGCTGGCCGAAGTCATTCAACAACTTGAGCCGCGCATGCCAGTGCTTTTCCTGACGGGCTACGCAGAGGGTGCAATGGCCAGGGCCGATTTCCTTGGTCCGTATATGCAGCTGCTGACCAAGCCTTTTGCGCTGGAGGTGTTGGCCAGTCATGTCGCGGGCATGCTTCACAAAGACGAAACATTTGTGGATTGACGTTCTGTGTGGCCAAAGGCAGAAGGGTGTTTGTATCTGTTTCTGAACGAACATGAGTCATCATGGAAATACAGAGTGACTTGTCGCATGATACGGCTTTGCAATGCCCGGATTACCGGGCCACGAGCCAACAATAATTATGGTTGTCACTTCTGCGATGTCCTCGACCGATCAGGATGTTACGTCGAAACCCCTTGTTTCGATCATTGCCCCTTGCTACAACGCCGAACGATTTCTGGAAGCCGCGATTCAGAGCATCTTCGCTCAGGATTACGAGAACTTCGAAGTCATCATTGTCGATGACGGCTCCAGTGATAAT
Organism: Pseudomonas floridensis; assembly: GCF_002087235.1. Taxonomy (GTDB): domain Bacteria; phylum Pseudomonadota; class Gammaproteobacteria; order Pseudomonadales; family Pseudomonadaceae; genus Aquipseudomonas; species Aquipseudomonas floridensis. The sequence goes on along the minus strand of NZ_MUIO01000025.1, from coordinate 2,763 downwards.
AGCATTGCGATGCTCGAAGCACTGCAGAGCCAGTATCCGTTCCAGCTCTATCGTCAGCCCAACCAGGGCGTCAGCGCCGCGCTGAACCACGGACTCAAATACGCCAGGGGTGTCTACGTGTCCACGCCGGACCTGGATGACATCATGCTGCCGTCATCCGTGAGTGTGCGTGCCGAGTACCTTGATACGCATCCCAAGGTAGGGTGCGTGGGCGCGCTGATCAGTTACATGGATTGTGACGGCCACTACATCAAATGCCAGTCGCGCAATTACATTGAAAAACTCAAGTTTGATGACGTGTTGCGTAACGCGGTGGTCGTCGGCGCGCCGGTAGCGCTGTACCGGATGCAGGCAATCAGGGACGCGGGCGGCTATGACCCGGAGATCAGGGTCCAGGATTTCCAGATGACCCTGAAGATCGCCTCCAAGGGTTACGAGATCCACGTGCTTCCGGTGGTGGTGACGCGTTATCGACGCCACCCCAACAACCTGTCGCGTAAATACAAGGTGTTGCTCGAGGCAGACCTTAAGACCATCGAGCCTTATCACCAGCACCGTGATTATCAGCGGGGCCGCACCGAGGTGATCAACAAAGCGCTCAAGTATGCATCGGTGTCCGACAAGCGACATGGCTGGAAGCTGCTGTTTTCCATTCCACTGAAGCACATGAACCGCACGACCTGGCGTCGATGCAAGCGTTTGTTGCTGAGCTACAGATAAAGCGACAGCTTTTCAGCGCTCCACTGGATTCAGGGTCTCATGAAATTTTTCGACAAACTCAAAGAAAGAAAGATACGCAAGCAGTTGCGCCGAATGGACAAGCTGGAGCGAGCGCCGGAGAAAATCAGGCTGCGCTATCCGCGTTACGAAGTGGGCGTGGGAACGTATGGCATCCCGGATGTCATCGAGTTCGGTGACGACACGATCCTGCGAGTGGGCTCCTACACCTCCATCGCCGAAGGCGTCAGGATTCTTTTGGGCGGTGAGCACCGAACCGACTGGATTACCACATACCCGTTTCCGGCAATGGTCGATCAGGTCAGTGATATCAAGGACTACGCGCCGAGCAAAGGCGATGTCACCATCGGCAGCGACTGCTGGATCTGCGCCGACGCTGTCATTCTTTCCGGGGTGACGATTGGCCACGGCGCCATTGTCGGAGCGGGTGCAATGGTCGTACGCGACGTGGCGCCATTTTCGGTAGTCGGTGGCAACCCCTGCAAGTTCATCCGCTGGCGCTTTGAAGAAGACGTGCGCGAGCTCTTGCTTCAGTCCGCGTGGTGGGACTGGCCCATGGAAGAAGTGAAATCCGTCGCACGCACGTTATGCAGCACCGACATGAGCGCTTTTCTGACTTATGTTCGCCAGCGTCAGGTTCGGGCAGATTGACGGCATGCAGTCGCTGGAGCAGGCTCTATCGCTTGCACGGATGCAAAAACGCCTGATCGGTTTGTATTTATTTCAAGCCTCAGGTTTCGAATGATCTGGCAGAATACGGCATTGGCCTGACTCGTCCAGGCAGTCGCTAAAATGATAGAGGGCGTTATGAGTCAAGAAAGCATCAACTGGGACACGCTGGGTTTCGACTACATCAAGACCGACAAACGCTACCTCTCTCACTGGCGCGATGGCGCATGGGATGCGGGCTCGCTGACCGAAGACAACACCCTGCATATCAGCGAGGGTTCTACGGCGCTTCATTACGGTCAGCAGTGTTTCGAAGGCCTGAAGGCCTATCGCTGCAAAGATGGCTCGATCAACCTGTTTCGTCCCGATCAGAACGCCCAGCGCATGCAGCGCAGCTGTTCTCGTCTGCTGATGCCTCACGTTCCGACCGATGTATTCATCGAAGCCTGCAAGCAGGTCGTCAAGGCCAACGAGCGTTTCATTCCGCCGTACGGTTCCGGTGGCGCGCTTTACTTGCGTCCGTTCGTGATCGGCGTGGGTGACAACATCGGCGTGCGCACGGCCCCGGAATTCATCTTCTCGATCTTCTGCATCCCGGTTGGTGCCTATTTCAAAGGCGGCCTGAAGCCGAACAACTTCGTGATCTCGGGCTACGACCGCGCCGCGCCGAATGGCACCGGTGCCGCCAAGGTCGGTGGCAACTACGCTGCCAGCCTGATGCCGGGCTCAGAGGCCAAGAAGCACAGCTTCGCCGATTGCATCTATCTGGACCCGCAGACTCATTCCAAAATCGAGGAAGTGGGGTCGGCCAACTTCTTCGCGATCACCCATGATGATGTGTTCCTGACTCCGAAGTCGCCCTCCGTGCTGCCGGGCATTACCCGCTTATCGCTGATCGAACTGGCAAAGTCTCGCCTGGGCCTGACGGTCGAGGAAGGGGACGTGTTCATTGACCGCATCCATGAGTTCAAGGAAGCAGGCGCGTGCGGCACTGCCGCAGTGATCACGCCGATTGGCGGGATTTCCTACAAGGACAAGCTGCATGTGTTCTACAGCGAATCCGGAGTCGGTCCGGTCACCCAGCGCCTGTACAAAGAGCTGACCGGTGTGCAGTCCGGTGACATCGAGCCGCCAGCAGGCTGGATCGTCAAGGTCTGAATCCTGTGTGCATGCCCATCGATCCGCACGGGCATGCCGCTTTTGAAGCTGTGCGTCACCTAAGGCTTATGCGGGTTTTCACGCAACCAAATCAAAAGGCTATGGATGACCGGTGGGAGTGAGCTTGCTCGCGAAGGGGCCAGTGCATCCGATCAGGTAGCGGCGCGGCGTACACCGTTTTCGCGAGCAAGCTCGCTC
>NZ_MUIO01000249.1 GCF_002087235.1 Pseudomonas floridensis | reverse complement strand
CCTGATCGTCCCGCCGATGATCAGCTGGGCGTTGCTGGATGCGAACTGGATCGGCACCACCAAGGAAGATTGCACCAAGGCTGGCGCATGCTGGGTATTCGTCCAGCAGCGCTTCGGCCAGTTCATGTATGGATACTTTCCCACCGAGTTGCGCTGGAGGGTCGATCTGGCCGCTATCCTGGCAATCGTGGGTGCTGCGCCGCTGTTCATTTCGAAGTTCCCGCGCAAGGCGATCTACGGCATCGCCTATCTGGTGGTGTACCCGGTCATCGCGTTCTACCTGCTGCATGGCGGCGCGTTTGGTCTGACCACGATTCCGACCAGCCAGTGGGGCGGTTTGATGCTGACGCTGGTGATTGCCACGGTCGGCATCGCCGGTGCTTTGCCGCTGGGCATTCTGCTGGCACTGGGGCGTCGCTCCAACATGCCGGCGGTGCGCGTGGTATGTGTCACCTTCATCGAGTTCTGGCGCGGCGTGCCGTTGATCACCGTGCTATTCATGTCTTCGGTCATGCTGCCGCTGTTCATGCCTGAAGGGATGAACTTCGACAAGCTGCTGCGGGCGCTGATCGGCGTCATCCTGTTCCAGTCGGCCTACGTGGCCGAGGTGGTGCGCGGTGGCATGCAGGCGATTCCAAAGGGTCAGTACGAAGCGGCCGCTGCAATGGGCCTGGGTTACTGGCGCAGCATGGGTCTGGTGATCCTGCCGCAGGCGTTGAAGATGGTCATTCCCGGCATCGTCAACACCTTCATTGCCCTGTTCAAGGACACGAGCCTGGTGATCATCATCGGCCTCTTCGACCTGCTCAACAGCGTCAAGCAAGCCACCGCCGACCCGGCCTGGCTGGGTATGGCCACCGAAGGTTATGTCTTCGCGGCCCTGGTGTTCTGGATCTTCTGTTTCGGTATGTCCCGCTATTCCATGCATTTGGAACGTAAGCTGGACACAGGCCACAAGCGTTAGGAGTTTTGACATGAGTGAAGTTATCACCAAGCCTCTGGGCGCTGAAGGCATGATCCGCATGGAGGGCGTCCACAAGTGGTACGGCCAGTTCCATGTGCTCAAGGACATCAACCTGAATGTGCGCCAGGGCG
>NZ_MUIO01000248.1 GCF_002087235.1 Pseudomonas floridensis | reverse complement strand
TGAGCATGATGATCGGCACCTGATTGTTCGCTGCGCGCAAACGACGGCAAGCGGAAAGGCCATCTTCCCCAGGCAGCATCAAGTCCAGAACCACGAGGTTGAATACTTCGCGGGACAACAGTCGGTCCATTTGCTCCACGTTCGCCACTGCGCGGGCACGGTAGCCCTTGCTGGTGAAGAAACGTTCCAGGAGGCTGCTCAACCCCGGATCGTCATCGACGATCAGGATTTTTTCGCCTTCAGCATTTTGTGCAGTGCTGCTCATCGGATGCTCCTTTGATCTCGGGGCGCATTATGGCGTAGCTGCTGTGATGCGCACCTTGTGCATTGTTAGCAGATTTTACTGGGCGTCACACTTGAGAGTGCTTTGTCGGGCGCAAAAAAACCGCGCTCGTCGGCCAATCCCCTAATCCGGCGTCGCTGGGTATAATGCGCCGCGCTCAAAGTCAGGCAACACCAGACTTATGGCAGTTCGCCAGTCAAGAAAATAAACCGGTCACGGACCGGGATCTGGCACGCCGGACCTTACAAAGCCCAGTTTTTTGCTCACAACTCCAGGTGGTCTTATGGACAGCATCAACAGCCGCATCGCCGAAGAACTCGGCGTACGCCCACAACAGGTCGCAGCGGCCGTAGCACTACTGGATGAAGGCTCGACAGTGCCCTTCATTTCCCGCTACCGCAAGGAAGTGACCGGCAGCCTCGATGACACGCAACTGCGTCATCTGGAAGAGCGCCTGCG
>NZ_MUIO01000247.1 GCF_002087235.1 Pseudomonas floridensis | reverse complement strand
CCCCCTTAACAACGTCCGCTCCAACGCCCCTGTCAGTCCCGGTATAGTTCTTCCAGTCCGCATGATAAGGATCAGCCTTCATCTCGGCTGAAATAGTTCTAGACTTGGCTATAGCTTTACCGCTTACCAGCATACCAGTCAAGATGCCCGCTGTAAGCACTCCACCACCGATCAGGTAGGCACCGGTATTGTCATCTTTTTTAATCGTCTCGCCTTCCATGGCATTGGCGATCTGTTCCCCCAGAACGTCACCGTACTCAGCCAGTTTTTGTCCAATATTCTGACCCAGGGGCGTCTCGGAAACCGCGTTGAAAACCGCCAATTGCACCAGACCTTTCGGCCCCTGCGCCACGGCCACCAGCACGCTCACAGCCTCCTGCTGTTCCGGGTGCTCCTGGATGTATTGGTTGATCGAAGCCATCGATCGCAGCGTTTCTTGAGCAGAAGTCAGTTTTTCTTCATCACTCGTAGTGACGGGAATAGGAGGTAACTCGACCGCTCCTGGGCTGGTAGCCTTGTTGTCCGCCTGAAGCTTCTGATCAAGAACCTCGACCGATGTCAGGTCGATACCGGCCAGACGCGCGATTTCGGCCACAACCTTTTCTTGAAACGCAGGATCGGACATCGTGGTCATTGCCTGGCTTCGTGTCATCCCACCCTGAAGCACGAGTCCATGGTGTTTTCAGCAAAATCA
>NZ_MUIO01000246.1 GCF_002087235.1 Pseudomonas floridensis | reverse complement strand
GACCGATCATCAGGGCATAATTCTGCTGGGTGCCGTACGGGGTGGCGACCATGCTGCTGCTGACGCAGGCGATGACGTCTTCCCACGGAATGAAACGCGGCGGCTCGCCCCGGCTGGCCACATAGGCGACTTCACGACGCTGGCGGTTGAAGCGAGTAGGCGGGATTTTGGAATGGGGGTAGACGGCTTGAGCGAAACAATAGAGATACATCAGTGCCAAGCCTCCCACGAAACCCCAGAGATAAGGATTTGGCAGAAACAAAGTCAGAAAAATTTCGAAAACTGGATCTCCATATTTGACGTGATCATTAATTCCTAATCCTATGGAGATCAGCACAAAAAGGATGACCATGAACATTACCGAACCAATGTAACAACGCACCGCAAATTCCACCGTCGCTGCATCCAGCCCAAAGTCCATGTAAACGTCATTGGCGTATTGGTGAAGGCTGCGCGAGCTAAAAGCTGCAACCCCGGTGGGGACTGGCCGTGGAGCAAGGTAGAAAACTTCAGTACCGGACTCGTTTTCCGTATCCCCGGCTACAGGCAGGCGTTCGTATTGGTCCTCAGGCATTTTCCCTGACCTCGCTTTTTTCGACGCTGGCGAAATGATCGAACACGGTCAGCCCTTTGCGCAGCGTCTTGCGCACGGCTTCGCTCTGCTGGATCAGTTCGTCGCTGGGGG
>NZ_MUIO01000245.1 GCF_002087235.1 Pseudomonas floridensis | reverse complement strand
TCGACGCCCAGCGTGGTGCTGGCATTGCCCTGTTCTTCGTTCAGGCCCATGGCCCGCACCGGGTAGCCATCCAGTGACAGTAGTAACGTGTTGCGACCCGCTTCACCGTTCAGGTAACTGGCGTCGAAGTTCAGGGTTGCGTCGGTCAGCGCAACGTTGGCAGGCACCGGCAGGTACAGTTCGCGACGCGCATCGGTGGCATTGAGAATGATCGGACGGTCGATACCCAATTCCCGCAACTCGATCACCCGCTCCTGACGAGCGTCGTTGGTGATGCGGTTGATGGCCTGAGTCAACGGGCTTTCTGCAGCCAATGCAAAGGTGGGCATCAGAGCCAACAGGCTCATCCCGCAGGCAAGGGCGTTCAACGCGCCCGTGTTTACGGTAACGGAAGATTTCATCAGGCGTATCTCTTGAAGGCTCAAGGCCGTTGGGTCTGGGTGCGGGGCGGGTCCGCGAAAACGGTTTTTATGGGCACCCGGTGTGGACCGGGTGCCCTGAAAGGTTTGCGCTGTCTTCGCTGCGGGTTCGCTTGTGGTTCTGTTCGCTGTCCGTGCTTTTTGCCTCAACGGGCCATGGCGCGCATGGGCTCGGGCTGGCCAAGAATCTCGGGCGGCA
>NZ_MUIO01000244.1 GCF_002087235.1 Pseudomonas floridensis | reverse complement strand
GCACCACGCTGGGCGTCGACAAAGGTGCGCGGGAAACCGGGTCGGTGCGACTGGGGATTGCCTGGTCATCGGTGATATCGAAAACACTTTGCGAGGACCAGCGCGCTATCGGCAATGTGCTGCGTATCGATCCGCACACGCGCCTGACTTACAGCTACGACGCCAGTCAGTTGCAGGATGTCGGCGCAGCATGGAATGCGCTGCCGGGCAAACCCGGGCTGCTGGTCGCACCCGGCACGTTGTCCAGCGCCAGTTACGATGCGGCATGGCGGCTCGGCGTAGCGCTGGAGCGCATCGGCAAGCAGGCGCGGATCATGCCGTTCCCGGCCGTGCAGGACAGCATCGACCTGAGCGGCCTGCGTGTGCCCGCCGAACTGAAACAGATCCCGGCCTTCGCCGCACTTGACGGCCAGAGCCAATACACGCTGACCGATCCGGCACAGATCGGTGCTTTGCTGATGCTGGGCCAGACGCCGGCATTGCAGGCAGATCTGGCGATCAGCGACCCGCAGTTGCTCAAGGCTATCGAGGATTCGCTGAATGCCTTGCAGCAACAGGTTCAGGGGCTGGACGCCTCGGCAGCCACCGCACTGAGCCAATGGCGTGAGCGCCACGGCAGAAAGACGCTGGCGACCAGCCCGGGCAACGATGTCAGCCTCGCGTTGCTCGGCAATCGCGCCCTGCTCCTGATCAAGCCCGAGTCCGCTGAAAAAGCCATCGGCCTGTTTAGTTCGGCGTGGAACAAACTGGCACTGACCCGTCAGTTGAGCATCGGTGAAGAAACTGCCATGCCGCTGAGCGAAGACGGTCGCGTGGCACTGACCCGTCTGGGCGGTCGACCGGGCACGGTGGATGTGTTGGCCAAGACCGACTGGAGCGCTTCGTTCCCGCTGGGCAGCGTGGCCTATGACGGACGCGTCCCGGTCACCGCAATGATTGACGTTGCCGCGGCACCGGGCGCCTCGGGTACGCCGCCGGTAGCAACGCTGTTTCTCAACGACTACCTGATCGGCGCGATGCAGTTGAACGCCGATGGTCACAAGGAACGCATCGAAGCGCGTATTCCGCGTTACGCACTCGCTGCGCAGAATACGCTGCGGGTCTCGTTCCAGCGTCAGCCGGTCAGCAATCAGTGCCTGGAGACGCCGCAGGCGTTCCCGATCTCGGTGTTGCCAACCAGCCATGTCGTCATCGACAAGGTTGCGCCTGACAACGATTTCTCCGGGATGGCTGCGCGCTTCGCGACCAGCACCCAGGTCATGGTCCCGAAAACCTGGCTCGACCGCCCGGCTGCCAGCCTGCCGCAAGTCATTCGCGTGGCCAGCGCCGCAGGCGTCTCGCCGCTGCGTGCGCAGTTGAGCGTCAGTGACGACGCCAGTGTGGCGGTGACACCGGACAAAGCGTTTCTGGCCTTCGAACTGCCGGTCAAGGACGGCAATGAATCGGTCAGGGTCGGCAACGACGGGCACTTGCTGATCAATCACAAAGAACAGACGCTGCTGGACCTCAAGACCCTCAATCACCTGGCGTCCTTGCAGGTGATCGAAGCCGGCGGTCAATACGGCATGGTCTATCGCACCCTGGGCGGTCAGGCGCCGA
>NZ_MUIO01000243.1 GCF_002087235.1 Pseudomonas floridensis | reverse complement strand
CGCGCCCGGCTTTGCGCCGCTTGATGTGGCCTTGCCGGTTGAATCGCAGGAAGGTTTGCGCGGCGTGACAGTATGGCGCGATTCGCTGCAGGTGCCTGATGCGGGGGAGGCGGCTGCCGAGTGGGTCAGTCGCTTCATCGGCCAGCCGACCCGCATGGTCTACATGCCCGCCGAGCGCGCCCGCTTCTTGCCCGGTGGCTTCGAGGGCATTGACGGTCGTGTCAACTTCGCGGATGGTTTTCCGCTGCTGTTGATCGGTCAGGGCTCGCTCGACGATCTGTCCGCCAGGCTGGGCAGGCCGCTGGAGATGCTGCGTTTCAGACCCAGCCTGGTAGTGGAGGGGGCCGAACCGTTTGCCGAGGACAGCTGGAAGCGCATTCGCATTGGCGAGATCGAATTCCAGATTCTCAAGCCGTGTGCCCGCTGCATCCTGACTACCATCGATCCGGCTACCGGCGAGCGAAGCGCCGATCGGGAGCCTTTCACCACGCTCAAGACCTACCGTGAAGTCGAAGGCAACGTCATGTTCGGCCAGAACATGGTCAACCTCGGTCATGGAGAGCTTGAAGTCGGCATGAAGGTGCAAGTGCTGGAGTGAGTTGACGGGAGCGCTCCTGGCGCTCCCGTCAGTAATGCCAGCATCGATGATCAGCGCCATGGGGCGCATGGCTGATCACCTTATGCCATCCGTCAAAGGTCGTCGAAGAACCGCTCGTGCCAGTCGACCAGGGGCTGCGGCGAGTTGAGTTTCTGACCGTAGATCACCGAGTACGACAGCACGTTCTGTACGTACTGGCGGGTCTCGTCGAACGGGATGCTCTCCACCCACACATCGAAAGCCAGGTGATTGGCCCCCTTGAGCCACTGACGCACGCGGCCGGGGCCTGCGTTGTAAGCGGCGGAAGCGAGCACGCGGTTGCCATTGAACTGGCCGTGTACCGAACTCAGGTAGGCCGCGCCGAGCTGGATATTGGTGTCCGGGTCGAGCACCTGTTGAGGCGAGGCCAGCGCAATGCTGAACTTGCGGGCGGTTTCCTTGGCTGTGGCCGGCATCAGTTGCATCAGGCCGCTGGCGCCGACGCCG
>NZ_MUIO01000242.1 GCF_002087235.1 Pseudomonas floridensis | reverse complement strand
CGGACTTGTCCGCGAAGAGATGTGCACAACCCCTCCATCGGCAGCGCCTGACGCATTGCATTCGTGGACAAGTCCACTCCTACAGGTCGTACTACCGTGGGGTTTGTACGCGAAGACTCCCACGTTCGGAATGGCCGTACCCGTGGGAGCGGACTTGTCCGCGAAGACCGAGGTTCAGTCGACCAAGGTAATCAAGCCTGGTGCGTGACCTCACGCAGCGGCTTGCCACGCGCTGGCTTGTCGCCCGCCACGAAGTAATCGGCGGTGCTGCGCGGCAGGGGCTGGCGGCCACGGATCTTGTCGGCGATTTTCTCGGCGATCATGATCGTCGGCGCGTTCAGGTTGCCGGTGGTGATGATCGGCATGATCGACGCATCCACCACACGCAGGCTCTGCATACCGTGCACACGACCCTGGCCATCGACGACTGCCATCTCGTCGGTGCCCATCTTGCAGGAGCACGACGGGTGATAGGCCGTTTCGGCGTGTTCACGTACGAAGGTGTCCAGCGCTTCGTCAGACTGCACGTCAATGCCGGGGCTGATTTCGCGGCCACGGTACGGATCCAGCGCAGGCTGTTGCATGATTTCGCGGGTCAGGCGAATGCCGTCGCGGAACTCCTGCCAGTCTTGCCTGGAGGCCATGTAATTGAACAGGATGCTCGGGTACTCGCGTGGATCCTTGGACTTGGCGTGCACTCGGCCGCGGCTTGGCGACCGCATGGAACCGACGTGTGCCTGGAAGCCGTGCTCTTTCACGCCCTTGGTGCCGTTGTAATTAATCGCCACCGGTAAGAAGTGGTACTGAATGTTCGGCCACTCGAACGCCTCGCTCGAGCGAATGAAACCACCGGCCTCAAACTGGTTGCTGGCGCCGATGCCGGTGCCGAGGAACATCCACTCCGCGCCGATCGCAGGCTGGTTCCACCACATCAGTGACGGGTAGAGCGACACCGGTTGGGTGCACGCGTACTGCAGGTACATTTCCAGGTGGTCCTGAAGGTTCTCGCCAACGCCCGGCAGGTCATGAACCACCGGGATGTCGAGCTTGTTCAACAGATCGGCAGGGCCGACGCCGGAACGTTGCAGGATCTGCGGCGATGCGATTGCACCGGCGCACAGCAGGACTTCCTTGCGGGCACGGGCTTCATGACGTGCATCGCTGTCGCCTACCAGATACGCCACGCCTGTTGCACGCTTGCCTTCGAACAGGATGCGGTCAGTCAGGGCATGGGTGACGATGGTCAGCGTCGAGCGCTTTTTCGCTTCGTCCAGGTAGCCACGAGCGGTGCTCGCACGACGGCCTTTAGGCGTCACGGTGCGATCCATGGGACCGAAGCCTTCCTGCTGATAACCGTTCAGGTCATCAGTACGCGGGTAACCGGCCTGCACACCGGCCTCGACCATGGCATGGAACAACGGGTTGTTGCCGGCCTTGGGCGTGGTCACGCTGACCGGGCCGTCGCCGCCGTGGTAGTCGTTGGGGCCGATGTCGCGTGTTTCGGCCTTGCGGAAATACGGCAGGCAATCGAGGTAGGTCCAGTCCTCAAGACCTGGCTCTTTCGCCCAGCCGTCATAGTCCATCGCGTTGCCACGGATGTAGCACATGCCGTTGATCAGCGACGAGCCACCCAGGCCCTTGCCGCGACCGCACTCCATGCGGCGGTTGTTCATGTGCGGCTCTGGCTCGGTCTCGTAGGCCCAGTTGTAGCGACGACCTTGCAGCGGAAATGCCAGCGCGGCAGGCATCTGGGTCCGGAAATCCAGACGATAGTCCGGGCCGCCGGCTTCCAGCAGCAGAACGGTGACGCCTTCGTCTTCGGTGAGACGGGCTGCCAGAGTGTTACCGGCAGAGCCGGCACCAATGATGATGTAGTCGTATTCCTGGGTCATAACTGCGCCCTCTTCAAGGTAGGTGGGGCAAATGCAAATCAGCGCGGGTCGGGCAGCTTGTGGCTCGACCCCTAGCACCCCATGCTAGTGCGCTACTTGAGGCGGGCCTCTTCACGAGCTGGCTCGCGAAGGCCTCGCCTCAAACGAAATCCAACTCAGCGAGCCTTAGAAAACCGACGCGTAGTCGCCCAGCTCGATCTGGACCGACTTGATGCGTGTGTACTGGGCCAGGGAGCTGATGCCGTTTTCGCGACCCACACCCGACTGCTTGTAGCCGCCGACCGGCATTTGTGCCGCCGACTCGCCCCAGGCGTTGATCCAGCAGATACCGGCTTCCAGCAAATGAATCACGCGGTGTGCGCGGTTCAGGTCGCGGGTCACGATACCGGCGGCCAGGCCGAAATCGGTGTCGTTGGCGCGGCGAACCACCTCGTCTTCAGTGTCATAACCGAGGATGCTCATCACCGGGCCGAAGATCTCTTCACGCACGATGGTCATCTCGTCGGTGCAGTCGGTGAACACGGTCGGCGCTACATACGCGCCTTTGGCGAAGTCACCGCCCGTCAGTCGCTCGCCGCCACACAGCAGACGTGCGCCCTGTTCCTTGCCGCTGGCGATGTAGCCCAGCACGCTTTCCATGTGTTCGAAGCTGACCAGCGGGCCGAAGTTGATGTTTTCGTCTTCCGGGTTACCGGCGCGAATACGCTTCACGCGTTCCAGGATCTTCGCTTCGAATTCAGCCTTCAGTGCGTTCGGCACGAACACGCGGGTACCGTTGGTGCAGACCTGACCCGAGCTGTAGAAGTTGGCCATCATCGCGATGTCGGCGGCGCGATCCAGATCGGCGTCGTCGAACACGAT
>NZ_MUIO01000241.1 GCF_002087235.1 Pseudomonas floridensis | reverse complement strand
GTTCGGAGAATCCTTAGGCGGAGAAGGTACTGAAGGGATAAAACGTAACGGCTTGATTCGAGTGGTGTATGGTCAATTCGGGCAGGTGCGCCAATCGCGTTTTGACTGGAAAGCATAGCCCCCCCCGGATTTCCTAACCCAAACGAGGGTCGACGAAGAACGAGTGGAATTTTTCATGGATTTTCCACCGAACAAACAAAATAAAACATGATTTTCCAGTCATTGATTCGAGTGCATTCGTGTTTTTCCACCGATTTACACGCGCGATTTTGAATTCCCCAATCCTCGGCCCGTGCACGCCGGTTCATCAGGGCTGGCCCGCCATGCACTGAGTGGGCTTTCAATCAAAAACGCGCGATTGTCATGCGGCGATAGCCCGCTTAAATGCTGTCGAGCGGTCGCTCACGTCAAGACATCCCGGAAGCACATCCCAAAACTATCCCAGTACCAACCGAGAACGACGCAGCACCATTCAAAACCACGCACCACCATCCGATACCATGCAACAGCAGGAAGGCCGAAGCAATAACAGTGTCAAGCAAACAATGCATGGGTAGTGATTAGCCGCAATGGCTGAGCACCAGGAAAAGACAGATAAAGCCCATCAACACACCCAAACCTACGCTCAGTGCACCACCCTCAAACCCCGCCCTGGAAACGTCTGTAAAGGCGTGTTGAAGCATCACTACGCTGCGGAAAACCCTCCCGCAGGTTCAGTGACACCGGGTTTCGGTCAGCCTGCACCGCAGTGGACGCCCTGACTGGTCGGCCTCCGAGTAAATTTATGACGCCGCATTTGGCTAACTCAATATTAGCCATAATCCGAAATGTTATTGAGTGATGTCGATCCGAGTAACGAGGATAATCGGTGGAAATATACGCAATAAACCAAGGCAATATATCTAATAAGCCATGGACGAGCACGCCCTAAGGATTCTCCGAACA
>NZ_MUIO01000240.1 GCF_002087235.1 Pseudomonas floridensis | reverse complement strand
TGGACGGTGGCAAAGGGCAGATGGCAATGGCCCGGGATGTGCTCAACGAACTGGCGATCCCCGATCTCATCCTGCTCGGCGTGGCCAAGGGCACCACGCGCAAGGCCGGTTTCGAAACCCTTTACCTGAACGACGCTGCCCATGAGTTCACGCTGCCTGGCGATTCGTCGGCGCTGCACCTGATTCAGCAGATTCGCGACGAGGCGCACCGATTTGCGATCACCGGGCATCGGGCACGTCGCGGCAAGACCCGTCGTACCTCGACCCTCGAAGGCGTTGCCGGCGTGGGTCCGACCCGGCGTCGCGATCTGCTCAAACACTTCGGTGGTCTGCAGGAATTGTCCCGTGCGAGCATCGATGAGATAGCAAAAGCGCCGGGAATCAGTAAAAAGCTGGCAGAGTCGATTTATGCAAACCTGCACAGCGAGTAGAATGCTCGCTCACCTCGTAGCCAGTTGTGCCGATGAATATCCCTAATCTGATTACCGTACTACGCGTTTTATTGATTCCGATCTTCATTCTGCTGTTCTACATGCCTTACCACTGGAGCTATATGGCCGCCAGCGCGGTCTTCGCATTCGCCGCAGCGACTGATTGGCTGGACGGGTATCTGGCGCGCCGTCTGGAGCA
>NZ_MUIO01000024.1 GCF_002087235.1 Pseudomonas floridensis | reverse complement strand
AAAAGCCCGGCATGCCGGGCTTTTCTTTGCGCGCCTTGAATCAGCGCGGGTTGACGTCCAGTGGTTCCTGAGTCGGAACAGGCACTGTTTCGACGCTGTCGACGTCCTTCTGGATCTTGTCCAGCAGCGAGCCTGGTTTGGCTGGCTCTTCGGGCGGCTGCTGTGGTTGATTCTCGGTCGGCGCGTTGGTATCGCTGCCTTTGCCGAGGATCGCGTCATCGCGGCTCACGCCTGGCATGAAGTCGCCTGACAGGCTGACCAACTGATCGCTTTCATTGAAAATCAGACTGACGCGCTCCTGCTGGCGCTCACCGCCACCTGGCTGAAGGCTGTACAGGTAATCCCACCGATCGGCGTGGAAGGTGTCGGTCAGCAACGGATTACCCATGATAAACCGTACTTGCCGCCGGGTCATTCCGGGGCGTAACTGGTTTATCATGTCCTGCGTGACGACATTACCCTGCTGGATGTCGATTTTGTAAACCCCGGGGAATGAACAACCGGCGAGTGCGAGCAGTCCCACGAAGGTGAAACTGGTTAGCAAGAGCTTGGTGTTTTGCATCGGTGGGCGACTTCCACTATCTTGGCTGGGACAACGTAAACCCCGATCATACCTGCATTAAGAGAAGCTGCGAAGCAGCGTCTGCGAGAAAGCTGACCATGGTTGAAAATAGCGAACTACGTAAAGCAGGACTCAAGGTGACCCTACCACGGGTCAAAATACTCCAAATGCTCGATTCTGCCGAGCAGCGCCACATGAGTGCCGAGGATGTCTACAAGGCCCTGATGGAGGCGAGCGAGGATGTCGGTCTGGCCACGGTTTACCGTGTTTTGACCCAGTTTGAAGCCGCTGGACTGGTGGTACGCCACAACTTCGACGGCGGTCATGCTGTGTTCGAACTGGCTGACGGCGGCCACCACGACCATATGGTCAATGTGGAGTCCGGTGAAGTGATCGAGTTCTTCGACGAAGAGATCGAAAAACTTCAAAAAGCCATCGTCGAAAGACACGGCTTTGATCTGGTGGATCACAACCTGGTGCTCTACGTCCGCAACAAAAAGGCGTAAGCACACCGACGAAGGCGACCTCAGTGTCGCCTTTGTGCTTTCTATGCTTCGGGAATCAGTTTTTCGCGGTCACGACCATCTTCTTGGCGTGAGCCAGTGATTCCTTGGTCAGATCGATACCGCCCAGCATGCGGGCCACTTCCTCTATACGTTCGGTCTTGGTGAGTTTCGACACTGCAGTGCGAGTGGCGTCGTTGTCTCTGACCTTGTGCACGAACAGATGCTGATGCCCTTGCGCCGCTACCTGCGGCAGGTGAGTCACGGTCATGACCTGCCCACGCTCGCCCAGGCGACGCAGCAACTGACCGACGATCTCAGCCGTCGGGCCACCAATGCCCACGTCGACTTCGTCGAACACCAGCGTAGGCACCCGGGACGTCTGCGCCGTAATGACCTGAATCGCCAGGCTTATCCGTGACAGTTCGCCGCCGGACGCAACCTTGGCCAGCGCCTTGAGCGGCTGACCGGGGTTGGCGCTGACCAGCAGCTCGACATGTTCAAGGCCGTGAGGATGAGGTTCGGTGCCGGGGATGGCCTTGAGCTCGATCTGGAAGCGACCACCAGGCATGCCCAGTCGATGAATTTCCTGTTCGACGGCGCTGGCCAGCTTCGTCGATGAGGTATGACGCAAGTCGCTCAGTTCGCGGGCCTTTTCCTGATAGTGACGGGCAAATGCCTGCACTTCATGTTCCAGGCGCTCGATGGACTCGTCGTTCGCGTTGAGCGTTTCAATTTCGTCCAGCAGTTTCTGTTGCAGCGTGGCCACTTCGTTGGGCTGGATGCGGTGCTTGCGGGCGAGCGTGTAAATAGCATCGAGCCGCTCTTCGAGTTGCTGCAGCCTGGCGGGGTCGGCGTCGAAGTGATCGAGAAAGCGGTTGAGTTCTCCGACGGCTTCCTCGACCTGAATCTGCGCACTGGACAGCAGCTCAGTGGCTTCGCAGAGCGCCGTGGGCGAGTTGTTCACACCGCCGAGCCTGTGCAGGCTGGCGGTCAGAGCGTTGAGCACATTGCCGGAATCGCTTTCGCTGCACTGCTCGACCACCTGGCGGCAAATGCTCAGCAGACTCTCGGCATTGGTCAGGTTCTTGTGTTCCTGCTCCAGCTGTTCCAGTTCGTTCTCGCCCAGGCTCAGGCTTTCCAGCTCTTCCAGCTGATAACTCAGCAACTGATGGCGTGCGCGCTGTTCGTCGCCCGAGTTGGAAAGGCGCTCCAGTTCCTGGCGGGTCTGACGCCAGCGTTGCGCGGCCAGTTGCACCTGGCGGGCCAGATCGGTTGCGCCGGCGTATTCGTCCAGCAGGCGGCGATGGGTATCGGTCTTGAGCAGCGACTGATGCTCGTGCTGGCTGTGAATGTCGATCAGCAGCTCGCCAAGCGCTTTGAGGTCGCCTTGCGGACAGGGCGAGCCGTTGATGTAAGCGCGCGAACGACCTTCTGCGGTGATGACCCGGCGCAGGATGCAGGGGCCGTCATTGTCCAGGTCGCGCTCTTTGAGCCAGGCCTGGGCTTCGGGAATATCGTCAAGGTCGAAGGTGGCCAGGATGTCGGCCTTGTCGGCGCCCGGGCGGACGACGCCACTGTCGGCACGATCACCCAGCGTCAGGCCCAGCGCATCAAGCATGATCGATTTGCCAGCGCCGGTTTCGCCAGTGATTACGCTCATGCCCCGATCGAGTTCGAGATCAAGGTGTTCGACGATGGCGTAGTTATGTACGGAAAGGTGCACCAGCATTGAGCGGCTCCCGAGCGATTTGTCTGGTTATTTATACAGTGCTTTATCGGCTTCTGACAATGCCCCGGCTTAGCTCGATTTAGTTGGGCTCAGTGTTTTTTAGTTCGTCTTGCGCTGGCGGTCCATTTTTCCAGCGGTCCGATTCCCCATTTTTTTGTGAGGAAATGCACATATCCGCCGTTCCTTACCCTTGAAGCCGCAAATTCCGATCCCATATAGGGGGCAGAAGCGCGAGTTGGGTTCGCGGACGTTTTTAAAGGAGAACACTTATGGCTGACGAACAGAATCTGGATGCGCAGAGCCAGGACCAGGCTGCCGAAGCAGGCGCGGGCGATGAATTGACCACCCGTGTGCAAGTGCTCGAGGAGCAACTGGCTGCCGCGCAGGACCAATCCCTGCGAGTGGCTGCGGATCTGCAGAATGTCCGCCGCCGTGCTGAACAGGATGTTGAAAAGGCTCACAAGTTTGCGTTGGAAAAATTTGCCGGTGATCTGCTGCCGATCATCGACAGTCTGGAGCGAGGGCTGGAGCTGTCCAATCCGGACGACGAAAGCATTCGCCCGATGCGTGAAGGCATCGAACTGACCTTGAAAATGTTCCAGGACACGCTCAAGCGTTATCAGCTCGAAGCCGTCGACCCGCACGGCCAGCCGTTCAGTGCCGACCAGCACCAGGCGATGGCCATGCAGGAAAGTGCAGATGTAGAGCCCAACACGGTTCTCAAAGTGTTTCAGAAGGGTTATCAGCTCAATGGTCGTCTGTTGCGTCCGGCCATGGTCGTGGTCAGCAAGGCACCATCGCCTGTTACGCCGTCAATTGACGAGCAGGCTTGAAATAAGCTGTAAGGCCCCCATTTAAAGGTCAAGCGTTTAAGAGCTACCGCAATCTGTAAACGCAGTTGCGGCAACCAAATCAAAGTTTCGGGAGAGTCAAGATGGGCAGAATTATCGGTATCGACCTGGGGACCACCAACTCCTGTGTCTCCATTCTGGAAAACGGCAACGTCAAGGTTATCGAGAACGCCGAGGGTGCTCGCACCACGCCGTCGATCATCGCTTACGCTAACGACGGCGAAATTCTGGTCGGTCAGTCTGCAAAGCGTCAGGCAGTGACCAACCCGCACAACACGCTGTACGCGGTAAAGCGTCTGATCGGTCGTCGTTTCGACGAAGAAGTCGTTCAGAAAGACATCCAGATGGTCCCTTACAAGATCGTCAAAGCCGACAACAACGACGCCTGGGTTGAAGTGAATGGCCAGAAAATGGCGCCTCCTCAGATCTCGGCTGAAATTCTGAAAAAAATGAAGAAGACCGCCGAGGACTATCTCGGTGAGGCTGTTACTGAAGCGGTGATCACCGTTCCGGCCTACTTCAACGACAGCCAGCGTCAGGCCACCAAAGACGCCGGCCGTATCGCCGGTCTCGACGTCAAGCGCATCATCAACGAGCCAACCGCTGCCGCTCTGGCCTACGGTATGGACAAGGCGAAGGGCGATCACACGGTCATCGTTTATGACTTGGGTGGCGGTACCTTCGACGTATCGGTCATCGAGATCGCGGAAGTCGATGGCGAGCACCAGTTCGAAGTGTTGGCCACCAACGGCGACACCTTCCTGGGTGGTGAGGACTTCGATATTCGTTTGATCGACTACCTCGTCGACGAATTCAAGAAAGAAAGCGGCATGAACCTCAAGGGTGACCCGCTGGCAATGCAGCGCCTGAAAGAAGCTGCCGAGAAAGCCAAGATCGAACTGTCGTCCAGCCAGTCGACCGACGTCAACCTGCCGTACATCACTGCAGACGCAACCGGTCCTAAACACTTGAACGTGAAGATCTCCCGTTCGAAGCTGGAATCGCTGGTTGAAGACTTGGTTCAGCGCACCATCGAGCCCTGCCGCATCGCTCTGAAAGATGCCGGTATCGACATCGGCAAGATCAACGACGTGATTCTGGTCGGTGGTCAGACCCGCATGCCGCTGGTGCAGAAGCTGGTGACTGAGTTCTTCGGCAAAGAAGCGCGTAAAGACGTCAACCCGGACGAAGCGGTTGCCATGGGTGCTGCGATCCAGGGTGCAGTTCTGGCCGGTGACGTGAAAGACGTTCTGCTGCTGGACGTAAGCCCGCTGACCTTGGGTATTGAAACCATGGGTGGCGTGATGACGGCGCTGATCGAGAAAAACACCACGATTCCTACCAAGAAATCCCAGGTGTTCTCGACTGCCGATGACAATCAGAGCGCTGTGACCATTCATGTTCTGCAAGGCGAGCGTAAGCAAGCCGGTCAGAACAAGTCGCTGGGCAAGTTCGATCTGGCTGAGATTCCACCTGCTCCACGTGGTGTGCCACAGATCGAAGTGACCTTCGACATCGACGCCAACGGCATTCTGCACGTCGGCGCGAAAGACAAGGCCACCGGCAAGCAGCAGTCCATCGTGATCAAGGCCAACTCCGGTCTGTCCGAGGAAGAAATTCAGCAGATGGTTCGTGACGCTGAAGTCAACGCTGAAGAAGATCGCAAGTTCGAAGAGCTGGCCTCCGCCCGTAACCAGGGTGATGCGCTGGTCCATTCGACTCGCAAGATGATCTCCGATGCCGGCGACAAAGTGACGGCTGAAGAGAAAGCCGCGGTTGAAGCTGCAGTGGTTGCCCTGGAAGCCGCCGTCAAAGGCGACGACAAGGCTGCCATCGAAGCCAGGGTCGAGGAGCTGTCCAAGGTTTCCGCGCCAATCGCTCAGAAGATGTATGCCGAGCAGGCTGAAAATCCTGAAGCTGCGGCCAAGCCTGCTGAAGAATCGGCCAAGGCGGATGACGTTGTCGACGCCGAGTTCGAAGAAGTGAAAGACCACAAGTAAGCGCAGGCTCACTTGCAAGCCGGTTGACCTCTTTCGAGTGGTGACTGGTAGGATGTCGCCGCGCGGGAGCTTGCTCCCGCGTTGGCGTGTCTGGAACAGGCAAAATTCCGGCAGGCGGATTCAGGTCCGCAAGCCATGTGGCAAGATCGCGATGCTCCTGCGTGGCGACTCATTCTGCCGCTTTCTCGGCCAGCGTTGTCTGGCTGTTGATCGAAGACCAGGATCGTTGAATTGACGTGAGTTGGGTCCGGGCCTGTATGGGGCTCAACGAGTTTGGCGGGGCTCAGGAGGGTCTTGCCGAACGTCCTCAAGAGTGCGGAAGAATTATGGCAAAGCGTGATTATTACGAAGTGTTGGGAGTGGAGCGAGGCTCCAGCGAGGCGGAGCTGAAAAAGGCTTATCGTCGTCTGGCGATGAAGCATCACCCTGACCGCAACCCTGATGACAAAGCGTCAGAAGAGATGTTCAAAGAGGCCAACGAGGCCTACGAAGTTCTGTCCGATGCCAGCAAGCGTGCTGCCTACGACCAGTACGGTCATGCCGGTGTTGATCCGAGCATGGGGGGCGGCGGTGGTTTCGGTGGGGCTGGCGGCGCGAACTTCTCCGATATTTTCGGTGACGTTTTCAGTGACTTCTTCGGTGGTGGTCGCTCTGGCGGCGGCGGTCGTGGCGGCGCCCAGCGCGGCAGCGACCTGCGTTACACGCTCGAGCTGAACCTTGAAGAAGCGGTGCGCGGCACGACGGTCAGTATCCGCGTCCCGACGCTGGTTAACTGCAAGCCGTGCGATGGCAGTGGCGCGAAGAAGGGCTCTTCGCCGGTTACCTGCCCGACCTGTGGCGGTATTGGTCAGGTGCGCATGCAGCAGGGGTTCTTCTCTGTGCAGCAGACCTGCCCTCGTTGCCATGGCCACGGCAAGATCATTTCCGATCCGTGCGACTCGTGCCACGGTGAAGGCCGTGTCGAAGAGTACAAGACACTGTCTGTGAAAGTGCCGCCTGGCGTCGATACTGGCGACCGCATCCGCCTGTCGGGCGAAGGCGAGGCGGGCGTTCAGGGCGGGCCCACCGGCGATCTGTACGTTGTGATCAATGTGCGCGAGCACGACATCTTCCAGCGTGACGGCAAGCACCTGTTCTGCGAAGTGCCGATCAGCTTTACCGATGCCGCATTGGGCGGTGAGCTTGAAGTGCCGACACTCGATGGTCGCGTCAAATTGAAGATCCCCGAAGGGACTCAGACCGGCAAGCAGTTCCGCCTGCGCGGCAAGGGCGTTGCTCCGGTGCGTGGTGGCGGTGCAGGTGACCTGATGTGTCGTGTCGCGGTCGAAACGCCGGTCAATCTCAGCAAGCGTCAGCGTGAGCTGCTCGAAGAGTTCCGCACATCGCTTGAGAGCGACGAGTCCCACTCTCCGAAGGCCAGTGGCTGGTTCGAGGGTGTGAAGCGTTTCTTCGGCGATTTGTAAGGCTATCTAAGGAAATCTGGCATGCGACGTATTGCTGTAGTTGGCGCCGCCGGGCGCATGGGCAAAACCTTGATCGAAGCGATTCAGCAGGCGCCTGGTGCCGGGTTGACCGCTGCGATTGATCGTCCTGACAGCACGCTGGTCGGCGCAGATGCCGGCGAGTTGGCGGCGCTGGGTCGTATTGGCGTCCCGCTGTCAGGTGATCTTGCCAAGGTGGCTGACGAGTTTGATGTGCTGATCGATTTCACGCACCCGTCGGTCACGCTGAAGAATCTGGCCTTCTGCCGCAAGGCGGGCAAGGCCATGATCATCGGTACGACCGGATTCAGCGTGGAAGAAAAGCAGCGTCTGGCTGAGGCGGCGAAAGAGATTCCTATCGTGTTCGCAGCCAATTTCAGCGTTGGCGTCAACCTGTGCCTGAAGCTGCTCGACACCGCTGCTCGCGTGTTGGGTGACGATGTGGACATCGAAATCCTCGAGGCGCACCATCGGCACAAGGTCGACGCACCTTCGGGCACTGCGTTGCGCATGGGTGAAGTGGTTGCCAGTGCGCTGGGACGTGATCTGCAGAAGGTCGCGGTTTATGGTCGTGAAGGCCAGACCGGTGCGCGTGATCGTCAGAGCATCGGCTTTGCAACGGTTCGCGCCGGGGATGTTGTGGGTGATCACACCGTGCTGTTCGCTGCTGACGGTGAGCGTGTCGAGATCACGCACAAGGCGTCCAGTCGCATGACTTTCGCCAAGGGTGCGGTCCGTGCCGCCATGTGGCTCGATGGCAAGGCGCCAGGGTTCTACGACATGCAGGATGTTCTGGATCTGCACTGATCCTTGTTCTGCGGCGTAACCAGGGCCGGATTTCGTACAAGCGACGGGATTCGGCCTTTTATCAAGCGCGGTCTTTTCAGGCGCTGTCGCATTACACCGCTTTTCAGGCACATTGGTGGTAGACCAAAATGGGCCTTTTCTGTAAGCTACAGCTTTAGTGTGTCCACTAAAAGCGCGCAGATGAATCTATAAGAAAGCGGGGTGACGTATCTACGTCATTCCGCTTTTTTGCAACCTGCGAACGCCCTTTCAGGCTTTATTTACGGGAGGTCTTCTTGACTAAGCCAGCCATACTCGCCCTTGCTGATGGCAGCATTTTTCGCGGCGAAGCCATTGGAGCCGACGGTCAGACCGTTGGTGAGGTGGTGTTCAACACCGCAATGACAGGCTATCAGGAAATCCTTACCGATCCTTCCTATGCCCAGCAAATCGTTACCCTGACTTATCCCCACATCGGCAACACCGGCACCACGCCTGAGGATGCCGAGTCCGATCGTGTCTGGTCTGCGGGCCTGGTCATTCGTGACCTGCCGCTGGTTGCCAGCAACTGGCGCAACAAGATGTCGCTGGACGATTACCTGAAAGCCAACAATGTGGTGGCCATTGCCGGTATCGATACTCGTCGCCTGACCCGTATTCTGCGTGAGAAAGGTGCACAGAACGGCTGCATCATGGCCGGTGACGACATTTCCGAAGAGGCCGCCATCGCAGCTGCTCGCGGCTTCCCGGGCCTCAAGGGCATGGATCTGGCCAAGGAAGTCAGCACCAAGGACACCTACGAATGGCGCTCCAGCGTCTGGAACCTGAAAACCGACAGCCACCCTGATATCGCTGCGGCCGAGCTGCCCTATCACGTGGTCGCCTACGACTACGGCGTCAAGGTCAATATTCTGCGCATGCTGGTCGAGCGCGGTTGCCGCGTGACCGTGGTGCCAGCGCAGACGCCTGCCAGTGACGTGCTCGCCTACAAGCCGGATGGTGTCTTCCTGTCCAACGGTCCTGGCGATCCGGAGCCTTGCGACTACGCGATCAAGGCCATCCAGGAAGTGCTGGAAACCGAAACGCCGGTCTTCGGTATCTGCCTGGGCCACCAGTTGCTCGCCTTGGCTTCCGGTGCCAAGACGGTGAAAATGGGTCACGGTCACCACGGTGCCAACCACCCGGTTCAGGATCTGGACACCGGTGTCGTCATGATCACCAGCCAGAACCACGGCTTCGCGGTTGACGAAGCCACGCTGCCGTCCAACGTGCGCGCCATCCACAAGTCGTTGTTCGACGGCACCCTTCAGGGTATCGAGCGCACCGACAAGAGCGCCTTCAGCTTCCAGGGTCACCCTGAAGCCAGTCCGGGCCCGAACGACGTCGCGCCTCTGTTTGATCGCTTTATCGAAGCCATGGCCAAGCGACGCTGACCGGTTGCCTTGAGAATGTAGTAAGCAGGTGACCTGGCTGGACCCGGACGTAATGTCCGGTAGCCGCCACCCAGGCACCTCAATGAAATGTTCAAGACGGCTTGCCGACTGACCTGCGGATTTGAGTGACAACCCATGCCAAAACGTACAGATATTAAAAGCATCCTGATTCTCGGCGCCGGCCCGATCGTGATCGGCCAGGCCTGTGAATTCGACTACTCCGGCGCCCAGGCCTGCAAGGCCCTGCGCGAAGAGGGCTACCGCGTCATCCTGGTGAACTCCAACCCGGCCACCATCATGACCGACCCGGCGATGGCCGACGCCACCTACATCGAACCGATCAAGTGGAAGACCGTTGCCAAGATCATCGAAAAAGAGCGTCCGGACGCTCTGTTGCCAACCATGGGCGGCCAGACGGCGCTGAACTGCGCGCTGGACCTGGAGCGCGAAGGCGTTCTGGAGAAGTTCGGCGTTGAAATGATTGGCGCCAACGCCGATACCATCGACAAGGCGGAAGACCGCTCGCGTTTCGACAAGGCCATGAAGTCCATCGGACTGGAATGCCCGCGTTCCGGCATCGCGCACTCGATGGAAGAAGCCAACGCTGTGCTTGAAAAGCTCGGCTTCCCTTGCATCATTCGTCCGTCCTTCACCATGGGCGGCACCGGTGGTGGTATCGCGTACAACCGTGAAGAGTTCGAAGAAATCTGCGCCCGCGGCCTGGACCTGTCGCCGACCAAGGAACTGCTGATCGACGAATCGCTGATCGGCTGGAAAGAATATGAAATGGAGGTTGTCCGCGACAAAAAGGACAACTGCATCATCGTTTGCTCCATCGAAAACTTCGACCCGATGGGTGTGCACACCGGCGACTCCATCACTGTCGCGCCCGCGCAGACCCTGACCGACAAGGAATATCAGATCCTGCGTAACGCCTCACTGGCGGTATTGCGCGAGATCGGCGTTGAAACCGGTGGCTCCAACGTGCAGTTCGGCATCTGCCCGGACACCGGTCGCATGGTCGTGATCGAGATGAACCCGCGCGTTTCGCGTTCTTCGGCACTGGCTTCCAAGGCGACCGGCTTCCCGATTGCCAAGGTCGCCGCCAAGCTGGCGGTGGGTTACACCCTGGATGAGCTGTCGAACGACATCACCGGCGGCAAAACCCCGGCATCCTTCGAGCCTTCCATCGACTACGTCGTGACCAAGCTGCCTCGCTTTGCCTTCGAGAAGTTCGCCAAGGCCGACGCCCGTCTGACCACTCAGATGAAATCGGTCGGCGAAGTCATGGCCATCGGTCGTACCTTCCAGGAATCGCTGCAGAAAGCGCTACGCGGTCTGGAAGTGGGCGTCTGCGGTCTGGACCCGAAGCTAGACCTGAGCCACCCGGAAAGCATGAGCACCCTCAAGCGCGAACTCACCGTGCCGGGCGCCGAGCGTATCTGGTACGTCGCGGACGCCTTCCGTGCGGGCATGACGGTCGAAGACATCTTCGCCATGAACATGATCGACCCTTGGTTCCTGGTCCAGATCGAAGATCTGATCAAGGACGAAGAGAAGGTCAAGACACTGGGTCTGTCGGCCATCGACCGCGACCTGATGTTCCGCCTCAAGCGCAAGGGCTTCTCCGACGCACGCCTGGCCAAGCTGCTGGGTGTGACCGAGAAGAACCTGCGTACGCACCGTCACAAGCTGGAAGTGTTCCCGGTCTACAAGCGCGTCGACACCTGCGCTGCCGAGTTTGCGACCGACACGGCGTACCTGTACTCCACGTATGAAGAAGAGTGCGAAGCCAACCCGTCGACTCGCGACAAGATCATGATTCTGGGCGGCGGTCCTAACCGCATCGGCCAGGGCATCGAGTTCGACTACTGCTGCGTACACGCCGCCTTGGCACTGCGTGACGACGGGTACGAGACCATCATGGTCAACTGCAACCCGGAAACCGTATCCACCGACTACGACACCTCCGATCGCCTGTACTTCGAGCCGGTCACCCTGGAAGACGTGCTGGAAATCGTGCGTGTCGAGAAGCCGAAAGGCGTGATCGTTCAGTACGGCGGTCAGACGCCGCTGAAGCTGGCGCGTGCCCTGGAAGCCGCTGGCGTACCGATCATCGGCACCAGCCCTGATGCCATCGACCGTGCCGAAGACCGTGAGCGCTTCCAGCAGATGGTCGAGCGCCTGAACCTGCGTCAGCCGCCTAACGCCACCGTGCGCAGCGAAGACGAAGCGATTCGTGCTGCCGCGAAGATCGGTTATCCACTGGTCGTACGTCCGTCCTATGTACTGGGGGGTCGCGCCATGGAAATCGTTTATCAGGAAGACGAGCTCAAGCGTTATCTGCGTGAAGCGGTTCAGGTCTCCAACGACAGCCCGGTGCTGCTGGACCACTTCCTGAACTGTGCAATCGAAATGGACGTCGATGCGGTCTGCGACGGCACTGACGTGGTGATCGGCGCGATCATGCAGCACATCGAACAGGCGGGCGTTCACTCCGGTGACTCCGCATGCTCGCTGCCGCCATACTCGCTGCCGGCACATATCCAGGACGAGATGCGCGAGCAGGTCAAGAAGATGGCGCTGGAGCTGGGCGTGGTTGGCCTGATGAACGTGCAGTTGGCCCTGCAGGGTGAAGACATCTACGTCATCGAAGTGAACCCGCGTGCATCGCGTACCGTACCGTTCGTGTCCAAGTGCATCGGCGTCTCCCTGGCCATGATTGCTGCCCGCGTGATGGCTGGCAAAACCCTGAAAGAGCTGAACTTCACCAAGGAAATCATCCCCAATTTCTACAGCGTGAAAGAAGCGGTATTCCCGTTCGCCAAGTTCCCGGGCGTTGACCCGATCCTCGGCCCGGAAATGAAGTCGACCGGTGAAGTGATGGGTGTGGGCGACACCTTCGGTGAAGCATTCGCCAAGGCGCAGATGGGTGCCAGCGAAGTATTGCCGACTGGTGGCACCGCATTCATCAGTGTGCGTGATGACGACAAACCGCTGGTGGCCGGCGTTGCGCGTGATCTGATCGATCTGGGTTTCGAGGTCGTCGCGACAGCGGGTACCGCCAAGCTGATCGAGGCGGCCGGCCTGAAGGTGCGTCGCGTCAACAAGGTGACCGAAGGTCGTCCGCACGTTGTGGACATGATCAAGAATGACGAAGTCACCTTGATCATCAATACCACCGAGGGCCGCCAGTCGATCGCGGATTCCTACTCCATTCGTCGCAACGCCTTGCAGCACAAGATTTACTGCACCACTACTATTGCAGCAGGCGAAGCGATCTGTGAAGCGCTCAAGTTCGGTCCAGAGAAGACTGTACGTCGCTTGCAGGATCTCCATGCAGGATTGAAGGCATGATCAAATACCCAATGACTGTTCAGGGCGCTCGCGCCCTGGAAGAAGAGTTGACACATCTGACCAAGGTGGTCCGTCCCAAGCTGAGCCAGGACATCGGCACAGCGCGTGAGCTGGGCGATCTCAAGGAAAACGCTGAATACCATGCCGCGCGTGAGCAGCAAGGTATGGTCGAGGCGCGTATTCGCGACATCGAAGGCCGGATGCAGAATGCCGTGGTGATCGATGTCACCACCATTCCTCACACCGGCAAGGTGATTTTCGGTACTACCGTTGAAATTGCCAATGTGGAAACGGACGAAAGCGTCACGTATCAGATCGTCGGTGAGGACGAAGCGGACATCAAGAAAGGCAAGATTTCGGTGGGGTCGCCCATCGCACGCGCCTTGATTGCCAAGGAAGAAGGCGATGTCGTTGTGGTAAAAACGCCAAGCGGCGTCATCGAATACGAAATCGTCGAGGTTCGTCACATCTAAGGCTCGGTGCCCGCTCAACGCGGGCGCAACCTGTCAGTCTTCAGGGTTCTGACCTTGAGGCGCTGGCGGTAGCCTGTTCGATGGTTCGGTACAGAGAGTGCTGGAATCAGGAGCAGGGCACGCGTTAAGCGGCCCTGGCTTCTGTTTTTTTTAGTGCGCGCGGTGGACGTTGGACAGCTGCTTGTTTACCTTTGGGTTCTTGCGGTAGATCAGCGCCATTTTGCCGATGACCTGAACAAGGTCCGCCGAGCCGGTCTTGCAGAGTTCTGCAATGGCCTGCAAACGACTCTCACGGTCGAGGATGTTGAGCTTGATCTTGATCAGCTCGTGATCGCTCAGTGCGCGTTCAAGTTCTGCCAGCACACCTTCAGTCAAGCCATTGTCCGCCACGATCAATACCGGTTTCAGGTGGTGGCCAATGGATTTGTATTGTTTCTTCTGCTCTTGAGTGAGCGGCATAATCTGACCTCTGCGTCTGATCTTGTAAAAAGCGGCGGCCAGTTTACCCGAGCGAGTCCGGGACCGCCCAGTTAATCACGACTCGTTTATTTTTGAGGTGCCCAGTGGCCCGTTCCAAGACAAGCCATAACTGGCTTAAAGAACACTTCGACGACAAGTACGTCAAAATGGCGCAGAAGGACGGCTACCGTTCGCGTGCCAGTTACAAGCTTCTCGAGATTCAGGAAAAGGACAAGATTATTCGTCCCGGCATGACCGTGATCGACCTCGGTGCAGCCCCGGGCGGATGGTCGCAGGTGACCAGTCGTCTGATTGGCGGTCAAGGCCGGCTGATCGCTTCCGACATCCTTGAAATGGACAGCATCCCCGATGTGACCTTCATTCAGGGTGACTTCACCGAGGATGCGGTGCTGGCTCAGATTCTGGAAGCGGTCGGTAATACGCAGGTAGACCTTGTGATTTCCGATATGGCCCCCAATATGAGTGGATTGAGCGCTGTCGATATGCCGCGAGCAATGTTTCTCTGTGAATTGGCGCTTGACCTGGCCGGTCGGGTACTACGCCCCGGTGGTGATTTTCTGATCAAGGTCTTCCAGGGCGAGGGCTTCGATGTGTATCACAAGGATATCCGCAAGCTGTTCGACAAGGTTCAGATGCGTAAACCGTTGTCGTCCCGCGACCGATCCCGCGAGCAATACCTGCTGGCTCGAGGTTTCAAAGGCGTCGAGGGGGCGGCCAGTGATGAGCGTCTCTGACACGATGCGATAGCTTTTTTTAAATGGCGTTGTCGATGCAGCATGTCCGAACATTGCGTAGTCAAAGTTTCACAAAGGGTTACAGACGGCGCCTGCCACATCTGTAGGTTCTGTAGTAAGTTAGGCCGGTGAATATCATGCGAGGCACGCTTGCTGCGTGGAGCTTGCTTCAGAGGGTAGCTAATTGAACGATATGGCAAAGAATTTGATCCTGTGGTTGATCATCGCGGCTGTCCTGGTGACGGTGATGAACAACTTCTCCAGCCCGAACGAGCCGCAGACCCTCAACTACTCCGAGTTCATCCAGCAAGTGAAGGATGGCAAGGTTGAGAAGGTTTCCGTGGACGGCTACGTCATCACTGGCAAACGCAGTGATGGCGACACCTTCAAGACTATCCGTCCGGCCATCCAGGACAACGGTCTGATCGGCGATCTGGTCGACAACAATGTGGTCGTGGAAGGCAAGCAGCCTGAACAGCAGAGCATCTGGACCCAATTGCTGGTCGCCAGCTTCCCGATTCTGGTGATCATCGCGGTCTTCATGTTCTTCATGCGCCAGATGCAGGGCGGAGCCGGTGGTAAAGGCGGCCCGATGAGCTTTGGCAAGAGCAAGGCGCGACTGCTGTCCGAAGATCAGGTCAAGACCACCCTTGCGGACGTCGCCGGTTGCGACGAAGCCAAGGAAGAAGTGGGCGAGTTGGTCGAGTTCCTGCGCGATCCGGGCAAATTCCAGCGTTTGGGTGGTCGTATTCCTCGCGGCGTGCTGATGGTCGGTCCTCCGGGTACCGGTAAGACGCTGATCGCCAAGGCGATCGCCGGCGAAGCCAAAGTGCCGTTTTTCACGATTTCCGGTTCTGACTTCGTTGAGATGTTCGTGGGTGTGGGTGCAAGCCGTGTGCGTGACATGTTCGAACAGGCCAAGAAACATGCGCCTTGCATCATCTTCATCGACGAAATCGACGCTGTCGGTCGTCACCGTGGTGCGGGCATGGGCGGTGGTCACGACGAGCGTGAGCAGACTCTCAACCAGTTGCTGGTCGAGATGGATGGTTTCGAAATGAATGACGGCATCATCGTCATCGCTGCTACCAACCGTCCCGACGTGCTTGACCCTGCGCTTTTGCGTCCGGGCCGTTTCGACCGTCAGGTCGTGGTCGGTCTGCCGGACATTCGTGGTCGCGAGCAGATCCTCAAGGTTCATATGCGCAAGGTTCCGATGGGTGAGGACGTCAACGCAGGCGTTATCGCTCGCGGTACGCCTGGCTTCTCGGGTGCCGATCTGGCCAACCTGGTCAACGAGGCCTCGCTGTTCGCCGCTCGCGCCGGCAAGCGCATCGTCGAAATGAAAGAGTTCGAACTGGCAAAAGACAAGATCATGATGGGCGCAGAGCGCAAATCCATGGTCATGTCCGAGAAAGAAAAGCAGAACACCGCCTACCACGAAGCGGGTCACGCTATCGTGGGTCGGCTGGTGCCTGAGCACGATCCGGTCTACAAGGTCTCGATCATCCCACGCGGTCGTGCGCTGGGTGTGACCATGTTCCTGCCGGAAGAGGATCGCTACAGCTTGTCCAAGCGTGCGCTGATCAGTCAGATCTGCTCGCTGTACGGCGGCCGTATTGCCGAAGAGATGACGCTCGGTTTCGACGGTGTTACCACCGGTGCTTCCAACGACATCATGCGTGCCAGTCAGATTGCCCGGAACATGGTCACCAAGTGGGGACTCTCGGAAAAGCTGGGTCCGCTGATGTACTCCGAAGACGAGGACTCAGGTTTCCTGGGGCGTGGCGGCAGCCAGAATTCCAATTTCTCTGGTGAGACGGCCAAGCTGATCGACTCCGAGGTGCGCAGTATCATCGACCTCTGCTACGGCACGGCCAAGCAACTGCTCACGGACAACCGTGACAAGCTCGACGCCATGGCGGATGCGCTGATGAAATACGAAACCATCGATGCCGATCAGATCGATGACATCATGTCCGGTCGTCCTCCCCGTGAGCCTCGCGACTGGGAAGGTGGTTCGGGTACCAAAGGTACGCCGATCACTCCTGACCCTCGTCCTGAAACACCGATCGGCGGTCCTGCTGCCGAACATTAAGGTCTGACATGACTTCTGTGCTGTACCCGACCCGGTTGCCTTGCGGCAACCGGGTTCTTGATTTGGCCCATACCCATGTGATGGGCATCCTCAACGCCACTCCTGACTCATTTTCTGACGGCGGCCGTTACAGTCAGCTCGATGCGGCCTTGCGCCACGCGGAAGCGATGGTGGCGGCAGGCGCGACCTTGATCGACGTAGGAGGGGAGTCAACACGCCCTGGCGCTCGTTCGGTTTCGCCTGTCGAGGAGGTCGAGCGCGTTGCGCCGGTCGTCGAGCTTATCGCTCGCGAGCTGGATGTGATCATTTCGGTCGACACCTCTACTCCCGAAGTCATTCTAGAGTCCGCCAGGCTCGGTGCGGGGCTTATCAACGATGTGCGCTCGCTGCGACGTCCCGGTGCGCTCGAGGCCGCTGCCTGCACCGGTCTTCCGGTCTGTCTGATGCATATGTTGGGCGAGCCGGGCGACATGCAGGATAATCCTCACTATGACGATCTGATCGGCGAAGTAAGCGCCTTCCTGGCTGAGCGAATGGAGCGGTGCGAGGCCGTTGGCATTGACCGCGACCGGATCATTCTCGATCCCGGTTTTGGCTTTGCGAAAACCCTGGCGCACAATCTCAGTCTGTTCAAGCGCATGGAGGCGTTGCATGCGCTGGGCCGCCCGCTGCTGGTCGGTGTGTCGCGCAAAAGCATGATCGGCGCAGTGCTGGGGCGTCCGGTGGATGAGCGATTGTCTGGTGGGCTGGCTCTGGCTGCCTTGGCCATGATCAAAGGGGCTCGAATCTTACGTGTGCATGATGTCGCCGAAACGGTCGACGTGGTTCGCATGATTGCAGCTGTCGAAGCAGCTGAATAACAACAGTGGGGCATCCATGACTAGCAGAAAATATTTCGGAACCGACGGCATTCGCGGTCGCGTGGGCCAGTTTCCCATTACGCCCGAGTTCATGCTCAAGCTGGGCTGGGCCGCAGGCATGGCCTTCCGCAAGCTGGGGTCCTGCCGCATTCTGGTGGGCAAGGACACCCGGATTTCGGGTTACATGTTCGAGTCTGCGCTGGAAGCCGGACTGTCTGCCGCAGGCGCCGACGTGATGCTGCTGGGTCCTATGCCCACGCCTGCGATCGCCTACCTGACGCGTACGTTCCATGCTGAAGCGGGCATCGTGATCAGTGCCTCGCACAACCCGCACTACGACAACGGCATCAAATTCTTCTCCGGGCAGGGCACCAAGCTCCCCGATGAAATCGAAATGATGATCGAGGAGCTGCTTGATGCGCCGATGACCGTCGCCGAGTCGGAAAACCTCGGCAAGGTATCGCGCATCAACGACGCCGCTGGTCGTTACATCGAATTCTGTAAAAGCAGCGTTCCCACCAGTACCGATTTTGCCGGTCTGAAAGTCGTGATCGATTGCGCGCACGGCGCGACCTACAAGGTTGCGCCCAACGTATTTCGCGAACTCGGTGCGCAGGTCGTTGTGCTCTCCGTCCAGCCAGACGGGCTGAACATCAACAAGGATTGCGGCTCGACTCATATGGAGGCGCTGCAGGCCGCCGTGCTGGCCGAGAAGGCCGATATGGGTATCGGCTTCGATGGTGATGGCGATCGGGTCCTGATGGTCGATCATACGGGCACTGTCGTCGACGGTGACGAACTGCTCTACATCATCGCCCGCGATCTGCATGAGCGCGGTCGCTTGCAGGGTGGCGTGGTTGGCACGCTGATGAGTAACCTGGGCCTCGAACTGGCGCTGGCCGAACAGAATATTCCGTTCGTGCGCGCCAATGTGGGCGACCGCTACGTCATCGCAGAACTGCTGGAGCGCAACTGGCAGATCGGCGGCGAGAATTCCGGGCATATCGTGTGCTTCCAGCATGCCACCACGGGCGACGCGATCATCGCTGCACTGCAGGTGATTCTCGCGCTGCGCCGTAGCGGTATCAGTCTGGCCGAATCGCGCCTGAGGCTGCGCAAGTGTCCGCAGATCCTGATCAATGTGCGGTTCGCAGGCGATGGTGTCGACCCCGTTTCGCATCCCTCGGTACAGCAAGCCTGCGCGCGCGTCACCGAGCAGATGGCGGGTCGTGGTCGGGTGCTTCTGCGCAAGTCCGGCACCGAGCCGCTGGTCCGCGTGATGGTCGAAGGCGAGGACGAAACCCAGGTCAGGGCCCATGCTGAAGAGCTGGCAAAACTGGTTGCTGAAGTTTGCGCCTGATTTCGGCTTGCCAGTGCTCTAAGTGTTGGGTAACATCTGCGCCCACTTTGACCCACGAGGTGTAGCATGCGTCGCCCAATGGTAGCTGGTAACTGGAAAATGCACGGTACCCGCGCCAGCGTCGCTGAGCTGATCAAGGGTCTTGCTCTGCAGTCTATTCCGAGCAATGTTGATGTTGCCGTGATGCCTTCGAGCCTGTTCATCGGTCAGGTGGTTCAGGGGCTTGAAGCTACCTCGATCATCATTGGTGCTCAGGATGCGGCCATACAGGCTGCGCAGGGCGCGCTGACAGGTGAGGTTGCATCGAGCCAGCTGGCTGATGCAGGTTGCAAGCTGGTGTTGGTGGGGCACTCCGAGCGCCGTCAGTTGATTGGCGAGCAGGACGATGTCCTCAACCGCAAGTTTGCAGCGATCCAGGCAGAAGGGCTTACGCCGGTGCTTTGTATTGGTGAAACCCTGGAAGAACGTCAGGCGGGCCGGACACTTGAAGTGGTTGGTCGTCAGCTTGAGGTGGTCATTGCTGAGTTTGGTGTTGAAGCGTTCTGGAATGCGGTCATCGCTTACGAGCCAGTCTGGGCCATTGGTACCGGGCTGACCGCTTCGCCTCAAGAGGCGCAGGAAGTGCACGCAGCCATTCGTGCGCAACTGGCGGAAAAGAATGCCGAAGTCGCACAAGGCGTGCGACTTCTCTATGGCGGCAGCGTTAAGTCGGCCAATGCGGTCGAGTTATTCAGCATGCCGGATATCGATGGGGGGCTCATTGGTGGTGCCTCCCTGAATGCAGATGAGTTCGGTGCGATCTGTCGCGCCGCGGGAAACTGAAAAAATGCTGGAAACAGTCGTAGTCGTTTTTCATCTGTTGGGCGCTCTGGGCGTTGTTGCTCTGGTATTGCTGCAGCAGGGTAAAGGTGCGGACGCAGGTGCGTCTTTCGGAGCAGGTGCATCAAATACTGTCTTCGGGGGGCAAGGAACCTCTACCTTTCTCAGTAAGTTTACTGCTATACTTGCGGCATGTTTTTTCATAACCAGCTTGGGGTTAGGTTACTTTGCTAAAGAGAAAGCTCAACAGCTGACTCAAGTAGGTTTGCCAGATCCAGCGGTACTGGAAGTGAAGCAAAAGCCGGCGGCAGATGATGTCCCGGTGCTCGAAGGGCAAAAGCCAGCCGTTGTTCCGGCTGACGTACCTCAGGCTCCAGAGCAGAAGTAAAAGAATTCGGCGATGTTCGTTGAGGTCGCCAAAAAGAGTTGTAATGCCGAGGTGGTGGAATTGGTAGACACGCAACCTTGAGGTGGTTGTGCCCATAGGGTGTAGGGGTTCGAGTCCCCTTCTCGGTACCAATTAACAGGAGAGCCCGCATTAGCGGGCTTTCTTGTAGGTGGATGTTCGATTGACCCATAGCAGGATCAGTCGTATACTTCCGCCCCAGCTTTGTCGCGGGGTGGAGCAGCTTGGTAGCTCGTCGGGCTCATAACCCGAAGGTCGTTGGTTCAAATCCAGCCCCCGCAACCAGTTTTAGCGGAGCCCCTTTTTAGGGGCTTTTTGTTAGCTGGACAGTACATGACGTCGATGTTCAGCGGCGTTCTCATGGATGGGCTTTTGCCCATTTTTTTATTTTTAAAGCATGCACGAGGGGGTTCAGGTGTCGAGCAAGCTAGAACAGTTGCAGGCCTTGTTGGCCCCGGTGGTCGAGGCTCTTGGCTATCAATGCTGGGGAATAGAGTTTCTTTCCCAGGGCCGACATTCACTGCTGCGCATTTATATCGACAAGGAAGGTGGTGTTCTGGTGGAGGACTGCGAAATCGTCAGTCGCCAGATCAGTGGTGTGTTGGATGTAGAAGATCCAATCGCGGCTGAATACACGCTTGAGGTGTCTTCTCCCGGCATGGACCGCCCGCTGTTCACTCTTGAACAGTTTGCTTTGCACGCTGGGGAACAAGTGAAAATAAAGCTGCGCTCGCCCTTTGATGGCCGACGCAACTTTCAAGGCCTTCTCCGCGGGGTGGAGGAGCAGGATGTCGTGGTGCATGTAGAAGATCACGAATACCTGTTGCCGATCGACTTGATCGACAAGGCCAACATTATTCCCACGTTTGACTGAGACGTGCCAGATACTGCGGATCCCGCGGATCCAATGGCTTGCGAAAGGCGAGGCGTACGATGAGCAAAGAAGTACTGCTGGTTGTTGAGTCGGTGTCCAATGAAAAGGGCGTTCCGGCAGGTGTAATTTTCGAAGCACTGGAGCTGGCGCTTGCCACTGCTACCAAGAAACGTTTTGAAGATGAAGTTGAACTGCGTGTGGAAATCAACCGTCACACGGGTAACTACGAGACTTTCCGTCGCTGGACGGTGGTCGAAGACGAAGATCTGGACGATCCGGCTTACGAGCTGGCTGTCGATCAGGCCCAGGCTAAAAAGCCGGGCGCCGTTGCTGGCGATCTGATCGAAGAGAAAATCGAATCCATCGAGTTCGGCCGTATCGCCGCGCAGACCGCCAAGCAAGTCATCGTGCAAAAGGTTCGTGAAGCCGAGCGTGCTCAGGTTGTCGATGCCTATCGTGAGCGTCTGGGCGAAATCATCTCCGGTACTGTCAAAAAGGTTACGCGTGACAATGTCATCGTCGACCTTGGCAACAATGCCGAAGCACTGCTGGCTCGCGAAGACATCATTTCCCGGGAAACTTTCCGGGTCGGTGTTCGCGTTCGGGCGCTGCTGAAAGAAATTCGCACCGAAAACCGTGGCCCCCAGCTGATTCTGTCGCGTACTGCGCCAGAGATGCTGATCGAGCTTTTCCGTATCGAAGTACCGGAAATTGCCGAAGGTCTGATCGAGGTGATGGCTGCCTCCCGTGACCCGGGTTCGCGTGCAAAAATCGCTGTTCGCTCCAAGGACAAACGAATCGACCCGCAAGGCGCTTGTATCGGCATGCGCGGTTCGCGAGTTCAGGCCGTTTCCGGCGAGCTGGGTGGCGAGCGTGTGGATATCGTGCTTTGGGACGATAACCCGGCACAGTTCGTGATCAATGCAATGTCCCCTGCTGAAGTAGCGGCAATCATCGTAGATGAAGATGCGCATGCAATGGACATCGCGGTCGGCGCGGACAACCTGGCCCAGGCGATTGGTCGCGGCGGTCAGAACGTACGTCTGGCAAGCCAGCTGACTGGCTGGACCCTGAACGTAATGACCGAATCGGACATCCAGGCCAAGCAGCAAGCTGAGACCGGCGACATCCTGCGCAATTTCATCGACGAGCTGGAAGTCGATGAAGAACTGGCACAGGTTCTGGTTGATGAAGGTTTCACCAGCCTGGAAGAGATTGCCTACGTACCGTTGGAAGAAATGCTCAACATCGACGGCTTTGACGAAGACATCGTCAACGAGCTTCGCGCTCGTGCCAAGGATCGTTTGTTGACTAAAGCCATCGCTACTGAGGAAAAGCTGGCAGACGCCCATCCGGCCGAAGACCTGCTCTCGCTTGAGGGTATGGACAAGGATTTGGCGATGGAACTGGCGGTGCGCGGCGTAGTTACCCGCGAAGACCTGGCCGAGCAGTCTATAGATGACCTGCTCGACATCGACGGCATTGACGATGATCGTGCCGGCAAGTTGATCATGGCCGCCCGAGCCCATTGGTTCGAGTAAGTAGGCGCGGCCTGAGGAGAGAAGTGCATGACGCAAGTCACGGTGAAAGAACTGGCCAAAGTGGTCGACACACCGGTAGAGCGCCTGTTACAGCAGATGCGTGAGGCAGGTCTGCCGCACACCGCCGCCGAGCAAGTTGTGACCGATAACGAAAAGCAAGCCCTGTTGACGCATTTGAAAAGCGGTCACAAGGCCAAGGTGGAAGAGCCGCGCAAGATTACCTTGCAGCGCAAAACCACCAGCACCCTGCGCGTTGCTGGCAGCAAGAGCATCAGCGTTGAAGTGCGCAAGAAGAAAGTCTTCGTGCAG
The DNA here is from genome assembly GCF_002087235.1 of Pseudomonas floridensis. Lineage (GTDB taxonomy): Bacteria > Pseudomonadota > Gammaproteobacteria > Pseudomonadales > Pseudomonadaceae > Aquipseudomonas > Aquipseudomonas floridensis. Next base: position 45,529 of record NZ_MUIO01000024.1, on the reverse strand, counting down.
CGTAGCCCGGAAGAAATCGAAGCCGAGCGCAAGCGCGAGATGGACGAACGTCGTGCGGTAGAAAACGCGGCTCGTCAAAAGGCTGAAGAAGAAGCCAAGCGTCGCGCCGAAGAAGAAGCGGCGCGCCAGCCTGCTGGAGCACAGACAGCCGAGCAAGCCGCACCAGCGCCTGCTCAGCCGGTTGCTGCTAGCGAGCCTGCACGTGAAGCACCGGCAGCTCCTGCTCCGGCGCATCCAGGTGCAACGCCGACCGTTGAAGTGCGCAAGCGTGACGACCAGCGTCGTCCGGACAAGCCGCGCGCCGATGATCGCAATGCCCGTGGTGGCGACGGTGAGCGCAAGAACGCGCCGCATCGCGCTTCGGTCAAAGAGAAGGCTCCGGCTCCACGCGTAGCCCCTCGCACCACCGACGAAGAAAGCGATGGTTTCCGTCGTGGCGGTCGTGGCAAGTCCAAGCTGAAGAAGCGCAATGCACACGGTTTCCAGAGCCCTACCGGTCCTGTGATTCGTGACGTTGCCATCGGCGAGACCATCACTGTCGGCGAATTGTCCGCTCAGATGTCGGTCAAGGCTGCCGAAGTCATCAAGTTCATGTTCAAGATGGGCACCCCGGTGACCATTAACCAGGTACTGGATCAGGAAACTGCCCAGTTGATCGCCGAAGAGCTGGGCCACAAGGTCACGCTGGTCAGCGACAACGCCCTGGAAGATTCCCTGGCTGAATCGTTGAAGTTCGAAGGCGAGACGTTCTCCCGTGCACCGGTCGTGACCGTAATGGGCCACGTTGACCACGGTAAGACTTCCCTGCTCGACTACATTCGTCGTGCCAAGGTTGCGGCTGGCGAAGCGGGCGGCATCACTCAGCACATCGGTGCCTACCACGTTGAAACCGAACGCGGCATGGTCACCTTCCTCGACACCCCGGGTCACGCCGCGTTTACCGCAATGCGTGCTCGTGGTGCCAAGGCGACCGACATCGTGATCCTCGTGGTTGCGGCGGACGATGGCGTCATGCCTCAAACCATCGAAGCGGTTCAGCATGCTGTTGCTGCTGGCGTGCCTCTGGTGGTTGCAGTGAACAAGATCGACAAGCCGGGCGCAGATCTCGATCGCATCCGCAGCGAGTTGTCGGTTCACGGCGTAACGTCGGAAGAGTGGGGCGGTGATACGCCGTTCGTACCGGTTTCCGCGAAGATGGGTACCGGCGTCGACGAACTGCTCGAAGCCGTTCTGCTTCAGGCTGAAGTTCTGGAACTCAAGGCAACGCCATCGGCTCCTGGCCGTGGTGTGGTTGTCGAGTCCCGTCTGGACAAGGGCCGTGGCCCGGTCGCGACGGTTCTGGTTCAGGACGGTACGCTGCGTCAAGGCGACATGGTTCTGGTCGGATCGAACTTCGGTCGTATCCGCGCCATGCTCGACGAGAATGGCAAGCCGGTCAAAGAAGCAGGTCCTTCGATTCCGGTCGAAATCCTGGGTCTTGACGGTACGCCGGACGCTGGCGACGAGATGTCTGTACTGGCTGACGAGAAGAAAGCCCGTGAAGTCGCTCTGTTCCGCCAGGGCAAGTTCCGCGAAGTCAAACTGGCTCGCGCACATGCCGGCAAGCTGGAAAACATCTTCGAGAACATGGGTCAGGAAGAGAAGAAGACGCTTAACATCGTCCTCAAATCTGACGTCCGCGGTTCTCTGGAAGCATTGCAGGGCGCCCTCGGCGGCCTGGGTAACGATGAAGTGCAAGTGCGCGTAGTCGGCGGCGGTGTCGGTGGTATCACCGAAAGCGACGCCAACCTGGCACTGGCCTCCAACGCTGTACTGTTCGGCTTCAACGTGCGTGCCGATGCCGGCGCTCGCAAGATCGTCGAGCAGGAAGGTCTGGATATGCGTTACTACAACGTGATCTACGACATCATCGAAGACGTCAAGAAGGCCCTCACCGGCATGCTTGGCAGCGACGTCCGGGAAAACATCCTGGGTATCGCCGAAGTCCGCGATGTGTTCCGCTCGCCGAAATTCGGTGCGATCGCAGGTTGTATGGTGCTGGAAGGCGTTGTTCACCGTAACCGTCCAATCCGTGTTCTGCGTGACGACATCGTTATCTTCGAAGGCGAGCTGGAATCCCTGCGCCGCTTCAAGGATGACGCTGCCGAAGTGCGTGCCGGCATGGAATGCGGTATCGGCGTCAAGAGCTACAACGACGTCAAGGTCGGTGACAAGATCGAAGTCTTCGAGAAGGTCCAAGTGGCTCGCAGCCTCTAAATCGCGAGCTTCAGGAGCCATGGTGAAACGACGCATGCAAATGCCGCAGTCTTCATCATGGGCTCTCAACGCAACGCCCGGTCTGGCACTTGTCAGGCCGGGCGTTTGCCGCTTTCAGACTGTCAGGGTTTGGTCCCGGATCAGTAACAGGTAACAAACATGGCAAAAGAATACAGCCGCACCCAACGTATTGGCGATCAGATGCAGCGCGAGCTGGCACAGCTGATCCGCCGCGAAATCAAGGACCCACGTGTGGGTCTGGTCACCATCACCGCCGTGGACGTCAGCCGCGATGTGGGTCATGCGAAGATTTTCATGACCGTGATGGGGCAGGACAGTGCTGAAGAAATCGCGCAAAGCATCAAGGTGCTCAACGCTGCTGCCGGTTTCCTGCGCATGCAACTGGCGCGTGAAATGAAGCTGCGCAGCGTGCCTCAGTTGCACTTCCACTACGATGAAAGCGTCGTACGTGGCGCCCACCTCTCGGCGTTGATCGAGCGGGCTGTCGCTGAAGACGGGCAGCATCAGCAAGACTCTGCACCGCAAGGCGTCAAGCCTGACGATACCGAGGAGTAAAGGGTGGCTCAGGTCAAGCGTATACGCCGTAATGTCAGCGGGATCATCCTGCTCGACAAGCCGCTGGGTTTCACCTCCAACGCAGCGCTGCAAAAGGTCCGCTGGTTGCTCAACGCCGAGAAGGCTGGTCACACAGGCAGTCTCGACCCGCTGGCGACCGGTGTATTGCCGCTGTGCTTCGGTGAGGCCACCAAGTTCTCGCAGTACCTGCTCGATTCGGACAAGTCCTACGAAACCCTGATGCAACTCGGCAAGACCACCACCACGGCAGACTCCGAAGGCGAAGTTTTGCTGACCCGCCCGGTGACCGTTGGTCGTGACGATATCGAGGCCGTATTGCCCGCTTTTCGCGGGGAAATCAGTCAGATACCGCCGATGTACTCGGCGCTCAAGCGCGACGGGCAGCCTCTCTACAAGCTGGCACGTGCAGGCGAAGTAGTGGAGCGCGAGCCTCGTTCTGTTACTATTGCGCGCCTGGAATTGCTTGCCTGCGAAGGCGACACGGCACGTCTGTCGGTCGATTGCAGCAAAGGCACTTATATCCGGACCCTGGTCGAGGATATCGGCGAGAAGCTGGGTTGTGGTGCTTACGTTTCAGAACTGCGTCGCACGCAAGCCGGGCCGTTCAGTCTGGCCCAGACGGTCACGCTGGAAGAGCTGGAGCAGGTGCATGCCGATGGCGGCAACGAAGCAGTCGATCGCTTCCTGATGCCGTCGGACAGTGGCTTGCTGGACTGGCCGCTGTTGAAGTTTTCGGAACACAGTTCGTTCTACTGGTTGCATGGTCAGCCAGTGAGAGCACCGGACGCGCCGAAATTCGGTATGGTTCGGGTGCAGGATCATGAAGGTCGCTTCATCGGTATTGGTGAAGTCAGCGAAGACGGGCGCATTGCGCCGCGTCGATTGATTCGGTCAGAGTGACCGGAACCAGTCCGTCAGCAGGCTAGCCTGCGAGCGGGGTGGAAGAGGATGGCTGTCAACAGGCACGGTCATGCCTCATTTTTTAATACGGGGATTTGTCCTCGGCCTGTTGGAAACGTTTCTCCGGAAGCGCTTCCTTGAATAGAAGGATTGCCCACATGGCACTCAGCGTTGAAGAAAAAGCTCAGATCGTAACCGACTACCAGCAAGCTGTTGGTGACACTGGTTCGCCAGAAGTGCAAGTTGCACTGCTGACCGCCAACATCAACAAATTGCAAGGCCACTTCAAGGCCAACGGTAAGGACCACCACTCGCGTCGTGGTCTGATCCGTATGGTAAACCAGCGTCGCAAGCTGCTGGATTACCTGAAAGGTAAGGACGTTAGCCGTTACAGCACCCTGATCGGTCGTCTGGGTCTGCGTCGCTAATAACGACGTTGCTAGAGGTTGGTTGTCTGTCACGAATCGTCGGCTTTGCCCGACGGTTCTGGCAGGCTCCCAGCCTCAAGTTTTATCTGGACTGTGGAAGGGGCCGATTCCCCACGCTGCCCAAGAATTCGCAAGAAACCAGTTCCCCAAGAGCCACAAAGAAAGGTAGGAAACCGTGAACCCGGTAATCAAGAAGTTTCAATTCGGTCAATCGACCGTAACCCTCGAGACGGGCCGTATCGCCCGCCAGGCCTCCGGCGCAGTATTGGTCACCGTTGACGACGACGTCAGCGTGTTGGTGACTGTCGTCGGCGCCAAGCAAGCCGATGCCGGCAAAGGCTTCTTCCCCCTGTCCGTGCACTATCAGGAAAAGACCTACGCTGCCGGCAAGATTCCTGGTGGTTTCTTCAAGCGTGAAGGCCGTCCTTCCGAGAAAGAAACCCTCACTTCGCGTCTGATCGATCGCCCGATCCGCCCGCTGTTCCCTGAAGGCTTCATGAACGAAGTGCAGGTTGTCTGCACCGTCGTGTCCACCAGCAAGAAAACCGATCCGGACATCGCTGCGATGATCGGTACCTCGGCTGCCCTGGCCATCTCCGGCATTCCGTTCGACGGCCCGGTTGGCGCTGCCCGCGTTGCTTTCCATGAAAGCACCGGCTATCTGCTGAACCCGACGTACGAGCAGCTTCAGGCTTCCAGCCTGGACATGGTTGTAGCCGGTACCTCCGAAGCCGTTCTGATGGTCGAATCGGAAGCCAAGGAACTGACCGAAGACCAGATGCTGGGCGCCGTGCTGTTCGCCCACGATGAGTTCCAGGTCGTGATCAATGCCGTCAAGGAGCTGGCTGCAGAAGCTGCCAAGCCTACCTGGACCTGGCAGCCAAAGCCTGAAGCCACCGCGCTGCTGGGCGCCATCCGCGCCGAGTTCGGCGATGCAATCTCCCAGGCTTACACCATCACCATCAAGGCCGACCGTTATGCGCGTCTGGGCGAGTTGCGTGAGCAGATCGTCGCCAAACTGGCCGTCGAAGATGGCAGCCCGTCCGCCAGCGAAGTCAAAGCCGCTTTCGGTGAAATCGAATACCGCACCGTTCGCGAAAACATCGTCAACGGCAAGCCGCGTATCGATGGCCGTGACACCCGCACCGTTCGTCCTTTGAACATCGAAGTCGGCGTTCTGCCAAAGACTCACGGTTCGGCACTGTTCACCCGCGGCGAAACCCAGGCGCTGGTCGTTGCCACGCTGGGTACCGCACGTGACGCACAATTGCTCGATACCCTGGAAGGCGAGAAGAAAGACCCTTTCATGCTGCACTACAACTTCCCTCCGTTCTCGGTGGGCGAGTGTGGCCGCATGGGTGGCGCGGGTCGTCGCGAAATCGGTCACGGTCGTCTGGCACGCCGCAGCGTACAGGCCATGCTGCCAGGCGCTGACGTGTTCCCATACACCATCCGTGTCGTATCGGAAATCACCGAATCCAACGGTTCCAGCTCCATGGCCTCGGTCTGCGGTGCTTCGCTGGCACTGATGGACGCAGGTGTTCCTATGAAGGCACCGGTTGCCGGTATCGCCATGGGTCTGGTCAAGGAAGGCGAAAAGTTCGCCGTTCTGACCGACATCCTGGGTGACGAAGATCACCTGGGCGACATGGACTTCAAGGTAGCCGGTACCTCGAAAGGTGTTACCGCGCTGCAGATGGACATCAAGATCAAGGGCATCACCGAAGAAATCATGGAGATCGCTCTGGGCCAGGCCCTGGAAGCTCGCCTGAACATCCTCGGTCAGATGAACCAGATCATCGGTCAGTCGCGTACCGAGCTGTCGGCCAACGCTCCGACCATGATCGCGATGAAGATCGACACCGACAAGATCCGTGACGTCATCGGTAAGGGTGGCGCGACCATCCGTGCCATCTGTGAAGAGACCAAGGCGTCGATCGATATCGAAGACGACGGCTCGATCAAGATCTTCGGTGAATCCAAGGAAGCGGCCGAGGCAGCTCGTCAGCGCGTTCTGGGTATCACCGCAGAAGCGGAAATCGGAAAGATCTATGTCGGCAAGGTTGAGCGCATCGTCGATTTCGGCGCATTCGTGAACATCCTGCCGGGCAAGGATGGTCTGGTTCACATCTCCATGCTGAGCGACGCTCGTGTGGAAAAAGTGACCGACATTTTGAAAGAAGGTCAGGAAGTCGAAGTGCTGGTACTGGACGTGGACAACCGCGGGCGTATCAAACTGTCGATCAAGGACGTAGCGGCGGCGAAAGCATCCGGCGTCTGATGGACCTGGCAGTATGAAAAAGGACCCTTCAGGGTCCTTTTTTTATGAGCGCAATTAAAGAGTTATGACAGCATGATGCAGAGCGGATGACACAAACATGCATCTTGCATGCGCAAACGGGCCGAAGCGGGCAATCTGCACGATTCCGTAAAATCATGAAAATCATAACTATCTGATTTTATTGGTTTTTATGGGTTTATGAGGGTTGGCACACCGCTTGCGATATACCTGTTAACCCTGCAGCCACACGCTGGCGCAGATTTTGAGAAAAACAGGAGTTATCGTATGAAGAAGTTCGTTATCGCTGCTGCTACCGCTACTACCCTGACTCTGACCATGGCTGGTGCTGCTTTCGCACAGACCGCCGTTCAATCCCCAATGGTTCTGGCAGCCAACACCACTACTCAAGAAGTGAAAGAAGACACTTCTGATACCTGGATCACCACTAAAGTCAAAGCTGACCTGCTGACTGAAAAAGGCATCCCGGGTTCGGACATCAAGGTTGAGACCAACAAAGGTGTGGTTTCCCTGTCGTCGACCGTCGCAGTGACCGACAGCCAGAAGAAAATGGCCGTTGATATCACCAAGAAGATCAAAGGCGTGAAGGACGTTTCTGCTGCCGGCCTGAAAGCTGAGTAATCAGATTCTGCCCATGAGCCTCCCTGTCATCTGACCGATGGAAAGTTCATGCGAGGCTACAAGGATGTAGCCATTACAGGCCCCGGCTTTCGAGTCGGGGCCTGTTCTATTGTGGGCAGGAAAAAGTTAAGAGAACGGAGCTTTCAGTTACCGCGCTTGCTCTGGATCTCCGTCAAACGGCCGCCTACGAAGCGCAGATACTGATACATGCCGTGGCTGGGTCCATAGACCCATTCTTCAACGATGACTTCTTCGGACTGTCGGTAGTAGTTCACCACCTCGCGACTGCTCACCACTTGCTGGCTGATCGGCTCGCCACATTTCTGCTGGACCTCGAACGTTCGGTCCCCTGTGCTGACCAGCTGGCTGCCGCAACGCAATGTCGAAGCGGCCTGGACGTCAAGCGCTGCCGGGCCTGTGATCATGAACAGAGCCAGGTACAGCGTGGATTTCATGGGGAGACGAGACAAAGTGGTTACTCACTGTCCAGATGAAGTGGGCTGATGACACGGCCATCTCGCTCGGCCTGACCCAGCCGAGCATCGACGAAGTACACACGCTCATCCTCGAGTTTACCTTTATCCACCAGATAATCCTTGATACTGCTGGCCCTGTTCTGTCCCAGCTCACGAAGCAGCACTTCATTGCCACTCCAGAATTTGAGGATGGCAGCCTGCATCTGATGGGTACGCTCTTCCTTGCCCAAATTGGCCCATTCGGCGGGCGGCTGCTGTTTCAGACGCGCGCGATAGATGCCTTCCAGCATGGGCGCCTTCTCATCATCCGGCACCTGTAGCAGACCGGCCTTGGCTGGCACCTTGTCACCACGTCGCTGCAGGATCTTGTAGTAGGTGGATTGGTATTCGCGTTCCAGTCGCTGTTGAGCGATCAATGGACCATCGCTACTGGCCGCGCTGGTGCCTTCGATCTCAAGCTTCAAGGCCGGACGTTCCTTGAGCGCGGCTGAGAGCTTGTCCAGGGCTTTTTGGGTGTCATTGCTCAACTCACTGGAACCGGGCGCGAAACTCACGTTACCGAGGTCCTCAGAGCTTCCTCCGGCCACCAGCCCACCCAACATCTTGAACGGCGCCTGTGCGGCACGCAGGACCAGATTGCGCAGGGTTTGCCAGACGATCGGCATCACACTGAACTGAGGGTTGTTCAAGTCGCCTTCGACCGGCAGTTCGATAGAGATGCGGCCCTGTGTGTCCTTGAGCAGGGCGACGGCCAGACGAATCGGCAGATCCACCGCGTCCGGGCTGTCCACTTTTTCGCCCAGTTGCAGTTGTTCAACCAATACTTTGTTCTGAGCTTTCAGCTGGCCATTGGTGATCAGGTAGTGCAGGTCGAGGTTGAGTCGGCCCTTGCGGATCCTGAAACCCGCGAACTTGCCGGAGTAGGGCGTCAGCGTAGTCAACTCGACGCGTTTGAAGCTGGTGGCGATGTCGAGGCTGGCCATCGGGTCGAACGGATTCAGGCTGCCCTTGATCGTAACGGGCGCGTAGCGATCGACCTTGCCTTCGATATTCACCGGGGCCGGCGTGGACTTGCGATTGTCGATGGTGCCGATACGTCCGTTGAGCTGCTGCACGGCGGTCGAGAAGTTGGGCGTCAGCGTCAGGTCGGCGAAATTGGCCGAGCCGTCCTTGATGTTCACTTCACCCACATAAATGCCCAGCGGATTTTCCTTGCCTGCCTTGGTTGTCGGCCTGGCAGCCGTTTTCTTCGCTGCCGGTTTTTCGTCTCCCGGTTGGGGAATCAGCAGATCGTCGATGTTGGTGGTGCGGTCATCGTTGATCATGAAGCGTGCGTACGGCTGCTCCATGTTGACTTTGGCAATCGAAAGGCTGGCGCCGTGTTGGTAATCCAGTCCCTCGAGTTCCAGTTGCTGCCACTTGAGGAAGTCGCGCTGTTTGAGCGTATCCAGGGTGTGCAGCTGACTCACCTGAGCCTTGCCGGTCACGCTGAACGCCAGCGGCTCGGTGCTTTCCAGGTTGACCGCCAGATCGCTGCCCAGCATGCCGCTGCGCATTTCGAGCCGGATGAACGGGCTTATGTAAGCCTGCGCGAGTCGCAGGTCGATGTCGCGGGTCGTGACAGTGAGGCGGGCGCTGACCGGGTTGAGATTGACGTCACCGGCGGCGGTCAGGTTGCCCTGCTTGCCAAGCCCGGTGTCGAGTCGGAGCGGGAAGGGTGAGGTGTTGAGGCTGTCGAAGTTCTGCACATCCACATTCAGCGGACCGACGTCCAGCGTGACCGGCTCGGCTGGAACGCGATCCGCCAGATGCACCCGGTAGTTGCGCAGTTGCACATCGCGCAGCACCACTTGCCAGGGTTTACCGGGCTTGGCGGATTGCGCCGTGGCCTTGGCCGAAGCATCGGTGACGGGCGCAGGCTCGGCGGCTTTCTCATCCACTGGCGGTTTTTGAGGTGCGGCAGGTTTGGTCGGCTTGTCAGCGAATAGTTTCTGCCAGTCCAGTTGGCCATCCGACTCACGCGCCGCCCAGGTTTCCAGCCCCTGGCTGCGGATCTTGCCCACGTTGACGTGCTGTCTGGCCAGATCCACCGAGGTCTCGCTCACGTCCAGACGCTGCAGACGCACCAGCGGGCGACCGTCAGGTGCATTGAGGCCGAAAGGCGCAACGCTGGCCGACAGGTTGGTCAATTGCAGCTCGGTGTCCTTGGCGAGATCAAGCTTGTAGGCGGTGCTGAAATTCAGCACACCGTCCTGAATCGCCAGCGGCAGCGCATCACGGACATAAGGCCACCAGAGCTTCATCTTGCCATCGGTAACCTTCAGCGTGCCCTCGGAGGTGATCGGTACCAGGCTGATACGCCCGACCCAGTCAATCCGGCCTCCATCGGGCCCTGCGGCCACCAGGGTCATGTCGGCATTGTCTTCAGGCAGCGTGCTGAGGTTCTTAAGCTCAAAATTCAGCTTGTCGTAGAGGAATTCGATTGGCTCGCTGGGACGCAGGTCGCGGAAGTGCAGATAGCCGTCAGCCAGCCTGACTTCGTCGATACGCAAAGGAAAGGGCTTGCCTGGTGGCTCGTCCTTGACCGGTTCACTGGCCGGAAACTTGAACAGTTGCGCCAGATTCAGCTTGCCCTGCTTGTCGAACAACAACTCGGTCTTCGGCTGCAGCAGCTCGATGCGTTGCAGGTGCAGCGCGCGGGTCCACAGGCTGTCGAGCTGGAGATTGGCGTAGAGCTTTTCGAACGCGATCTGTTCTTTGCCAGGCGTGCCGATATTCAGGCCCCAGAGGGTCAGCTCAAGCGTATACGGGTTGAACTCCAGCCGCTCCAGCTTCGCCGGAGCGGTCGAATAGGTGGCCAATTGCTGATTGGCGATTCGCAAGGCGACACCGGGAAGGATGAAAAACCCCAACAGGCTGTAGAGCACACACACAGTCAGCAGGGAGCCAAGTGTGATTTTCAATCCTCTGGACATGGGCAGTGACGTCTCGCTCTTTCGGAGGTCCTTGGAGTATGGCATGCCTGTTCGGTTCCCAAGCCGCTGCCGATCACGCATGTAGGAAGTTTCAGGTATTGCGGACGGCCTAGAACTGCAGAATCAGGGTTTTCAGCGGTGGCTGGTTATCCAGAGAAGGAAAGTCTTGCGCAGGCTGCATGACCTGCCATTCGCGGACCGGGCGACCGGCCTTGGTGGCGCAGCGCAGAACCTGGTCTCGCCAGTCTTCCATGCTCACCTTCGCCAGGTTGTTGCAGCAGATCAGCACCCCGTCGTCGCAGGTGCTCAGCAGCGCGGGCTTGAGCAGGCTCTGGTAGTCGCGCAACAGATCGACGGTGCCGAATGCGCTCTTGGCCCAGGCGGGCGGGTCCAGCAGCACCAGATCGTATTGGCGCGGTTGCAGCTTGATGTAACCCGGCAATTTCTGGCTGCGTCGCGCCGAAACCGGCAGGCCGGCCAGCTGACGGATCGCCGGAAAGTAATCGGACTGGATGAACTGCATGGTCGGCAAGTGCGGATTCAGCGCGCCGTTTTCGCGGCCGACCGCCAGGTTGCCCTCGGCGAAGTCCAGGTTGCACACTTCCCGCGCACCACCGGCTGCGGCACTCAGGCCGACGCCACAGGTGTAGGCGAACAGATTCAGTACGCTTTTGCCTGCGCTGTGTCGTTTGACCCAGCCGCGGGTATTGCGCAAGTCGAGAAACAGCAGTGGGTCCTGACCGGCATGGCGGCCACGCACCCGATAATTGAGCCCCCATTCGTGACCGACCTGGTCTTCGAGCGCGGCGTCTTCGGCTTTGTACACCGCATCCTGACGGTCGATGCGCGAATTGCCTTGCGAGCGGTCGTTGTAGACCAACAGCGTGTCCAGGCCCAGACGGCGGTTGACCTGAGTATGCAGTTCGAGCAGCGACTCGCGATCCAGACCGGTATGAAAACTCTGCACCAGCAACTGCGGGCCATAGCGGTCAACGGTCAGACCGCTGGCACCTTCCTGACTGCCATGAAACAGGCGATAGCAATCGGTGCCTTGCTCGTGCAGTTCAGCGAGCAGACGCTGGCGATTATCGAGGGCGACGCTGAGCGCCTGATTCAAGGAAGACATACAACGCGCCTCGGGCTGGAATGAGGCGCGGGAGTTTAACAGTTACTGCAAGCTGGAGATGCATCGCTTGCAGCGCAGGGGAAAGTGTTCTGACAGGGGGTGAGCCGACTGTCTTTAATGACCCCTTCGACGACACACCTTGTTCGCGGACAAGTCCCCACGAGAGCGCGCCGGCGGACCGCTGCGGGAGTGGACGTGCCCACGGAGAGATCTTTTCAGACTCCTCACTCAGCGAACTCGCGCTCACTAGTCACCGCGTCATCCGTGGAAGTGGGCTAACGCCCTGTTCTGTCTTCCCACAGGTCAACGCGCCAACGCCAGTGCCACGCCCTGACCACCGCCGATGCACAGTGTCGCCAGGCCTTTTTTCGCGTCACGCTTGATCATTTCGTGCAGCAGGGTGACCAGCACGCGGCAACCCGAGGCTCCGATCGGATGGCCGATGGCGATTGCGCCGCCGTTGACGTTGAGCTTCGCCGGATCCAGTCCCAGTTCTTTGCCGACCGACAATGACTGTGCGGCGAAAGCTTCGTTGGCTTCGATCAGGTCCAGTTGCTCCAGCGTCCAGCCCGCCTTGTCCAGGCAACGGCGTGTGGCGCTGACCGGGCCGATGCCCATGATCGCCGGGTCCACCCCGGCATTGGCGTAACCGGCAATGCGTGCCAGCACCGGCAGGCCCAATTGTTCGGCCTTGGCCGCGCTCATCAACATCACCGCAGCCGCACCGTCGTTGAGCGAGGACGCGTTACCGGCGGTTACCGTGCCGTCTCTCTTGAACGCCGGCTTGAGTTTGGCCAGCGATTCGGCGGTTGTGCCCGCGCGCGGTTGTTCATCGGTGGCGAAGGACAACGGGTCGCCTTTGCGCTGTGGAATCAGGATCGGGGTGATTTCGTCGACAAAGCGTCCGCCTTCGATCGCGGCCAGTGCCTTCTGCTGCGAGGATGCGGCGAACGCGTCTTGCGCCTCACGGCTGATCTCGTACTTCTCGGCCAGATTCTCCGCCGTGATGCCCATGTGATAGTCATTGAACGCATCCCACAAGCCATCGCTGATCATGGTGTCGATCATCGTCGCGTGGCCCATGCGCAAACCGGTTCGTGCGCCCGGCAGGACGTAGTTGGCCAGGCTCATGTTTTCCTGACCGCCCGCGATGATGATCTCTGCGTCACCGCAGCGAATGGCCTGAGCCGCCAGATGCAATGCCTTGAGACCCGAGCCGCAGACTTTGTTCAAGGTCATGGCGGGTACGGCGAAGGGCAGGCCAGCCTTGATCGCGGCCTGGCGTGCCGGATTCTGTCCGGCACCTGCGGTCAGAACCTGCCCCATGATGACCTCATCGACCTGCGCACCGTCGACGCCGGTCTGGCTCAGAAGTTGACGGATGACCGCCGCTCCCAGTTCGACGGCGGGAGTTGTAGCCAGGGAACCCTGGAAACTACCCACGGCGGTGCGGGTGGCGGCAACGATAACGACGTCTTGCATGGTGCGGATCCTCATTGTTATTGGGGGGCGAGCCGGTCGGGCTTGCTGTGATCACATGGCTCATGGTGTCACAGTTGGGGATCAACCTTCCAACTGCGAACCCGTTGGTCACTTTTTGCACCTGATCCGGGTTGTTCAGAGGCCCATTCGTCGCTTTGCCCGATGCGAAGAACCATCACGCACTGCCCAGCGCAAGATCGGCGCGCAGCTGTTCACGCCCATATGGATCAATGTGCGTTTCGCGGGGCCTTGAGGCACATCGAGCATGTCGCTCGCCCAGGTCGGCAGTAGCTCGATGCCAGCCTGCATCATCAGCACACCGAAGGGCTTCGCCAGCCAGTTGGGCGCGGGTGCATCGAGCAGCAGACGCAGCACTTCGCGGCTTCGGGCATCGCAGACCAGTTGAGGGCGGACGTTGTCGAGATAGTCGGCAATGGCTGCACGTGACTGGGGGACGTCACGTGCACCAAGCCGTTCGGCGACCTGCGCCGTCTCAGCGTAGTAGGTGTCTTGATCAGCCGGGGAAAGCTGCGGATTCAGGTAACGCAGGTGCGCCGCCATGAAGCTGCTGACTTCTGCCACGTGCACCCAGGTCAGCAGGTCCGGGTCGCTTGCGGCATAAGGGCGGCCGTCTGGTGCGGTGCCGGTGACCTGCAAGTGGATGGTGCGTACCTTGTCGATCAGCCAGTTGGCGTCCTGAGTCGAGCCGAAGGTCGTGCCGGACAGAAACTGCCCGGTGCGTCGCAGCCGCCCGAGCATATCGTCGCGAAAGTTGGAGTGATCCCAGATCCCCGCCAGTGCCAGCGGATGCAGCGCCTGCAGCATCAGCGCACTGATGCCGCCGACCAGCATGCTGGTGAAATCACTGTGCACGCTCCAGCAGACAGCCTGCGGACCGAACAGACCTGGATCACCCTTGGGGTTTTCCAGGTCCAACTGGCCCAGTGACAGGCCAGTGAGACTGATGACCTGCGTTTCGATACGACGACGAATGAATTCCATGTTCCCTCATGCAGGCGACTACGAACGCGGCGCTGACCATGCCCTGTCAGCTTCAACGATTCAAGCGTTTGTCGATCAGATCATCCACTACGCCAGGGTCGGCCAGGGTTGACGTGTCGCCCAGACTGTCGAGTTCGTTGCAGGCGATCTTGCGCAGGATGCGACGCATGATCTTGCCCGAACGGGTTTTCGGCAGAGCCGATGCCCACTGGATGTGGTCCGGCTCGGCGAAGCTGCCGATTTCCTGGCTGACGTGACTGAGCAACTCCTTTTTCAAGGCATCACCGGGCTCGACTCCGTTGATCGGCGTGACGAATGCGTAGATGCCCATGCCCTTGACGTCGTGCGGATAGCCCACCACCGCAGCTTCGGCGATATTGTCGTGCAGCACCAGCGCGCTTTCCACCTCGGCCGTGCCGATGCGGTGACCGGAGACGTTGATCACATCGTCGACGCGGCCAGTGATCCAGTAATCGCCATCTGCGTCACGTCGAGCGCCGTCGCCGGTGAAATAGTAACCGGGGTAAGGTTTGAAGTAGGTGTCGATCATGCGCTGCGGATCGCCATATACGCTGCGAATCTGCCCCGGCCAACTGGCCTTGATCGCCAGCAGGCCGCTGCCGGGGCCGTCGAGTTCCTTGCCCTGTTCATCCAGTAACACCGGCTGCACCCCGAACAGCGGGGACGTTGCACAGCCAGGTTTGACCTGTCCGGCACCGATGAGCGGTGTGAGCATGATGCCGCCGGTTTCGGTCTGCCACCAGGTGTCGACGATCGGGCAGCGCTCTTTGCCGACCTGGTGGAAATACCATTCCCAGGCCTCCGGGTTAATGGGTTCGCCCACGCTGCCCAGTAATCGCAGGCTTTCGCGGGACGATGCCTGTAGCGGTCCAGGCCCTTCACGCATCAACGCGCGCAACGCAGTGGGCGCGGTGTAGAAAATATTGACGTGATGCTTGTCGATGACCTGCCAGAAGCGTGACGCGTCCGGATAGTTGGGGACGCCTTCGAACATCAAAGTGGTCGCGCCGTTGGCCAGCGGTCCGTAGACGATATAGCTGTGTCCGGTGACCCAGCCGACATCCGCCGTGCACCAAAACACCTCGCCGTCCCGGTAATCGAACACGTACTTGTGGGTCATGGCCGCGTACAGCAAGTAGCCACCAGTGGTGTGCATCACCCCTTTGGGTTTGCCGGTGCTGCCGGAGGTATAAAGAATGAACAGCGGATCTTCGGCGTCCATGGGCTCCGGCGGGCAGTCGTCGCCAGCCTCGTGAATCGCTTCGTGATACCAGAGGTCGCGGCCTTTGACCCACTCGACGTCCCCCCGCGTGCGCTCCACGACCAGCACGGTGCTGACCGACGGACAGCTTTGCAGCGCCTTGTCGACATTCGCTTTGAGCGCAATGTATTTCCCGCCACGAACCCCTTCATCAGCGGTGATCACGGTGCGGCAGTCTGCGTCCAGAATCCGGTCGCGCAGCGCGTCGGGTGAGAAACCACCGAACACCACTGAATGCACCGCGCCGATTCGGGCGCAGGCCAGCATCGCATAGGCCGCCTCGGGGATCATTGGCATGTAAATGCACACGCGGTCGCCTTTCTTGACGCCACGCAGCTTCAGCACGTTCGCCAGACGGGCGACATGATGATGCAGCTTTTTGTAGGTAATTTCCGCCGACTCGGAAGGATCGTCGCCCTCCCAGATAATGGCGATCTTATCGGCGTGGTCTTTCAGGTGGCGATCAATGCAGTTGTGGCTGACGTTGAGCTTGCCGTCCTTGAACCAGGTCGCCTTTGCGCTGGAAAGATCAGCGGTGTGCACCTCGCTCCAGGGCGAAGACCAGTCGAGAAAGAGGTGAGCCTGCTCGGCCCAGAATGCATCAGGGTGATCGACGGATTGGCGGTACAGACGCTGATAGTCGTCGGCACTGAGCTGCGCCGCTTTGCACACGGCAATGGCATTGGGGAAAGCGCTGATATCGAACATGACGGCTTCCTTATTCTGTGATCCACAGAAATGGGAGTCATGCGCGGGGAGAGGGGTTCAATGTGTGTGGCTGTCTGGCCGCTTCTCATGCGTCACCTGGAAATGGCGCCTGAGACGCTCCGCGTCCACTTCTAGAGGTGTGGCGCAGCGTCCTGAACGACACATGCCCGCGCACAGCACGGGCATGATCATTCCAGATCAACGCATCAGCCGCGGTGACGGCCGCGGAAATAGTTGATCAGGCCTTGGGTGGACGCATCATCGGCCGGCTCTTCAGTGCCACCGGTCAGACGCTGGTACACCGCCTTGCCCATTTCCTTGCCCAGTTCGACGCCCCATTGGTCGAAGGCATTGGTGCCCCAGACCACGCTTTGCACGAACACTTTGTGCTCATACATAGCGACCAGCGCGCCAAGGCGACGCGGGCTGATGCGTTCGACCACCAGCGTGTTGCTCGGACGATTGCCGGGAATGACCTTGTGCGGCGCGAGTTTCTGCACCTCGTCTTCGGCCATGCCTTTCTCGCGCAGCTCGGCTTCGGCCTCGGCGCGGGTCTTGCCCATCATCAGGGCCTGGCTCTGCGACAGGCAGTTGGCGTACAGCCACTGATGGTGGTCGGAGACCGGGTTGAAGCTGACGATCGGCACGATGAAGTCGGCCGGGATCATCTGGGTGCCTTGATGCAGCAACTGGTGATATGCGTGCTGACCGTTGGCACCCACGCCGCCCCAGATGACGGGACCGGTATCGGTGGCGACCGGTGTACCGTCCTGGCGAACGCTCTTGCCGTTGGATTCCATGTCCAGCTGCTGCAAGTGCTTGGTGATATTGCGCAGGTAATGGTCATACGGCAGGATCGCGTGGCTCTGGGCATCCCAGAAGTTACCGTACCAGACGCCCAGCAGGGCCAGCAGCACTGGCATGTTCTTCTCGAACGGCGCGCTCTGGAAGTGCTGGTCCATGGTGTAGGCGCCGGACAGCAGTTCCTTGAAGTTGGACATGCCGATGGCCAGCGCGATAGGCAGACCGATCGCCGACCACAGCGAGTAACGCCCGCCGACCCAGTCCCACATCGGGAAAATGTTTTCTTCGCGGATTCCGAACGCCACGGCCGCCGCATTGTTGCTGGAAACGGCGATGAAGTGGCGATGCAGTTCCGCTTCGGAGCCGCCCTGCGCCAGGTACCAGGCGCGTGCAGCCTGGGCGTTCTTCAACGTTTCGAGTGTATTGAAGGATTTCGACGAGACGATGAACAGCGTGGTCTCGGCGCGAATTTTCATCGACAGTTCGTGGAATTCACTGCCGTCGATGTTCGCCAGATAATGGCAACGCACGCCTTTGTGGGCGTAGGCGACCAAGGCTTCGGAGACCAGCTCGGGACCCAGGAAGGAGCCACCGATGCCGATATTGACCACGTCGGTGATCGGCTTCTCGGTGTAGCCACGCCACAGGCCGTCGTGAATGCGTCCGACCAGCTCGGTCATCTGGTTCAGAACGCGATGCACGTCCGGAATCACATCGACGCCGTTGACCTTGAGCTTGTCACCCACCGGGCGACGCAGCGCTGTATGCAGCGCAGGACGGCCTTCGGAAGCGTTGACCAGCTCACCGTCATACTGCGCCTTGATCGCGTCTTTCAGGCCCACTTCGTTGGCCAGGCTTACCAGCAGGTCGCGTGTTTCGGCAGTGATCAGGTTTTTCGAGTAATCGAGAAACAGGCCGGCACTGCTGAGGGTGAATTCGTTGAAGCGCTGTGGATCTGCAGTAAACGCCTCGCGCATGCTGAAATCCTGCATGGCTTTGCGGTGTTGACTCAACGCCTGCCAGGCGGGCAGAGCGGTCACATCGGAAGGAGTGCGGTAGTACGCCATCGCTGCGGGTTTCCTTAACTGGATCTGTCTTTGGGCTTTTTCAGACTGTCTTGAAGCGAGGTCGCGAACTGACTCATGGGCCACGTCAGCCAGACTACCCCTCGCGTACCTATTTGTCTGCGCTTCGCCGTACCTGCGCCCGGTACTATTTCACACAAAATGACCGGGCTTTTCGCTCGAATGCTGTCGGCGTTCAGTTATGCAAACTGTACCGGTATGGCATTGCTGGTGTGGCTAAGTTCATTGCCGGGCGACATGTACAGCATGCGCGGCTTGAAATTGACCAGCTCGGCCTCGGTGTAATGAGCATAGGCGCAGATGATCACCCGGTCGCCGACTTTGGCTTTGTGTGCGGCCGCGCCGTTCACCGAAATCATGCGCGAACCCTCTTCGCCACGGATGGCGTAAGTGGTGAAGCGCTCGCCGTTGTCGATGTTGTAGATCTGGATCTGTTCGTACTCACGAATACCCGACAGGTCCAGCCATTCGCCATCGATGGCGCAAGAGCCTTCGTAGTCGAGTACCGCGTGGGTAACTTCGGCGCGGTGCAGTTTGGCTTTGAGCATCACGGTGTGCATCTTGTTGTTATTCCTTGATCAGGTGCAGATTGTCGATCAGTCGGGTCTTGCCCATGAACGCGGCCGCGATGACCACCAGGTCGTGGTCCTGAACGGTGGCCGGTTGCAGGCTGTTGGCCTCGCGTATCTCGAGGTAATCGATGCGAAAGTTTGCGGCTTCCAGTTCCTGCCTGCTTTGCAACAACAGGCTGTCGAAGTCTTGCGCGCCTGCCTGAATGGCATCGGCTGTCTGGCGCAGCACGCGGTACAGCGCAGGTGCCGCCGCGCGTTGTTGTTCATCCAGATAGCCATTGCGCGATGACAGCGCCAGGCCATCGTCGGCCCGAACGGTCGGTTCGCCAATGATCTGGATCGGCATGTTCAGGTCGCGAACCATTGCGCGAATCACCGCCAGTTGTTGAAAGTCCTTTTCGCCGAATACCGCTACGTCAGGCTGCACCATGTTGAACAGCTTGCTGACGACCGTGGCAACGCCGTCGAAATGGCCGGGACGGCTGGCGCCACACAAACCTTGCGAAACGAGCGGCACGCTGACCAGCGTCTGTCCGTTCATGCCGTTGGGATACATCTCCTCCACAGTGGGCGTAAAGAGCAGGTCACAGCCCGCTTGAAGCAGCTTCTCCTGGTCCGCCGCCAGCGTGCGCGGATAGGTGGCCAGGTCTTCGTTGGCACCGAACTGCAACGGGTTGACGAAGATGGTGGCGACCACGAAATCCGCGCACTGGGTGGCTTTGGTGACCAGCGCCGCATGGCCGCTGTGCAGGTTGCCCATGGTCGGGGTCAGGCCGATGCGCTTGCCTTCGCGACGTGCCTGAGTAACGGCTGTGCGCAGTTGCGAAACGGTTGTCACTGTGATCATGCCGAGAATCCGTGTTCGAGAGCGGGAAAGCTGACGTCTTTGACGGCGGTGACATACGCCTTGATTGCCGACTGGATGTCAGGCTGGCCGACCATGAAGTTCTTCACGAACTTGGGAACGCGACCTGTGATGGAAAGGCCGAGCATGTCGTGCAGCACCAGAACCTGACCGTCGGTGGCGCTGCCTGCGCCGATGCCGATCACCGGGATCTTCACCGCGTGGGTGATTTCTTCAGCCAGTTCGCTCGGCACGCATTCGAGCAGGATCATTGCCGCGCCGGCCTGCTCCAGCGTGATGGCATCGGCGCGCATCTGGCGAGCCTGTGCCTCGAGGCGACCCTGGACCTTGTAACCGCCCAGCACATTGACCGACTGCGGCGTCAGGCCCATGTGTGCGCAGACCGGAATGCCACGCTCTGCCAGCAGTCTGATCGACTCGGCCAGCCAGGCGGCGCCCTCGACCTTGACCATGTGCGCGCCGGCCTGCATGAGCGTGGTGCTGTTGATGAAGGTCTGATCCAGCGTGGCGTTGGCCATGAACGGCAGGTCGGCGAGAATCAGTGCGCCCTGGTTCCCGCGTTTGACACAGGCCACGTGGTAGGCCATCTCCGCTGTGGTCACCGGCAGGGTGCTGTCGTGACCCTGCAGGACCATGCCCAGCGAGTCGCCTATCAGCAGCACTTCGACGCCCGCCTGACTGGCAGCGTGGGCGAAGGTCGCGTCGTAGCAGGTCAGCATGGTGATCTTTTCACCTTTCTGTTTCATACCCAGCAACGACGTAACGGTTATGTTCGGCATGTAAAGTCCTCCATCAGGCGCTGAAAACGGCGGGACTCAGCGCGTGAGAGTCATCCTGGAAAAGCAGGCACACCGTCGTGTCGCGGTGTTTTGCAAAGGCCTGTTTCGCGCCCGTTCACCACGGGGGTGGCGGCGGGAGGCCTATCTTCGTGAGGAGGGGGCATGAAGTCAATTGCAGGTGTTACCCGTTTGCTGCAACGGTTACAACCTCGGTAACGGCTGGTCGTCTGGCATCAGCCCTGTGCGGGTAAACGTTCCAGGCCCACGAACGGGCAATCGTTCAACAAACGACTCAATTCGCGCCCGTCAGCCAAGGTCAGGCCGGGTGCCAGTTCGGCCAGCGGGTAGAGCACGAACGGCCTCGCCTGCATGTGGTAATGCGGCACCTTGAGGCGTGCGTCGTCGATCAGGTGATCGCCGAACAGCAGGATATCCAGGTCCAGTGTGCGCGGGCCCCAGCGCTCATGGCGCTCTCGGCCCTGATCCAGTTCGATGGACTGCAAGGCGTCAAGCAACACCAGTGGCGTGAGGGAGGTGTCCAGCGCCGCAACCGCGTTGGTGAAGCGCGGCTGACCGGGCAGTAGCGAGTCACTGACATAAAACGATGAGACACCCGCCAACCGGCAACCGGGCAATTGCCCAAGCGCTTTGAGTGCGCTGCGCAATTGCTCGGCCGGGTCGGCGAGGTTGCTGCCCAGGCCGATATAGACGCGTTCAGTGCTCACCGCGCGTCACTCACCACCGGTCGCTTCGGCACCGCCGCTGCGCTTGCGTTTCGCGCCGCTGTTGCGACGGCGTTTGCGCGGGGCGGCACCGGCAGCTTCCGGCTTGCCGCTCAGGTCGCGAATCATGTCGCGGCGTTCGCTTTCGTTGCATTCCTGATAATCGGTCCACCACTGGCCCAGACCATCGGTCTGTTCGCCCGCTGTTTCACGCAGCAACAGGAAGTCGTAACCGGCGCGGAAGCGCGAGTTGTCGAGCAGCATGTCTGCGCGCTTGCCGGAACGGCGCGGCAGACGTTCCTGCATGTCCCAGATCTCGCGGATGGGCAGGGTGAAGCGCTTTGGAATGGCGATGCGCTGGCACTGCTCGATGATCAGCTCGTGAGCCGCTTCCTGCATGGCAGCGATCGGTGGCATGCCACGTTCCTGGGCACGCAGCACTTTGGCAGGCAGAGCAGGCCAGAGCAGCGCGGCAAACAGGAACGCTGGCGTCACCGGTTTGTTCTGTTTGATGCGCAGGTCGGTGTTGATCAGTGCGTTGCTGATCAGCGTGTGGGTGTAGGTCGGGTTGTACTCCAGCGCCTTGGCGCTGGCCGGGAACAGGGGATCGAACAGCTCCAGGTCCACCAGCATCTCGAATGTCGGCGCGGCGTGGCCGGAAAGGAACAGCTTGAGCACTTCTTCGAAGAGGCGCGCCGACGGAATATCGCGCAACATGGCGGCCAGCGGCCGGATCGGCAGGGCGCTGTGCTTTTCGATGCCGAAATCCAGCTTGGCGGCGAAGCGTACGGCACGCAGCATGCGCACAGGGTCTTCCTTGTAACGCTGCTCGGGATCGCCAATCAGACGGATCAGGCGATTGCGGATGTCGTGCACGCCGTTGGCGTAATCCAGCACCCGCTCGGTAACCGGGTCGTAGTACAGGGCATTGATCGTGAAGTCGCGACGCTGGGCGTCCTCTTCAAGGGTGCCGTAAACGTTATCGCGCAGGATGCGGCCGCTTTCATTGCGCGAGGACTGATTGCTGTCTTCTTCCTCATCATCCTGTGGGTGGTTGGCGCGAAACGTCGCCACTTCGATGATTTCCCGGCCGAAGTGGATGTGCACCAGCTTGAACCGGCGACCGATGATGCGGGCATTGCGAAATTCTGCACGCACCTGTTCCGGCGTGGCGCTGGTGGCGACGTCGAAGTCCTTGGGCGTGATATTGAGCATCATGTCGCGTACGCAGCCACCGACCAGATAGGCCTGGTAGCCTGCGTTCTGCAAGCGCTCGACGATATTGACGGCATAGCGGCTGAATTGGGTGCGCTGCAGCGAATGCTGGCTGCTATTGAGCACTTCAGGCGTGGTGCGCGTGTGTTGCTGCGGCTTGCGCAGTGGAGAACGAAATGACTGGAACAGCTTCTTCAGCATGGGATGCACTGTTTGAAGGAATATTCGGCCAAAAACGTGGAATGACCGCATGATGGGCGGGGATTCTAGCATTTAGTCGAGGGATGGTGTAGGAAGCTGTCGCGGAAGGGGCAAAGTGCGGGCCGGTTTTGCGCTGCAAGCTACTGGGGGAGCCGAAGCTCCCCCAAAGTGCGTGCTCTTTATTATTGTTTTCTGTCAGGGCTTCTTGTTTTTGTTGAGTGCCCATTCACGAGACTTTCGTCTGTGAAACCTCCCAATCGGGAGTCAAGAGCAAACGGATTGCTTTGGTCGCTGCGTTGCAATGATCATTCGATCCAACCAGTTCAGGCTCTACCTAAGGGTAGTTTTTGTTGTTCTCGGCCTGGTTGCGGGGCAAGCCCCAAATACAACTCCTCTCCAAAAGAATCAGTTAGCTGCGCCTCCGCCGTGTTGTTCTTGTTATGCGTGAGTCGATTCGTGTTGTTCTTGTTATAGGTGTCGTACTGCTTGTTGTTCTTCTTGTACCAGAGATATAGCAGGACCTGTGCCAACTTTTGGAAATCCCCGGAAACCGGGGCTTTGCGCGCTGCTGGTCATTCAGGCAGGCATAAAAAAACCGGAACTACGTTACCGTAAGCCCCGGCTTTTGTTACGTCAGATGACCAAGGTAACAGTTTGCGCGCCGCCCTGTGCACCGCGCGCCAGAGCCTTGCGCATGACTTCAGGTCTCGTTGGCCACACCTTTGCGACGGGGGATCCCCAGGCGCTGGCGACGTTCCCACAGACACTTGCGGCTGACCCCGAGTTTGCGGGCCAGCTCGGTTTCGGTCATGTGGTCCTGATGCTCCAGAACGAAATGCTGAAAGTAGTCTTCCAGAGACAGGTCCTCGGACGGTTCAGTGTTACCCGATGTCGAGGTACCCGAAAGCGGCGCAAGCCCCATGTATTCGTCGTCTGCCAAGCCATCCAGCTCGATGTCGATGCCCAGCAGGTCAGCCGTGATCTCCGGATTTTCACACAGGATCACCGAGCGCTCGACGGCATTTTCCAGCTCGCGTACGTTACCCGGCCAACTGTAGTGACGAATCGCCTGCTCGGCGTCAGGGGCGAACTTCAGGTCAGTTCGGCCAATCTTGGCGCTCTGACGGGCCAGAAACGCATGGGCGATTTCCAGCACGTCACTGCCGCGTTCGCGCAACGCCGGCAACTTGAGGGCGATGACGTGCAGACGGTAGAAAAGGTCTTCGCGGAATTCGCCGTTCTTGGCAAGCGTCTTCAGGTCTCGGTGAGTGGCCGCGATCAGCCTGACGTCGACCTTTTGCGACTGCACCGAACCCACGCGGCGAATCTCGCCTTCCTGCAAGACACGTAACAGACGCGCCTGCGCTTCCAGAGGCAACTCGCCGATCTCGTCGAGGAACAGCGTGCCGCCGTCCGCCGCTTCGACCAGCCCCGCGCGTCCTGCGCTGGCACCGGTAAACGCGCCTTTCTCGTGACCGAACAGTTCGGATTCGATCAGCGATTCCGGGATGGCCGCACAGTTGACCGAAATCATCGGCGCCTTGGCGCGGCGCGACAGGTTGTGCAGAGCGCGAGCCACGAGCTCTTTGCCCGTGCCGGATTCGCCCTGGATCAGCACATTGGAATCGGTGGGCGCGACTTTGCGGATCTTGCTGTACAGGTCCAGCATGGGCGGGCAGGAGCCAATGATTCCGATCTCGCCGTTGTTGTTCGGCGCGTCCCCTTTTTCGGGACTGCTGACCTTGCCCATGGCGCTGCGTTCGGCCTGCAGGCTGCTGACCGTCTGACGGTCGCGCAAAATACGGGAAACTGCCTGCAGCATTTCATCATGATCGAACGGCTTGGCAATGTAGTCCACCGCGCCCATCTTCATTGAGTCGACCGCCGAGCGCAGGCTGGCGTAACTGGTCATGATCAGCACCGGTTTGCCTTCGCCCAGCTTGATCAGTTCGGTACCGGGTGCTCCTGGCAGTCGCAGGTCGCTGACGATCAGGTCAAACGACGGGATGCTGAAACGTTCCTGAGCCTCCTGAACGGAGCCCGCTTCACTGACTTCATACTGATTGCGTTCAAGCAGGCGACGCAGGGCTGAGCGGATAATCGTTTCGTCTTCGACGATCAAAATATGCGGCATTGATTCAGTTCTCTCGACGGTCTCAGTTCGCGGTGGACGTCGCGTCGACATGGCGTGGCAGAGTCACCCGGATACGGGTACCACGCTGGTGCTCGGGGTCGGCCGGGCTGTCGATGGTGATTTGTCCATAATGCTCTTCAACGATGGAATAGACCAGCGCAAGGCCCAGTCCTGTTCCTTCACCGGGGTCCTTGGTGGTGAAGAATGGCTCGAACAATCGGTCCATGATTGCTTTGGAAATTCCACTGCCTTCGTCTTCGACGATCAAGTCCACAGTGTGTTCGGAAGCTTCGCTCTTGACCCTGACGGCGCTGCCCGCGGGCGAAGCGTCGCGTGCGTTGGACAGCAGGTTGATCAGCACTTGCGCCAGCCGTTGCGGATCGCCATCGACCCAATGCTCGGGGTTGCACAGATTGTAGAACTGGACTTCGAAGTTGCGTCGGTTCAGTGCCAGCAGACCGATTGCGTCCTGCGCCACTTCGGCCAGACAGACGGCTTCGTCGCTGTGCTGGTGAGCACCGGCGTGAGCGAAGCTCATCAGCGATTGCACGATACGCGACACGCGCTTGGTCTGTTCAAGAATCTGACTGCTGATCTCCTTCAGTTCGTCGTCTTCTTCGCGCTCCTCACGAAGGTTCTGCGCGAGGCAGGCGATGCCGGTGATCGGGTTGCCGATTTCATGGGCCACGCCCGCCGCCAGCCGACCGATGCTGGCCAGCCGTTCAGAGTGGACCAGTTTGTCTTCGAGCATCTGGGTGTCGGTCAGGTCTTCGACCAGCAGCACCAGACCGCTGTTGCCGGGCGCGAGCGGTTCGTTGATTGCCGCCTTGTGCAGGTTGAGCCAGCGAGTCTGCCCGTCCAGGCCCAGGCGCTGTTTGTGCAAGTGCTCGTCAGGGACACTGATGAATCCGGTCAGCAGCCCTTTCCACGGCTCGGCAATGGTTTCCAGGCGTGAACCGACGACTCGTTGTGCGACGATGCCAGTCAGTTCTTCCATGGCGCGGTTCCACATCAGGATTTCCTGATCTTCGGCCAGCGAGCACACGCCCATCGGCAGTTCCTGGAGGGTCTGGCGGTGATAGCGACGCAGGGCGTCGAGTTCGGCAGCCAGTCCGGTCAGGCGCGAGTGGTAATCTTCAAGGCGGCTTTCGATAAAGTGGATGTCTTCGGTGACGTACTTCTCGCTGCCCGATTTATACGGCAGGAAGGTTTCGACCATGTCCTGAGCGACACTGGGACCCATCAGACCGGACAGGTTGGCCTCGATCCGGTCACGCAAGCGGCGCAAGGCATAGGGCCTGCGCTCGTCGAACGGCAGGTACAGATCGCGCAGCGCCTGTTCGACCTCTTTCTGTGCCGCCTTCGCGCCCAGCGGTTTGGCCAGTTGCGTGGCGAACTCCTGTGGCGAGACGGCATGCAGTTCCCGGCGCTGCGGCCTGCGCACGTTGTCCACGGCGCACGCCTCGGCAGCGCTGACTTCTTCGGCGCTGGCGTTGGTGAACAGTGACACCAGGGTGAACAGCAGCACGTTGGCGGCCAGCGACGCGATTGCCGCCATGTGCCAGCTAGTGTCGTCCATTACGTAGATCATGTTCAGCAGTGGAATGTAGAAGCCCTGCAGGTTGCTGATCAGCGGCAACAGCATGCTGACCACCCACACCGCAATGCCGGCCAGCAGTCCGGCAATGAAGCCGCGTCGGTTGGCCGTCGGCCAATACAGCACCGACAGCACGCCCGGCAGGAACTGAAGGGTTGCAACGAACGCCACGATGCCCAGATTGGCCAGATCCTGCTGGGCCCCCAGCATCAGATAGAAGCCGTAACCGGCGGCAATGATCGCCACGATCAGCCCGCGCCGCGTCCACTTCAACCAGCGATAGATATTGCCCTCGGCCGGAGGTTGATAGAGCGGCAGCACCAGATGGTTGAGCGCCATACCCGACAGCGCCAGGGTGGTCACGATGATCAGTCCGCTGGCCGCCGACAGCCCGCCAATGTAGCCCAGCAAGGCCAGCGCCGGGCTGTTGGCGGCAAGACCGATGCCCAGCGTGAAATATTCCGGGCTGGTCGTGGCGCCGAGCTTGAGGCCGGCCCAGAGAATCAGGGGGACGGCCAGGCTGATCAGCAACAGGAACAGCGGCAGCCCCCAACTGGCGCTGACCAGCGAGCGCGGATTGAGGTTTTCGGTGAACGTCATGTGGTACATGTGCGGCATGACGATGGCCGAGGCGAAGAACACCAGCAGCAACGTGCGCCACGGACCTTCCTGCAGCGGCGTGTGCAGTGAGGCGAGGGCGGTCTGGTTTTGCAGCAACCACAGCTCCAGTTGCTGAGGCCCGTC
The DNA here is from genome assembly GCF_002087235.1 of Pseudomonas floridensis. Lineage (GTDB taxonomy): Bacteria > Pseudomonadota > Gammaproteobacteria > Pseudomonadales > Pseudomonadaceae > Aquipseudomonas > Aquipseudomonas floridensis. Next base: position 18,659 of record NZ_MUIO01000024.1, on the reverse strand, counting down.
GAACACCCCGTACAAGGCGTACAGGCCGACGCCGCCCAGAGCGATCAATTTGATCAGCGACTCGAAGGCAATCGCGAACACCAGCCCTTCATGTTTCTCGCGGGTGGCGATATGACGAGAACCGAAGAAGATCGTGAACAGCATGATGATTGCGCAGAAAGCCACTGCAACCCGGTCCTGTACCGGCTCGCGGGTCAGGATGCCAATGGAGTCGGCCACCGCCTGAATCTGCAAGGCCAGCAACGGCAGCACGCCGATCAGCATGAATACGGTGGTCAGCGCGCCCGCCCAGGTACTGCGAAACCGGAACGCAAACAGGTCGGCCAGCGATGAGAGCTGATAGGTGCGGGTGATTTTCAGGATCGGATAAAGCAGCACCGGCGCCAGCAGAAACGCCCCGGAGACACCGAGGTAGCTGGACAGAAAGCCATAACCGTATTGATAGGCCAGGCCTACGGTGCCGTAAAATGCCCAGGCGCTGGCATATACGCCCAGCGACAAGGTGTAAGTCAGTGGATGGCGAATGATCGCACGGGGGATCAGACCACGTTCGCTGACCCATGCCACACCAAACAGCACCAGCAGATAACCGGCGCTCACCAACAGCATCTGCGTCAGGCTAAAGCTCATCGGCATCTCGCTGGCTCTGCAGGATGAACGTCACCACGATCAGGATCAGCCACAGCATGTAAGGCCTGTACCAGGCGCCGGTCGCGTCGATCCACCAGTCCATGATGGCCGGAGAAAAAAGGTAAATACCTACCACCAGAAGCAAAACCAACCGGTATATGTACATCTGGTCTCCCTGCGCCGGTAGATGAGGAGCGGCATGGTAACGGATGGCGGATAACCTGCAACTATCCTTAAGCAGTAGTTTTCGGCGACCGCTCTGGCTCAGTCTATCCGGGCTTCTTCGATCGTGCGCAGCTTCGGGATCAGGTCGGCGTCCCAGTGCCGCACAGCCCAGGCCAGCACTTCCTGCGGCGTGCCGTAGGACAGATGGGTGTCGGTCGGCTGGTTCAACGCCCGCAACGCCCGCAACAGCAGGGGTGTTGCCTGATCGGCGGGCAGCGGCGGGGAGCGGGAGGACTTGCCGAGTTTGTGACCGTCTGGCTGGGTGATCAGCGGCACATGCAGATAACGTGGCTGTGGCAGGCCCAGCAGTTCTTGCAGATACAGGTGGCGAGGGGTCGAGTCCAGCAGATCGGCACCGCGCACGATGTCGGTCACGCCCTGCCAGGCGTCATCAACGACAACCGCCAGTTGATAGGCGTAAAGACCGTCGCGTCGACGGATCACGAAGTCGCCACTTTCGTTGCCCAGGTGCATGCGGAACGTGCCCTGTACCCGGTCCTCGAACCGATACTCCAGCTCCGGCACGCGAATCCGTATGGCGGCATTCTCCGGCGAGTGCCCGGCGTTGCGGCAAAAGCCCGGGTACACGCCCTGATGATCTTCGAGCTGTTTGCGCGAACAGGTGCAGGCATAGGCCAGTCCGTGACTGAACCAGCGATCGAGCACCGCAGCGTAGGCGTCGTGCCGCTCGCTTTGCCGGACCAACTCACCGTCCCACTCGAAACCGTAGCGCTCCAGCGTTTCGAGAATTGCTGTTTGCGCGCCGGGCACTTCGCGAGGCGGATCGAGGTCTTCCATGCGCATCAGCCACTGTCCGCCCGCTGCTCGCGCGTCGAGGTAGGAGGCCAGCGCCGCAATCAGCGAGCCGAAGTGCAGATAACCGCTGGGGGTTGGCGCAAAGCGACCTATGTAGGCAGATTTTTTCATGGGCCGGATGTTACCGGCGCGAAGGTTGGGCGATCAAGGCACTGCTGCGGCATGGCCTGCGACCAGGCAGCAAAAAAGACGCCGCAGCGTCTTTTTCGTTGAAGGCAGGTCCCGACAGGTCATTTACCGACCTGTTTCTCCTTGATTTCCGCCAGTGTCTTGCAGTCGATGCACAGATCGGCGGTCGGTCGGGCTTCGAGGCGGCGGATGCCGATCTCCACGCCGCAGGATTCGCACCAGCCATATTCCTCATCGAGGATGAGCTGCAGCGTCTTGTCGATCTTTTTGATCAGTTTGCGTTCGCGATCACGGGCGCGAAGTTCCAGGCTGAATTCTTCTTCCTGGCTGGCACGGTCCGCCGGGTCAGGGAAGTTGGCAGCTTCGTCCTTCATGTGGTCTACCGTTCGGTCGACCTCTTGCATCAAGTCCTGCTTCCACTTGTTCAGGATCTTGGTGAAGTGCGCGCGCATAGGCTCGCTCATGTACTCTTCGCCCTGCGTTGGCACGTAGGGTGAAAAGCCGCTGATTAGATGGTTCTGTTGCTTTTCTGGGGTGGGCATGTATGGACCGCCTCTCACTCTTCTAATCTATTGCGCAGGATTGTTCCATCACCGACACCCGTCGGCCCTGCAGCTGCAAGCGGGCGAACTTACCAGATCAAATCGGAGTGCGCTACTCCCGGTTGTCGAGCATGACGATGCAGTCAGGTTGTTGGCGTGGACCGCAGTGAAACGGCGTCTGCCTTAAATGAACTCTAGCCTTTGCCTGCCGTCGTAGCTTTCTTTTCGCTTGAATTTGTCAGCACGTCCCGCCCGATCATTTAGCGCACTGCCGTTACAGGGTTGGGTAGAATCGTGCCCCTCAGTCATGACAATCATGTTTCCAGACGTTTTCGCCATAAAGGAAGACCCATGGCCCAGCCTTATAGTGCGCGCAGTCGCGACATCGAACCCTTTCATGTCATGGCGCTGCTGGCACGTGCCAATGAACTGCAGGCGGCCGGCCACGACGTCATACACCTGGAAATAGGCGAGCCGGACTTTACGACTGCCGCTCCCATCATCGCTGCCGGGCAGGCCGCGCTGGCGGATGGCAAGACGCGCTATACCGCAGCGCGTGGCCTGCCGCAATTGCGTGAGGCCATTGCCGGCTTTTACGCTCGGCGTTATGGGGTCAGTGTCGATCCGCAGCGCATTCTGGTTACACCGGGCGGCTCGGGCGCATTGCTGCTGGCCAGCAGTCTGCTGGTCGATCCGGGCAAACACTGGTTGCTGGCCGACCCTGGCTACCCGTGCAATCGGCATTTTCTGCGGTTGATCGAAGGCAGCGCGCAACTGGTGCCGGTTGGTCCGCAAGAGCGATATCAACTGACGCCTGAGCGGGTCAGCGAATACTGGAATGAAAACAGCGTTGGTGCGTTGGTGGCCTCGCCTGCCAACCCGACTGGGACATTGCTGCATCGTGACGAACTGGCGGCCCTTTCGCAAAGTCTGAAAGCGCGCAATGGTCATCTGGTGGTGGACGAGATCTACCACGGCCTGACGTATGGTGTGGACGCAAGCAGCGTGCTGGAAGTCGATAACGACGCGTTCGTGCTCAACAGTTTTTCAAAATATTTTGGCATGACCGGTTGGCGCCTGGGCTGGCTGGTCGCTCCTGAAGAGGCTGTCGCCGATCTGGAAAAGCTGGCGCAGAACCTCTACATCAGCGCACCGAGCATGGCGCAACATGCCGCGCTCGCCTGTTTCGAACCGCAGACGCTGGAGATTCTCGAGCAGCGCCGCGCCGAATTCGGCCTTCGCCGGGATTTTCTCCTGCCAGCATTGCGCGAACTGGGGTTCGGCATTGCCGTGGAGCCGGAAGGAGCCTTCTACCTGTACGCCGACATCAGTGCGTTTGGTGGCGACGCCTTCACGTTCTGTAGACACTTCCTGGAAACCGAACATGTCGCGTTCACGCCGGGGCTGGACTTTGGCCGTCATCAGGCCGGGCACCACGTGCGCTTCGCCTACACGCAAAGCCTGCCAAGGCTGCAGGAGGCCGTCGAGCGAATCGGGCGCGGCCTGCGCGCCTGGAGCGTCTGATGCGGTTTTCGCCTGAGCTTGAACAGGGTCGTCTGATCGTTCGCTACAAACGTTTCCTGGCCGATATCGAAACCGACACCGGTGAGTTGATGACCATTCATTGCCCCAACACCGGTTCGATGCTCAATTGCATGATGCCGGGCGGGCGGGTCTGGTTCAGTCGTTCCAATGATCCCAAGCGCAAATTGCCGGGGACCTGGGAAATCAGCGAAACGCCACAGGGACGCTTCGCTTGCATCAACACCGGCCGTGCCAACACGCTGGTGGAGGAAGCCTTGCGTGCCGGAGTGATCAGCGAACTGGCAGGCTTCACCGCGCTAAAGCGGGAGGTCGCTTACGGCCAGGAAAAAAGTCGTGTCGACTTTCGGCTCCAATACCCCGACGGTTATCTGTACCTGGAAGTGAAAAGTGTCACGCTGGGCTTCGACGACTCGACCGTGGCTGCGTTTCCCGATGCTGTTACGCAGCGCGGTGCGCGTCACCTGCGCGAGCTGGCGGCACTGGCGCGTGAAGGCGTGCGCTCGGTGCTGCTGTATTGCGTCAACCTGACCGGGATCGAATCGGTCAGGCCTGCGCAGGAGATCGATCCGGCCTATGCGCTGGCGCTGAAAGAGGCCATCGAGGCGGGCGTCGAGATTCTGGCTTACGGCGTGCAGCTTGATTCGGAGCAAGTGCGCATTGATCGGCGTTTGCAGGTGCAGTGGACGGAGTGAGTCAGTCTTCGTCATCCTCTGTGGGCAGCATCACCCAGACGCCTTTTGCGTCCTCACGGCAAGCGACCGCAGTCAGCGACTGACCTTCGCAAGGGCCGGCGACACATTCGCCATTCTCGATCAGAAACAGCGCGCCGTGGGTGGCGCATTGAATCAGGCTGGCGCTGCTGTCCAGAAACCGGTCCGGCTGCCACTCCAGCGCAATACCGCGATGCGGACAGCGATTGGTGTAGACGAAAATCCTGCCCTCTCGGCGCACCGCCAGAAGCCGGTGGCCGTCCAGCTCGAAGCCTCGGCTTTCTGATTCGGGCAGATGGTGTGATGTGCAAAGCAATCTCAAGAAAACCCCATGGCGTCTGATCGTCGGCTGAAGATGGATGAAAGGCTGATGTCCGCTCGCCCTTGCAACGGCGGCGGGTTGAGAGAGGTTACCGTAAAGTTCGATCGCGCCCGCTATACGATGACTTGGTCAAAGCAAGACTGCGCTACTCGGTAATGTCAGAGCGTTCCTTTTATGGCGTGGGATTTCTCTCGGACTGGAGGGGGCCGCGCTTCAGGTGCACGCGCTCCTATATTGTTTCGCTTCCATTTTTGCGAGCGAACGACCATGACCGCGATTACCGCAGACAACGAACGGTTGGCACGTCAGGCCATAGCGTTAATGGAGCTCTTTGCGCTCAACCACGACGACACCGAGCAGCGCATCGTCGGCGTTTGCCAGCGGGCAGTGACACCCTTCGGGGCGGTTGCGGCCGTCTGTGTTCAGCCGCGTCATGTAAGTCTGGCACGCACTACCCTGGACCGGCTCCAGGCCCGAGAGGTCAATGTGGTGGCGGTGATCAATTTTCCGCACGGAGGCCGGGGCATCGAGTCGGCTGTGTCCGAAACCCGGGCGGCGCTGATGGGCGGTGCTGATGAGGTCGACGTGGTCTATCCCTTTGGTGCGCTGTTGTGCGGTGATCAACAGGCAGGCACTGAGCTGATATCGGCGTGTAAATCCGTTCTCGATCCCCGCATCAAGCTGACGGTGACGCTCGAAACCGGGGAGCTGCGGGACTCGGAAAACATTCACACTGCCTGCCGTTGCGCCATCGAAGCGGGAGCGGACTTCGTCAAGACCAGTACCGGCAAGGCTGCGCGGCACGCTACGCCTCAAGCGGCGCGAATCATGCTCGAATGTATCGCCGACATAGGTGGGCAGGTCGGCTTCAAGGTTGCGGGCGGTCTGCGGACATTCGAAGAGGCCAGACTGTTCATGCAACTGGCCCAAGCGCGTTTCGGGGCGCACTGGACAAGCAGTGAGCGCGTACGGTTGGGCGGGTCGAGTCTGCTTGACGACTTGCTGGCGCGGCTGGGCCTGCACGGTGCTTTCACTGCGCCGCCATTTCTGGAAGGCAAAAAAAGACCCGGCAAAGAGCCGGGTCAAAAACCGTGATTAGCCTGATGAGGAGATAATCTGAAAGTCCGAACCAAGGTCTTTCAGTTACCGTCCAGTCTCGCGACCGGATGTGATAATCATAACGATTCTCATTTCTAAGTCAACAGTTCTTTTTTTGGCCGATCAAAGCTACGTGCCGCTCTTGTCAGGTCTACTGGCTGCATAGAAAACGGTGTGCTTTTGAGGGAAGGGCTGGCGCGGCGTGTCGGTGTTTCAAAGACGCGAGACCGGCACGCATTGCGCGTGCCGGTTGATGCATGAGGCTATTCGGCAGTGTTCAGCGCGTGCGATAGCGCAGGCGGGTACCGAAGTTGACCGACATGAGAATTTCATCGGCGCTCAGTTCTACCGGGAAAAATGCCCCTGAGATCTGTGCGTGAGCGATGCTTGCGCCTTCCATCGGTGTATTGCGCAAGTCCAGTCCGCGCAAGTCGGCGGAGCGGAAGTAGGCATCGGTAAAGTCGATGCCCGCCGTGTCCAGTTCACGCAGGTCCAGACCCCGAAAGTCGCCGCCGGCCATATCGATAGTGCCGGTCTTCGGCTTCTCCTGATTGAAGCCTTCGACGTCGTCTTTACGCAGCAACATGTAAAGCGGTGAGTCGATCTGTTTGGGCTGGCTCATGATGGCCTCGTGGTTTGCGTTGGATTTATGGCGCCAGTATATCGCCACCATTGATCAGCCGTGAAGCACTACCCGCCCAACGGCTGAGCCTGCTTTTCAGGCGCCTGGCAGGCGTTGACGCAGTTGATCGATCAAGCTGTCCAGGTCGCTGCTTTCATGGGTCGCGACGTGCTTGCTGTACACGATTTCTTCAACGGTCAGCGGCTCGCGACTGGCCTGCTGGGTCTTGATCACGTCCATGGTGGCGTCCGACGGATCGGTGTTTTGCGCCTGACGCTGCTCGAGCCAGCCAGCAATGACCGCATCCGGCGCTTCACAATCCAGAATCAGGAAGGGCACCCCGGTGGTTTCCGCCACTTTGGCGGCGGCCTGGCGTTGCTCATGCTTGAGGTAAGTGGCATCAATCACAACCGCAAAACCGGCACGCAGGACCGTGCCCGCCAGTTCGTGAAGCCGGGCATAGGTCGCATTGCTGGCCTGCTCTCCATACAGCGCAGCGCTTTCATCGGAGAACATGCGCTTGCGCTCCACGTCCGAACGCAGACGAATGGCACCCAGCGACTCGACCAGGCGCATGGCGACGTGGCTCTTGCCGACTGCGGAAACACCGTGGGTGATCACCATGAAGCGTGATGGAATGGCGCTGTAGCTCTCCGCCAGATTGGCGTAGTTGCGATACTGGCGCAGGGTGGCGGCACGCTGGACGCCGTCTGCATCGGCAGGCTGGCTGAACAGTGCGACCTTGGCGCGAACCATGGCCCGGTAAGCCTTGTAGAAGTTGAGCAGCTCAAGGCCGTCATAATCGCCGGTCTTTTCCAGGTACTGGCTGATCAGGCGTCGGGACAGCGATTTCAGGCCGCGATCTTCAAGGTCCATGGCCAGAAAGCCGATGTCGGCGTAAACGTCGGTCTTGCGGAACGGCTCGTTGAATTCAATGCAATCGAACAGCACGACCTTGCCATTGATCAGGGTTGCGTTACCCAGATGAATATCGCCATGGCATTCGCGAATGAAGCCTTCAGCCTTGCGTTGTGCCATCAAAGGCTTAAGGCGTTCGAAGCTCGATTCGGCCCAGGCTTGCAAGGCATCGAGTTGTGTGAGGTCGGATTTTTCGCTGATGAGAGGGCGAATCTGCTCAAAGTTTTGCACCACCGGCGCCATGGCGCTGTCGGGCGATCCGAATTCAGTGTCGGAATCCACGCGGGGAGTGTGCTGGTGGAAGTCAGCAATCTGGGTGGCCAGATCGTCGATATGCCCGGTCGTCAATTCACCGTTGGCTTGCAGAGTGCTGAGCAGACCTGCCTGCGAGAACTGGCGCATCTTCAGCGCGTACTCGAGCACTTCGCCGTTGCCGCCCAGTTGCGGAGCTTCGACCGAGCCTGTGATTGGCAGCACTTCAAGGTACAGATCGTCGGTCAGACGCTGGTTGAGGCGCAGTTCTTCGTTACAGAAATGCTTGCGCGCCTCCAGCGTGGTGAAGTCCAGAAAACCGAAATTGGCGGGCTTCTTGAATTTGTAGGCATAGGGACCGGTGAGCAATACCCAAGAAATATGGGTTTCGATTACCTGAAAATCGTCTACCGGATGGGGGAAAAGAGCGGGATTTTGCAGGGCTGCGATCAAAGACTGGCTCACGGGCGATCCTTCAAGAGTGGATTCAAAAATGTAACTGTTCGATGCCGCCATTATGGCCGCTTGGCGCGAGGCTGCAAACCGCCGACTCGGGCGTCTGTCGAAGCCAGGCAAAGTGCGTATAATCCGCGCCCATGACTCGATCCCGCACCTCTCGTCCCTCGAAAAAACAACCCTCCGGCAGCCTGCGCAAATGGCTGGGCTGGGCGTTGAAACTCAGTATTGTCGGCCTGGTTCTACTGGCCGGTCTGGCCATCTACCTGGACGCGATCGTCCAGGAAAAATTCTCCGGCAAGCGCTGGACGATTCCTGCGAAGGTCTACGCACGTCCGCTGGAGCTGTTCGTAGGCCAGAAGCTGAGCCGCGACGACTTCCTTATCGAACTCGATGCGCTGGGCTACCGCCGCGAGAGCGTGGCCAATGGGCCCGGCGCCGCTGCGGTGAACGGCAACACGGTCGACCTTAACACTCGTGGTTTCCAATTCTACGAAGGCACTGACCCGGCGCAGCAGATCCGCGTACGCTTCTCCGGCGATTATGTAGCCGACCTGGCCTCAGGCAACGGCGGCAAGCTTGCCGTGGCCCGGCTCGAGCCGCTATTGATTGGCGGTCTGTACCCGAAGAACCTGGAAGACCGGATTCTCATCAAGCTGGATCAGGCCCCGCCTTACCTGCTTGACGGGCTGGTGGCGGTGGAAGACCGCGACTTCTACCATCACTTCGGTGTGTCGCCCAAGTCCATTGCCCGTGCCCTCTGGGTCAATACTTCCCAAGGGCAGATGCGCCAGGGCGGCAGTACGCTCACGCAACAGTTGGTCAAGAACTTCTATCTGACCAACGAGCGCAGCCTGTCGCGCAAACTCACCGAGGCGATGATGGCCGTGCTGCTGGAGATTCACTACAGCAAGCAGGAAATTCTCGAGGCGTACCTCAACGAGGTTTTCGTCGGCCAGGATGGTCAGCGCGCGGTGCATGGTTTCGGGCTGGCCAGTCAGTACTTCTTCAGCCAGCCGCTGTCGGAGCTGAAAATCCATCAGGTGGCGATGCTGGTCGGTCTGGTCAAAGGGCCTTCCTTCTACAACCCGCGTCGTAACCCCGAGCGGGCGCTGGAGCGCCGCAACCTGGTGCTCGATCTGTTCGAACAGCAGGGCGTTGCCACGGCCGAAGTGGTCGCCGCCGCCAAGAAGATGCCGTTGGGTGTGACCAAGACCGGCACGCTTGCCGACAGCTCGTTCCCGGGCTTTCTGGATCTGGTCAAGCGTCAACTGCGCGAAGACTACCGCGACGAAGACTTGACCGAAGAGGGGCTGCGGATCTTTACCAGCTTCGATCCGATCCTGCAGATGAAATCCCAGGCGGCCATGGACGACACGTTCAAGCGGTTGGCGGGGCGTAAAGGTTCGGATGAGGTGGAAGCGGCCATGGTCGTGACCAATCCGGAGACCGGCGAAGTGCAGGCGTTGCTGGGCAGTCGTCAGGCCGGGTTTGCAGGTTTCAACCGAGCCATTGACGCCGTGCGGCCGATTGGCTCGCTGGTCAAGCCAGCCATCTACCTTACGGCGCTGGAACGACCGAGCCAGTACACGCTGACCAGTTGGATCGCTGATGAACTGTTTCAGGTCAAAGGTGCGGACGGCCAGATCTGGAAGCCGCAAAACTACGATCGCAAATCACACGGCAACATCTTCCTGTACCAAGGGCTGGCGCATTCCTACAACCTGTCCACCGCCAAGCTTGGTCTTGAGCTGGGCATCCCCAATGTTTTCAAGACTCTGGCGAAGCTGGGCGTGACGCGTGAATGGCCAGCATATCCTTCGATGCTGCTGGGTGCTGGCGGGCTGACGCCGATGGAAGTCGCCACCATGTACCAGACCATTGCCAGTGGCGGCTTCAACACGCCTATGCGCGGTATTCGCAGCGTATTGACTGCCGAAGGCGAGCCGCTCAAGCGCTACCCGTTCCAGATCGAACAGCGCTTCGATCCGGGCGCCATTTATCTGGTGCAGAATGCGATGCAGCGCGTAATGCGCGAAGGTACGGGCAAATCGGTTTACAGCGTATTGCCAGCCTCCTTGAACCTGGCAGGCAAGACCGGCACCAGTAACGACTCGCGTGACAGCTGGTTCGCCGGTTTCAGCCAGGACCTGCTGGCCGTGGTGTGGATGGGCCGCGATGACAATGGCAAGACGCCGTTCACCGGCGCCACCGGTGCCCTGCAGGTCTGGACCAGTTTCATGCGCAAGGCCGACCCTCTGCCTCTGGACATGGCCATGCCGGACAACGTCGTTCAGGCGTGGGTCAATGCCCAGACCGGACAGGGTTCCGACGCGAGCTGCCCGAATGCCGTCCAGATGCCGTATATTCGCGGCAGTGAGCCCCAGCCCGGCGCTACATGCGGCGGCAGTCCGGCACCTGCCACTGAGGTGATGGACTGGGTCAAGGGTTGGTTGAACTAAGCAATGAGGGTTTGAAGTGAATAAATGGTGGATTCCAGCTTTAACGGCTCTGGCTTTGCTCAACGGTTGCGCCAGCGTGGAGCGCGGCTCGATTCCGGTCGTGGATTCGAGCTCCAAAGTGTCGAACGGTGAACGTGTCTCGGCGTCGCGCAATGGCGTGAACAGAGCAAATACGGCCCAGGCCCAGCAGCCACAGGCCGTGCCGCAGGATTCGGGCGTCGTTGTGATGGTTCCGGGTGCCGGTGGCAGTGATACCGGACAGAGCTTTTCGGCCCCTGCCAGTCAGGCGCCATTCAGCGTAGATGCGCCGCCGATCGATACGGCACCTGTTAATCAGGCACCGATCAACACTGCGCCTGCCAACAACAGCAGTTACAGCATGCCGCCTGCTTCGGCACCGACGGGCATCCCGTCCAGCGGTGGTGGCCTGTCCGCAGACGAGCAACTGGATGGTCCAGTGCTGGCCCTGCTGACCACCGCGCAGCAACAGCAGAGCAGTGGCGATCTGAACGGTGCTTCGTCGAGCCTGGAGCGTGCGCAGCGTGTTGCGCCGCGTGAACCACAAGTGCTTTATCGTCTGGCGCAGGTGCGTCTGGCGCAGGGCGACGCCGCTCAGGCTGAACAACTGGCCCGTCGCGGTCTGACGTATGCCAACGGTCGTGCCAGTCTGCAGGCGAGCCTGTGGGAGTTGATCGCTCAGTCCCGCGAGAAACAGGGCGACTCGGCAGGCGCGGCGCTGGCGCGTCAAAAGGCCCGCTGATGGACAGTCGTTTTCATGACATTGCGGAGCAGTTACTCCTGATCGAACGGGAGCTGCGTGCGCTGGGCTGGTGGGAAACCACACCGCCCAGCGAGGAGGCGCTGTCAAGCCAGGAGCCTTTCTGTGTGGACACCCTGGAGTTCGCGCAGTGGCTGCAATGGATTTTCCTGCCGCGGATGAAGATCATCCTTGAGCGCGATCTTCCATTGCCCAACGCTTCCGGCATTCTGGAAATGGCCGAGATGGCCTACGCCGGCAAGCTCAATGAAACCCGACTGTTGCAGCAGAGCCTGGCCCGTTTCGATCAGTTGATCACTCAGGCCGGTTAATCGAGCTTATGCCTAGCGACAGTATTCGCTGATCGCTCTTTGAGTCTCTTCGATACGCGTCTTACGGTTCTCATCCGTAAGACGCCTGATCTCCCCATCGACCTGCTCGCGTACTCGCGGATTGTTCTGCAACTGCGCGAGGTTGGTGCGCAGCGCCTCGCAATTTTCCGCCCGTTTGGCTTCCTGTGCCTTCACTTGTCCCTTGACCTTGTCATCAATGGCCTTTTGCTGTGGATCGTTCGAGCGTGCAGGGGCTGCAGGCGTGCCGGGAGCTGAGGCGGGCGAGGGCGTTTGTACGTTGATCTGCTGGGCGTCCTTGCCTGTCGGAGGCTGGGCGTCGAAATGCGTTACGCCTTGGGCATCTACCCATTTATAGATAGGGGCTGCCTGAGTGCTGACGCTGGCTGCCATTGCCAGCGCAGCGGCGAAGATCGTCCATTGCATGATGTTTCCTTGAAATACCTGTGCCGCTGGAAAGCTACCATAACGGTGCGCCTCAGTCTGAAACAGTGCAATTTCAGGGCCTTGGTAACAAGAAAGCTCAACGATGACTTGACTTGAAGGGGGGGAATCACAACAATCCAAAGTTCGCTGTAGAAGGACTGCCAGAAGCAGACCCTCTCGGTAGATCATGAGGCGCACACCCGCGCCGACCTGTAACACCCGCAACGCGTTACCTCGCGCTGGGTGGGAATGTTCCGAAACACTCAGGGACATCCCAATACTTGCTCAGTCAGTGCTGACGTAGTCGGCGACCACCGTCGCTCATGCTCTGCTTGGCAGTAAACCTATTAAGACCCGTCCCGGAGTGGGCGGTATTCTGGCGTTTTAGAGGTGAACAACGTGGAGCTTTTATCTGGCGCTGAAATGATCGTCCGCTTTTTGCGTGACGAAGGCGTTGAGCATATCTATGGGTACCCGGGTGGTGCCCTTCTGCATGTCTACGATGCTCTGTTCAAAGAACCTGCCGTAAGCCACATTCTCGTCCGTCACGAGCAGGCCGCGACGCACATGGCCGATGGCTATGCACGGGCGACCGGCAAGGCTGGCGTGGTGCTGGTGACGTCCGGCCCTGGTGCGACCAATGCCATTACCGGTATTGCGACGGCCTACATGGACTCGATTCCGATGGTGGTGCTGTCCGGTCAGGTCGCCAGTACGTTGGTGGGCACCGACGCATTCCAGGAGACCGACATGATCGGTATCTCCCGTCCGATCGTGAAGCACAGCTTTATGATCAAGCACGCGTCGGAAATCCCGGAGATCCTGAAAAAGGCGTTCTACCTGGCGCAATCCGGTCGTCCTGGCCCTGTTGTTGTCGACATTCCGAAGGACATGACCAACCCGGCCGAGAAATTCGAATACGTCTTCCCGAAAAAAGCCAAGTTGCGTTCCTACAGTCCGGCGGTCCGTGGTCATTCCGGCCAGATCCGCAAGGCGGTCGAAATGCTGCTGGCGGCCAAGCGTCCGATCATCTATGCCGGTGGCGGCGTGATCATGGGCAACGGTTCGGCGCAGTTGACCGAACTGGCACAACTGCTCAACGCACCTGTCACCAACACCCTGATGGGGTTGGGTTGCTATCCGGGTACGGATCGTCAGTTCGTCGGCATGCTGGGCATGCACGGCAGCTACACCGCCAACCTGGCCATGCACCACACCGATGTCATCCTGGCAGTCGGCGCGCGTTTCGATGACCGCGTGATCAATGGCGCGAGCAAGTTCTGCCCGAATGCCAAGATCATTCACATCGACATCGACCCAGCCTCGATCTCCAAGACCATTAAAGCCGACGTGCCGATCGTGGGCCCTGTCGAAAGCGTGCTGACCGAAATGGTCGCCACGTTGAAAGACATCGGCGAGACGCCGGACAAGGCAGCCGTTGCCGCCTGGTGGAAGCAGATCGACGAGTGGCGCGCTGGCGGCGACCTGTTCCCGTACAACCGTGGCGACGGTTCGGTCATCAAGCCACAAACCGTGATCGAAACCCTCTGCGAAGTCACCAAGGGTGATGCCTATGTCACCTCGGACGTAGGCCAGCACCAGATGTTCGCGGCGCAGTACTACCGCTTCAACAAGCCGAACCGCTGGATCAACTCCGGTGGTCTGGGCACGATGGGCTTCGGTTTTCCGGCAGCCATGGGCGTCAAGCTGAATTTCCCGGATGCGCATGTTGCTTGCGTGACCGGCGAAGGCAGTATCCAGATGAACATCCAGGAACTGTCGACCTGCCTGCAGTACGGCCTGCCTGTGAAGATCATCCTGCTCAACAACGGTGTGCTTGGCATGGTTCGCCAGTGGCAGGACATGAGCTATGGCGCACGTCACTCGCATTCCTATATGGAATCGCTGCCGGACTTCGTCAAGCTGGTCGAGGCCTATGGTCACGTCGGCATGCGCATCACTGACCTGAAGGATTTGAAGCCGAAAATGGAAGAGGCCTTTGCCATGACGGATCGTCTGGTCTTCCTCGACATTCAGGTCGATGTCACCGAGCACGTCTATCCGATGCAGATCAAAGACGGCTCCATGCGCGATATGTGGTTGAGCAAGACGGAGCGGACATAATCATGCGGCACATCATTTCCCTACTGCTGGAAAACGAACCGGGTGCGTTGTCTCGTGTCGTCGGGCTGTTCTCGCAGCGTAACTACAACATCGAAAGCCTGACGGTCGCGCCAACCGAGGACCCGACCCTGTCGCGTCTGACGCTGACCACCGTGGGGCATGATGAGGTGATCGAGCAGATCACCAAAAACCTCAACAAGCTCGTTGAAGTGGTCAAGCTGGTCGATCTGTCGGAAAGCGCGCACATCGAACGTGAGCTGATGCTGGTCAAGGTCAAGGCCACCGGCGCGCAGCGTGCCGAGATCAAGCGCACCACGGACATCTTCCGCGGGCAGATCGTCGACGTCACCGCCAGCGTCTACACCGTGCAGTTGAGCGGGACGAGCGACAAACTGGACAGCTTCATTCAGGCCATCGGCACCGCCGCTATCCTGGAAACAGTACGCAGTGGCGTGACGGGCATTGCCCGTGGCGACAAAGTGCTGAGCATTTAAATCATTTAGCAAATGGCCTGAACGGCCAAGATAACAGGGGAATTCCATGAAAGTTTTTTACGACAAAGACTGTGACCTTTCGATCATCCAGGGCAAGAAAGTCGCCATCATCGGTTACGGTTCCCAGGGCCACGCTCAAGCGTGCAACCTGAAAGATTCCGGCGTTGATGTCACTGTCGGCCTGCGCAAAGGTTCGGCCACTGTCGCCAAAGCTGAAGCTCATGGCCTGAAAGTGACTGACGTTGCTTCCGCCGTTGCCGCTGCCGACCTGGTCATGATCCTGACCCCGGATGAATTCCAGTCTCAGCTGTACAAGAACGAAGTCGAGCCGAACCTGAAAAAGGGCGCAACACTGGCGTTCTCCCACGGTTTTGCCATTCACTACAACCAGGTCGTGCCACGTGCTGACCTGGACGTGATCATGATCGCGCCGAAAGCCCCAGGCCACACCGTGCGTACCGAGTTCGTCAAGGGCGGCGGTATTCCTGACCTGATCGCTGTTTACCAGGATGCCTCGGGCAACGCCAAGAACGTTGCTCTGTCCTACGCTTCGGGCGTTGGCGGCGGCCGTACCGGCATCATCGAAACCACGTTCAAGGACGAGACCGAAACCGACCTGTTCGGCGAGCAGGCCGTTCTTTGCGGCGGTACCGTTGAACTGGTCAAGGCTGGCTTTGAAACACTGGTTGAAGCCGGTTACGCGCCAGAAATGGCTTACTTCGAGTGCCTGCACGAATTGAAGCTGATCGTTGACCTCATGTACGAAGGCGGTATCGCCAACATGAACTACTCGATCTCCAACAACGCCGAATACGGCGAGTACGTGACCGGCCCTGAAGTCATCAACGCTGAATCCCGCCAGGCCATGCGCAACGCTCTGAAGCGCATCCAGGACGGCGAATACGCCAAGATGTTCATCAGCGAAGGTGCTACCGGCTACCCGTCGATGACCGCCAAGCGTCGTAACAACGCAACGCACGGCATCGAAGTCATCGGCGAGAAACTGCGCTCGATGATGCCTTGGATCGCGGCGAACAAAATCGTCGATAAAGAAAAGAACTGATCTTTTCCGGTTCATGAAAAAACGCGGCCAACAGGTCGCGTTTTTTCGTTATGGGGACCGGCTCTGGTATAAAGCTGCATCGTTTGCCGACGAACCCTCGTCGCAGACATCTGTCGAACCTTTTCAAACCGCTGCAAGGTAATGTCCATGAGCGAACGTCCTGAAGAGCCGATCAAGGCCTCTGACGCTGAAAGTCTGCTACCCATCGATGAACACGTTGAAGAAGGACATGACGCCGAAGGGCGCAAGGTCCGTCACCGCGGTATCTATCTGCTGCCCAATCTGTTCACCACCGCGAATCTGTTTGCGGGCTTTTACTCCATCATTAGCTCCATGAGTGCCCAAAGCGCCTTGAGCGCCGGTGACACTGCGGGAGCAAGCAAGTATTTTGCGTTTGCCGCCATTGCCATTTTCGTGGCCATGGTGCTGGACGGCCTCGATGGTCGTGTGGCGCGCATGACCAATACGCAAAGTGCGTTCGGCGCCGAATACGATTCGTTGTCCGACATGGTCGCCTTTGGTGTGGCGCCGGCATTGCTGGCATTCGGCTGGGCGCTGGGAGACATGGGCAAGGTCGGCTGGATGGTCGCCTTCATTTATGTCGCGGGCGCAGCGTTGCGTCTGGCGCGCTTCAATACTCAGGTCGGCAAAGCGGACAAGCGCTATTTCATCGGCCTTGCCAGTCCGGCTGCTGCCGGTGTCGTAGCGGGTACCGTCTGGGCCTTCAGTGACTTTGGCATTCAAGGTTCAAGGCTGTCTTTTCTGGTCGCGCTGCTAGTGGCTGGCGCAGGCATGCTGATGGTCAGCAACATCAAGTACAACAGCTTCAAGGAACTGGATTTGAGAGGACGTGTGCCTTTCGTTGCCATTCTGGCGGTGGTACTGGTGTTTGCTGTGGTGTTCAGCGATCCGCCGCGCATTTTGCTGCTGATATTCCTCGGTTATGCGCTTTCCGGCCCTGCCCAGTATTTGTTGCGCCTTCGTCGCCACAAGTCCGCCAATTGATCTAATTTCCCCCATACTCCGTAGTCTATTGGTGCATCAGTTCCCCTAGGCTGCGGAGTCATCATGCTAATCAAGCTTCCTTCTGCGTCCGACTCCAAAGAGTCCGACGTCACGCCTGAATCCATTTACCTTTCTCGCCGCACCTTGCTGACCAGCTCGCTTGCCGGACTGGCAGTCAGCGCATTGCCGCGATGGGCCGGCGCGGCCGATCCTTCCCGCTATGCCGACGTGGAGGCCGGCCAGGCTCCGGGCTGGTTTGCCGAGAAGCTGCCCGACACCAAGTGGCAGGCGGTCAACGTCAAGGATGAGGCGATCACGCCGTACAAGGACGCGACCCACTACAACAACTTTTACGAGTTCGGGACTGATAAGGGCGATCCTGCGAAAAACGCGGGCTCCCTGAAGACCGAGCCCTGGAGTGTCGTGATTGACGGGGAGGTGGGCAAGCCGGGCCGCTACGCGCTTGAAGACTTCATGAAGCCCTACCAGCTTGAAGAGCGCATCTACCGGCTGCGCTGTGTCGAGGCCTGGTCAATGGTCATTCCGTGGATGGGGTTTCCCGTTTCGGCTTTGTTGAAGCAGGTCGAGCCGACCTCTAAAGCCAAATACATTCGATTCGAAACATTAGAAGACTCCAAGTCAATGCCTGGTCAGCGTTCTGACTTCGCCCTGATCGATTGGCCTTATGTAGAGGGGCTGCGTCTTGATGAGGCGATGAATCCATTGGCGATTCTTGCGGTGGGAATGTACGGACGGGAGCTGCCTAACCAGAACGGTGCGCCATTGCGCCTGGTCGTGCCGTGGAAGTACGGCTTCAAGAGTGTGAAATCCATCGTGCGTATCAGCATCGTCAGCGAGCAGCCGAAAACCACTTGGCAAAGTATTGCGGCCAATGAGTATGGCTTCTATGCCAATGTGAACCCTACGGTCGATCACCCGCGCTGGACGCAGGCTCGTGAGCGACGGCTCCCAAGCGGTCTGTTCAGTCCCAATGTCCGTGACACGCAGATGTTCAATGGCTACGCCGACGAGGTCGCCTCTCTATATACAGGTATGGATTTGCGGAAGGACTATTGATGCGCTACCCGCTACTGCGTCTCTGCGTGTTCATCGCTGCATGCATTGCGCCCGTGCTGTGGCTCTACGAGGCCTGGATATTCGCGCTCGGTCCTGATCCAGGCAAGGCACTGGTGGATAACTTCGGATTGGGAACGCTTATCCTGTTGCTGATCACGTTGACCATGACGCCGCTGCAGCGGTTGACCGGCTGGCCGTTCTGGATCGTGGTGCGCCGTCAACTGGGGTTGTGGTGTTTTGCCTACGTCGTGCTGCACATGACGATGTATACGCTCTTTGTGCTGGGGCTGGATTTCGGTCAACTGGGTGTGGAGCTGGTCAAGAGGCCTTACATCATTGTCGGGGCGCTCGCATTTCTCTGTCTGCTGGCACTTGCCTTGACGTCCAATCGCTACAGCCAACGACGACTGGGTGCACGGTGGAAAAAGCTGCACCGGCTCATCTATGTGATTCTGGGGTTGGGCCTGCTGCATATGTTCTGGATCGTCAGGGCTGATCTCAAGGAATGGTCTTTATATGCGGCGATCGGGGCGGGGCTGTTAATCCTTAGAATCCCAATGATTGCTAGGCGAATCCCGCGTCTTATCAATATGCGTGTAAATCCATCTGCAAAAACCTGAAAATAACGGTTGACGC
>NZ_MUIO01000239.1 GCF_002087235.1 Pseudomonas floridensis | reverse complement strand
GAACTGAGTGCGGTATTGCATGCTGCCCTGAGTCATCAGCAGTTCGTAGGTGTACTTCACGTCATTGGCGGTGATGGGCGTCCCGTCAGCGAAGCGTGCCTTGGGGTTGAGGTAGAAACGCAGTGACAGGCCATCGTCGCCACGTTCCATCTTTTCAGCCACCAACCCATAGACGGTGTACGGCTCGTCCATTGAGCGCACTGCCAGTGGCGAATAGAGCATCCCGTTGATCTGCGACACGCCCATGCCTTTGTCAGTGAACGGCATCAGGTGATCGAACTGACCGATTTCAATGGCCGAGCGACGCATAGTGCCGCCTTTCGGAGCATCGGGGTTCACGTAATCGAAGTGTTTAAAGTCGGCGGGGTAGCGCGGTGCCTCACCATAGACGGTCAGGGCATGTTGCGGTGCGGCGAACAGGGTGGAAGAGGCCAGGGCCAGCGTGACAGCGATCAGTGACGAAAAAACAAAACGCATTACTCGAATCCCGATTGGCCGTAGGAGCGCCCGGCGTCGCACAACAGCGCTATCTTCTACAGATAAATCGACGATTCGCCAAGCCGACCAGGATCAGGAAATCCGTTCGGCATACAAAAACGGCCCATCCGAAGATGAGCCGTTGCACAGTACAACTGACAGGATCAGTCCTGACGGCTGGTCACTTCCAGCAGGTGGTAACCGAACTGGGTCTTGACCGGGCCCTGAACAGTGTTGACCGGAGCGCTGAACACGACAGTGTCGAATTCCTTGACCATCTGGCCAGGACCGAACGAGCCCAGGTCGCCGCCCTGACGGCTGGATGGGCAGCTGGAATTGGCCTTGGCGATTTCAGCGAAATCAGCGCCGCCTTCGATTTGTGCCTTGAGTTCGTTGCACTTCTCTTCGCTCGAAACAAGGATGTGGCGGGCAGTGGCTTTAGCCATGGGGAAAAATCTCCTGTGAAAAAAAAGAAACAGCCTACCGGAATCAGTTCGGTATTTCCTGCCAAAGTTCCTTCGCGTCAAGCTTATCTGTAGCGCAACCGATCAACAGCGCGGCGCAGCAACTGCTCGGTGCCTGTCCAGCCGAGGCACCCGTCGGTCACCGACACCCCGTATTCCAGCGCTGCGCCGAGCGGCTGACAGCCGTCGAACAGGTGGCTCTCTATCATCATGCCGATCAGCGACGTATCGCCCTGGCGGCGCTGTTGCAACACATCATCGAACACCTGCGGTTGGCGCATGGGGTCTTTGCCACTGTTGGCGTGGCTGCAATCG
>NZ_MUIO01000238.1 GCF_002087235.1 Pseudomonas floridensis | reverse complement strand
TCGATAAACAGGATGATCGCACGCGGTGACGACCTTACTTCTTCGATCACTCCATTCAGACGACGCTCGAACTCACCTTTGACACTTGCGCCTGCCTGCAACAAGCCCATATCCAGTGTCAGCAATTCAACGTTCTTCAGAGATTCGGGCACTTGACCGTGGATGATTCGCAGCGCGAGCCCTTCCACGACCGCCGTTTTCCCAACACCGGCTTCCCCAACGACTATCGGGTTGTTCTTGCGCCGCCTGGCGAGTATGTCCACCATCTGGCGTATCGCGTCGTCCCGACACAAGACAGGATCGAGTCGTCCTTCACGGGCCTGATGCGTCAGATTGCGGGTAAAGCGTTTCAACAATGGGTCATCAGTGGTGCCCGTTGGGCACTCTTTATCGGCAACCTGTTCCGCGAGTGCAAACTCCTTCAGACGATCAGCGTCGATGTTGCTTAACAGCGCCTGATAGCGACTGCCTGCATGACGCAACGGGTTTCGCAACACGGCGAGAATGAGTGCTGCCTGATCGATATGACTGCGGTGCAGCTCAAGGCTGGCCACTATCCATGCATCCTGTAGCCACTGGACCAACTCTGTAGCAAACACTGGATTGCCAGAAGCACTCTGCTCGATGGCTGGCCGTACCTCGGCGGTAAAATGCTCGACAGTTTGGTCTGCGTCCTTGAGGGCACGAACGAGAAGACTCTGCGGACGCTCCAGCAAGGCCAGAAGCAGATCATCTACGAGAATAAGACTGCCACCTCTGGCCACACAACGCCCCGCACAGCTCTCGAGATCCTGCCGGGTCGGTACGTCCAGTGCATTGACCAGCTGTTGAAGGTCTACGTTAATCATAAATATCTGTCCTCGATAATCGACCGGCCAAGCGTGACGACTCCATCAGCTCGTTCGCGCCCCAGCCAACTGGTCCAGCCAAGACGACACGTGTTGGTTTCTCCAATATGCAGCGCCCGGATTTCATCCCGCAGCAGCGTCAAAGAGATGTCGTATTCCAGAAAGTCTCGTTGCGTAAAACGCACCAAAGCTCTGAGAGGCTGATGCCGAGCGCCGATGGGAAGAAACTGATGAAAGCTGTCCCAGCAAAGTTGCCTTATATGAATGCGAAACTTTCCACTTCGATCACGAACGCGTTCACCCAGCACTGCGTCTTGACCAAGCTGGTGATTGGCTCTGCCGAGCGAATTGCGCTGTCTCGAATCTATGAGCACGACCCGCTGCGTACACTGCTCAATGAACATCTCTGCATGTTTGAAGTAATAACGAAGGACCGACTCGATCAACGCGGCAGAATGCGCTCGAAGGCTGAGCAGTCCCAGATAGGGCAAAAGTCGCTTCCAGTTCAAGTCCGTAGTTTCTCTGATCCTTTCCCCGCCCAGCCCGATCAAAGCAAACAAATGCTCGGAAAATCGATCTTTGGCGCCGTGGGCAAACACAGCGCGATAACGGTATTTGCGCCAGACAGGCAGCATGAGCTTCTGAAGGCGGTGATGAAAAACGTTCATAAAATCACGCGTCGTATTGGAACCACCCTGATCAGCCTGCGCCTGCTCGCTGTAGAAGGCCGGTAACGGCGAACCTGATCCAATCAGGCTGATAACATTCAGGCACAATCGCACACGCAGTTGCCCGCGCTCTTCGAGCACGTCAAGGCGTTCGATATCGCTTCCAGGAAAACCCAGATCTGGATTCGCTTGCAGCTCAAGAAAGTCATGCAATTGCTCATCATCCGCTTGCGGATAAACGTCGCGAAGCATGTTCAGAATCAGAGGAACTGCCTGATAAATCGAGTACTCGCGGATCGTAATGCCCATCGCAACTAGAGCAGCGGCTGAAACCCCATGCGAGGTGCCCATTCGTAGTATTCTCCGTGAGTGCTTTTAACGTTCAGTTCATGAAACGAGTTGAGGCTGGCGTACAGTGCGAAAAACTCATTGAGCACCGAAGCAAATAGAAAAAGAGCACCCTCTCCCTCGTAACCGTCTGGATTGATGATCAGTTCTGTCCTCACCCCGCGTACCGGATGCCCCTTGAATAGCCGATCTACAGGTTGATGACTGATCGCCTCAAGGCCTTTGAGAAGATGCTGACTGGCTCTTTCTGCCTGCTGATCATAGTGACGTGGCAGGTCATAGGTTTCGAGAATTACCTTCAACGCATCAATGTTCGATAGCGACACATAATTCAGTGACATATTGCTGATCACCCGCCATAAGAAATCCCGACCGATCGGTGGCGGGTAACTGGGGGTTGCCGGAATGATGCTGTTAAAACGGAGGGCAACCGGGGTCCCTTCACTGTGCTGACAAATGCCACCTGACTTGATTCGCAACGGAAGATTTTGGTTGGTGCAGGTCAGTTCGATGGAAACCGTTTCATGATGCCCGGTGCTTCGGAAATCGAAACTTAAATAGGTATCCAGCCCTTCATGCTGCAGGGATGGGCGTTGCCGAACACTGTAAAAAGGAGCGCCGTGTTTAACATTAACCTCAGGATCATGCTCGAACGATTCGAACGCGACATATTCTTGATAGCCCATACCGCCAGGCTGCCAACCTGTCACCTTATCGACCGAATACACCCCACAATGATCGACACTGTCTCTGGACGGCGTGAGCAGGTATTCGTCACGCTTACCATCAATCAGAACAGGCAGAGCATCTTGTTTAAATAAATTCACAACCGGTGTGCAATACAACTTTATGTTATCCACCGTAGGGCGAAGGCGCTGAATATCGGCGCCGTTTATCTTGAATACCAGCTGCAGGCCCACAGCATGTTTGAGGACGCTATCGGATAACGCATTAAGTACGCTCAGCGCCCCGATATCTACGAACATGAATTTTTCCTGACAGAAAAAATATTCCTGCAGGTATCGATATCCTTGGTAGGTATTGAGTGGGTAAGGGATCAACGCCTCATCTTCCGCGAAGCCAACCGGATACACCTCACTGACCGGGATCTGAAATTCAATGGATTTCCCATTGTTGTCGATGATCGGGCTTCCGTCAGCATCCAGCGGACTCAACAAAATCCCATCAAGCCTATGCAGCAACCCGACGTACAATGTCTGACTGATATGACGATCGCCTGAAAGATGAAGGCGCAACCGGGTCAGCCCTAATTCACCGATATGGCCGTCGCAGTTCATCACCAAGTGCAGCTTCAACGCTGCACCGTTGCTGGTAGGCGAGTGAGTCAGATCCCCCAGTCTGAGCGGCAGCACCTCGGTTGGAAAACAAGTACGAAAACGGCAGGCGACTCCGTCAACGGGTTCACTCTCGACGGGTGTAGATCGCTCGACCAGCACGGCAGGACCTCGCCGGCTCAATGGTTCGAACGCAATCATGCTGACCGATGGCACAGGTCGCATATAGTTCGGCCAAAGCAACTGCATCAACGAATGGGTCAACTCGGGCAGTTCGTCATCCAGTTTCTGACGTAATCGCCCTGTCAAAAATGCGAAGCCTTCAAGCAGTCGTTCGACATCCGGATCACACCCCGTCTGGCCTAGAAAAGGCGCGAGCGCAGGATTGCGTTCGGAAAAATGACGGCCCAACCGACGCAATGCGCAGAGCTCATCCTGATAGTAATCATTGAAAGACAAACTTAATCACCCGGCTTTAGTTTTCGCAGAAGTACACACCGTATTTTTCATGAACAGCTTACTCACTCTGACGAGCAAATAGGCTGTCCATGGTTCAGCTATTGACTACAGGTCACATTGGTCATACCACGGCCGTCCAACGCCGCGAGAAAAACGACATCTTTCTTAAGTCCATCAATATTAAGCAATGCCTTGATAGAGAACCCAAGTATCAACACACTCCCGTCGGTTGATTCTGAAACCACTCTGACATTACTCAGTCGCGGCTCATAAACCTGAATGAAATCTTCAATCGCTTTCCTGGACTGGCGCATTGTTTCATGAAGACTGAAACGCATATCGTTTAAGTCAGGAAGGCCATAGTCAGGAAGCATTTGCACACTGCCCGCTCGCGTACTCAACAGTCTGGAAAGATGTGCCGCGACCGATGCCATCACGCACGTCTCGCGCCCTGGGCTGCGGTTTGTGGCGGGTGTGTCGCGGAGCCGTTCGAACAAGCTGCCGTAGCGGCTCATTCCTTATCCATTTTTCCAACCAGTGAAAGAGTGAACGCAGCGCCCATGTATTTGAAGTGCGGACGCACATTCAAACTGACGCGATACCAGCCTGGATCACCTTCAACATCACTGACGATGACGTTGGCGGCACGCAGAGGCCGACGGCCGCGCACATCAGCGCCAGGATTTTCCTGATCAGCGACGTATTGACGTATCCACTTGTTCAGTTGAAGCTCAAGGTCGGTTCGTTCCTTCCAGGAACCGATCTGTTCACGCTGCAACACCTTAAGGTAGTGAGCCAAGCGGTTGACAATCATCATGTAGGGCAGTTGAGTACCCAACTTGTAGTTAAGCTCAGCCGTTTTGCCCTCCAGATTATTCCCAAAAAACTTGGGTTTCTGTACGGAGCTGGCCGAAAAGAAAGCAGCATTATCACTGCCCTTGCGCATGGTCAGCGCGATGAAACCCTCTTCTGCCAGCTCATACTCACGCCGATCCGACACCAGAACCTCGGTGGGTATCTTGGTTTCAATCTCCCCCATACTGTCGAAGTGGTGCAGCGGAAGATCCTCCACCGCGCCACCACTCTGTGGCCCGATAATGTTGGGGCACCAACGGAATTTGGCAAAGCTGTCCGTGAAGCGTGTTCCGAATGCGTAGGCCGTGTTGCCCCAGAGATAATGTTCGTGCTCGTGGGCCACATTTTCCCTATAGGCGAACGACTTGACCGGGTTGTTTTCGGGGTCGTAAGGGCTTCTCAGCAAAAAACGCGGCAAGGTCAACGCAAAATAACGAGCGTCTTCCTGCTGGCGAAAACTCTGCCACTTGGCAAACTGTGGACCCTCGAAATGA
>NZ_MUIO01000237.1 GCF_002087235.1 Pseudomonas floridensis | reverse complement strand
AGCCTTTCAAGCGTCAGAAATGCCAGCACCCAATGCTTGCGAACGGAGCCGTTACACCGCTGCGAGCACTTATGAAAGCGACGACCGCCTGAGCGGATCCAGGCCAGTTGTCTTCCAGACAGCAGCCCCGCACATGCACAGTTATTTGCGGGCTATCGCACATGCGACTCAGACACCAACGCCCCCGCCTCTTCAGCCCTGCCCGGCAAGTCCGGATCGCTCAACAGCGTATCCAGTTGCTGTTCATCCAGCGTTCCATCACTGCGCAAAATGCCGAGCCGGGAGAAATCGATGACGCTCGCTGCGCCACTACCTGTGCTGAACCCACCACCTACATCAGGGCTGCCGTTGACGATCATGCCACCGTGGCTGGTGGGGCTGCCGAGATGCGCCATGGGGCGACCGTTGACCATGATCGAGGGAAAGCCCGCGACGATCACTGCTCCACACGCACAGACATCACCGACCCTGGCGATCCCTGATGAGTTGGCGAGTACATCGCCGGAGGCGGTGATAATCGGCGTGGGAATATGTCCGGGTATCGGACAGACATGCAGGTCGCCCTGGCGTGCGGTGGGAATCATACGAGGTCCTCTGGTTCATCACGGAACACCTGCGCAATGCAGGGGTGATGACGCTAAAGGCGATGCTCAGGATAATCTGTCGGACCGTTCCGAGAATGATGCGGGAAACCCTGATCGAGGTTGGCAGACCCTGTCAAAGATCAGCCGTGATGACCCGTTCTATCCGATCACGATGCTGTTTGGCGCGATACAAGGCTCGATCGACGGCGCGCAGCAGGCCCTCGAAGCTTTCATGGTGACAGGTGGTGGCTTCGGCCAGCCCTGCGCTGAAAGCGATTCGCAGTGACAGCCCCGGCTCCAGCTCGCGGACGTCGAGCGCATCACGCAGGCGGTCGAGCAAGCTTTGTGCCTGTTGCACGCTGGTGCGCGGGAGAACCAGCAGGAACTCCTCGCCACCCCAGCGCACGAACACATCCGGGCTGCGCTTGAGCGTGAACACGGCCTGGGCAAAGCACTGCAGGACCCGATCGCCGACTGCGTGACCGAACGTGTCATTGATGACTTTGAAATTGTCCAGATCGATCATGGCCACTGCCATCGGGTATCTACCCTTCGAGGCTTGAGTCCATTCCTTGTCCAGCGTGGTCGCGGCGCCGCGACGATTCATCGCACCGGTCAACGCGTCGGTCACACCCAGCGTATATAACTGCATGCGCAGTTGCTCCTGAAGCATCAAGGCGAAGCTCAGGGTAAACAGAAACGAGATCATGAAATCCATGGCCAGCGCTCCTCTCGACAGCAGATCCGGCTCGTCAAATGGCAGCGGAGCAATTGGCTCGACAATCAGTTGAACTGCCGAGGTCCCGTGGAAATACATCACCACCGCTTGCCCGACCAGCAACCCCCATGCACCGCGATAACGGTCCTTAAGTCCCAGCGCGACTTTGAACTGGTAACCGATGGTCAGCAGTGCCATGAACGAAAACCAGGGCAACAACCAGGACGAGTGCAGGGTCAGCCACGCGATCACGCTGTACAGCAGCGCAGGCATCAAAACCACGGTGGCGTGAAAATAACGCTCGCCGGTACGTTCATGAAACTGAATCAGCGCCGCCGTATGGCAACCGATGGCCACCAACAACAGGCCGGTACTGGCCAACAGCGCTTGTTCGGGCGAGAAGATTCCCAGCCAGGCGTAATCCGCAGGTAAAAGGCCGGGCTGAAGAATGTCGGCCAGACGGTAGGCTGTCAGCACCATGTCACCGGCAAGCCACCAGTAAAGTGACGTGTTGTGTCCGCTGAGGCTCATGCACGACAGGCACAACAGAATCGCCGTCATCAATCCGAACGGCGTGACGAGCAGCAACAAGGTGAAAGGATCGTTCAAAAGCATGGGACGACTTCAGGATAGGGGGCGCTTGGGACGGCCGCATTATGGCAGACCGCCACCGCCTT
>NZ_MUIO01000236.1 GCF_002087235.1 Pseudomonas floridensis | reverse complement strand
GCCATCCATCTCCGGCATCTCAGCATCGGTGAAGACCATCAGCAGCTTCTTGTGCACGTCTTCGCCGGCGTCGGCCCAGCCCTTGAGCATGTTCAGCGCCTTGAGACCGTCGCTGGCCACGTGCAGCTTCAGCCCCAGTTGCGAGAGGGTGTCACGCAACTGCGCGAGCGCGACCTTGGAGTCGTCGACCAGCAGCACTTCGCGACCGTTGGCGCCTTCCAGCACCGGGTCTTCCAGCTTCTCGCGAGACACCTTGGCGTTGTACGGCACGATTTCGGCCAGCACTTTTTCCACGTCGATGATTTCCACTAACTGGTCATCGACCTTGCTGATCGCCGTGAGGTAATGCTGACGACCTGCGCTGGCCGGTGGCGGCATGATCGCATCCCAATTCATGTTGACGATGCGATCCACACCGCCAACCAGAAACGCCTGAACCGAGCGATTGTACTCGGTGACGATGATGGTACTGCCCGGACCTGGAACCAGCGGGCGCATGCCAATGGCCTGGGACAGATCGATCACCGGCAGCGTCTGGCCACGCAGGTTGACGACACCGCAGACAAAGGAGTGGCGCTGGGGCATAAGGGTCAGCTTTGGGAGCTGCAGGACTTCCTGGACCTTGAACACGTTGATCGCGAACAATTGCCGACCGGCAAGGCGAAACATGAGGATTTCCAGGCGATTCTCGCCCACCAGCTGTGTGCGTTGATCTACTGTGTCGAGAATGCCAGCCATTTTAGCTCCTGAAGCGTGGGTCACGGTGAGTCTGCTTAACGTGTATCGGCTGAAAAAGCCGGACCTTAATGGCGATGAAAGGCCAATTTCAGGAATTGATATCACATTAACATCATGCTTTACTGATGTCTCATTTCAAAATGTGTCTTGCACGACAGCGAACTCGTGCACGGCCAGCCCCCCGCCACACAGGATCGATCCTCTCGACCCTAGGGGCACCCCTGAATGTCTATCGGGGAAAGCCTGATATGATCGGTATCTTATTGCCACTATTGTGACGCCATTCTCATTGCACGAAGGGAGTCAGGCTTGTGTTCGCTTTCCAGTCCTTGCAATCGACCGGCCCCGTAGCGACCGCGGTTCTGCTCAAACGGGTGGTCATTGCAGACGAAGCAGAGCGTTTTTTACGCACTGGCGGCAGGGTCGGATCAGTACGCGTCAGTCAAGTTGCATATCAATACGACATCGCTGAGATACATTCCGAAACGCCCTACAGACTTTCAGATGAAATCGACATTAACTGTCAGCCATTCGCGGCGGGCGCGAGTTCGCTATCCATGATGCGTGGAGATAAAGGATGCTGAGCAGTAACGATTGGCACGAAAAGCGTGACCAGTTTCTGACCGAGTCGCAGGCGCTTCTGTATAAATCGGAAGAGTGCCTGTCACACCTTGAGTTGATTGGCGCCGATGAAGATGCCATTCGTTGCCTGCTGGCATCGTTGCTCACGCTGACCGACAAGGCCGATAACGCTTCCGTACCGTGTGTGGCGGACTTCTCCCGGCAACTGCGCGACCTGCTCGACAGTGCCGATCCGATCATCGGACTGTCACAGGAAACACTGGCAACCGTCAAAAGTTGTCTTGCGCTGATTTCATGGCAACTGGAGTTCCTCGATCCGAAGACCGGCGAGTTGACCATGGACAGCGAAGAACAGCAGGAAC
>NZ_MUIO01000235.1 GCF_002087235.1 Pseudomonas floridensis | reverse complement strand
TTCTTTATGCGCCCGATTACGTCATCAACTCGGGCGGGCTCATTTACGTGGCGCTCAAACACCGCGGCGAAGAGCAGAGCACGATCGATCGGCATCTGTCACGGATCGGCATGCGCCTGACGGAAGTGTTCGCCCACTCGCAGGCGGAAAAGCGTTCACCGGCGCGAATAGCCGATGCCTTGGCCGAGCGATTGTTGAATGGATAAGGCACCGGTGGAGGCAACCCGATCATGCACGGAGCGACAGAGTCTTCCATCAGACAAACGTTACTGACCGAATAAAAACCATCTCCATGCACGAGCGCGGGTTGGCTGGCTTGGGGCGGCGTTTGGTCAGGGTGCGAAAGGCGGCGGACTATTTCTGCAGTGCTTTCACCAGCGCGGGCGTCACGTAGTGCGGGCCGTCGAACAGGTACAGCGGGTAACCGTCATAAGCGGCCAGCTGCGGTTTCAATTCGGCAAGCGTTGCCGAACGAAAGCCGCCCCCCACTTGCGGTCGGAAAGCTTCAACGATGATCCTGACACGATCCTTGCCCAGCCGTGCGCGCAGGGCATCGGCGTAGGTGCGTGCGACCGGTGCGGTGCGGGCATAGACACCGACGCCGTCCTGAAAGAACACGCCGATGTCATCCGGCAGCCAGGTTTTCAGCCAGTCGGCGGTTGCGGCAGGGCCGATGTTCGCGCCGTCGTAGACACTGATCCACAACGGTCTGGGCAGCTTGGCCAACAACGCGGGCAGCTCCCTGGCGCGGGTCCAGCTGGGATCGACTTCGGCTGGAAAATACCAACCCGTAATATTGAGCGGCGTCTTGACCCTGGCCAGTTGCGCCGAGAGTGTCGCCAGTTGCTCGATGTTGTCCCGTGACAGGTTTTCGCTGAAGTGCCCGGCCAGACCAAGAATGACGTCTTGGGCCCAAGGCTCTTTGGCGATGCGTGCCCAGTCTGGAAGCACGGGCACGGTGGGCAGCGTGGTACCGGGAATGAAGGCCAGGTTATCCACCACCGTCCACTGCACCAGTAACTCGCGGGCACCGAGCCGGTCCCAATGGCCGCTGATGTCTACCGTCGCGTTATCCGGTTGCCAGACGATACCCGCCACCTGAGGGGGGGCGGGCTGCAACAGTTGGCGAAGTTCACTGGTGGCAATACCCAGCACACCGATCAGCAGCGCCACGAGCGAGGTCTTGATCAAGGGCTTTCCCTGCCAGCGCGAAGTCAGACCCTTCAAGCATCGGCCCTCAATTCGTTTTCCGCCAGTGCGGTCACCATGAGAACGTCATGCGAGCGAACACGCCTTGGGCGCGGTCATCGCCAAAGACCTTCTCGCGATACTGCACGGAGAAGTCGACATAGGACTGCGGTGCCTTGTAGTTGTCCTCGCGGAACCAGTAACGCACGCCCGTACCGACACCCAGACCACCGGCATTGTCGGAGGAGGTGCGGCTGCGGCCCAACGCATCGACTTCGCTACGCATTTTCGAGTCGTAATCCACGGCAGCGACCACGTGCGGAAAGACCACCAGCCTCGGGCTGATACTGTCCAGACGGAAGCTGCGTCCGACCTGCCATTCACTGTTGAAGTAATTGCGCTTGTCCTGCAGGTAGCGGCCGCCTTCCAGGTACAGCTGTGAGGTCCACCAACTGGGCACGTCGACGCGCAGGTCGGTGCCGATGCTGGACCCGTAACCCAGGCGCACCAGCCAGTCGCCATCGACGTTGGAACTGCCCAGCGCAAAGGTGCGCTCCAGCGCGCCGATCACGTTGACGCTGCTGAACGGCTTGACCCTGATCCCGAGCGCGCCCTGCAGTGCATCCGCGCCGGTGTCCGCGCTGCTTTCCTTGCTCCATAGTGTGTCGGTCACCCGACCATAGAGTTCGACGAAGCGTGCATTGCGGTAGCCGAACGGCCGCCAGAACACCTCGGTGCTGTTCTGCACGCTGTCACTGTTGCTGTTCGGCGCGCCGTTAAGGCCACTGGACGTGCTGGCTCCACGGTAAGTGGTGGTGTTGGTCACGCCCCATTCGCGGGACAGATCCGATACGGCCCGGCGGGTGTCGAACACTTGCTGATCGGACATGCGCAAATCGCCGGTCCGTTGGTAGTCCAGCACGCGGCGGAAATAGGCGATGGCCTGCGCATCGTCCGGAGTGCGCATGGCGCTGTAGGCGGCGTCCTGAACTTCGCCGGGTTTGAGCCCGATCTGCCGGTCAACGCGCTTGAATTCGTTCAGCGCGCCGCGATCATCGCCAGCCTGACTGAGCAAGTAGGCAAGCTGTACTTCATCACCTTGCTTGAGTTCCCCTGCGTCACGGGCTTGCTGCATGCGCCGCAAGGCTTCAGTCGGTTGTCCCAGCGCTGCGTGAAGTGAGGCTTGTTCTCGTAACGGCAGGTTGCCGACGGCCAGCGCCTGCGCGAAATCCTGACGGGCCCCGGATGTGTCTCCCAGACGCTGGCGCATCTGCCCGCGCTGAACCAGTAGGGTGGCGTCGTTGCCATTGAGCGCCAGCGCTTCGGTGGCTGCCGATCGCGCTTCGGCGTATTGCCGCTGGGCAATCAGTGCGCTGACCAGCAGCTTTCGATAGGCCATCTGCTGCGGGAAGCGGCGCACCGCATCCCGCGCCTCGCTCACGGCGGTTTCGTTATCGCCACGCGCCAGCGCTGCATAACCTCTGGCCGCGGTGTTCACTGCGATCTGTTCCTGAATCGCCTGCTGTCGTCGGCTCAGCGCCGGTTGCGGCCCGACGGCCTGAACCGCGGCGTCGATAGCCGCTTGCGCTTCTTCCAGACGCTGCTGACGTTGCAGCGCCTCAATCAACATCATGTGGTAATCGAGGTTGTTCGGTGCCTGGGCAATCGCCTTGCGGGCATGCTCGGCAGAGCGCGGATAATCGCGGCTCGCGTAGGCGCGCAGGGCCTGATTGCCTTCAAGATAACCAGGCTTGGGCCGTGCGGCGGGATAACGTTGCGGATGATCGCGGCGGTCTTTGTCACGCTCGGCCAGTGCAATCAGTTTGCGCAACTGGTCGGCATCGTCACGCTGGCGCAACGCTTCACGAGCCTTGGCGATGGCCAGGTCGTAATCCTTGCGGTTGTACGCGGCGTAGGCTTCGTTGGCGATGGCATACGCGGGCCCGGTCAACGGCAGCGGCAGAATCTGCGCCTGGCTAAGCGATGAACACAGGCTCAGGCCGGTGGCCATGACCGAAAGGATGAACGGACGCTTCATAGCGGCTGCTCCGTCTGGTCGTCAGACCGGTAATGATCGTGTTGACGTGCCACGGCCTCTTCGATGGTGGCTCGAGGCAGCACGCCGATGTCGACCAGGT
>NZ_MUIO01000234.1 GCF_002087235.1 Pseudomonas floridensis | reverse complement strand
AAACAGCCTGCGCCGCACCCTGTTCGACCACTTGGCCTTGCTTGACCACCATCAACTGGTGGCTCAGCGCTTTGACGACAGCCAGGTCATGGCTGATGAACAAATACGTCAGGTTGTACTTGGTTTGCAGCGAGCGAAGCAGTTCTACCACCTGACGCTGCACGGTCCGGTCGAGGGCCGAAGTCGGCTCGTCCAGCAGAATCAGCGCCGGCTTGAGCACCAAGGCCCGGGCAATGGCAATCCTCTGCCGTTGACCACCGGAAAACTCGTGGGGGTAGCGGTGCCGGGTTTCCGGGTCCAGACCTACCTCACGCAGTGCCTCGATGATCGCCGTCTCCTGCTCGGCTGCAGTGCCCATGTTGTGAATGCGCAGGCCTTCACCGACGATATCACTCACCGACATGCGAGGGCTCAGGCTGCCAAACGGGTCCTGGAACACCACCTGCATCTGTCGACGCAGCGGACGAATCTGCTGCTGCGACAGGGAGTCTAGCGGTTTACCCCTGAACCGTATGCTGCCCTGGCTACCGATGAGCCGAAGAATCGCCAGGCCCAACGTTGATTTGCCTGATCCACTTTCGCCCACGATCCCCAATGTCTGGCCTTCCGGCAGGCTGAAGCGGATGCCGTCGACCGCTTTGACGTGATCGACAGTGCGCTTGAGCAGGCCCTTCTTGATCGGGAACCAGACTTTCAGGTCCTCGACTTCAAGCAGCGGAGCTCCGGCGGGATTGGTCGAAGGACCGCCGCTGGGTTCGGCACTGAGCAAAACTTTGGTGTACGGATGCTGCGGTGAACGGAACAGCTCTTCGCACGATGCCTGTTCGACGATGCAACCGCGCTGCATGACACATACTCGGTTGGCTATTTGCCTCACAACGTTCAAATCGTGGCTGATCAGCAGCAGTGCCATGCCCAGACGAGCCTGCAAGTGCTTGAGCAACTCGAGGATTTTCAACTGTACCGTTACATCCAGCGCAGTGGTCGGTTCATCGGCAATCAACAGCTCCGGCTCGTTGGCCAGGGCCATAGCGATCATGACACGCTGGCGCTGGCCGCCTGACAGCTCGTGTGGCAGCGCTTTGAGTCGCTTGCGCGGCTCAGGGATGCCAACCAGCTCCAGCAGCTCCAGCGTGCGCTCGGTGGCGGCCTTGCCGGTCAGCCCTTTGTGCAGGCCGAGTACTTCATTGATTTGCTTTTCAACCGAGTGCAGCGGGTTCAGCGAGGTCATCGGCTCCTGAAAGATCATGGCAATCCGATTGCCACGGATCGAGCGCAGCTTTTTTTCTTCCACCTTCAGCAGGTCATCGCCCGCATAGCGAATAGTGCCGCTCGGGTGGCTGGCGATGGGGTAGGGCAGCAGGCGCAGGATCGAATGCGCGGTCACTGATTTTCCGGAGCCGCTTTCGCCGACCAGCGCCAGGGTTTCGCCACGGCGGATATCGAAGCTGATGTTCTCGACCACTCGTTGCCGCGAGTCGCCCGTCACGAACTCGACCGCCAGATCGCGGATTTCGATCAGATTGTCAGTGTTCATCTCATTTCCTTGGGTCGAAAGCATCACGGGCGGATTCGCCGATGAATACCAGCAGGCTCAGCATCAGGGCCAGCACCGCAAACGCGCTGATGCCCAGCCATGGGGCCTGCAGGTTGGATTTGCCCTGCGCAACCAGCTCGCCCAGCGAAGGCGATCCGGCTGGAAGGCCGAAGCCCAGGAAATCCAGTGCGGTCAGGGTGCCGATCGCGCCGGTAAGAATGAACGGCATGAAAGTCATGGTCGAAACCATGGCGTTAGGCAGGATGTGACGGAACATGATTGCGCCATTTTCCATACCCAGCGCCCGGGCGGCGCGCACGTATTCCAGGTTACGCCCGCGCAGGAATTCGGCGCGCACCACATCCACCAGGCTCATCCAGGAAAACAGCAGCATGATACCCAGCAACCACCAGAAGTTGGGTTGCACGAAGCTGGCCAGAATGATCAACAGATACAGCACCGGCAGTCCGGACCAGACTTCCAGAAAGCGCTGGCCCAGCAAGTCGACCCAGCCGCCATAGAAGCCCTGCAGCGCACCCGCCACCACGCCGATGATCGAGCTGAGGATGGTCAGGGTCAGGGCGAACAGCACCGAGATTCTGAAGCCATAGATGACCCGTGCCAGAACGTCCCGGCCCTGATCGTCGGTGCCCAACAGGTTCTCACGCGATGGCGGCGCGGGGGCGGGCACTTTGAGGTCGTAGTTGATGCTCTGGTAGCTGAACGGAATCGGCGCCCACAGCGTCCAGCCGCCTTTGGCCGCCAGCAGTTCCTTTATGTAGGGGCTTTTGTAGTTGGCTTCCAGCGGGAACTCGCCACCAAAGGTCGTCTCCGGGTAGCGTTCGAACACCGGAAAGTACCATTGACCGTCGTAGCGCACGGCCAGCGGTTTGTCGTTGGCGATGAGTTCGGCGCCCAGGCTCAGGCCGAACAGCAGCAGGAACAGCCACAGTGACCACCAGCCGCGTTTGTTGGCCTTGAAGCGTTCGAAGCGGCGGCGATTGAGAGGAGACAGCTTCATATCAATGCTTCCTGCTTTCAAAGTCGATGCGCGGGTCTACCAGTGTGTAGGTGATGTCGCCGATCAGCTTCACCACCAGACCCAGCAGGGTAAAGATGAACAGCGTCCCGAACACCACCGGGTAGTCACGGTTGATGGCCGCTTCGAAGCTCATCAGGCCCAGCCCGTCCAGCGAGAAGATCACTTCCACCAGCAGCGATCCGGTGAAAAAGATCCCCATGAACGCCGCCGGAAACCCGGCAATCACCAACAGCATCGCGTTGCGGAACACGTGACCGTACAGCACCTTGTGATTACTCAGGCCCTTTGCCTTGGCGGTGGTGACGTATTGCTTGCTGATCTCGTCGAGGAAGCTGTTCTTGGTCAGCAGCGTCATGGTCGCGAAGTTGCCGATTACCAATGCGGTCACTGGCAGCACCAGGTGCCAGAAATAATCGAAGACCTTGCCCGCGGTGCTCAACTCATCGAAGTTGTTGGACGTCAGGCCGCGCAACGGAAACCAGTTGAAATAGCTGCCGCCAGCGAACACCACGATCAGCAGAATCGCGAAGAGGAAGGCGGGGATTGCGTAGCCGACGATGATCGCCGAGCTGGTCCAGACGTCGAAATGGCTGCCGTGTCGCGTAGCCTTTGCGATGCCTAGCGGGATTGACACCAGGTAGGTGATCAGCGTGCTCCACAGCCCCAGCGAGATCGAGACCGGCATTTTTTCGACAATCAGGTCGATCACCTTGGCATCCCGGAAGAAGCTGTCGCCGAAATCCAGGGTCGCGTAATTCTTGACCATGATCCACAGGCGTTCGGGCGCGGACTTGTCAAAGCCGTACATGCGCTCGATTTCCTTGACCAAGGCAGGGTCCAGCCCCTGTGCGCCCCGGTAGTTGGAGCCTGCCACCGAGACCTCGGCGCCACCGCCGGCGATGCGGCTGGTGGCGCCGTCGAAGCCTTCGATCTTGGCGATCATCTGTTCCACGGGTCCGCCGGGAGCGGCCTGGATAATGATGAAGTTGATGATCAGAATCCCGAACAGGGTCGGAATGATCAGCA
>NZ_MUIO01000233.1 GCF_002087235.1 Pseudomonas floridensis | reverse complement strand
TCGCGCTGGAAGGCATCAATTTTCCGGGCCACTTTCTGCTACGCGTTCCCGGCGCGGATCATCTGCTCGATCCGTGCGGCGGGCGCAGGCTGTATCCCAAGGACTGCCGCGAGCTGCTGGTCCGCCAGTTCGGGCCGACCATGCAGCTACAGGCCGCACACATGACTCGCGCCACTGCGGCCAACATGCTGCAGCGTCTGTCCCGCAACCTGCGCCATCTGCACACGCTCAATGACGACCTGATCGCCGCACTGAAGGACGCCGACCGGATCGTGGAGCTGGGTCAGGCGACCAGCAGCGACCACATGGCCCGCGCCAGCCTCTATCAATCGCTGGAATGCCCGCAAGCCGAGCGCTTCGACCTTCAGCACGCACTGATGCTGAGCGAAGACCCGATTCAACGGTTGCGTCTCACTGA
The DNA here is from genome assembly GCF_002087235.1 of Pseudomonas floridensis. Lineage (GTDB taxonomy): Bacteria > Pseudomonadota > Gammaproteobacteria > Pseudomonadales > Pseudomonadaceae > Aquipseudomonas > Aquipseudomonas floridensis. Next base: position 1,687 of record NZ_MUIO01000233.1, on the reverse strand, counting down.
ACGCCTGAGCCAGTTGCCCTCTCATCGCAGCGTGCACTGATGCACGTCAAGCCTTGAGGGTTGGTATTGTTACCGACTGAGTAACGCTGCATATCCTGCTCAGGGATGTTTCATCCACGGCTCGAACGTTAACCTTCGCGCCCTCGAATGACGTGGATTTTTCAGCTCCCTGAATCAACGTCTCTTTAACCGCTACGCAGTGTGCTGTGCAGCGGTTTTTTTTCGAGCGAGGATAGATCACTGCCTCTGAGTCATCCCCAGGCAGACGGCGTTCTCGCGCTGCGCCCCTGTTTTTCGAGCGCCTTGATCCTGAGCATGTCGGGACTGTCACCGGACCGGGCAAAGGCTTCAAGGTTTTGAATGATATGAATGGCTCTGATGTAGTCCGGCACTAATAATTTTGCATAAGGATCACCCCACGCTGATTTCTCTTTCATCTCAACGATGCGGCTGGCGAAGAACTCCAGTGCATTGATTTCCTTGTCCGGGTTGAGCACTTTCCCCTTGGCGTCAAACTCATTGCCAGCCCGGCTCATGAGTTCGGCAGTGTGATTGTCGATAAAGCCGAACTTGTACAGCATCATTCCCGCCTTCGCCAGTTCCTCTGGGGTGATCTGCGCGGGATTGAAGTCCTTGAACAAGGGCTTCATCTTGCGTTTTTCCATTTCGAAAGAGTTGAGCGCAAGCGCATTTTCCCCGACGTCTCTCAGCACCTGACTGATCTGGACCGCAGGCTTCTTGATGTCGACTCGTGCAGGAGGTGTCTTTATGGTGACCTGTGGCAAGTCACCCCAGATGAATCTGGCCATATATCGCTCCGATAATAATGAGTTCAAACCTCATATCGGAGCGAGCGCGGGTTAGTTGACGCATATAGAAAAATCAGTCCAGATACTACATATGCAAAAAACAAGTCTTACATACGTGAGTAAATAAACTTACAAAAAACCTGCCCACCATAAAACCATTAATTATTCATTATGGCTCAACGGAATCAGCGTCACCGGCAGCCCGGAGCCGGACAGGCGAAACTGTCCGACCGACCGCCGTGAAAAATAGCGCTATTTCACATAGTTCTGCAGATTGGCCATCATCTCTTTCAGCGCTTCGATGTTATCCGCCGGGTGCGCCGCGTCGTCGAAGTTGCCGATGTTATGCCACTGCCCGGCAACCTCTTCCGGACTGAAACCTGCCTGCGGATCGAAGCACGCCCCCAGACTACGCTCCCAGCGGACCTTGCCGATCCAGCCGCCGCCGACTTCGAACAGGCTGCCGCTTTCCTGACAGCGTTCACTGCCCAGGTACACCACCAGTGGGCTGACCAGTTCAGGCTTGAGCAACTCGAACACATTGGCCGGAATCAGGCCCTCGGTCATGCGTGTGCCGCCGGTCGGCGCGATGGCATTGACGAAGATCCCGTTCTTGCGTCCTTCCAGCGCCAGGGTGCGGGTCAGCCCGTACAGCCCGAGCTTGGCCATCGCATAGTTGGACTGCCCGAAGTTGCCGTAGATACCCGAGGTCGAAGAGGTGAAGATCACCCGACCGTAATTCTGCTCGCGCAGATAGGGCCAGGCTGCATGGGTGACTTTGTAGGCACCCTCCACATGCACGCGATACACCAGATCCCAGTCGGCATCCTCCATCTTGGCGAAGGTCTTGTCGCGCAGAATGCCAGCGTTGTTGACCA
>NZ_MUIO01000232.1 GCF_002087235.1 Pseudomonas floridensis | reverse complement strand
TCTGAGCGGCCAGATGGATACCTGAGCGCGATTACTTATTTATGCAGCGACGGGTGCATGCGCCGATGTTCCTGCAGAATGTACTGACGCAAGCGCTCGGCATCGTCTTTGCTGTGCTGGCTGAGGCGGTAAGCGCCCAGGTTGTCTTCCCGAAGACGCTCCAGCTTGCCACGCATGGCAATCGGCGCCTGACCCACGGGATTGAACCAGGCGGCGAAGTGCTTGGGCAACTTGCCCTGTTTGCGTGACTCGAGCAGAACGCCCTTGAACGAAAGTTCATGCACCCATAACGACGTCAGCGAACCCTTTTCGGTTTCCAGTGGCACCGGCTGTTCCAGTACCAGTCGCCAGGGACGAATCTGCGGTCCTTCCTCGAAAATGCTGGGCGCTCCCAACTCCAGATGCAGCGCGTGGAACTCGTCCTCGACCAGGTGCAGCGGAAAATTCATCTGCTGATTTTCAAATTGCGCGTGAATCGTGACTTGCTCGTGAGCTGCCAGTCGGGTCAGCAAATCCTGAATCTGCACACCGCCATTGACCAGCAAACTGCGCGTGCTGTCACGCACGTTCAGTTTCGGATTGCGCTGCATGCTCTGGATGAAATCCAGCTCAGCCTGCGTAAGGAGGGAATCAGGTTGCATGGAGAGACTCGGGCTAACCGGTAATTGATGAAAAAGACCTTTAGATCCGCATGATGTTCCTACCGCTCGTCATATTTTTAACCATTTCTCGATTTCAGTGCTTCAATTTCTGCCTTGGCCTCTGCCAACTGGTCCACAAGTTCTTTGATCCGTTGCTCATTTTCTACCTGAGCGGTGACATCTTTCTGAATGCCGATGTAATACATGAGCTGATTGGCTTCGTTGCGCACAGGCGTGATAGACAGTTCGTTCCAGAACGTGCTGCCATCCTTGCGGTAGTTGCGCAGGATCTGGCGGCAGGCCTGGCCGCTGCGTATCGCCTCCTGAATCACTTCCAGTGCTGCCGGCTGGCGCTCGGTGGCC
>NZ_MUIO01000231.1 GCF_002087235.1 Pseudomonas floridensis | reverse complement strand
GCAAAAATCGACAATCCTGATAAAGCACTTCGTCCACGCTGTAGCCGGTCAGGGCCGCGAAGCCTTTGTTGGCATAGATGAGGATGTTGTCATCGCCTTCCTGTTCGGCCACGACAATCCCGTCGGTCGATGCATCTATCACCAGTTGCAGCAATTTTGCGCTGATCATGACGTGGCTGCTCCGAGCAGATTTCAGAATCGCATTCTAGAGGCTGTCGATGCCCGCGTGCGAGTCGGCGTCCTTCGGGGCTGAAATGGCGGACACCTCTGGGGCATACTGTGGCCCTTTTTAATGCTGCCAAAGGATGAGTCATGAGAGTCGCGATTGTGTGCGGTTCGGTCTACGGATCGGCCGAAGAAGTGGCCCGGCATGCAGGCGGGCTGCTGCGCGCAGCCGGTCACGAGACACTGCTCAACCCGCGCATCACGCTGCCGGAACTGCTGGCGTTCGAGCCGCAGGCGTTGCTGGCCGTGACCTCGACCACCGGCATGGGCGAACTGCCGGACAATATCATGCCGGTCTACTCCCAACTGCGTGATCAATTGCCAGCCGCACTGCGCGGCCTGCCAGGCGGAGTGATCGGTCTGGGTGATGCCAGTTATGGCGATACGTTCTGCGCCGGTGGCGAGCAGATGCGCGAGTTGTTTGCCGAACTGGGCATCCATCAGGTGCAGGCGATGCTGCAACTGGATGCCAGTGAAAGCGTGACGCCGGAAAGCGACGCCGAGCCCTGGCTGGCGGATTTCATTGCGCATCTGGGCTGAAGTCATCCCGCTGCGTTATTGAGCACCATTCAGCAGCGGCTGTAATGATTGTGAGCGGCGCGCGCGTGTTCGACACTCAGGGCATTACGTCACTCTGACAGTGGAGCCAGCAATGAGCGAATCCGTGCGTTTTGAAGATAAGGTCGTCGTCGTGACGGGAGCGGGCGGCGGTCTTGGACGAGCCCATGCGCTGCTGTTCGCGAAACACGGCGCCCGGGTGGTCGTCAACGATCTGGGCGGATCGGCGCACGGGGAAGGCGCCAATGCCTCGGCTGCCGACCGCGTGGTGGCCGAGATCCGGGAAGCGGGCGGCACCGCAGTCGCTAATCACGACTCGGTGACCGACGGCGCACACATCATCCAGCACGCCCTGGATGCGTTCGGCCGCATTGACGTCGTGGTCAACAACGCTGGCA
>NZ_MUIO01000230.1 GCF_002087235.1 Pseudomonas floridensis | reverse complement strand
CCAACTTGTCCGCGAAGGCGGCGTCAGACCGGCTACACCTATCAGCCCGCCGCCTCCAGCCTGCGCTTTTCTGCCAGGCGGCTGCGTCCGTAGAGGATTGCGATGGCGGTCAGCGCAATGGCTTGTGCTGCCAATGAATACGCATCGGCGTGAATCCCCAGCCAGTCGAACTCGAAGAACGGCACAGGACGTGTGCCAAACACGCCGGCTTCTTGCAGCGCTTTGACGCCATGTCCGGCGAACACCACCGATAGCGCGCAAAGCAATGCAGCGTTGATGCCGAAGAACAGTGCCAACGGCAGTTTGGCCGAGCCACGCAGGATGATCCACGCCAACCCTACGAGCAGCACCAACGCTGTCGCGCCGCCCGCCAGTACAGCATTGTGCCCCGCAGGCCCCGCCTGCAACCAGAGGGTTTCGTAGAACAGGATTACTTCGAACAGCTCGCGGTACACCGAAAAGAACGCCAGGACCGCAAAGCCGAAACGCCCGCCACCGCCGACCAGACTGCTTTTGACGTAATCCTGCCAGGCAGCCGCATGGCGACGGTCATGCATCCAGACGCCCAGCCACAGCACCATCACACTGGCAAACAGCGCAGTTGCCCCTTCCAGCAATTCACGCTGCGCACCGCTCACGTCAATCACATACGCCGCCAGTGCCCAAGTGGCCAGGCCTGCCAGCAGCGCAAGGCCCCAGCCGACGTTGACGCTGCGCACGGCCGATTGCTGGCCGGTGTTACGCAGAAACGCCAGAATCGCGGCCAGCACCAGAATTGCTTCCAGCCCTTCGCGCAGCAGAATCAGCAGACCCGAGATGTAGCTGAGCGACAGGCTCAAACCGTCGCTGCCGAGCAGATCCGCAGACTGTTTCAATTTCGCCTTGGCCGCTTCCAGCTTCTGCGCCGCTTGCGCCAACGGCACGCCGTCCTGCAACGACTGACGATAAGCCATCAGGCTCTTTTCAGTGTCCTTGCGCACATCCGCATCGACGTTGTCCAGCGAGCTTTCGACCAGTTCGAAGCCTTCCAGGTAGGCCGCAACCGACAAATCATAAGCCTGCTCGCGGTCACCCGACCGGTAGGCTGCCAGACTCTTGTCCAGAGTCACGCTGGTGTAGTCGAGCAACTGCGCAGGGCCGCGTTGAACCTGCGGTGGCTGTGAACGCTGAGCGCGGAACGTTGTCGCAGCATCCGGACCTTCGGCTGCCTGAATCTCCTCAGGCGTCTGGCGCGCAAGGTCCGCCAGATTGAACGTCTTGGCCGGGTTGGCGACCGGCTGCGCGCTGAAACTGGCGATGTAGGTTGCAATGTCCCAGCGCTGGCGATCATCCAGCTGGTCGGCGAAGGCTGGCATGTCGGTGCCAGCGATCCCCAGGCCCGATGCGCTGTAAAGGCTATAGAGGCTCAGGCGATCCAGACGCCCGGCGTCGCGCAGGTTGCCCGGCGCAGGCTCCAGACCGATACCGGCAGGCCCGTCGCCAGTGCCGGTGTCGCCGTGACAGACCGAACAATGCTGCGCGTACAACGGCGCACCGCGAGCAGGATCAGGGGTAATGGCTGGCGCCTGACTGACTTCATAAGCCACTGCCAGTTTTGCGCCCAATTGCCTGGCCTGACGAGACACGAGCGTGCCGTCCTGTCGTTGTTCCATGGAGCCTTTGAGGTCGGCAGCACCTTGCTCCAGTTGTGCACGCTCGGTTCGCTGAGGCAACGCGACGATGAGGCTCTGGAGCGCGCTCAATGCCTCGATCTGCTTCTGATATCCGGCGCTGTCGATGACCTTGCCATCCACCACCGTCGCCGGGTAATCCGCGCTCAAATAATCCAGCACGTGCAGCGCTTGAGCTGCGCCCTCAACGGGATCGGCCAGCGCACCGAAGCTGCAGAGCAACAGCATGGAGGCCAGCAGCCGGACAAATGAACGAGAGAGCAGGTGCATTGGTGAATCTCAATAAGAATGCGATGCGTTGCATTGTTCACTTCAAACAGACGCTACTCAATACTCCGGACGCATTTTTGTTACAGCGTTTTACAAAACCGGCCGTGCTTGATGCGACTCGAAAGCTCCTTGCGCGCAGCCAATGTAAGACCGGCTCCGCCCGCCAGGTAGGAATTGCCTGTAATCCATGTGCGATATCAAAAAGCCATTGTCATACCGTTTTCCCGGCTTATAATCCCGCGCCCGCTTGCTGGATCCAGTCAGCCAAAGCGGTTTTATGTTTCGAACAGTGCCTGTTCGACCACGGCAGGCCTTGTCGCCTCGCTCGTCATCTAAGGGAATAGAACGTCCATGCCTCCTCGCGCCCTGACTACGCTCGTGCTGATTTCCGCTGTGCAACTGGCAGGCTGTTCTGCCTTTCGCAGCTACGACAACGAGTTGAAAGAATCCAATCAGCAACTGGCC
>NZ_MUIO01000023.1 GCF_002087235.1 Pseudomonas floridensis | reverse complement strand
CCTGGCGTTCGATCACCAGGGCATCAGCGCTCAACTGGCAAAAAAAGGCCGCGAAACCCTGTTGTTGCACAGCGCCGCAACCGATCGCGACAGCTACCTGCAACGTCCGGATCTGGGGCGACGCCTCGATGAAGAATCAGCCAGGCAGTTGCGTGACCACGCAGCCGCTCGTCAGGACGGGGTCGATCTTGCCGTAGTAGTCGCCGACGGATTGTCGGCGCTGGCGGTGCATCGTCACGCGGTGCCTTTTCTGGAGCGACTCGAAGAACAGGCCGCGACGGAAGGCTGGACGTTGTCGCCGGTGATTCTCGTGGAACAGGGCCGCGTGGCCATCGCCGACGAGATCGGCGAACTGCTGAGCGCGAAAATGGTGGTGATTTTGATCGGCGAACGCCCCGGCCTGAGCTCTCCCGACAGCCTGGGGCTGTATTTCACTTACGCCCCGAAAGTAGGGCTCAATGATGCGCACCGCAACTGCATCTCGAACATTCGTCTGGAAGGCTTGAGCTACGGCATGGCCGCCCATCGCCTGCTCTACCTGATGCGCGAGGCCTGCCGTCGTCAGGTTTCGGGAGTAAAACTCAAAGACGAAGCGGAGCTCAAGACTGTGGAATCGGACGCCGATGCCGATAACCTGACCAAGCGTACAGGCAATTTTCTGCTCGCCGGCCCCGACGGCCAGCATTAGATTGCGCTTTCTAAAGCCGGCAGGCAGCATCGCTGTGACCATCCTGGCGCACTGCATTAGCCCATAGTGAAGTTGAGGCCCGACCATGCGGATCATCCAAGCCACTCTTGAACACCTGGACCTGCTCTGCCCGATGTTCGTCAAATACCGTGAGTTCTATGGCGAGCTGCCGTATCCGGACTCTTCGCGGGACTTTCTGGAAAAACGCTTGCGCCGTGAAGAGTCGGTGATTTACCTGGCACTGTCGAATGACGATGAAGGCAGGTTGCTGGGGTTCTGTCAGCTGTATCCCAGTTACTCTTCGCTGTCGCTCAAGCGTGTGTGGATTCTCAACGACATTTACGTCGCCGAAGACGCCCGCAGGCAACTGGTTGCCGACCACCTGATGAAACAGGCCAAGAAAATGGCCAAGGAAACCCAGGCGGTGCGCATGCGCGTGTCCACCAGCAGTGATAACGAAGTGGCGCAGAAGGTCTACGAGTCCATCGGCTTCAAGGAAGACACTCAGTTCAAGAACTACGTGTTGCCGATCAATTCGGACCGCTGAATGCCGTTCACGAGCGGGGCGGGCCTTTGCCTGCGCCCGCTGGATAAATCCATCCTTCCGGCGACATTCAATTCACCACGCGTGAAACCTTCCCGCCCTCTGCCTGCATTCTGCTTCTATAATGCCGCGCGTACCGCACAGTAGTTTCTTCCGTATGCGACCCGGTTCAAGGGTCTCGCCTCAGGTGCTTCAATGGAATTCAACCCGCTCGACCTCATCCTGCATCTCGATGTGTACCTCGACCTGCTGGTGACCAATTATGGCCCATGGATCTACGCGATCCTGTTTCTGGTGATCTTCTGCGAAACGGGGCTGGTGATCATGCCGTTCCTGCCGGGCGATTCGCTGCTGTTCATCGCTGGCGCCGTCGCGGCGGGCGGCGGCATGGATCCGGTGTTGCTGGCCGGGCTGCTGATGCTGGCGGCGATATTGGGTGACAGCACCAATTACATCATCGGTCGCACCGCCGGTGAAAAACTGTTCAGCAACCCCAGATCGAAGATTTTCCGTCGCGACTATCTGCTGCGCACTCAAGTGTTCTACGAACGTCATGGCGGCAAGACAGTCACACTGGCGCGTTTTCTGCCGATCATCCGCACCTTCGCGCCCTTCGTGGCTGGCGTCGGGCGCATGTCCTATCCGCGCTTCGCAGGCTTCAGCGTACTGGGCTCGGTCCTGTGGGTCGGCAGTCTGGTCACGCTGGGCTTCTTCTTCGGCAACGTGCCGTTCATCAAGCAGAACCTGACCCTGCTGGTGCTGGCGATCATCGTGCTGTCCCTGCTGCCGATGATCGTTGGCGTGGTGCGCAGCCGCACTGGCCGCTCGGTCGACGTCAGCTGAGACATGTGGTCATTTAGCGCCTGGCGCAGGCAACGCATGCTGGCGAAACACCCGGTTTCGCCGCAACTGTGGCAAGCCGTTCGCCAGCGCCTGCCCATTCTTGATGGCCTGAGTGCCGAACAGGAAGCGCAACTGCGTGACGCGTGCGTGCTGTTCCTGCACGACAAGCACCTGACGGCGCTGCCCGGCGTCGAGCTGGATGATGAGCATCGGCTGTTCCTCGCGGCACAGGCGCAACTGCCGCTGCTGAACCTCGGCGACCTGAACTGGTATCAGGGCTTTCACGAGATCGTGCTGTACCCCGACGACTTCGTCAGCCCGCAGCGCCATCGCGACGCCAGCGGTATCGAGCACGAATGGGACGGCGAACACAGCGGCGAGGCGTGGCTGCAAGGCCCGGTGATTCTGGCGTGGCCGGGCGTGGTGTCGAGCGGTGACTGGGACGCTTACAATCTGGTGATCCACGAACTGGCGCACAAGCTCGACATGCTCAACGGCGACGCCAACGGCCTGCCGCCGCTGCACAGCGACATGCGTATCACTGAGTGGGCCGAGGCCATGCAAAGCGCCTACGACGAGCTCAATCATCAGCTTGATCTGAACCCCGACGCCGAAACCGCCATCGACCCGTATGCGGCACAAGACCCGGCTGAATTCTTCGCCGTCACCAGCGAATACTTCTTCAGCGCACCCGACGTGCTGCATGCCAGCTATCCCGCCGTCTACGAACAACTCAAAGCGTTCTACCGCCAAGACACACTCGCCCGGCTGACCACCCTTCTCGAACAAGACCCGACTTACAAGAACGCCGACTGAACCCGCCAACCCCACGCGTGGCAACCAAAACAGAATATGCCTATAATCCGGACCACTTTTTGGCGGTTCGCGCCAAAATCTGTCTGGTCAACTACGGGGGCAAAGCCCAATGAGCTACAGCAAGATTCCGGCGGGCAAAGACCTTCCGAATGACATCTACGTCGCGATCGAAATCCCGGCCAACCACGCGCCGATCAAGTACGAAATCGACAAAGAAACCGATTGCCTGTTCGTTGATCGTTTCATGGCCACCCCAATGTTTTACCCAGCCAACTACGGTTTCATCCCCAACACCCTGGCGGACGACGGCGACCCCCTCGACGTGCTGGTCGTGACCCCTTACCCGGTTTCCCCAGGTTCGGTGATTCGCGCACGCCCGGTCGGCATCCTGCACATGACCGACGACGGCGGCGGCGATGCCAAAGTCATCGCAGTCCCGCACGACAAGCTGTCCCAGCTGTACGTCGACGTCAAAGAGTACACCGACCTGCCAGCGCTGCTGCTTGAGCAGATCAAGCACTTCTTCGAGAACTACAAGGATCTCGAAAAAGGCAAATGGGTGAAGATCGAAGGTTGGGGCGACGCAGAAGCCGCTCGCGCCGAAATCACCAAGTCGGTTGCAGCGTTCAAAGGCTGATTACTGACTGAGTGTGTCGAGACGCCCGCCATGCGAGTGTCTCGACACAGTCTTGCGCACCTCCCCGCTCCTCCCCGCTACGCTTTTCCCCCCCGCTGTTGCTCCTGCACGATCTGCGCAGCACTTTTTTTCAAACAATGCGTTTAAAAAAGCGCCTGCTCCCTCGCACTGGTTAAACATTGCGTTAACACCCGTCTATCCGACCTAAACGAAGTCCACCGCGTTTAGCCAAAATCCGACGATTACGGAAGCGGCCTACGCAACAATCCTCCCGTCTGTAATACCGCTAGCCGCGCGCCCCCAAGGACAACGTCGACATCAACACCTCGTTCATTTAAACGCCCCGATCACGCCCGTAAACTCCGGCCCATGAATACATCAGGCGATCGACTCCGCATTCTTCTCAAAGAATGCCACCTCACGGCGACCGATTTTGCGGCCAACCGCAAGATCACACCGCAACACGTCAACAACTGGTTCAAGCGCGGTGTTCCGATGGCGCGCATCGACGAGGTGGCTGAACTATTAACCGTCAACGCCCGCTGGCTGCGCACCGGCGAAGGCCCCAAGCACCCAACCGACTCCGCTAATGAACACAACGGCGGCGACACTCGACTGATCATCCATCAGGATCAAGGAAGAAACATGCTGCGTGGAGACGTGGAAATTCAGATCTTCAAGGAAATCGAATCCACCCATGGCGTCAGCAAAACCGTCCTGGCCGAAGCGCCCGGACAGAAAATCCGACTGCCACTGCAAGTGCTGCAAACCATGGGCATCGATCCGAAGAACTGCCTGTGCGTGGCCATGGTCGGCAACAGCATGGCCGACAAGATCCAGGACGGCTCGATCCTGGGCGTGGACCGCGAACTGACCCAAGTGATCGATGGCGAAATCTACGCCCTCGAACACGGCGGCATCCTGCGCGTGCGTTACCTTTACCGCTTGCCCAACGGCGGCCTGCGCCTGCGCAGCCATAACGATGCGGAATACCCCGACGAGATCTTCAGCGCCGAAGACATCGAAGACGAACGCATCCGCATCCTCGGCTGGATCTTCTGGTGGTCCACCCTCAACAGCCGCCGCAACGCCATGCTGCTGCTCTAACGCGGGGGTTGATGGCACATCAAGGCTGGGCATCGACGGCAAACATCAGTATGCTACCTGCCATCCAACGCATCACCGCCCAGCGGTTCGGTGCCAGAGCACGGCAGATGACGCATCCGCCCTGTTACCTTTTCAGCATCCTTTATGGATGCACCCGTTGCAGGCGATTGCGGTCTACCAAAAATAGACCAAGATTGCCCACGAGAAGCCGGCCACAAGCCGGCTTTTTAATGCCTGTGTGAAAGCCGACTCCACTCACTGAAAACGGCTACATCGCCCTGACCGTCAGTCAGCTGCCATGCACCTGCGTTTCAGCAGCGAGGTGATTGCCTGTCGCATAGACAGCGCACGCTGGCAGGTCGTCCGATTTGAGTTTCTTCTGGCAGAAGTCGACTGCCTTGGTACTGGCCTCGGTTTGAGTGCGTTCGCCTTTGCTGACACCCCATGCACCTCGACCATTGGTTGCGAACGCTTTCTCGTAAGCGCGGCTTTCGACGTAGGTGCGGAAAGCCTCTTTTCCCGGCGCGCCCAGCTTCGAAGGCGCGGGAATATCGACGACGGGTAACGGCACGATTTCTGCCGAAGGCAGCCCGTATTGGCTTAGAAAATCAGCAACCCTGTCCCACCAGAGGCGCTCAGGCGACCATGCAAAAAAGCTGTGCCCGTTGTTTCCATACGCTGGCGCTTCGAAAAACTCTCCGACGCCCCCGCTGGCGATGTAGCCGTCAAACAGCGCCTTGCCCAGAGCGGGACGAAATACGTTGTCGTTATGGGCGTAGATCCACAGAGCCGGTACGCGAGACAGGCTGCCAAACGCATTGATCGAGGCAACGAGCTGCTCTTTGCCACAGACCTTACCGACGCCAGTAGCCCCGCGGCCACCGTCGAAATTGATGATCGCGCCTAAACCCGGAGGGTTGGCTGCACCTGTCGCCAGAACCGAGAATCCACCGGATGACACGCCTACCGCGATCGCCTCATTGGGTAACGACCACGGCTGAAGCCGGATGGCCTGCAGAGCAGCGATAAGGTCAGCCGCTGCAATTTTTCCAGCTCTGGCATGATTTGGATTCAAGCATGTTCCATCCAGGGATTCGGTCACGCCTGATGACTGCCCATATCCTTGACGCATGACCACGACAGAAGCATAGCCATGGCGCGCAAAAGCGATGGCTGCCGATGAAAAACGATTGGGACTTTTGCTGCGGTCGCTCGAATCACCAGCCGTGCCGTGGGTGATCAACGCGATCGGCCAGCGCCCCTCGTTGTCCGGGCGCGTGACGAACGCATCGAGCGTTGCCGTTTTACCATCAGGCAAGCGTACGTTGAGCACCAAGGGTTCTCGAATCAAACCTTGAATCTGTTCATTGGCATTCGTGTGTTCCTCCGTTCCGTATGCCGGTTCGAGGCAACAAAGAAACGACATAAAAACCGGCACGGATGCCAGTAATAGCAACACAGCAGATGCCTTTTTCATTGTCATATCAGCAAGTCCTGTAAATGATCGGCCAGCGGCAGATCAGGCACTCATACAGTGGCACTTAAAAGACCACTCAAACCAGTCAATAGACTTTCAACACTGAGCCAGTGAACATTTTGCCAAGTCATTCGGTTTCACTCCTGGCCTTTTAACTTAGCCCGCTGCCAAATGGGTAGCCAGCACTTTCTTACGAATAAAACATGAAAAATCATTTAATAAAAATACTTCTTGGCAAGAGGCTCTGAACGTTTACCCAGCCTTGACCGGCCGCGCCGACATCGCCACGAATACGGCGTGTGGCGGGCGCGAGCGGTCAGTTCATTTCCCATTGATGACCCACGCACCATGGTGACAAAAACTGTCACGCCACCGGAGTAGTGTTTCAACGGCACGCGAAACTCAGGACGACTCGACACAGCGGAGACTGTTCACCTTCAACTAATCGAGCTGACCGAAGAGGGTAAATCATGATTCATATTGAGCCGCTTGCGTCTTCATTTCCGTTAAGCCATCCAGTGGCTGCGTTTCGAAACCACTCATTTCAAACAGCACCGATACCGAACCGACGCACTGCCCATTAATATAACGCTCTGACCTGTTTGGGATGACGGCGTTACTCTGCGCCAGCACGTTAAGTTTTTATACTTGAGAGGAACACTTATGAAAGCCGTTCAGTTCAATGAGTATGGTGGCACCGATGTGTTGAACATCGTGGATATTGATCCACCGCACGCGGGTTCTGGTGAGGTGCGTATCAAGGTTCAAGCCGTTGGCGTGAACCCCATCGACTGGAAACTGCGAGCAGGCTACGTTCACGACTTCATGCCGTTGACCTTTCCTGCCGGTGTTGGCTCAGAGGCGGCAGGCATCATCGATGAGGTCGGTGATGGCGTTTCAGGATTCGCTGTCGGCGACGCGGTTTTCGGGTATGGACGCAACACCCTCGCGGAGTATGCGGTATTACGCAGTTGGGCCCACGTACCACGCAACATGCCCATCGAGGTGGCGGGAGGTCTACCCGTGATCGTTGAAACCGCGACGCGCATTCTCGACCACGTCCACATCAAAGCGGGCGAGACGCTCCTGATCACGGGGGCTTCGGGCGGGGTTGGCTCGGCCGCCATCCAACTGGCGAATCATCGCGGCGCACATGTGATCGGTACGGCGAGCCCCTCTAAACATGAATATATTCGCAGCCTGGGCGCGGTTCCAACGACCTACGAGCCCGGGCTGGCTGGCAGGGTAGAAAAACTGGCACCGACAGGCGTAGACGCGGCGCTGGATCTGGCAGGGGCGGGCGTGATACCCGAGCTGATCTCCATCGTTGGCGATCCCGCTCGAGTCGTTTCCATTTCTGACGTCACGGCCCCTCAGCATGGCGTCGTCTTTTCGGCGAAATCACTCGACCAGCCCGAGCATGCCTTTGCAGAAGTAGCGCGACTCTACGAACAAGGTTCGTTTTATCTGCGCATCGAGCAAACCTTCACCCTCGACCAGGTGGCCGATGCGCAAGCGATGAGCGCTGCCGGGCACGTCACCGGCAAGCTTGTCATAACAGTCCCTTGAACCTGCAACCCGCGGTCTGCATTGGCAGACCGCGGGGGAATGGAATTCGAAATGATCGTGAAACCGGCAAAAACCTTGCCTGTGCGGTTTGACGATTAGGTGCACCCGACTGTAGTGGTCAACTGATCCCGGACTTGGATTCCGTAAAATACAGGACCGAGCGACGGTACGAATCGTTGCGTTTTTGGGGCGAGCTTGAAAACGTTGCCTGATAGGTGTGTGCAGACGGATCAGGCCTGAGCCAGCGGGGGCACGTTCCTCCTCAATCCCCGCCCCCCAAGCTTTTCGTGCGCGCCACCAATGCCCTGCGCAACGAAATATCCGCACAATCCATAAAGAACATTGCCAGCCTTTTCAGCGCGACATCTTCACTTTCCCCTTCTTTGGCAGGCTCTAGACCCAGCGCCAGTCTGTCCTGTTCATCAAGGCCTTCCCAACCGTTCATGAGGTAAGCCTGCATTGCGCTGACCACCTGGTGCTTGTTCAGCCGTTCGGATGGAGGGCTGGAGGGTTTGAGGCATTTACGCATGAGCGGACGTCGTTGCCGGAGAGCTCGGCACGCTTGATTGACTGGCCTGAATGAGGCGCTACGGCATTTGAAAAGCCACGCCCGGTTCTTGGTGTGATTCATGAAATTCCTGATCCTTGCGGCGATTCGCCCCGAAACGCATTCAACCTGACGAATGCTATAGCGTGTAGTGCTATAACGGTCACTCAAGCGAAATCCCTTTCTTTTGTAAAGGGGCAGCGCAATGAAGTTGAGCGAAGCTATTGGGGCTGCACTGAGGGAATCGCGTGAAGCAAAAGGTCTGACCCAGGAGGATTTTGTTGGCGTAAGCGGCCGCACCTACCTGTCTGAAATCGAACGCGGACTGAAGAGTCCAACGATTGAAAAACTCGACCAACTCGCGACCAGAATCGGTATTCATCCTCTGGAATTGCTGGTTTCCTGCTACGCCAAACAAGCTTCCATAAGCCGAGGAACCCTGCTGCAACTGTTGGACAGACGTATTCGGGACCTATGACGGACTGCTGATTACCCGGTGGGGTGATCCCATCCTGTGAAGCACCCTTGCCAACATCAGACTCAAGCAGCTGGCCGTGCAAAAAATACGGTTTCGCGGTTCACCCAGCGGCGAAACCGTTATCCGCCACTTCACCCCGACGTTAGAAAAATCACTTTTCAGGCCAAAAAGATGCCAGCGCATGTGTGCAACAAATGGCCATGCGGATGACGGTATCGACAAGACGCCGAACCCGGCTCTATCGGATGCATGGTCAAACCTCAGAATGGTACCCCAGACCTATCGACAACCGCTGTATCCGCGCTACGGTTGTGCAAATGAAATGACCTTCCCGACGCATCCGCACTCAGAACTCTGACCCGGGTTCAACCTGTAACGCCTGCGTCAAAACGCTTTCTCAACCACTCAACCGAGGCCCACCTTCATGTCCAGCACTCCTTACACACCGCCCAAGGTCTGGCAGCCCGAGGCGTCGTCAGGCGGCGCTTTTGCCAATATCAATCGCCCTACGGCCGGTCCCACGCATGACAAGGAACTGCCGGTCGGCAAGCATCCGCTGCAGCTTTATTCACTGGCCACGCCGAACGGGGTGAAGGTCACGATCATGCTGGAAGAACTGCTGGCGCTGGGTCACAGCGGCGCGGAGTACGATGCGTGGCTGATTAAAATCTCAGAGGGCGATCAGTTTTCCAGTGGTTTCGTCGGGGTCAATCCCAACTCCAAGATTCCTGCACTGCTGGACCGCAGTCACGACACACCTGTGCGCGTATTCGAGTCGGGTTCGATCCTGTTGTACCTGGCAGAGAAGTTTTCCAGCTTTCTGCCGGCCGATCTGCCTGGTCGGACTGAAACCTTGAACTGGCTGTTCTGGCAAATGGGCGCTGCGCCTTATCTGGGCGGCGGGTTCGGGCATTTCTATGCCTACGCGCCGGAGAAAATGGAGTACCCGATCAACCGCTTTGCAATGGAGGCCAAGCGTCAACTGGACGTATTGAACCGTCGTCTTGGCGAAAGCCGTTATCTGGCCGGCGATACTTACACCATCGCCGACATCGCAGTCTGGCCGTGGTACGGCGCGTTGGTGCAGAACAAGGTGTATTCGGCAGCCGAGTTCCTCTCGGTGCACGAGTATCCAAACCTTATCCGCTGGACCGAAGAGATCGCCGAGCGGCCTGCGGTGATACGTGGCAAGAAGGTCAACCGGACCTGGGGCGAGGAGTCAGAACAGGTTCCGGAACGGCATCAGGCGTCCGATCTGGACAAGTGAGACACCAGTCACGGCGTTGGGGTGCAGGTAGATATTCAGGGACCGGATGTGCGTATCAGGCACTTAAAATACGCCTTCACCCACCGCCCACGGGCGTGCTCACATGCCCACGGAAAATGCCCCTTCACTTCAAGAAAGCGATCGATTCAACGAAGTGATCGCGATGATCCGGTCCGCGCGACAGCAGGCTGCACTGACGCATAACCCACGCGTAGGCAGGCCTTACTCTGATAGCCTTGGCTCGCTCAGCGGTTGACTGTGGTGATGACGCCTTGCCAGTCGACCGGATTGAACGCGTTTTTCTGACCTGAATGCCTGTCCCGCACCCGGAGCCCCAAGATGCCGCACGACAAAGATCCTCGCGCCCACACCGCCCTGTCGCAACGCGGCCGCAGCGCTGGCAGTGGTCCGGGATTGTCGGTCAATCCACCGGTCGTGCGTATCAGCACGGTGTTGTTCGACAGCCTGGCTGACTTGCGCGAAGCCGAAGTGCGGACTGCGGGCCCCGAACGTTCGCTGACCTACGGAGCCAACGGCAACCCGACGGCCTTCGCGTTGCAGGACCTGATCACCGAGCTGGAAAGTGCCCACGGCACCTACCTGTATCCGACCGGACTGGCGGCGGTGGCGCAGATGTTTCAGTCGTTCCTGCGTCCGGGCGACCACGTGCTGATGACCGAGTCGGTCTACGGGCCGGTGCGGCGGTTGGCCAGGACGATGCTCACGGCCTTCGGCATCGCGTTCGATTACTACGCGGCGGACGGCAGCGACATCGAGTCCCTGATCAAGCCCAACACGCGGATGATTTACGCCGAAGTGCCCGGTTCGCTGACCTTCGACATGTGCGACCTGCCAGCACTTTCGCAGGTGTGCAAAGCGAAAAATCTGTTGCTGGCTGTGGATAACTCGTGGGGTTCGGGAATTCTGTTCAAGCCACTGGAACTGGGCGCGGATATCTCGCTGATGGCGCTGACCAAGTATGTTGCCGGGCATTCGGACGTGATGATGGGCAGCGTGAGCGTGACCGAACCCCACTGGCAAACCCTCAAGACCATGAACACCGCTGTCGGCAATACGGTCAGCCCGGACGACGCTTATCTGGTGCTGCGTGGTGCCCGCAGTCTGGCGGCACGCATGGCCATGCACGAGCGTCATGCCTTGCAGGTCGCCGAGTGGCTTCTGGAACAGCCCGCGGTGGCGCGTGTTCTGTACCCGGCGCTGCCGAATGATCCCGGACACGCGATCTGGAAACGCGATTTTCATGGCTGTAACGGTTTGCTCAGCTTCGAGTTCAAGTCGGCTGACCATCAGGTGCTGGACCGTTTCGTCGGCGCATTGAAACTGTTCGGGATCGGCTATTCGTGGGGTGGTTTCGAAAGCCTGGTCACAGAGATCGAACAGCATGGCCCTGATTGCGGTCACGGCCCGATGCTGCGCCTGCAGGTAGGCCTGGAAAGCCCGGATGACCTGATCGCAGATCTGCAGTCCGGTTTCGCCGCTATCTGATCCCGGCGGGCCAGTCTGATAGCGCGTCGGGCGCGCGATCAGTTCCTTGAACAGGTCACCGTCATTTGCCCCACGGGCCTCGCTCTGCTAGTGTCGCCCGGTTCAATCTCTACCGGAAAATGCCCTCATGGCCCGCAAGAAAGCTGCACTGGATTTCGAACAGTCTCTCGCTGATCTGCAAACGCTGGTAGAGCGGCTGGAGAATGGCGAGTTGTCGCTGGAAGACTCCCTCACCGCCTTCGAACAAGGCGTACGCCTGACCCGCGATTGCCAGAGCGCCCTGACTGCGGCCGAACAGAAGGTGCAGGTGTTGCTGGAGCGGGATGGCGAACTGGCCGAAGAGCCGTTTGATGACGCGGAATTGCCTGAATGATTGCGAGCTATCAAGCGCAAAGCCAGGACCGCGTCAACGCGGCACTCGAAGGCCTGTTTCAAGCACCCGGCCCTGAACTTAGCCGTCTGTATGACGCGATGCGCTATAGCGTGATGAACGGCGGCAAGCGCGTGCGCCCATTGCTGGCCTACGCGGCCTGTGAAGCACTCGGCGGTGTGGCGGAAGACGCCAATGGCGCGGCCTGCGCGGTCGAGCTGATTCACGCGTATTCGCTGGTGCATGATGATTTGCCGGCAATGGACGACGACGATCTGCGCCGTGGCCAACCCACGACACACAAGGCGTTCGATGAAGCCTGTGCGATTCTGGCCGGCGATGGTTTGCAAAGCCTGGCGTTCACCGCCCTGCTCGCGCCACACCTGACCTCCCGCAATGCGGATACTCGTCTGCAGATGGTCAGCGCCCTGGCAGCAGCTGCAGGACCGGCCGGCATGGTCGGCGGTCAGGCGATTGATCTGGGTTCGGTGGGCCTGAAACTGGACCAGACCGCGCTGGAATACATGCATCGCCACAAGACCGGCGCGCTGATCGAAGCGAGTGTCCGACTCGGCGCGCTGGCCAGCGGCCATGCTGACCAGAAACAACTGGATGCACTTCAGGTGTACGCCCGAGCGGTAGGTCTGGCCTTTCAGGTGCAGGACGACATTCTGGACGTGGAAAGCGACACCGCGACCCTTGGCAAGCGCCAGGGTGCCGACATCGCGCGCGACAAACCGACTTACCCGGCGTTGCTGGGGCTCGAGAGCGCCAAGGCGTACGCACTGGAATTACGCGATCAGGCGCTCGCGGCGTTGAATTCGTTTGGTACGGCGGCCGAGCCCTTGCGTGCACTGGCCCGTTACATCGTCGAACGCCGCCACTGATCAGAATTACCGACTATCGAAATCGGATGAATCAACCGCGGTTCATCCGGTCACAGTCATCAGGTCCGTTGCCGTCGGACGCCACTGATGCACTTCATGGGCAGCTTGCGATGCATAAGGTAAACTGCCGCCTCTTTTACTTATAACGATTCGCCTGATGCCCACGACGTTCAAAGAGATTCCCCGCGAGCGCCCGGTTACGCCGTTGCTCGACCGAGCCAATACACCGGATGGCCTGCGCCGTCTGGGTGAAGCCGAGCTGGAAACCCTGGCCGATGAACTGCGCCTGGAACTGCTCTACTCCGTTGGCCAGACCGGAGGGCATTTTGGTGCCGGTCTTGGCGTCATCGAGCTGACGATCGCTCTGCATTACGTGTTCGATACGCCGGACGACCGTCTGGTGTGGGACGTAGGCCATCAGGCTTACCCGCACAAGATTCTGACCGGCCGCCGTGGGCGCATGTCCACATTGCGCCAGAAGGACGGTGTGGCTGCGTTTCCGCGTCGCAGCGAGAGCGAGTACGACACCTTTGGCGTAGGCCATTCCAGCACCTCGATCAGTGCCGCGCTGGGCATGGCAATCGCCTCGCGCCTGCAGGGCAGCGACCGCAAGTCGATCGCCGTGATCGGTGACGGCGCGCTGACGGCCGGCATGGCGTTCGAAGCGTTGAACCATGCCCCTGAAGTGGCCGCGAACATGCTGGTCATTCTCAACGACAACGACATGTCGATCTCGCGCAATGTCGGTGGGCTGTCGAATTACCTGGCCAAGATCCTTTCCAGCCGCACATACGCCAGCATGCGTGAAGGCAGCAAGAAAGTGCTTTCGCGCCTGCCCGGCGCCTGGGAAATCGCCCGCCGCACCGAAGAATATGCCAAGGGCATGCTGGTCCCCGGCACACTGTTCGAAGAGCTGGGCTGGAACTACATTGGCCCTATCGACGGTCACGATCTGCCAACGCTGATCGCGACGCTGCGCAACATGCGCGACCTCAAGGGTCCGCAGTTTCTGCACGTAGTGACCAAGAAGGGAAAAGGTTTCGGCCCGGCGGAAGTCGACCCGATCGGCTATCACGCCATTACCAAACTTGAACCGCTGAACGCCCCTGTCGCGATCCCGAAAAAGGTCAGTGGCCCGAAATACTCCGGCGTGTTCGGACAATGGCTGTGCGACATGGCCGAGGCCGACTCACGGCTGGTGGGCATCACCCCGGCCATGAAAGAAGGTTCGGATCTGGTCGATTTCAGTGAGCGCTTCCCTGAGCGGTATTTCGACGTCGCGATTGCCGAGCAGCACGCCGTCACGCTGGCAGCGGGCATGGCCTGTGAAGGCAGCAAGCCAGTGGTCGCGATCTACTCCACGTTCCTGCAACGCGGTTACGACCAGTTGGTGCATGACGTGGCGGTGCAGAACCTCGACGTGCTGTTCGCCATTGACCGTGCAGGCCTGGTGGGTGAAGACGGACCGACACATGCCGGCAGTTTCGACCTGTCCTATCTGCGCTGCATTCCCGGCATGGTCGTGATGACGCCAAGCGATGAGAACGAACTGCGCAAAATGCTCAGCACCGGTTATCTGCACAACGGCCCTGCCGCTGTGCGCTACCCACGAGGCACCGGCCCCAATGCCGTGATCGAAAAGGATCTGGAGCCGGTCGAAATCGGCAAGGGCGTGGTCCGTCGTCAAGGTCAGGACGTTGCGATTCTGGTGTTCGGCGTGCAACTGGCCGAGGCGCTGGTTGTGGCGCAGAAGCTGGATGCGACGGTGATCGACATGCGTTTCGTGAAGCCTCTGGACGAAGCCCTTGTCCGCGAAGCCGCGGCCAATCACGAATTGCTGGTCACGCTGGAAGAAAATGCCATCATGGGCGGCGCGGGTGCTGCGATCAGCGAGTTTCTAGCGCGGGAAAACATCCTCAAGTCCGTGCTGCACATTGGCCTGCCGGACGTGTACGTCGAGCACGCCAAACCTGCGCAGATGCTGGCCGAGTGCGGGCTGGATGCCGAGGGTATCGAGGCTGCAATCAACGAGCGGCTGGTGCTGATCGGCTGATCGAAGCAACGACATTGAAAGCGCTCATCGGGCGCTTTTTTTATGCCCGCTCGATGGCGCTCACATGCTGCGCCAGTTCTGAATCAGCCCAGCTGTCGTGGAATCCGATAGAGGTAGAGCAGCACCACGCTTGCGAATGCCAGCAGGCAAACCGGCAAGGGGTGCAACCCGAAGAGCACAGCGATTGCAGCGGTCCAGGCAGGGAGCCCGGCGAACAGAAAGGCCAGTCGTCGAACGGCGGCAAGGTGCAACCAGGCGGCAGGTTCCTGCGCGGTATCGAGTGCGGTTTGGGTCGTGATCAGGGCACGCTTGTACGCCCCGAACGGTTTGAGGCTGACGAACATCGAACCCACACCGGCAATGAACAGCGGCAACGCCAACACGCTCATCAAGGGTTCGTTGCTGCCGAAGAACACACAGACCACCAGCAGCGGCGCGAGGGTCAGGCCCAACTGGCGCCACCACTGCATTTCCAACCGCTGACGGACCTGACTGCGGGTCACGCGGGCCCGACCTCACTCTGGTGCTCGTTGCCCATCATGTGGCCTAGCTTGCCGGCCTTGGTGGCCAGATACAGTTTGTTATGCGGGTTCTGGCCGGTGTGCAGCGGCACACGCTCAGCCACCTTGATACCCATGTCAGTCAGGGCTTTGACCTTGCGCGGGTTGTTGGTCATCAGGCGCAGCGACTCGACGCCCAGGTGCTGAAGCATCGGCAGGCAGATCGCGTAGTCTCGCTGATCGGCGGCAAAACCCAAACGCTCGTTGGCTTCGACGGTGTCGGCACCGCCATCCTGCAATTCATACGCGCGGATCTTGTTCATCAGGCCGATACCGCGGCCTTCCTGACGCAGATACAACAACACGCCACGACCCTCGGTCGCGATGGCGCGCAGGGCGGCTTCGAGCTGAGATCCACAGTCGCAACGCTGGCTGAACAAGGCATCGCCGGTCAGGCATTCGGAATGAATACGGCCCAGCACCGGGGCACCATCCGCCACGTCGCCGAGACTCAGGACAACGTGTTCACGCCCGGTTGCCGACTCGATAAAGCCATGCATGGCAAATTCTGCAAAAGGTGTGGGCAGTTTGGAAGCGGCGACAAATACGACGGGCACCGTGTGCTCCTAATCAGTATGAAGACTGGAAATTCGCAAGTTTTGCATTGTAACAGCAGGTTCCTATAGACGCGCAGGCTGAATTCTCGGGCATTCAGATCGTAAAGTTCGATCGATAGAACTCACTTCAGCCCGGACCGGCTCACGAACCGCTCCGAAAATGTTGATAGCCCAACGCCGATGGGGTGATGTCATGCCCGTTGGCATCGAGCAACGCCACACCCTGTCCGGCTTCCACCCGACCAATGACGTGCACCGGCCAGCCAGCCTCTCGCAGCCCCTCAAGATGAGAGGATGGCAGGGTGAATGCCAGAACGTAGTCATCACCGCCGCTGAGCGCCGCTTCCTGAGCCGCCGACATCCCCATGAACGCCAATAAAGGCGCCGACATCGGCAGTAAGTCACGCTCGATCAGCAAACGGACGGACGACGCACGGGCGATGTGTCCGCAGTCGGCCAGCAGACCATCCGAGATATCCAGCGCGGACGTCGCTTTACCGCGCAATGCCTGCCCCAGCGCCAGCTGCGGCTGGGGAGACCAGTAGCGCGCCAGCAATGGCTCGGCGACGGAAGGCTCGGCAGTGTGCTGCTCCAACACCAGCGGCAAGGCACCGGCCGCATCACCCAGGGACCCGCCGACACACAGCAGGTCGCCTGCGCGCGCGCCGCTACGTGTCAGCGCAAGTCCGGCAGGCACGCTGCCAAACACTGTCAGCGTCAGACTCAACGGGCCGCGAGTGGTGTCACCACCGATCAGACGCAACGCGCAACGCTGCGCCATCTGGCTCAGCCCGAAAGCAAATGCCTCCAGCCAGTCTGCATCGACGTTCGGCAAGGTCAGGGCAAGGGTGAAGCCGACAGGACGTGCGCCCATGGCAGCCAGATCACTGGCAGACACCGCCAGCGCTCGCTGGCCGAGCAAGAAAGGATCGCACACCTCAGGGAAATGCACGCCGACAACCAGCGTATCGGTGGAGATCGCCATCTGTTCGCCGGACGGCAACGCCAGCAGCGCACAGTCGTCGCCGATGC
This sequence comes from Pseudomonas floridensis, assembly GCF_002087235.1. GTDB lineage: Bacteria > Pseudomonadota > Gammaproteobacteria > Pseudomonadales > Pseudomonadaceae > Aquipseudomonas > Aquipseudomonas floridensis. The sequence goes on along the minus strand of NZ_MUIO01000023.1, from coordinate 75,229 downwards.
CAAGCGCCACTTCTTCGCCCACCTGCGCACAGGGCGCAGCGGCGAAGTAATGACGAATCAGCTCAAACTCTCCCATGAAGGTCAGGCGCTGATCAGCGCTTGTTAGCCTTCACTTCGACTTCACGCAGGCGCGGGGCCAGCTTGTCCAGCACGCCGTTGACGAACTTGTGGCCGTCAGTGGAGCCGTAGACTTTCGCCAGCTCGATGCCTTCGTTGATCACCACGCGATAAGGCACGTCGATGCGCTTGAGCAGTTCGAAGGTGGACAAACGCAGAACCGCCAGCTCGACCGGGTCGAGTTCTTCGATGGTCAGGTCCAGGCAAGGCGAGAGCGCAGTGTCGATCTCGGTCTTGTTGGTTGCCACACCGTGCAGCAACTCACGGAAATAAGTGCCGTCGACGTTGCTGAAATCGTTGTCGACACGGAACTGTGCCTCGATCTCGTTCAGCGAGTGGCCTGCCATGTGCCATTGGTACAAGGCCTGGGTCGCCATCTGCCGCGCTTCGCGACGCTTGGCGCTCTTGCCTTTGGCGGCCTCGGGCGACTTGGCATCGCGCGGGTTGAACTGATCGGTATCGTCGGAAATCACTTGGCCTCCAGCTGCGACAGCAGACTGACCATTTCGATGGCGGACAAGGCAGCTTCAGCGCCCTTGTTGCCGGCTTTGGTGCCGGAACGCTCGATGGCCTGCTCGATCGAATCGACGGTCAGGACGCCGAAAGCGACCGGCACACCGAATTCCATGGAAACCTGAGACAGGCCTTTGACGCACTCGCCGGCGACGTATTCGAAATGTGGAGTGCCGCCACGAATCACCGCGCCCAGCGCGACGATGGCAGCGAACTCGCTGCGCTGTGCAACTTTCTGCACAACCAGCGGGATCTCGAAAGCACCCGGCGCACGGATGATGGTGATGTCGCTTTCGCTCACGCCATGGCGTACCAGCGCATCAACGGCACCGCTCACCAGGCTTTCCACGACGAAGCTGTTGAAACGGCCAACCACCAAGGCATAGCGGCCTTGCGGGGCGATGAAGGTACCTTCGATGGTCTTCAAGGTCATTCGGTGAGTCTCGTATTAAAGAGCAAGCCCGCCTTGAGGCGGACTTTGGAGGATTTTAGCCACGAATCACAATCGTCGGGCCAGTGGACACGAAAAACGGGCTTTCGCGTGCATCGACCCGCCGGTATTTATTCGGAGGGCACGTATTCTACAACTTCCAGATCGAAACCGGATATCGCATTGAACTTCATTGGTGAACTCATCAGGCGCATTTTGCGCACGCCGAGGTCTCGAAGGATCTGCGAACCCGCGCCAACGGTGCTGTAAGTGGTTGGTGTCTTGATCGGTTGCTGCCCGGCCGTTTCGCGAATATGTGCCAGCACCGTGTCGCCATCCAACGGGTGACCGAGCAGCAGAACCACGCCGCTGCCTGCTTTGGACACCGCGCTCATGGCGGCTCTCAGGCTCCAGCGGCCCGGCTGCCTGACCATCAACAGATCGCGCAGCGGGTCCATGTTGTGCACACGCACCAGGGTTGGTTCTTCAGCGCAAATGTTGCCCAGCGTCAGCGCGAGGTGGACATCGCCCTCGACCGAATCGCGGTAAGTCACCAGGTTGAAATGCCCCAGTTCGCTGTCCATCGGCTGCTCGGCAATCCGCTGAACGGTACGTTCGTGGATCATCCGATAGTGAATCAGGTCGGCGATGGTGCCGATCTTGATGTTGTGCTCGTGGGCAAAAGCCTCAAGTTCTGCACGACGCGACATGGTGCCGTCGTCGTTCATCACTTCACAGATGACGCCGGTCGGTTCAAAGCCGGCCATGCGCGCCAGGTCGCACGCCGCCTCGGTGTGACCGGCACGGGCCAGCGTACCGCCAGCCTGAGCCATGAGCGGAAAGATATGGCCGGGACTGACGATGTCTTCAGCCTTGGCGTCTTTGGCAGCAGCAGCCAGCACGGTACGTGCGCGGTCTGCCGCCGAAATGCCGGTGCTCACGCCTTCGGCAGCTTCAATGGAGACGGTGAACTTGGTGCCGAAACCGGAACCGTTGCGCGGCGCCATCAGCGGCAGCTTGAGGGTTTCGCAGCGCTCGCGGGTCATGGGCATGCAGATCAGGCCACGGGCAAAGCGCGCCATGAAGTTGATATCTTCCGGCCTCACGCATTCGGCGGCCATGATCAGGTCGCCTTCGTTCTCGCGGTCTTCGTCATCCATCAGGATGACCATCTTGCCCTGGCGAATGTCTTCTACCAGTTCTTCGATACTGTTGAGCGCCACTCGGCACCCCCTTCAATCAATTCAGGATTTGAGGTAGCCGTTCTCGGCCAGAAAGCTTTCCGTGATCGTGCCGTGGCCCGGCTCCGCAGCCTTGTCACCCAGCAGCAGACGCTCCAGATAACGTGCCAGCAGGTCGACTTCCAGGTTGACCTTACGGCCTGGACGGTAGTCGGACATGATGGTTTCGCTCAGCGTGTGCGGGACGATGGTCAGTTCGAACTCGGCGCCGTTGACCGAGTTGACGGTCAGGCTGGTGCCATCGACCGTAATCGAGCCTTTGTGGGCGATGTATTTGGCCAGTTCTCGCGGCGCACGCACCCGGAACTGGATCGCGCGAGCGTTATCTTCACGCGAGACGATTTCGCCCACGCCATCGACGTGACCGCTGACCAGATGGCCGCCCAGACGCGAGCTTGGCGTCAGAGCCTTTTCCAGATTGACGCGGCTGCCGGCCTTGAGGTCGACAAAGGCGGTGACGGTCAGGGTTTCGCGACTGACATCGGCCCAGAAGCCGTCGCCGGGCAGTTCGACGGCGGTCAGGCACACGCCGTTGACCGCAATGCTGTCGCCTGGCTGGACGTCGCTCAGGTCGAGCTTGCCGGTTTCCACATAAACGCGGACATCGCCGCCTTTAGGGGTCAGGGCGCGGATGCTGCCGATGGATGCGATGATGCCGGTAAACATGAGTCCTCCTGGAGAACAAGGGCTTCGCGTTTAGCGAAAGCCGGGAATTATACGCCGGGTGCGCGCACAGGGAGAGCAATGACTCGCCAGTCATTGCCGACGGCACGCATTTCGACGATGTTCAGCTCCAGCGCCTCGCTCATCTGCGCCAGTGGCAGATCGAGCAACGGCCGTGCGGACGAGCCGAGAAACTTGCCAGCCATGAATATCTGGAACTCGTCGACCAGCCCCAGACGGGTGAAGGCACCGGCCAGACGCGGACCGGCCTCGACCAGCACCTCGTTGACGCCGCGCGCGCCCAGTTCGGTGAGCAGCTTGCGCAAGTCTACGTGACCGGCGCTGTCGGCCATGGCGACGATTTCATGGCCTTCATCGTGGTAGCGCCCACGGGCCGACGCCGCTGCACAGGTCGCGACCAGAGCGTTACCGGCCTGAAAGAACGGCGCGTCCAGCGGCACACGCAGACGGCCGTCGATCAACACGCGCAACGGTGGGCGGGCGGCAGCCAATGCCGTCAGTTCGGCGCTCAGGCCCAGCTCATCCGGACGCACGGTCAGCCGCGCCTTGTCGGCCAGTACGGTATCGGCACCGGTCAGCACCACGCTCGATTGGGCGCGTAGACGCTGAACCGCAGAGCGCGCCTCGGGGCCGGTGATCCACTGGCTTTCACCACTGGCCATGGCGGTCCGGCCGTCCAGACTCATCGCCAGCTTGACCCGCACGTAGGGCTGCCCCGTCTCCATGCGCTTGATGAACCCCTTGTTCAACGTCCGCGCTTCGGCTTCAAGCACGCCGCACTGAACCGCAATACCCGCTGTCATCAGCCGCAGCAGACCTCGCCCGGCCACTTCGGGGTTGGGGTCCTGCATGGCGGCCACCACCCGCGTCAGACCGGCGTTGACCAGCGCATCGGCACATGGCGGCGTTCGACCGTGATGGCTGCATGGCTCAAGGGTGACATAAGCGGTTGCGCCTCTGGCCAGATCGCCTGCCTGACGCAACGCATGGACTTCGGCATGGGGTTCACCGGCGCGGGCGTGCCAGCCTTCACCGACAATCTGTCCGTCGCGCACGATGACGCAGCCGACCCGCGGGTTGGGGTGGGTGGAATACAAGCCCTTGCGCGCCAGTTCCAGCGCCCGCGCCATGTAATGAACGTCCAGAGCAGCCTGTTCAGTCAACAATGCACTCATTCCTTGCCTGGCTCACGGGCCAGACGATCGATTTCTTCACGGAATTCGTTGAGGTCCTGAAAGCGCCGGTAGACCGAGGCGAATCGGATGTAAGCCACTTCATCGAGCTTCTGCAGCTCGGCCATGACCAGCTCGCCGACCACCAGGGATTTGACTTCGCGCTCGCCTGTGGCCCGTAGCTTGTGCTTGATGTGCGCCAGCGCCGCTTCGAGACGTTCGACACTCACGGGCCGCTTTTCAAGGGCGCGCTGCATGCCGGCGCGCAGTTTTTCTTCATCGAAGGGCTGACGACTGCCGTCGGTCTTGATCAGGCGCGGCAGCACCAGCTCGGCGGTTTCGAATGTGGTGAAGCGCTCGCCGCAGGCCAGGCACTCGCGACGGCGGCGTACTTGTTCGCCTTCGGCGACTAGGCGGGAGTCGATGACTTTGGTGTCATTGGCACCGCAGAAGGGACAGTGCATAGTGGCAGGCAACAAAAGAATGAGGAGCGCCATGTTAGCGCATCCCGCTGGCAAGACAAGGCTTGGGGTTTGCGGTATATAGACGCGCAGCAACATGATGTGAAATTGCCCGAGCTCGGCAATACTGCATCGGTATCCGGCGTCGTACAGCCTTTCGTTTTTTGTCTTGTGGAGCTCTTGATGACGCTACGCCCTCTTTTTCTGCTCGGCCTGTTCGGTTTGCTGGCCGCCTGCAGCAGCAATGACGCGCCTGAGCCGGTCCCGGCCAAACCTGCCGCGCCCGTGGCCAAGGTCCCGACCGGCCCCGGTCCGCTGCTGCCTTATCAACGTGAATTGAGCGGCCAGCTATTGGGCGTTCCGGCGGGTGCCGAGGTGGAACTGGCGATGCTGGTCATCGACGATCGCAATCGGCCGCAAAAACTGCTGACCAGCACCAAACTGCAGGGTAACGGCCAGTCACTGCCCTTCCAGTTGCGCTTCAATCCGGAAGCCTTTCCGGTGGACGGCCGAGTCGAACTGCGTGGTCGGGCCAGCAAGTCGGGACAACTGATTCTGCATCTGCCCTCGATGCGCATTCAGCAGGCCACGACCCAGACACTGGGACAGTTGCAGTTCGTCAGCGCCCCATGATTGCCCCGCAACACCTGCAAAAGGCGCTGCACGAACTGCTCGGCGATGCCCGACTGGTCGTGACCGCGCTGCCGCAGACCGAGCTGCAGCTGTGGCTGATCGACGCCGACAACATGGACCGCGCGTTCAGCCCCGATGAAACACGCCGCATCCTGGAAGAGCCGCCTTACTGGAGTTTCTGCTGGGCCAGTGGTCTGGCGCTGGCGCGCTTTCTCGCGCAGCAGCCGCACCGGGTCAACGGTAAACGCGTGCTGGATTTCGGTGCTGGTTCAGGCGTGGCAGGGATTGCAGCCGCCAGAGCCGGTGCGCTCGAGGTGGTGGCATGCGATCTTGATCCGCTGGCCATCGCCGCATGCAAAGCCAACGCCGACCTCAATGAGGTCCAACTGAGCTACTCGACGGACTTCTTCGCCGAGGAGGACCGCTTCGACCTGATTCTAGTTGCCGATGTGCTTTACGACCGCGCCAACCTGCCCTTACTGGATCACTTCCTGAGTCGGGGTCGCGAAGCGCTGGTGGCCGATTCACGCGTTCGGGATTTTCAGCATCCCGCGTATCAGCGCCTGAGTATGCTGCACGCGCTTACCCTGCCCGATCTGGCCGAACCCCATGAGTTTCGCGACGTGAGTCTGTATCACGCGGTTCGCGGCTGACGATCAGACACTCGACACTTCAGCGACGACAAACGCGCTCATGGTCGGCTCTCGGAGACATCGCTTTCAGCATTGCCCTGCGAGCTTTATAGTTGGCGGCATTCAGATTCTCCGAGACGCACAATGAGCCAGGACACTGCTTACATCTTCGACGCAACCACGGCGACGTTCGATCAACAGGTGATCGACAAGTCATTCGACCAGCCCGTGCTGGTGGACTTCTGGGCTGAATGGTGTGCGCCCTGCAAAGTGCTGATGCCTTTGCTGCAACAGATCACCGAGAGCTATCAGGGCGAATTGCTGCTGGCCAAGGTCAACTGCGACATCGAGCAGGACGTCGTGGCCCGTTTCGGCATTCGCAGTCTGCCGACGGTGGTGCTGTTCAAGGACGGCCAGCCGGTCGACGGTTTTGCCGGTGCTCAGCCTGAATCGGAAATCCGCAAGATGCTGGAACAGCATGTGGTCATGCCACCGCCTCCCGCTGCCGACCCGCTCAAGCAGGCGCAGGAATTGTTCGCACAAAGCCGCTTCGCTGAAGCCGAAGCCATGCTCAAGGTCGTGCTGGGTGAAGACAACACCAACGCCGCCGCGCTGATTCTGTATGCGCGCTGCCTGGCCGAACGTGGCGAGTTGAGCGAAGCGCGTCAGGTACTGGATGCCGTCAAGGGCGACGCCCACAAAGCCGAACTGGCAGGCGCGAAAGCACAGCTGACCTTCCTGGCCGAAGCAGCCACGCTGCCGGATGCTGCCGAGCTGAAAAGCCGTCTGGCGCACAACCCGCAGGACGACGAAGCGTGCCACCAACTGGCGATTCAACAGCTGTCCCGTCAGCAGTACGAGGCAGCGCTGGATGGCCTGCTCAAGCTGTTCATCCGTAACCGCAATTACGCCGAAGGCCTGCCGCACAAGACGCTGCTGCAAGTGTTCGATCTGCTGGGCAACGATCACCCATTGGTGACAATGTACCGTCGCAAGCTGTTCGCGGCGCTGTACTAACCTCGCTATCGGGCCTGGCTTCCGGAAGAGGCCAGGCTCGACGCGTGTTATCTCAGGTCGCCGCAACCCAGCTGTACAGCGGCGCATCCGCCCCGCTCTCGACTTTCACATTGGCGCAATGGCGCAGGCGCACCAGCAAGCGTTTGCCCGCCGCCGTACTGCCCGCCACACCCTCCAACTGCGCCAGCAAATCCGGCCCGCTCATCTGCCCGGCCTTTTGCAAAACGTCCTGCGCCACCTGCCAAGCCTTGTCATCCTGGTTCACGGGCCTGCTTTCAACGACCGGTGTCGCCGCTTCGGGAGCCGAAGCCTTCAATTGCGCGCCCAGTTGAGCCCAATCGTTTTCGTCCAGTTCCAAAGTCAAATCCACTGGCCACTGACCAACGGTTCCACGAATACGCAACATGATAGGTACCTGCTGACAATCAGGCGCCCATGCTCCCACAGCCGAGCACGCATTCCCATGCTCAGTCATACAGCCAGCGGCTGCTCACCGAGTCGTCGCCCAACAGAAAGCTGGCGAACGCCCGGATGTCATAGACGTTCTCCCAATGCTCGACGATCCTGCCGTCGCGAAAACGCCACAACCCGCAGAACGGCATGGTGATTTTCTTGCGTTCACAAGTTGCGTGCAGGCAGCCCATGACCGAGCCGAAGTGATCATCGGCCACGATCTCGTGCACCTCCATACACAGGGTCTGCCGGGTGTGCTCGATCAGGTCCAGCTCGTGGTTGTGCACCGAGCGCCTGCCGATGACCATGGACAAGCCGCCACGGGCACCGCGATCCGCCTTGTGCAGTACGATGTCCTGATCGGCGAATTCGGCGATTCGAGTCAGATCCTTGTAGACCGCGCGCAGGATTTCAACGTTGGGATGGAGCTTTCTCATGAATGTCTTCCTTGAGGCGGTGCAGGTCCGTGAGGGCGTAGAAATCACTGACGACGCGTCCTGCATCGGCACAGCGGCTACCCAATGAGCTTAGAACCTGACGGAATGCAGCATGAGAACGGTTCGGCATAACCTCCAGCCGGACTATGCCCGCCACACCTGCGACAGCCGGGCAACGCGGAAAAAACCCTCACGCAGACAACGACTTGTTATAAGATCACATAACGATTTTTCTCAAGACTGTCGCTCCGGAGTCCGTTATGCGCCGTTTGTTACTCGCCCTGCCCTTCGCCCTGCTGCCACTCGCTGTCGCCCACGCCGCCGAAGAACACGATCACGACCATGATCATGGCGAACACGGCAGCCTCGGCGCACATGAACATGGTGTCGGACGTCTGGACGTGGTGCTGGAAGGCAAGACGCTGGAATTCGAGTTCGACAGCCCGGCCATGAACATCGTGGGCTTCGAGCACGAAGCAACCACCGCTGAAGACAAGGCCAAGGTGGCCAAGGCTCGCGAGTTGCTGCTCAAGCCCAATGCACTGTTCAGCATTGCCGACGCGGCGAACTGCTCGGCCACTTCGGTCAAGCTGGAAAGCCCGCTGTTCGGCGACAAGGATGAGGATGATCACGGTGACGCCAAGAAAGAAGGTGACGCGGATCACCACGAACACAGTGAAATTCACGGCCATTACAAGTTCGTCTGTGATGCGCCTGCGATCCTGAAGAAGCTGGACCTGTCGCAGATCTTCAAAACCTTTCCCGACACCAAGAAGCTTCAGGTACAACTGATCTCGCCAAGTGGCCAGTCGGGTGCAGAAGTGATTGCAGCGAACCCCACGCTGAAATTCTGATGCCCTTCGCGGCACAGTGACCGGGCCTGGCCCGGTCTTTTAATTTTCAACCAAGCGTGAGTCAGACCATGACCCAAGCACTGATCGAATTGTCCGGCCTGAGCTTCAACTGGCCGGGCCAGCCGCAGCTTCTCGACATCCGCGAATTTCAACTGAAAACCGGCGAAACCCTGTTTCTCAAAGGCCCGAGCGGCAGTGGCAAGACCACGCTACTGGGGCTTCTGGGCGGCGTGCAGAAACCTACCAGCGGCAGCATCCGCCTGCTGGGTCAGGAACTGTCGAGCCTGTCGGCCGGAGCACGTGACCGTTTTCGCGTCGACCACACCGGCTACATTTTCCAGCAGTTCAACCTGCTGCCGTTTCTGTCTGTGCGCGAGAACATCGAGCTGCCTTGTCACTTCTCCAAAGTTCGTGCCGAACGTGCGAAACAGCGTCACGGCAGCGTTGAGAAGGCGACCACGACCCTGCTCACTCACCTGGGCCTGAAAGACCCGGCCATGCTGATGCGCCGCGCAGACTCGCTGTCCATCGGCCAGCAGCAACGCGTGGCGGCCGCAAGAGCGCTGATTGGTCAGCCGGAGCTGGTGATAGCCGATGAACCGACGTCCGCGCTGGATGCCGACTCGCGTGAAGCGTTCATTCGTCTGCTGTTCGCGGAATGCCGGGAAGCCGGTGCCAGCCTGCTGTTCGTCAGCCATGATCAGAGTCTGGCGCCGCTTTTCGATCGCAACCTGTCGCTTGGCGACCTGAATCGCGCCGCCGTTGCCGTGGAGATTTGAGATGTATCTGTTTCGTCTGGCCATCGCCAGTCTGGCCAACCGCCGCTTCACCGCGTTTCTCACGGCCTTCGCCATTGCGCTGTCGGTCTGCCTGTTGCTGGCCGTCGAACGCGTGCGCACCGAAGCCCGCGCCAGTTTCGCCAGCACCATCAGCGGCACTGACCTGATCGTCGGCGCTCGTTCCGGTTCGATCAATCTGCTGTTGTACTCGGTGTTTCGCATCGGCAATGCCACCAACAACATTCGCTGGGACAGCTTCGAGCATTTTGCCCAGAGCAAACAGGTGAAATGGGCGATCCCCATTTCGCTGGGCGACTCGCACCGCGGCTACCGGGTGATGGGCACCAGCGCGGCCTACTTCGAGCACTATCAGTTCGGTCGCCAGCAGCATCTGGAGCTGGCCGAAGGACGTGAATTCAAGACCGATCCCTTCGAAGTCGTACTCGGTTCGGAAGTGGCCAAGGCGCTGCATTACAAGTTGGGCGACAAGCTGGTGCTGGCCCACGGTGTGGCGGCGATCAGTCTGGTCAAGCATGACGACAAGCCATTCACCGTGGTCGGCATCATCAAGCCCACGGGCACACCGGTCGACCGCACGCTGCACATCAGCCTGGGCGGCATGGAAGCCATCCATATCGACTGGCACAACGGCGCGCCGGCTCGCGGCAACGAGCGAATTTCCGCCGATCAGGCCCGCAACATGGACCTGACGCCGACCGCGATCACCGCGTTCATGCTCGGTTTGAACAGCAAGATCTCGACGTTCAGCCTGCAACGCGAGATCAACGAATACCGCGGCGAGCCGATGCTGGCGATTCTGCCGGGCGTGGCCTTGCAAGAACTGTGGAGCCTGATGGGCACGGCGGAAAAAGCCCTGTTCGTGATTTCGCTGTTCGTGGTGCTGACCGGACTGATCGGAATGCTGACTGCGATCCTGACCAGCCTCAACGAGCGACGGCGGGAAATGGCCATCCTGCGTTCGGTCGGCGCCAGGCCCTGGCATATCGCGAGCCTGCTGATTCTGGAAGCCTTCGCGCTGGCGCTAACGGGCGTGATCAGTGGCCTCGCACTGCTCTATATCGGTATCTTCGTGTCACAGGATTACGTAATAAATAATTACGGTTTGTACCTCTCGCCTATGCCACCTGGCCAATATGAATGGCAACTGCTGGGTGGCATCCTCGCTTGCGCGCTGTTGATGGGAACCGTGCCAGCCTGGCGAGCCTACAGGCAGTCACTGGCAGATGGTCTGTCGATTCGTTTATGAGGACCTTCATAATGCGGCGCATGCTACTCACTCTGTTGCTCTGGGCCACCACCTCGGTGTGGGCCGCCGAGCCGCGTGTACTGACCTGGGCGGAGATGATTCCGCCCGATGCACCTGTCGTGAAGCCGGTGACCACGCCGATGCACGACTTGTCGAAGATGTCCGATGCTCTGGCCATGGAGCAGGCACCGGCGGCCAGTCAACTGGCGCCGCATGCACCGGTCGTCAAGGCACTGGATGGCAAGCAGGTGCGTTTGCCGGGCTATATCGTGCCGCTGGAGGTCAGTGAGGAAGGCAGAGTGATCGAGTTTTTGCTGGTGCCGTATTTCGGCGCCTGCATTCATGTGCCGCCGCCGCCGGCGAACCAGATCGTGCATGTCACGAGTGAGCTGGGTGTGAAGGTCGATGAGCTGTATCAGCCGTACTGGATCGAAGGACCGATGCAGGCCAAATCGTCTACCAGCGAACTGGCAGAAGCGGGTTATCAGATGCAGGCAGACAAGATTTTTGTCTACGAATTGCCGGATACATGAGGAGAACGGGGTTCCCAGCGATTTCATTGAGCTGAGTCAAAGTCGCCGCTCGACAGCGCTTTAACATTACGCCCATAAATTTTGACTGATTTCCTGGAGCCTCAATGAACAAGCATTTGCTTCGCGCGTCTCTGGTCGCGCTCGCCGTCGCCGCCCCCACTGCCGCCAACGCGTACGAGGCGGGTGACTTCATCGTTCGCGCCGGTGCTGCGCACGTTCAACCCAACGAAGACAGCGGCGAGGTCAGACTCGACGGCTCCAAGGTGTCCGGCACCAAAGCCACGCTCGATGGCAATACTCAGTTGGGACTGACCTTCGCCTACATGCTCACCCCGCACATCGGTATCGAACTGCTGGCCGCCACGCCGTTCAGTCACACCGTCGCGGTGAAAGGTCTGGGCCCTGGCCTCGATGGCAAGCTGGCCGATATCAAACACCTGCCGCCTACCCTGTCGCTGCAGTACTACCCGATGGAGCCTTCGTCCAGGTTCCAGCCTTATGCCGGCGTGGGTATCAACTACACCATGTTCTTCGATGAAGACCTGACGGGTGACCGCAAGAATCAGGGCTTCAGTAACCTCAAGCTGCAGGACTCGGTCGGCCTGGCCGCACAACTGGGCATGGACTACATGATCACCGACAACGTGCTTTTCAATGCCTCGGTCTGGTACGTCGACATCAACACCCAGGCAACGGTGGACGGACCGTCGGCACTGGCGGTCGGCCGGACCAAGGTGGATGTGGAAATCGACCCGTGGGTCTATATGGTCGGCGTGGGTTACAAGTTCTGATCCACCGCGCTTCAATCGTTTAAAACAGAAAGGCACCCGGATGGGTGCCTTTGCTTTTATGGGCGCTCAAGTGCCTTGAACGTGCCACTGTCTATGTGAACGGTCGAGAATAACCGTGGGCCTTTACTTCCTCCTGGAAACTCCAATTCGTAATGGGCACTGAGAAACTGCTCCGGCGTCTGCAAAACAGTGTTGCCGCGAGCGGCTATATAGCTGCCGAAATGCGCTATGAGCAAGCCAAGCGACGCAATAGGACCTGGATACAGTTGCAGGTATTGGAAAAAGGTTGGCCCGGTCGCTCTGCTGTATTGAACGGTCTCGGGACCTAACAGGATCGTCAAGAATCCAACCCCAAACAGGGCAAAACCGCAAATACTCAGAAATCTGAGCGGGAATGAGCCTGCGTCGTTTTGACCACTAATCGCAGCATCCAGATAATCCGAATACCTGTCCATGAAGTCATCGACGACAAACTCGCCAGGTACCTCGCGCACCACAATTTTGGGGCGCTTATCAACATCGTTTTCGTCCTGCATGCCGTACGTCCGCTGTAAAAAGGCGACGGATACTAGGAGTCGTTATGTCCGCTGAGAAGATCAAAAGTCGCAACTACAAAAAAGACAGAATGATCCTACAGCCTCGATACCGAGCGCGGACGCGCAGCGGCCTGGGCGGCATGCCAAAACGGAGCATTGGCACGATCGGGGGGCCGCCTTCACACTGATCGTGTATCAGCGTCCCATCAACAGCGCCAGCCCCGTGTTCAAAGGCGTAGGTTCGTCGATATTGAAGTGCTCGAGGAGCCGCTGATTGCTGGCCCGCGAATGCTTGATATCGCCTGAGCGCGGTGCCTGATAGCTGACCTGCGGTTGCTTGCCTGTAACCTGCGCCAGCGCGGCGAGCAATTCGTTGAGCGAGGTGGTCTGGTTCAGGCCGACATTGACGGCGCCTTCGATGGCGCTATCCAGATTTAGTCCCTGCAGCAGCAGCTTGACCAGATCGCCGATGTAGAAGAAATCGCGGGTCTGTTCGCCATCGCCGAACACGCTGATGGGCAGGCCTTTCTCGATGCGTTCGGCGAAAATGCTGATCACGCCGGAGTACGGCGAAGACGGATCCTGACGCGGCCCGAAGATGTTGAAGAAGCGGAAAATCACCGGCTCCAGCCCGTGCTGGCGACGGTAGAAATCCAGGTAGAACTCACTGGCCAGCTTGTCCGACGCATAGGGCGTCAGCGGCGCTTTAGTGGTGTCTTCGGTGATGGCTTCGCCTTCGCCATTGTTGCCATACACGGCGGCACTGGAGGCAAAGATCACACGTTTGACGCCGGCTTCGCGCATCGCTTCGCAGACGTTCAGGGTGCCGATGAAGTTGCTCTGATGCGTACGCACCGGATCGTCCACCGACGCCTGCACAGACGCGACCGCTGCCAGATGCACGACCGCCTGACAGCCTTGCGCCGCTCGCTTGACCAGCGCAGCATCCGCGACATCGCCTACGATCAGCTCGACCTTTGGATTATCCAGCGGCAGGTTGCTGCGTTTGCCCGCCGACAGATCGTCGAGGATGCGCACCGCATGGCCGCGGGCCAGCAACGCGTCGGTCAAGTGCGAGCCGATGAAGCCCGCCCCGCCAGTGATCAAAACAGGAGCATCAGACATGTCGGTAGTACCGGTCCAGCAGACTTGGCAGGCCGGCGCGCCAGGCGCGGGGCTTGATGCCGAAGGTATGAAGAATTTTCTTGCAGGCCAGCACCGCATGCTGCGGTTCTTCACCGGCATCGGGACGTGCTGCGTGGGCCTGCGCGGTCGGCGACTCGACGGCCAGCGGATGCAGCAGACGCGCTTCGGTGAGCACCGCCTGCCCCAGCGCCAGCGGCGTGGTGGCCTCGTGTCCAGCGTAGTGATAAGTGCCCCACAGCGGCGCTTCGCAATCGAGCTGCTTGAGGACCGAAATGATCACTCGAGCGGCGTCGTCCACTGGCGTCGGGTTACCACGACGGTCATCGGCGAGCAGCAATTCCTGAGGTTTCTCGGCGTTCGACAGAAAGCGGCCCAACACGCCATCGACACTGTCGTCGAGCAGCCAGCCAAAGCGCACCAGTACGTGTTGCGGGCAGGCCGCACGCACGCTCTGTTCGATCCGCCACAGCGCCTGACCGCGCAGACCGAGCGGCACGGGCTCGTCCTTTTCGCTGTAGGCCGTGGCGCGCGAGCCATCGAAGACCCGGTAACTGGAAGGCTGGACCAGGGTGATGTTGTGGTGCTGACACAGTTCGGCCAGACGCTCGACGGAGCGCTCCTGGCGAGTCAGACGCGCCTCGCTCACGCTCTCCGCCTGAAACCAGTCGAAGTAGTAAGCAAGGTTGATCAAGGCATCGGGACGGGTGTCATCGAGCAGCTGCGTCAGGCTCGCCGCATCCCAACCGTCTTGCGGTGGACGCGGCGCGAGGAAGCCAATGTCTTCCTCGGCACCCAGACGAATCAACGCCTGCCCGAGGGCATTCCCGCCGCCCAACAGCATAAGGCGCATTCGCATAGAGTCAGCAGGCTCGGTATCGGAATCATCAAATGAACAAGTGAAAAACGCCTGCAAACATAACACGTTGGCTGCCAACCCCCAACAGTTGCGCAGCCTGGCGGGTTAATGGCGCGTTACGTCGCCGCAGGGCCGGGCGCGCCGTTGCCCTTGGACAAGGGTGGCGCAGTGGGAGATGGCGCAGGAGCCGGCGGCCCTTCGGCTTCGGTGCCGCCCTGAGGCGCGCTGAGGCCAGGCGTCATGACCACCTGTGGATAAGTCTGAGCGAAGCGCACGTTCGGGTTCTTATCCACAAGCCGCTTGAGCCGCTCATTGAATGCACGGCCCACTGCGTACTGGCCGCCCGACGACGTCCGGAACTGCGCCGTCAACACCACGCCGTTAAGGTCCATGCGGTCCACGCCGAACACTTCCAGCGGACCTTGGAGGTTGTTCTTGAGCAGAATGTCTTCGGTGATCGACTGGCCCACTTCCCGGATCAACGCCAGAGCATCATCGATGTCCGAGTCATACGTGAACTGCACCGAGAAGAAGGCGTAGGCGAACTGACGGGACTGGTTGGTGACGGCCTTGATCTGCCCGAACGGCACCGAATGCACGAAGCCCTTGCCGTCGCGCAAGCGCACGGTGCGGATCGTCAGGCTCTCGACCGTGCCGGAATGGCCGGTGCTGAGCACCACCCAGTCGCCGATCGAGAAGGTGTCTTCCACAATGATGAACAGACCGGTGATCACGTCCTGAACCAACTGCTGCGAACCGAAACCGATGGCCAGACCGACCACACCGGCACCGGCCAGCAGCGGTGCGACGTTGATGCCCAGGTTGGCCATGGTGGTGATTGCGCAGATCACCACCAGCACGATCTTCACCGCATTGCGCAGCAGCGGCAGGATGGTCTTGATCCGGGTGCTGGGCTGACGCGCATTGCGGTGATTGATCGGAGGCTTGAGCGCTTCCTGAATCGCAGTGTCGAGCACCACCCACAACAACCACGTCACCAGGAAGATCAGGCCGATGCTGCTCAACGACTCGCTGATCACCCGGCCCAACGTGTTGCGCTGGGCGAACTCGAACATCGAGAAGCCCCAGATCCGGCCCAGCACCTCGATGAAGGTAATCGCCAGGGCGATACGCAGCACGGCATAGACCAGACTCAGCAGGCGCGCCTTGTAGACATGGCCGCCGCGCCCAAGCGCCTCGGCAGGCTTGAACATGTGTTGGAACACAGTGCTCAGGAAGACCGTGGCAATCAGCAGAATGGTGGTGAACAGCGCGCAACGCAGCGCCTCCTGGCTGTCTTCGCCAGCGCCGATCAGGTTGATCGCGGAAACCAGAATCATCAACAGAATCGGCAGGTGCCACAGGTTGGAAAAGATCTTCAGCGATTGTTGCAGCGCCGGCCTCTGCAAGCGACTGCTCAACGACCGGTTGCGGATCAGGTGCGCCACCGGGCGACGCACTTTGATGATCAGCATGCAGAACACCACCGAGGCGAACAGCCCGGTGAACACGGCCACGCTGGTGGTGACGTTACTGCCCAACTGGCGGGCGATCTGCGGGCTGGTCAGGGCATCGCTAAGCGCAGCGAGAAAGCCGACTACGAACAACGGCCTCGGCGCATAGCGACGGATCATGCGCACCGCCGCGCGCTTGTGTCCGGAGTTGAACATCACGATCACGCAGAGCAACACCGAGGTCGAGACGATGCCGCTGCTGGTGGCGTAGGCGAAACATAGCGCCAACGCTCGTCCGACCGAAGACGGCATGAAATGGCTGACGTACAGCGTCAGCGGCAGACAGACAATGGCGGGCAGCGTGAACGGCAATACATATTTGAGCAGCGCCTGACTGCGCTGGCGCACGCTCATGAACGGCGTTCGGCACAGACGAACAGCGACGAAACGACCGACCGTGGTCAGGACCGCGAAGGCCGCCATCCAGACAAAGGACAGAATCAGGAAGTCGCCGACGACACTCCAGGGCGAGCGGGTGGTGCGTTTGTTGACCAGCTTTTCCAGCTCGTCCGCGGCACGGTCAGCGCGCAGGCGCCAGGCATCCAGCAGGTTTTCGTCGAGGTTGAGCTTCTCCTGAACGTCATCGATGCTGGTGCTGATCGCGCCGAGCAGCCCACCCTGCACGATCAGCTCTGCGGCAGGGTCGGTTGCGGCGGGATCGGCTTCATCAGCAGGTTTGGCGTCAGGTTTGTCCGGCGTTTTGGCGTCGGCCTTGGTATCGGCTTTATCGGCCGCCTTGCTGTCCGGTTTTTCAGCGGCCTTGTCATCGGCGGGGACTGCGGCGCTCATGGGCAATGCAGGCACATCCGCCGCTTGTACGTGGAAACTGCCGGTGAATAACAGCAGGCCCGCAAGGGCCAGGGTTTTCAACTGAAACGCCACGCAGTTTCCTCCTTCAATGGACAGGCAGGGCTTGAACCCCAAGGAACTGATTCCCGTTTGCGTGGCAAGTTCGGTTTTGCAGGGTGAAATAGATGAGCTGATGTGTCAGATGGCAGTGTGCCGCTCAACCACGGAATGCACGGGCGATGACCAACGGTCCCGGACCGGTCAGCGCCAGCCCCAGGAACAGAATGATCAACAGCCAGGCGAACTGCCCCTGCTCCACCGACCATTCAGGATGAATGAACAGCACCGCCACGGCCAACACAGCCAGAACCGGCAAACAGGCCAGCCGCGACCAGATGCCCAGTATCAGCAGCACCGGACAGATCACTTCGGCGAACACCGCCAGTGCCAGCGTCAGCGTGCCACCCAGACCGAACGGATCCTCGATGCGCTGCACCTCTTCGCTCCAATGCATCAGTTTCGGCAGGCCGTGCACGTGCAGTAACAACAGCGAAACGCTGACCCGCATGAACAGCAGCCCCCAGCCCGAAAGGGTCTGAACACGTTTCGATGCAACGTCGGACTGAAGGTGCGATGGGCTCGGCAACATGGTCTAGGATCTCTCGGGCAGGCGGGGCGTTGGCGTAATTATGCGGTGAGTCGATGGGCGGAAATTGTCTGGGTGTGCCGAGTTCACCCGGCGCATCAGAAGAGCACATAGACGCAATTACTGCGCGTGGCTCAGGTCAATACTGCTGTGGCATGCCTGAACGGCTGCGCCTGTCCGATCACCCCCTATCAGAGGAACCTGCATGAGCACTTTTACGACGCAAGATGGCACCGAGATCTATTTCAAGGACTGGGGAACGGGCAAGCCGGTCCTCTTCAGCCACGGCTGGCCGCTGGACGCGGACATGTGGGAATACCAGATGGAATACTTGAGCAGCCGCGGCTATCGCACCATCGCCTTCGACCGTCGTGGTTTTGGCCGCTCAAGCCAGCCGTGGACCGGTTATGACTACGACACCTTCGCCGATGACATCGCCGCGCTGATCGAACACCTGGATCTACGCGACGTAACGCTGGTGGGCTTTTCCATGGGCGGCGGCGATGTGACCCGCTACATCGCCCGTCACGGCACCGAGCGCGTGGCCAAACTCGCGCTACTGGGCGCAGTCACTCCGTACTTCATCAAAAGCGACGACCACCTGCAGGGCGTCGAAAAATCCGTGTTCGATGGCATCAAGGCGGGGCTTCTGAAAGACCGTGCGCAATTCATCGCCGACTTCGCCACGCCCTTCTATGGCACCAATCAAGGCCAGACGGTTTCTGAAGGCGTGCTGACTCAAACGCTGAACATGGCGCTGCTGGCGTCGCTCAAGGGCACCGTTGACTGCGTGACTGCATTCTCGGAAACCGACTTCCGTCCCGACATGGCAAAAATCGACGTGCCGACGCTGGTCATTCACGGCGACGGCGACCAGATCGTGCCATTCGAAGCGACCGGCAAGCTGGCGGCGCAGATGATCGAAAGTGCCGAACTGAAGGTCTACCCAGGCGCGCCGCATGGCTTTGCGGTCACCCACGGGCCGCAGCTCAATGAAGACCTGCTGGCGTTTTTGGCTGGCTGATGTCCATACACCTCTGACACCGCACTGCCTGACAGAAACAAGAACCGTGGGAACGGACTTGTCCGCGAAGGCTGCAATTCAGTCGCTGATGTCTCACCAGCCGCACGGCCCTTTCGCGGACGAGTTGGCTCCCACATATCACAGCTCTACCCGCGGGAGCGGACTTGTCCGCGAAGGCTGCAGTTCAGCCGCTGATACTTCACCAGCCGGACGGCCCTTTCGCGGACGAGTTGGCTCCCACATATCACGGCTCTACCCGCGGGAGCGGGCTTGTCCGCGAATAGCGCCCCGGCCGCAATCAGTCGGCCTGCACGGTCAGTTGATTCTGCTCGCCCAGGCCAGTGATCCCCAGACGAATGCGCTGGCCGGCGCGCAGGAAAACCGGCTCGGGTTTCACACCCAGGCCTACGCCCAGCGGTGTGCCGGTGGAGATGACATCGCCCGGTTGCAGGCTCATGCAGCGGCTCAGGTAGGCGATCAATTGTGGCACGGTGAACACCAGGGTTCGGGTGTTGCCGTTCTGATAACGATGACCGTCGACTTCCAGCCACAGGTCCAGTGAGTGAGGATCGGAAACCTCGTCACGGGTCACTAGCCAAGGACCAAGCGGCCCAAACGTATCGAAGCCCTTGCCCTTGTCCCAAGTGCCGCCGCGTTCCAATTGCCATTCGCGCTCGGACACATCGTTGATCACGCAATAACCGGCCACGTGCTCCATGGCATTGGCTTCGTCGATGTAACGCCCGCCCTTGCCGATCACCACGCCCAACTCCACCTCCCAATCGGTCTTGACCGAACCTCGGGGAATTTCGACGTTGTCATTCGGCCCGCAGATGGCGCTGGTCCACTTGTTGAAGATCACCGGCTCCTTG
This sequence comes from Pseudomonas floridensis, assembly GCF_002087235.1. Lineage (GTDB taxonomy): Bacteria > Pseudomonadota > Gammaproteobacteria > Pseudomonadales > Pseudomonadaceae > Aquipseudomonas > Aquipseudomonas floridensis. Next base: position 55,832 of record NZ_MUIO01000023.1, on the reverse strand, counting down.
TGCACTTCCATGTTGGACTCGGCCGCATGGTCGGCATAATTCAGACCGATGCAGATGAATTTCCCCACCTGCCCGACGCAGGCGCCGATGCGTGGCTGACCTGTCACCAATGGCAGGCTCACCGGATTGATCGTTGCAAGAGCGGCGAGACCGGCCGGCGTCAGCACCTCGCCCGCAATGTCTTTGACATGGCCGGACAGGTCACGAATCTGGTTGTCGGCGTCAAGCAGGCCGGGTTTCTCCGCGCCTTTGTCTCCGTAACGTAGCAGTTTCATCAAGTTCTCCTGTTATCTGTCGAACATGCAAAACGGGGTTCAGACACTCATGCCGCCATCAATGACGTGCACCGCGCCCGAGGTGTACGAGGACGCATCAGAGCCCAGATAGAGGACCAGTTGCGCGATCTCTTCGACGCTGCCGAGGCGACCCATTGGCTGACGGGCAACGAACTGCTGATAAACCTGCGCTTCGGACACGCCCTGTTGTTCGGCCTGGGCCGCGATGCGCATCCGCAGCGAGGGGGAATCCACAGTGCCCGGACAAATAGCATTGCACCGTATGCCCTGCCCAATGAAATCTGCAGCGACCGACTTGGTCAGCCCGATGACAGCCGCCTTGGTCGCGCTGTAGGCAAAGCGGTTGGGCACACCTTTGATGCTTGAAGCCACGGAAGACATGTTGATGATCGAACCGCCGCCTCCGGCAAGCATGCCGGGCAGAAACGCCTGAATCATGCGGTACATGGCAGTGACGTTGATATCCATGGAGCGCTGCCATGCAGCCTCGTCGCATTCCAGAAGGGTCCCGGCGTGCACATAGCCCGCGCAGTTGAACAGCACGTCCACCGGGCCGATGCGTTCACTGGCGAGCCGGATTTCCTGCGCCGACCTCACGTCCAGTTTCAGCGCTTCCAGCCCTTCGATACCTTGCAGATTATGCAGGTCGATATCCGTTGCGATGACCTTGGCGCCTGCATTCGCGAACGCCTTGGCGCTGGCCAGTCCAATGCCCTGCCCCGCCGCCGTGATGAGGACTCGTTTGTCTTTCATGATGCGTCTCCATGCAAAGAAACAGCCCCGACAACACTAGTCGGCGCACACCCTGCGCGCCAGGAATCGGACCGGCATCGTTGATCAACTGAAATGGCAGGCGCCATGCAGCCGCCGCTCTATCTCGATCACGTTGAACCCTATACGTCGCCGACATGAATCAACGAGTGTCGGCCACATGGCGTTTTCTTAATCAAGGGGCTCAGCGGTTGGTGCTAAAACAAGGCGAGCTGCGGCAGCGCAGGCAGTGAATCAGACCCGTGTTTTTTTACCAGCCGGAGGTTCCTCGCATGAACGACTATCTGTTGGGTCATTCGTCAGCAGAACTGGAGCGCCTGAAATTCCAGGCAAGCATTCTGTCACCCATCACCACCCGGTTGCTGCTGGACAGCGGCCTTGCGCAAGGCATGCATGTTCTGGATCTCGGCAGCGGTGCAGGCGATGTCGCGATGCTGGCGGCCAGAATCGTCGGCCCCAAGGGCAGTGTCACAGGCATTGATCGCAGTCCGGAAGCCATCGAGCTGGCAACCTTTCGCGCCTCGGAAGCGGGCCTGAAAAACGTCAGGTTTGAGGTGTGTGACATCGGAGACTTCCAGCACACGTCGCCTTTTGACTGCGTGGTGGGACGCTACGTGATGATCCATCAGCACGACCCGGTTTCCTTCCTGCGTCAGGCGGCCAGCCACATCAAGCCGGGCGGCAGGCTAGCGCTTCATGAGGTTTTGATGTCGGGTCCGCCGATGGAATCCTATCCGCCCATCCCCATGCTCATCGATATGGGCCATCTGATCGTCGCGGCGTTCAATACGGACGACACCAGTCGGGACTCGCCGGTGAACATGATCAAGCACTTTGCAGCCGCCGGTCTGCCGCACCCAGAACTCTTCTGCCAGCGACACATTGGCGGCGGAGAGCACTCATTCTTTTATCACTGGGCCGCGGAAACATTGAAATCCGTGTATCCACACCTGATCAGCATCGGACGGGTTACCGCCGACTCGGTGGACCTGAACACATTCGAAGACCGACTGAAAGCCGAGGCCGTGGCCAAGAGCGCACAAATCCTGGGGCCGACCCAGATCACTGCCTGGGTCAGGCTATGACAATCTCCGCATGAACAGAAAGGTCGAGGCGCAACGCCTACGGTCATAATTAATACACATCGAGAGTATTAATATCGCTGCCAGTCGAACGGCCCCTGCCATCACGCGCCGGGGCCGTTCTTTTTTCGCTGGCAAGCCGTGTTCATCCCCATGCGGAACCTGCTCCACCCAGCGCCTCAACGCTTGATGCTCAGGAAAACTGTCATGAACAATTGTTCGATAGCGCGCTCCCGCAGCTTCCCGGTCACTCGTCTGGCGCTGCTGATCTCGCTGAACTCAGCGTGCCTGTTCAGTCCACCAAGTCAGGCCGAAGAGACACCTGCAATGTCGGCCGACGAGGCCGCGACGACGCTGGGCACGGTATCGGTCATCGGACAGGGTGAAACGCGCCAGGTACAGCGTGTTACGCAGAAGGATGTCGAGGCTTACTCGGCCGGCACCAGCCCGCTGAAAGTGTTGCAGCGTCTGCCCGGCGTCAACTTTCAGTCCGGCGACCCGCTTGGGCGTGAAGAAGGCAGCCAGCGCATCAGCCTGCGCGGCTTTGACATGCATCACCTGGGCTACACACTGGATGGCGTCACACTTGGCAACATGAGCTTCGGCAACTTCAACGGCCTGAGCATCACCCGGGCGATCATTGCCGAGAACATCAAGGCCAGCGAAGTGGCGCCAGGCATCGGCTCGCTGGGCACTGCCTCGAACAGTGATCTGGGCGGCACCATCCAGTTCACCACCGCCGACCCGGACAAGGCGTTCGGCGCGAGACTGTCGCAAACCTTGGGCAGCTACGACACGCGGCGTGAATTCATCCGCGTCGACACCGGTGAATACAATGGCCTGTCCGCGTATGTCTCGGGCGAGAAATACGATGCCGATGCCTGGAAAGGCCACAACAATCCCCAGCAATCCGACGCCGTGAATGCCAAGGTCAATTACAACTTCGGCGACAACCGGATCAGCTTCTTCCACAGCACGTCTTCGCACGACGAGGCCAACCTGCCATCGCTTTCGAAGAGCATCATTCAGCGTCTGGGTTACGACTGGAGCTACTACACGCCGGACTGGACCCGAGCGGTCAACGCCGCCAACGGCATCTATACCGGTGGCGTGACCAGCGCGGCCGACGCCACCTACAACGCCAGCAGCCTGCGCGATGACGAACTGGACATCCTCAACGGCAACTTCTCCCTGAGCGATGATCTTGTGCTGGACGCCACGGTCTATCACCACCACGACTCGGGCCGGGGCAACTCGTACTACCCGTTCATCTTCACCAGCGGCACGACGACCGTACCCGGCAACTCAATCCGCAGCACCGTGTACGGCATTGACCGCACAGGTTTCCAGACCTCGCTCACCTATTACCTGGGTCAGCATGAAATTCAGGGCGGGTTCTGGATTCAGTCGAACAAGAACGACATCGCCCGCTATCTGTTCGACACCACCAATGCCACGCCGCAAAACCACATCGTCAAGACCAATGGCCTGCCGCTGGCGGCCACGGTGCTGGATCAGGACTACAACGACCTGACGCGACAGTTTTATCTGCGCGACACCTACACCCTGCTCGACGATCGCTTGAAGCTCGAGTTCGGCGCGAAAAATACCGTGACCACGTCCACCGCCAAGGGCAAAGGAGGTGGTTACGCCAGTGGCTCACTGGAAGCGCGGGACCGATTCCTGCCGCAGATCGGCGCGACCTACAAGCTGGACGATGAAGACGAAGTCTTCAGTTCGTATTCGGAGAACATGGCGGCGTTTCCGAGCGGTGGTTACAGTCCGTTCTTCACGACGCAGGCTGCAGTCGATGCCCAGAACGGCTTCAGGGACCTCAAACCGGAAACGTCCAAAACGGTTGAGCTGGGCGTGCGGCGCAGCACCCCGCTGTACTCGGCCTCGGCGGCGGTCTACAGCACAAGGTTCGATAACCGTCTGGTGGCCATCACCAATTGCACTGGCATCGTGATCTGCCAGAACGGTGTGGCCAACGTCGGTTCGGTCACGAGCCGGGGCCTGGAATTGTCGTTCGGTCTGACGCCCGACGAGCACTGGCGCTGGTCCAACTCGCTGTCTTACAACCACAGCACCTACGATGACGACTATGTCAGCGGCGGCAACACGGTAGCGGTCAAAGGCAAGACCGTCGTCGACACGCCGAAGCTGATGTACTCCAGCAACCTGGACTGGAACTGGCAGCACTGGAACGCCGGGCTGCAAGGCAACTACCTCGGCAAGCGCTATTACACCTACACCAATGACTCAAGCGTCGGCGGCTACTGGATGGCGAACGCCAACCTGGGTTATGACTTCGGCAAGCTGGGTGCGGTGAAGGACACGACCGTGTCGTTGAACATGGTCAACCTGCTCGACAAGCGCTATATCTCCACGCTCAACACCGATGCCAGCGCCGCTAGCGATCCGCTGGGTAATCTGCAGATTCTGCAGGTCGGCACACCGCGCAGTGCGTTCGTGACGCTGGGGGTCAAGCTCTGAGCCGGTCGGCACTCAGACGAAGAAACGTTCTTTGAGCGGCACCAGCGCCGCACCGATGGCCGCGGCATCGCCATTGGTTTCACTGAGCAGCAACTGCGGACGCGGCGGCGGTGCCTGATAGCGATGGGTGCCCCAGAAACTCGTCGCGGCAATCAGACGTCGCCCCAGCGCCACGGGCAGTTGTCCGCCGAACACCACGGCCTGCGGATCGAACAGCCCGGCCAACGCGTTGACCAGCCGGTCCAGGGTCGGCTGGGTCCGCGCCAGCCAGGTGTCGACGCCCGGCCAGTCGGGATCGAAGCGTATGCGCAGGTCTTCGATGGAGTCGACCTGCACGCCATGCTGATGCAGTTCATCGATCAGGTAGCGAAGCGCCGGTCGATCGGCCGCTTCCTGGTCGTTGTACAACGTGATCTCGCCTGCGTTGCCGTGGCTGCCAAAGTACGGTTTGCCATTGATGACCACGCCTGCGCCAAACCCGAAATTGAACGACAGGTAAATGAAGTTGCTCGCCCAGGCGCCCACGCCTACCAGGCTTTCCCCAATGGCTGCGGTGGTGGCGTTGTTTTCCAGCCAGACCGGCATGCCGAAGCGTGCCTCCAGCACTGGCTGCAAATCCATCAGCGACCAGTCACGCAGGGGTTCTGGCGCATTGATCTGACGATCCTGAAGAAAGAACCCGGCGATGGCGAACCCCATGCCGATCACGCGCTCGGGCTGGATGTGATTGCGCTGCAACATGCGCTCGATGGTTTTGTGCAGGGCATCCAGTGTGCTGCTACGGCTCAGCGGCGGCGTGCGCAACGTCACTTGCTCCAGCACATTGCAGCCAAGATCGGCGACGCAGACCACAGCGGAGTCGGTGTTGATCGACACACCGATGGCATAGACCGCCTCGTTGACCAGTTCGATACGGGGGCTGGGCTGACCCCGTCCGTTTTTCACCCGTTCGCCGCTGCGCAGCAGTCCGCGACCGATCAACTCCTCGATCAGCCGGTGCACCGACTGCTGCGCCAGGTCCATTTCCATCGAAACCGTGGCTCGCGTGATCGAGCCCCGACGACGAAGGATGTCCAGCAACTTGCGTTCATTGAGGCTCAGCGGATGGGAAACAAAAGACGGCGTATCGAAGTCGAGAGGCATGAGTTCGCAAGTCACAAGAGGGATTAAAACAGTCCGTGTGTAGAGCAGTGTATCGCCTGCCGCAAAATCGGCACTTCAAATCATGAAAATTTAATAATGCGGCTCCGGGTAACAATTACTACACATTAGCTGTATTACATAGCATCCAGTTCTCGCGGGGTGCGCTCATGTTTTGGATTCGTCACATCCCAGGCCTGCTGACGCTGATTTTCGTCACCGGGCACGCCTGTGCCACCGAATTCTGGTACAGCCATGGCGGCACGACGGGGTCGGCGATTGCCGACCTGTGCAGGCAGTTCAACGTCGACCGGGCACAGGCTGACCGCTTGCACTGTATCCGTCAGGGCTCCTACGAACAGACTCTGCAGAAAACCGTTGCCGCTTACCGCGCAGGCAAAAGCCCGGCACTGGTCGAGATCTATGACGTCGCCACGCCAGACATGCTGCTGGGCAACGCCACGCTGCCAGTCGAAACATTAATGGCCGAGCGGCACAGGCCGTATTCGCCAGACACCTTCGTGCCCACGTTCAAGCGTTATTACTCCAATGAACAGGGCGTACTGGCGGCGCAGCCCTTTGCGGCCTCGACGGCGGTGCTCTACACCCATCGAGACGCTTTGGCCGCAGCCGGTATCAACAAGCCCCCCGCCACCTGGACCGAGTTTTCCGAAACGCTGCGCGCTTTGAAGAACAGCCAGCACGCGTGCCCGATGGCCACTGACTTCTCGCCCTGGATCTGGCTGGAACAGACCAGCGCGGCCCAGGGTTCGGAAATCACGGTCAAGTCCGACGGCGTCGAACGTTATCGACTCGCTCAAGGAACGCATCTGCACCTGATGAAGGACCTGGCGCAGTGGGTGCACGAAGGTCTGGTGCGCCATGAGGCGTCGACCCGCAGCGGTCAGCAGGCACTGGCGTTTGCCAGCGATGAATGCGCGATGCTGATGGACTCGACCGGCTCGTGGAACACCGTGTACAGCACGCTCAGAGCTGACATCGATGTGACGGCGCTGCCGATCTATCCCGGAACCACTCGACGCGCCAACGTGCCGGGCGGTTCGTCTCTGTGGGTCATGCGCGGGCATCCGGAGCAGGAGTATCAGGTCGTCTCGGCATTTCTGGCGTTCGCGCTGCGGCCGGACAATCAAAAGGTGTTCAGCGCTCGCACAGGCTACTTGCCGGTTACTCAGTCCACTGCCACAACGGTCCAGGCCGATGAGCATGCAGCGCCAGCGATCAAGGTCGGTCTGTCCTCACTCGATGACAGTCATGGTCAGCCGAGCGCGCCTCTGCGCTGTGGCTTCATCACGTTGATGCGGATGATCTGGACCCAGGAAACCGGCAACGCGCTGGCAGGCCGGCAGAGCATCGAACGGGCCTTGAGCCAGACGGCCATGCGTGGCGACGAATTGCTCAGCCTGTTTCAGAACATGCACCCGCCGCTGGCAAGGGTTGAACAGGGCGAGGACCTGCGATGAAAAGCGCCGGCTATTTCCCTCAGCCACGCATGGCGCTGCTGTTCGCGCTGCCGCAACTGATGGCGCTGGCCCTGTTTTTCTACTGGCCTGCGCTTCAGGCGATCTGGTGGTCGTTTCACTTGGTATTGCCGTTCGGCGGCAGCGAACTGTTCGTGGGTCTGAACAACTATTGGCGTGTGTTAAGGGATCCGGGCGTGCTCGCCTCCCTCGGCACGACCTTGATCTTCAGCGTGTCGAGCGTCGTGCTGTCGATGCTTGTCGCTCTTGGGCTGGCGCTGTGCCTGGAGTTGAAGCTGCGTGGCAAGGCGTTGTTTCGCAATCTGCTGATCTGGCCCTATGCGGTGTCGGGCGCCACCATCGGCATTGTGTTTCACGTGCTGGCCAATCCAGTGGTGGGCATTCTGGCCTGGCTCAACCAACTGATGCCAGGCACATGGGCACCCTACGCCGACCCGTTGCAAGGCATGCTGCTATTGATCGTGGCGTACGCATGGTGTCTGGTGCCGTTCAACTTCGTCATGCTGGTGGCGAGCCTGAAATCGGTCCCCGACGAATACCTGGCGGCCGCCGCGCTGGATGGCGCAGGCCCGTGGCGACGCATGCTCGACATGCAACTGCCGCTGATTGCGCCCTATGTGATGTTCATCTGCATCATCGACCTGCTCGAAAGCCTTTCCAACAGTTTCGGCCTGATCGACACCCTGACCCAAGGCGGCCCAGGCGATGCGACTCAGGTGCTGGCGTACAAAATTTACAGCGACGGTTTCCGAGGCCTTGATCTGGCCGGATCCTCGACCCTGTCGGTGCTGATGATGTCAGCCGTAGTGCTATTGAGCATTGCGCAATTCAGGCTCATGTCACGGCTCAAGGGACGCGGGGCGAAAACATGACCTCACCTGAGCGGCTCTTGAACTTCGGCGCCTACCTGCTGCTGACCCTGGGTCTGATTTTCGCACTGGGCCCGCTTTATCTTGCGGTGTGCTCGGCAACCGTAGACAACCCGCAGCTGCTGGCGCATGGCCTGGCAGTGATGCCGGGTGATCAACTGCTGGTGAACCTGCAGAAAGTCACTCAACGCCTCGACTTGCTGCAACTGTTGGGCAACAGCCTGCTGGTCGCGACCCTGGTGGTGGTCGGCAAGCTCACGCTCTCGGCGCTGACAGCCTTTGCGGTGGTGTACTTTCGCAGCCGTTACACCACCTGGATTTTCTTCGCCGTGCTGGGTGCGCTGCTGCTGCCACTGGAGGTGCGCATCATTCCGACCTATGCGGTGGCGAGCGATCTGTTCAGCCCTCTGCGTACCGTTCTGAGCTGGCTGGGGATCGAAAGCGTACCGGTTCCGACCGTCAACCTGCTCGACACTTACTCCGGGCTGGCGCTGCCATTGATCGCCTCGGCCACCGGCACTTTTCTGTTTCGACAGTTCTACCAGACGCTGCCCGCAGAACTCGTCGAAGCGGCGCGCATGGACGGCGCCGGGCCGTGGCGGTTCTTCATCGATATTCTGCTGCCGTTGTCGAAAACCAATTTTGCAGCCTTGGGCACCCTGGTGTTCATCGGTGCGTGGAAAGACTACTTGTGGCCGCTGGTGGCGACCAATCGCGAAGACATGCGCACGCTGGTACTCGGCGTTGCGAGCTTTCTGCCTACCGATGCAAGCCAGCTTCCGGAGTGGAATCTGCTGATGACGGCCGCCGTTGTCAGCATGTTGCCGCCCATCCTCGTCATTGCGCTCATGCAGCGATGGTTCGTCAAAGGCCTGATTGGAGTCGGTAAATGACCGCGCTGCTTCCCATTAACGAGGCCAAGCGTCCGCGCGCGCCCCAGATCACACTCAAGGGGTTGCACAAGACCCACGGCGCAAGTCATCTCTTTCAGGACCTGGATCTGGTGTTCAAGGCCGGTGAACTGAACGTGATTCTCGGCCCGTCGGGCTGCGGTAAGTCCACGCTGCTGCGCATGGTCGCCGGGCTGGAAGACGTCACTCAAGGCAGGATTCTGATGGGTGAGCGTGACGTGACACGGCTGCCACCCAAAGAGCGTGGCTGCGCCATGGTGTTTCAGAATTACGCGCTCTACCCGCACATGAGCGTTGCCGACAACATCGGCTATCCGCTGAAGATGGCGGGCGTGGCCTACAAGCAGCGCAGTGCGCAGGTGAAAGAGTGTGCAGCGTCGCTGGGACTGGAAGCGCTGCTGGAGCGCAAGCCCACAGAACTGTCCGGCGGCCAGCGCCAGCGTGTGGCCATCGGGCGGGCGTTGATTCGCGAGCCTGCGGTTCTGCTGTTCGATGAGCCGCTGTGCAACCTCGACAGTGCCCTGCGTCATGAAATGCGCCTGCTGATCCGGCGCCTGCACCAACAGACCGGCGCCACCATTCTGTACGTTACCCATGACCAGACCGAAGCCATGACGCTGGCCGAACAGGTGGTGATTCTCAACCAGGGTCGCGTCGAGCAGATCGGCACGCCGGGCGACATTTACGACCGACCCGCCAGCACCTTCGTCGCGGGGTTTATCGGCACGCCGCCCATGAATCTCGTGCCGGTGTACAACCTGCAGGACAACGTTCTGACCCTCGCCGACGGACAACGCCTGCCGCTCAAACTGCACATCGCCAGTGGCAGTCTCGGGCGATGGCTCATGGGGGTAAGGCCCGAAGCATTCAGCTTGAGCCAGAACGGTGTCAGCGCGGTTGTGGAATCTGCGGAAAACCTGGGCAGCCACAGCCTGCTCTACTGCCAACTGGCGGGGACGCGTTGCGTCGTCAGCCTTGCCGGACGCCATCTGCTGGCGCCCGGCACTCAGGTCCGCCTGGCCCTCGATCAATCGGTGCGGCTGTTCGACGTGCAAAGCGGACACCACCAGCCGGCTTCCTTCTCCCATCTCGCAAGTGATACCTGACATGCCCAATCGCTCCCCACTTGTCCGCTCGTCCCTGATTGCCCATCGCGGTGCCAAGGCTTATGTGCCCGAGAATACCTTGCTCGCCCTCGAAACCGCCGCGCAGCATGGCGCGGCGTGGGTCGAGATCGATGTGAAACTGACCCGGGACGGACGGCCCATCGTCATCCACGATGACCTGCTGGACAGAACCACCAATGGCAAGGGCGCGGTGGTTTTGCACGATCTGGATGACATTCTCGAACTGGATGCGGGCAGTTGGTTCTCGCCCGAGTTCGCCGGTTTGCAAGTACCGACTTTCGAAGAGGTCGTGGCTTGTGCCTTGCGCCTGAACCTGGGTTTGCAGGTCGAGCTGAAACCTACCATTGGCGACGACGTCGAGACGGCCGAAGTCGTCATTCCGATCCTCAAGCGGCTGTGGCCTGCGGATCGAGGGCAGTTGTTCGTGTCGAGCTTTTCCGTGCGCTCGCTGGTCCGGGCGCGCCAATTGTGGCGCGAGGTGCCACTGGCGATTGCCACACTGGTTGCCCCGGCCGACCCGGTTGCGCTGCTGGCCGAGTACGACTGCCGGATCCTGCATGTGTTGAATGACATGCTCGACGAGCATCACCTCACGCGCCTGCAAGACAGCGGTGTCGAATTCGCCGTGGCCACCATCAATAATCCGTACCGCGCGCGCTATCTGCTGGCACGCGGCGCGCAATCGATTCTCAGTGATTACCCCGACCTGCTCGACAGGCCGGACGAGGAGGATCTGTAATGAAAGACCGGCTGAGCATCGCCGTCCGTTGCGTCGACCAGGCCAGCGCACTGGCCCTGGAGCATTTCAACAATCGCCATGCGCTGGACATCGCCACCAAAAGCCCGCAGGACCTGGTGTCCCAGGCAGATCTTGAAGTGGAGCATCTGATTCGGGCGCGACTTAAAGAACACTTCCCCGATGAAGCGGTGCTGGGCGAAGAACTGGGCGGGGAGGTCATTATCGACGGCTGGACACTGGACCCTATCGATGGCACCGGAAACTTCCTGCGTGGTTCGCCCTTGTGGGGCATCTCTCTGGCGTACCTTGAGGCGGGCCACCCGGTGATCGGCGTTATCGCTTACCCCGCATTGGGTTACACGCTGTCGGCCCGGTCCTGCAACGGAATATGGCTGAACGGCAAACCGTTCGTGCGCCCTCAGCCTCCGCAACACCTGCGCATCGTCGGCGTGGGCGAAAACACCAACTGGCCGGCGGAGACGCTGGGACAACTGGAACTGAACCTGCGTCTCAATGGCTGGGGACTGGCAGGTTATCGCTGCGCCACCATCGGCCTCGGCTTTGCTGCGTTGGGTCAGACCGATGGCTATCTGGAACGCTTCACCAGTCTGTGGGATATCGCTGCGGGTGCCGTGATCTGCCGCGAGGCGGGGCTACTGTGCAAGATCCAGGGAAAACAGCTGCCCAGCACGATGAGCATCGCGGCGGGCAGTGAGGAATTGATGATGATCTTTGGAAACTGATCCGCCACGCTGAAAACGCATCCGCCTGAAGGACGGATGCGTGACAGGGGTCAGGCGGTGGCCTGAGCCAGCGTCGGGTAGTCGGTGTAGCCCTCTGCCCCGCCGCCATACAGCGTGGCAGGGTTCATAGGCGTCAACGGCGCGCCGGTCTTCAGGCGCTCGGTCAGGTCCGGGTTGCTGATAAAAGGACGGCCGAATGCCACCAGATCGACCTTGCCACTGGCCAGATGCGAATGGGCCAGCTCGAGGTCATAGCCATTGTTGGCCAGATACGTCTGATGAAAGCGCTTGCGCAATTGGTCGTAGTTGAAAGGCGCCGCATCGCGCGGACCACCGGTAGCGCCCTCGACCACATGCAGGTAAACCACGCCCAACGCGCTGAGTTCTTCGGCAATGTAGTTGTACTGCGGCTGAGGATCGCTGCAGGTAATTGCACCGGCAGGCGATGCAGGCGAAATACGCACGCCGGTACGCTCGGCACCAATCTCGTCAATGACTGCGGCGACCACTTCCAGCAACAGTCGCGCGCGGTTCTCGACGGTGCCTCCGTAGGCATCGGTACGCTTATTGGCACCGTCCTTGATGAACTGCTCCAGCAGGTAACCGTTGGCACCATGAACTTCCACGCCATCGAAACCGGCCGCGATGGCGTTCGCGGCCGACTGACGGAAGTCATTGACGATACCTGGCAGCTCGCTCAGTTCCAGCGCTCGCGGTTCGGAAACGTCATGGAAACCATTGTTCACGAACGTCTTGGTTTCGGCACGAATGGCCGACGGGGCAACGGGCGCGGCGCCATCTGGCTGCAGGTCCACATGGGAAATACGTCCCACATGCCACAGCTGCACGAAAATGCGCCCGCCTTTCGCATGCACCTCATCCGTCACCTTGCGCCACGCCTCGATCTGCGCCTGCGTATAGATGCCCGGCGTGTCCTGATAACCTTGCGCCTGCGGCGAAACCTGAGTCGCTTCGGTAATCAGCAGGCCGGCAGAGGCTCGTTGGCCGTAGTAGGTCGCCGCGAGTTCGGTCGGCGCCAGACCGGCACCCGCCCGATTGCGGGTCAACGGTGCCATGACGATGCGGTTGGACAGGATGATATTGCCAAGGCGGTAGGTATCGAAAAGCGTTTTGTCGGTCATGTCGAGGCCTGTGATCTGGAGGTATTGGTCTATTGACTGAGCTTTGGGCGCCCGCTGAGGGGCCTGAAAGGCATCATGAGCTCAGAAGATGAATTTATGATGATGACCAAAATCTATATCGTCAAGAGTTTTGATGCCGACCAACATCTATTTAATAGATCCAACGGACTCGTCGATGTCGCTCTGCATCAGGTAGATCAAGACAATGCCCATGCATACGATCAGTCGAAACGCCGCTTGCTGCCCATTCCACTTCTGGGACTGCCACATCAGGAACCATTCACCGGCAATCGTCATGAATCCAAAAAACCAAAGGGCAATGCCAAGCGTCAAGCCTGCCACCGCGAGTGTTTTGGCTCTACTGAATGACACCCTGTCGCTGCGAACGTGATAGAAAAGCTTCAAAGCCCCCAAAAAGCATAATGCGCCGGCGGTGAATTCTCCCAAAATGATGACCCAGTAGACGCCATGATGAAGTACCGGGCTACTCACTGATCGACTGGCAAGAGGATTTCCCGGAAAAATGGAGTCCATCAACAACACGTGCTGCACGAAGCCAAAATTTGACTCGTAATCGACTACATTGTTGTAACCCACTAACAGCAAGTAAAGCGAAACCAGCAGCACAAGAAAAGCTTTTGAAGCTCTTGACATGGCCATTAAACACCTCTAGCTCATAATAAATTATGTCAATAAGGACAAAACCAGACTGCCGCCTTATATCACAGGTTTGCGCATGAAAAATTAAACTCCCGTCACACTTCAAGAAAGACAGCATTACGCCATCACTGCATCTAATCAAGCGGCTTCATATGTAACACTTAATACTATAGGCACCGCCCATTACGCGCTTACCGGCGGCGTCAAACATTGCTACTATCCGGGCCGATGAGACGGTCGTGATATAGAGGAAGTAGACACATGATGAAAAGCAGCTGCACAGCATCGTCAAGCCTGGAACAGTGGCTTTCCTACATCGACAGCCTGCACGCGCACGTCATCGACATGAGTCTCAAGCGAATCGAAGCCGTCGCCGACAGACTGGATATCCGAAAGCCGGGCAAATTCACATTCCTGGCAGGCGGCACCAACGGCAAGGGCACGACCTGCCATGCCATCGAAAAAACGCTTATTTACGCAGGATACAAGGTCGGCGTATTCAGCTCTCCTCATATCCTCGACTACAAGGAGACCGTCCGGATACAGGGAAACAAGGCGAATGAAAGCAGCTTCGCGACAGCCTTTCATGCCATCAACGAAGCCCGCAAGGAAATCACCTTAACGCCATTCGAGTTCAATACGCTGGCAGCGCTTCATATAATGAAGCAGGCAAATGTAGACGTCGCGGTCATTGAAGTTGGCATGGGCGGACGGGACGACGCCACCAATATTGTCGAAGCGGATCTTTCTGTCATTACCAATGTAGCGATCGATCACGAAGCCTGGCTGGGTAAAGACCGGGAAAGCATCGGACTTATCAAGGCAGGTATATTCAGAACACACCGACATGCAATCATCGGCGAACTTTCCCCGCCTGAAAGTTTAACTGGTTGGGCTAGACAAATTGATGCGATACCGTTGCAACGAGGTATCGACTGGGACTGGCAACTTGCTGATCAGTCCTGGTCCTTCAAAGACAAACAAGGCACCATAACCGGTCTTCCACGCCCCCTCATGCCGATCCCAAACATGGCCACGGCATTGGCGGCGTTACGGGCCAGCGGCTTGAATTTCGATCTCGACGATGTACGAAAAATGCTCTCGACCGATAACCTGCCGGGAAGATTTCAGATTTTTCTCGGCAAGCCAACGGTCATCCTGGACGCCGCCCACAACCCTCATGCGGCGACTTACCTGGCTGAGCGGCTGAACGACTTTCACCCTAAAGGAAAAGTCCTCATCGTCATTGGCGTACTGATCGACAAAGACATCCACGGCATTCTCGCCCCACTCAAGCCTGTTGCCAGCAAGTGGTTCTGCTGCGGCACCGCCGCCGGGCCAAGAAGCTCCTCGCCTGAAGACATTTCCAGACACCTCGATGACGCCAGTAATTACCCGGATATCACAGCAGGCTGGGAAGCAGCACGCCGCGAGGCCCGCGACGAGGATGTGATTGTCATCTGCGGCTCGTTCATGTCTGTCGCGCCGCTGCTGAACAGGGTCGGGCAGTCTTGAAACCGTTTTTGAAAAGGTAGAGGTCGGCAAGGATCTGCGACTCAAAAAAAAGCGAAGCCAGGTGATGGCTTCGCTTTTTTGATTCAGCTTTGGAGGTGGTGCGCTAGAACGGAATATCATCATCAAAGCTGTCAAAGTCAGCAGCCGGTTGCGGTGCTTGCTGCTGCGGTGCAGGGCGGGATTCGCGCTGCTGCGGCGGCTGGTTGTAGTTCTGCTGTGGCGGAGCCGACTGCTGCGGGCGCGATTGTTGTGGACGAGGTGCGGACTGGTTGTAGTTGCCACCGCCCTGACCTTGTTGAGCGTCGCCCTGTGGACGGCCACCCAGCAACTGCATGGTGCCTTGCATGTCGACGACGATTTCAGTGGTGTAGCGCTTGATGCCGTCTTTTTCCCACTCGCGGGTCTGCAGCTTGCCTTCGATGTAGACCTGCGAACCTTTACGCAGGTATTCGCCGGCAATTTCAGCGACCTTGCCGAACATCGAGACACGATGCCACTCGGTCTTTTCGACTTTCTGACCGGTCTGCTTGTCTGTCCACTGTTCGCTGGTTGCCAGACTCAGGTTGGTCACGGCGTTACCGTTAGGCAAGTAGCGAACTTCGGGATCCTGGCCGCATGTACCGACCAATATGACTTTGTTAACCCCACGGGCCATAACGTTCTCCTAGGCTTCGCACGCTTCTGATGCTGGGTTGATCAGCTTTTCGAGAGAGGCACGATCCAATAATTTTGTATCCAGTTTGATATAGATGGCGCCCTCTTCGGCAACCACCACTGCATCCGTCACGCCTGCTACGGACATTAAACGCTCTGCCAGGCCTGCATCACGCTGCGCCTGCGGCGACAACGGCAGACGTAGGCTGGTCACGTAAGGCGGTTCACGCATGGTCATCGCAAACACAAGCCAGACGGCGGCCATGGCTGCACCACCAAGGAACACCACGTCGAGCCCGCCATGCTGGAACAACCAGCCGCCCAGTATCCCACCTGCGGCCGAACCAAGGAACTGGCTGGTGGAATAAACCCCCATTGCCGTTCCTTTTCCGCCAGCCGGTGACACTTTGCTGATGAGCGACGGCAAAGACGCTTCCAGCAGGTTAAACGCCGTGAAGAATACCACTGTCCCGATAACCAGTGTCCGCAACGTGTCGCCGAATGCCCAGAAGAATAGCTCACACAGCATCAGAAGGGTCACGGCGCCGAGCAACACGCGCTTCATCTGACGTTTCTTCTCACCGTAAATGATGAAAGGAATCATCGCAAAGAACGAAATCAGCAGCGCAGTCAGGTAGACCCACCAGTGCTGTTCCTTGGGCAAACCGGCCTTTTCGACCAGCGCCAGCGGTAATGCCACGAAACTGGACATGAGCATGGCGTGCAACACGAAGATACCCAAATCCAGACGCAATAGATCCGGATGACGCAACGTCTGACCCAGTGCCTGCCTGGCGACGCCGGACTCGCGATGCAGCAACGGGCCGTTCGCCTTGGGCACCACGAACGCAACGATCAAAATGCCAAGCAACGCCATGCCGCCGGTTGCCAGGAACAACCCGGACAGACCGAACACACCAGTGATGACCGGGCCGACGACCATTGCGACGGCAAACGACAAACCAATGGTCATGCCGATCATGGCCATCGCCTTGGTGCGGTGCTGTTCGCGAGTGAGGTCGGACAAGAGCGCCATGACCGCAGCGGAAATCGCGCCGGCACCCTGCAGGATGCGACCGGCGATGATGCCCCAGATCGAATCGGCGCTGGCCGCCACGACACTGCCGATGGCGAAGACAATCAGGCCCAGATAAATGACTGGCCGCCGACCGATGCGGTCGGAGATGATCCCGAAGGGAATCTGCAGCACCGCCTGGGTCAGGCCGTATGCGCCAATGGCCAGGCCGATCAGCGCTGGACTGGCACCCGCCAGGTCCATGCCGTAAGTGGCCAGGACTGGCAGCACCATGAACATACCGAGCATGCGAAACGCGAAAACCAGCGCAAGACCACCTGCGGCACGGGTCTCGCCGCTGCTCATTCGTTCGCTGTGGGGATCGTGCATGGAAAAACCTCGTGTGAACCGGCGGCGATTCTACCAGTCCCATCGATTGACGGGGTATATCGCGACGCTTTGCCGCGTTTACATGACAGAGTCTTCATCTCTGCCTGTAAAGCCGGTGGATAGTGTGTATCCATCCAGTATTTATCCGTATACTCCTACGTTTTCGACGCCCGCCGTGCGAGGCCATTTTGGACAAGATCCTGATTCGTGGGGCTCGAACCCACAACCTGAAAAACATTGACCTGACTCTTCCACGCGACAAGCTGATCGTTATCACCGGATTATCCGGTTCTGGCAAATCATCGTTGGCGTTCGACACGCTTTATGCCGAAGGGCAACGGCGTTACGTCGAGTCGCTTTCCGCGTATGCCCGGCAGTTTCTGTCGATGATGGAAAAGCCGGACGTCGACACCATCGAAGGCCTGTCGCCTGCGATCTCCATCGAACAGAAATCGACATCCCACAACCCACGCTCGACCGTGGGCACCATTACCGAGATCTACGATTACCTGCGCTTGCTGTACGCGCGGGTCGGTCAGCCTCGCTGCCCGGATCATGATATTCCCCTGGAAGCCCAGACGGTCAGCCAGATGGTCGATCTGGTGCTGGCTCAGCCCGAAGGCAGCAAGCTGATGCTGCTGGCGCCGGTCATCCGGGAACGCAAGGGCGAGCATCTGTCGGTGTTCGAAGAGTTGCGCGCACAGGGTTTCGTGCGAGCCCGGGTCAACGGCAAGCTGTGCGAGCTGGATGAACTGCCCAAGCTCGACAAACAGAAGAAACACTCCATCGATGTGGTCGTGGACCGCTTCAAGGTGCGTGCCGATCTGCAACAGCGTCTCGCCGAGTCTTTCGAGACCGCGCTGAAACTGGCCGATGGTATTGCGCTGGTCGCCCCGATGGACGACGAGCCGGGTGAAGAGACAATCTTCTCCGCACGCTTTGCCTGCCCCATCTGCGGTCATGCAATCAGCGAGCTTGAACCCAAGTTGTTCTCGTTCAACAACCCCGCAGGCGCCTGCCCGACCTGCGACGGTCTGGGCGTGAAGCAGTTCTTCGATATCAAGCGTCTGGTCAATGCCGAACTGACGCTGGCCGAAGGTGCGATACGTGGCTGGGACAGACGAAACGTTTACTACTTCCAGATGCTCGGCTCGCTGGCCAAGCATTACGGTTTCAGTCTGGAAGTGCCGTTCAAGGAACTGCCTGCCGATCAGCAGAAGGTCCTGCTCAACGGCAGCGGCTCGCAAAATGTCGATTTCCGCTACCTGAATGATCGTGGCGACATCGTCAAACGTGCGCATCCGTTCGAAGGCATCGTGCCAAACCTTGAGCGTCGTTATCGGGAAACGGAATCGGCGACCGTGCGCGAGGAGCTGGCCAAGTTCCTCGGCACCCAGCCCTGTCCTGACTGCCGCGGCACTCGTTTGCGCCGTGAAGCCCGCCATGTGTGGGTGGGCGAAAAGACCTTGCCTGCGGTGACCAGCCTGCCGATTGGTGATGCTACCGACTACTTCGATTCTCTGAAGCTGACCGGCCGCCGCGGCGAAATCGCCGACAAGATTCTCAAGGAAATCCGCGAGCGCCTGCAGTTCCTGGTCAACGTGGGTCTGGATTACCTGACGCTGGACCGCAGCGCTGACACGCTGTCCGGCGGTGAGGCGCAGCGTATTCGTCTGGCCAGCCAGATCGGCGCGGGCCTGGTCGGGGTGATGTACATCCTCGACGAACCGTCCATCGGCCTGCACCAGCGAGACAACGACCGGCTGCTTGGCACGCTCAAGCATCTGCGTGATATTGGCAACACGGTGATCGTGGTCGAGCACGACGAAGACGCGATTCGCCTCGCTGATTACGTGGTGGACATCGGCCCGGGTGCGGGCGTGCATGGCGGTCATATCGTGGCCGAGGGCACACCGGATGAAGTGATGTCGCACCCTGACTCACTGACCGGTAAATACCTGTCGGGCCGCGTGAAAATCGAAGTACCTGCCAAGCGCACCCCACGTAACAAGAAGTTGTCACTGACGCTCAAGGGCGCTCGCGGCAACAACTTGCAGAACGTGAACCTGGAAATCCCCATCGGGTTGTTGACCTGTGTAACGGGTGTATCGGGTTCGGGCAAATCGACGCTGATCAACAACACCTTGTTCCCGCTCAGCGCCACGGCCCTGAACGGTGCAACGACGCTTGAAGCGGCGACTCACGACAGCATCAATGGCCTGCAGCACCTGGACAAGGTGGTGGACATTGACCAGAGTCCGATCGGTCGTACGCCCCGCTCCAACCCGGCGACCTACACCGGGCTGTTCACGCCAATTCGTGAGTTGTTTGCCGGTGTGCCAGAGTCGCGTTCGCGCGGCTATGGTCCGGGCCGCTTCTCGTTCAACGTCAAGGGCGGTCGTTGCGAGGCTTGCCAGGGCGACGGTCTGATCAAGGTCGAGATGCACTTCCTGCCGGACATCTACGTGCCGTGCGACGTGTGCAAAAGCAAGCGCTACAACCGTGAGACGCTCGAGATCAAATATAAGGGCAAGAGCATTCACGAAGTGCTGGAAATGACCATCGAAGAAGCGCGTGAGTTCTTCGATGCCGTTCCGGCACTGGCGCGTAAGCTGCAGACGCTGATGGATGTGGGGCTTTCCTACATCAAGCTGGGTCAGTCGGCCACGACGCTTTCAGGCGGTGAGGCCCAACGGGTCAAGCTGTCCCGTGAGCTTTCCAAGCGCGATACTGGCAAGACGCTGTACATCCTCGATGAGCCGACCACAGGTCTGCACTTCGCGGATATCCAGCAGTTGCTCGATGTGCTGCATCGCTTGCGCGACCACGGCAACACGGTGGTAGTGATCGAGCACAACCTGGACGTCATCAAGACAGCGGACTGGCTGGTCGATCTCGGCCCGGAAGGCGGATCGCGAGGTGGACAGATCATTGCCACAGGCACGCCGGAACAGGTTGCCGAAATGAAGCAGTCTTACACCGGGCATTACCTCAAGCCGCTGTTGATCCGCGACAAGGCTTGATAGGCGCATAGTAATGGGTTTGGTCAACGCCAAACCCATTCATGCCTGAGGCCAGAATGAAAAAAGCTCCTGTCACGCATGTGCAGGAGCTTTTTAGTAACCACGATGACTGAATCAGAATTGCGACTGCAGGTAGTTCTGCAAACCGATGGACTTGATCAGCCCCATCTGCTGTTCCAGCCAATAGGTGTGGTCTTCTTCGGTATCAGCCAGCTGGACACGAAGGATGTCACGGCTGATGTAGTCCTTGTGCAGCTCGCAGAGCGCAATGCCCTTGCACAATGCGGCACGGACCTTGTACTCGAGACGAAGATCGCTGGCGAGCATCTCAGGCACGGTGGTGCCGATATCCAGGTCATCCGGACGCATGCGTGGCGTGCCTTCGAGAATCAGGATACGACGCATCAGCGCATCGGCGTGTTGCGCCTCTTCTTCCATTTCATGATTGATGCGCTCGTAAAGCTTGGCGAAACCCCAATCTTCGTACATGCGCGAATGGATGAAATATTGGTCACGAGCCGCCAGTTCGCCAGTGAGCAATGTGTTGAGATAATCGATTACTTCTGGATGGCCTTGCATCGCACCAGATCTCCTGCTGAAAGGCGATAGTTTGAACCAAGCGCCGCATCAGGTCACTTAGAAAAACGCAATAATCCGATAAAAAACGTCGAAATAACGCCATCCAGAAGCGAAAAACCGCCCAAATGAGGGCGGTTCTGTTTCTCACTTCGACTCAGCCCAGTTTCACGCCCAGCGCATTGGCAATGCCTTCACCGTAAGCCGCGTCAGCTTTGTAGAAGTGCTGCAACTGACGCTGCACCACATCGCTGGATACGCCGGCCATTGCACCAGCAATGTTATTGATCAGCAGCGCTTTCTGATCGGCGTTCATCAAATTGAACAGCTTGCCGGCCTGACTGTAGTAGTCGCCGTCGACGCGATGATCGTGGCGATCGGCAGCACCACTCAATGCCAAGGCCGGTTCTTCGTAACGCGGATCCTGCCTGGGCGCATCGGAGTAGCTGTTTGGCTCGTAGTTCGGCGTCGCACCACCGTTGGCGCCAAACGCCATCGAACCATCGCGTTGGTAGCTGTATACGGGGTTCTTCGGTGCATTGATCGGCAATTGCTGGTGATTGGTGCCAACGCGATAGCGATGCGCATCAGCGTAGGCGAATACACGGCCCTGCAACATGCGGTCTGGCGACAAGCCAACACCTGGCACCCTATTGCTTGGCCCAAACGCCGCCTGCTCGACTTCAGCGAAGTAGTTCAGCGGGTTGCGGTTGAGCTCAAGCTCGCCGACTTCGATCAGCGGGTACTCTTTCTGTGACCAGGTTTTGGTCACGTCAAACGGGTTCTCATGATGAGTGTTGGCCTGAGCCTCGGTCATCAACTGGATGCAGACCTGCCATTTCGGGAAGTCCCCTCGTTCGATAGCTGTGAACAGGTCGCGCTGAGCGTAATCCGGATCGGTACCGGCAATGCGCGCAGCATCCTCAGGCGTCAGGTTCTTGATGCCTTGCTTGCTCTTGTAGTGCCACTTCACCCAGTGACGCTCGCCATTGGAGCTGATCAGGCTGTAGGTGTGGCTGCCGAAGCCATGCATGTGACGATAGCCATCTGGAATGCCCCGATCCGAGAACAGGATGGTGACCTGATGCAGCGCCTCGGGCGAGTGCGACCAGAAGTCCCACATCATTTGCGGACTCTTCAGATTGGTCTGGGGCAAACGCTTCTGGGTATGGATGAAGTCCGGGAATTTCAGCGGATCGCGGATGAAAAACACAGGCGTGTTATTGCCCACAATGTCCCAGTTGCCTTCCTCGGTGTAGAACTTCACAGCGAAACCACGCGGGTCGCGTTCGGTATCAGCTGAACCACGCTCTCCACCTACAGTGGAGAAGCGTATGAAAATCGGCGTCTCCTTGCCAATGGTGTTGAACAGATTGGCGCTGGTGTATCGAGTGATGTCTTGGGTGACGGTGAACGTACCGTGGGCACCCGAGCCCTTGGCGTGCACACGACGCTCAGGGATGTTCTCGCGGTTGAAATGGGCAAGCTTTTCGATCAGGTGAAAATCTTCAAGCAGCAAAGGGCCGCGGGGGCCCGCCGAACGAGAATTCTGGTTGTCGGCGACTGGCGCGCCACTGGCGGTGGTCAGCGTTTTCTGGCTCATGCGATATCTTCCTCAGGCTTGGATAGCCGGCTAATCAGCTTGAGCGGAAGTATCGTGGAGAAGCCTTATACATAGAAATTTATTAATTATTTCCAATCGATAGCCATCGCCAATTGCAGATAACAAAAAACCGGGCACTAGGCCCGGTTTCTTGTTCAAACTGATGTCTTATTCAGCAGCTTCTACAGAGCCACCGACAGGACGATCAACCAACTCGACGTACGCCATAGGCGCGTTGTCGCCAGCGCGGAAGCCGCACTTCAGGATACGCAGGTAGCCGCCCTGACGGGTTGCATAGCGCTTACCCAGATCGTTGAACAGCTTGCCGACGATTTCTTTCGAACGAGTACGGTCGAAAGCCAGACGACGGTTTGCAACGCTGTCTTCCTTGGCCAGGGTGATCAGCGGCTCGGCAACGCGGCGCAGTTCCTTGGCTTTCGGCAGGGTAGTCTTGATCAGCTCGTGCTCGAACAGCGACACCGCCATGTTCTGAAACATGGCTTTGCGGTGAGAGCTGGTACGGCTCAGGTGACGTCCACTTTTACGATGACGCATGGTTCATTCCTTACCAAACTCACGTTCGGTGATTACGACGATCAGGCCGTAGCCTTGTCGTCCTTCTTAAGACTTGCCGGCGGCCAGTTGTCGAGGCGCATGCCGAGGGACAGACCACGGGAGGCCAGAACGTCTTTGATCTCAGTCAAAGACTTCTTCCCAAGGTTCGGAGTTTTCAACAGCTCTACTTCGGTGCGCTGAATCAGGTCACCAATGTAGTAGATGTTCTCCGCCTTAAGGCAGTTAGCCGAACGTACAGTCAGTTCCAAATCGTCAACCGGACGGAGCAGGATCGGATCGATCTCGTCTTCCTGTTCGATTACCACTGGTTCGCTGTCGCCTTTGAGGTCGACGAACGCAGCCAACTGCTGTTGCAGAATGGTTGCAGCGCGGCGAATGGCCTCTTCAGGATCCAGGGTACCGTTGGTTTCCAGATCAATAACCAGCTTGTCCAGGTTAGTACGCTGCTCGACACGGGCGTTTTCAACCACGTATGCGATACGGCGAACCGGGCTGAACGAAGAGTCGAGCTGCAAGCGACCAATGCTGCGGCTTTCGTCTTCATCGCTTTGACGCGAGTCTGCCGGCTCATAACCACGACCACGAGCTACGGTGAGCTTCATGTTCAAGGCGCCGTTAGACGCCAGGTTAGCGATTACGTGATCGGGGTTAACGATCTCGACATCATGATCCAGCTGAATATCGGCAGCGGTAACCACCCCCGAACCCTTCTTCGACAAGGTCAGCGTAACTTCGTCTCGACCGTGCAGCTTGATAGCCAGACCTTTAAGGTTCAACAGGATTTCAATGACGTCTTCCTGTACACCTTCGATGGCGCTGTACTCATGGAGTACACCGTCAATCTCGGCCTCGACTACTGCACAGCCGGGCATGGAGGACAACAAAATGCGGCGAAGCGCGTTGCCCAGGGTATGGCCAAAACCACGCTCGAGAGGCTCGAGAGTGATCTTGGCGCGGGTTGGACTGACAACCTGCACATCAATATGGCGGGGTGTCAGGAACTCATTTACCGAAATCTGCATGGATGCACCTATTTTCTAGCCCTTACTTGGAGTAGAGCTCGACAATCAGGCTTTCGTTGATGTCGGCGGATAGATCACTGCGAGCTGGTACGTTCTTGAAAACGCCCGATTTCTTCTCAGTGTCTACTTCTACCCATTCTACGCGGCCACGTTGGGCACACAGATCGAGAGCCTGGACAATACGCAGTTGGTTCTTAGCCTTTTCGCGGATAGCAACGACGTCGCCAGCACGAACCTGGTAAGAAGGAACGTTAACGGTTTTGCCGTTGACGCTAACAGACTTGTGCGAAACCAACTGACGGGATTCGGCACGAGTCGAGCCGAAGCCCATGCGGTATACAACGTTGTCCAGACGGCATTCGAGCAGCTGCAGCAGGTTCTCACCTGTTGCGCCTTTCTTGCCGGCGGCTTCTTTGTAGTAGCCGCTGAACTGACGCTCGAGAACGCCGTAGATACGACGGACTTTTTGCTTTTCACGCAGCTGAGTACCGTAATCGGACTGGCGACCGCGGCGCTGACCGTGGATGCCTGGAGCTGCTTCGATGTTGCACTTGGATTCGATAGCGCGAACGCCGCTCTTCAGAAAGAGATCGGTGCCTTCACGACGAGCAAGTTTGCATTTTGGACCAATGTAACGAGCCATTTTTTACAGTCTCCTGGATTACACGCGGCGCTTCTTCGGCGGACGGCACCCGTTGTGCGGGATTGGCGTCACGTCGGTGATGCTGGCGATCTTATAGCCACAGCCGTTCAATGCACGGACAGCGGATTCACGACCTGGGCCTGGACCCTTGACATTGACGTCGAGGTTCTTCAGACCGTACTCCAGCGCAGCTTGACCAGCACGTTCAGCAGCTACCTGAGCAGCGAACGGCGTGGACTTGCGGGAACCACGGAAACCCGAACCGCCAGAGGTAGCCCAGGAAAGAGCGTTACCTTGACGATCGGTAATGGTGACGATTGTGTTGTTAAACGACGCGTGGATGTGGGCGATGCCATCAACCACTGTCTTTTTAACTTTTTTACGAGGACGAGCAGCAGGTTTTGCCATGACTAAATTCCTGTCGTTGCGCTGGAGCGATTACTTGCGGATCGGCTTACGCGGACCTTTGCGAGTACGCGCGTTGGTCTTGGTACGCTGACCGCGTACTGGAAGACCCCGACGATGACGCAGACCGCGGTAGCAGCCCAGGTCCATCAAGCGCTTGATTTTCATGTTGATTTCGCGACGCAGGTCACCTTCAGTGGTGAACTTCGCCACTTCGCCACGCAGCTGTTCAATCTGCTCGTCGCTCAGATCTTTGATCTTCGCCGCCGGGTTAACCCCGGTGGTTGCACAAATTTTCTGTGCAGTGGTGCGACCAACACCATAGATGTAGGTCAGCGAGATAACAGTATGCTTGTTATCTGGAATGTTAACGCCTGCAATACGGGCCATTCAGTGGGACTCCAATTGACAGCTACCTACGCCCCGGAAGCCAAGAAATAGGGCGCGAGATAATATCGCTGTAGTAACAAATAATCAACCCAGCAGCGCACTAGCTGCTGGGCTTAAGCACAAATCACAATCAGCCTTGGCGCTGCTTATGACGTGGTTCCGCGCTGCAAATTACTCGAACAACACCTTCGCGGCGAATAATCTTGCAGTTACGGCACAGCTTTTTCACCGATGCACGAACTTTCATCACCAACTCCTCGAACCTTAGGGGTGCTTCAGCGCAGCATACCGCCGCTGCCACCGTAGCCCTTCAGGTTGGCTTTCTTCATCAGGGATTCATACTGGTGCGAAACGAGGTGAGATTGCACTTGAGACATAAAGTCCATCACAACCACGACCACGATCAGCAACGAGGTCCCGCCAAGGTAGAACGGTACGTTTGCCGCAACCACCAGGAACTGGGGAAGCAGGCACACGGCCGTCATATAAAGAGCACCGAACATGGTCAAACGAGTCAGAACGCCATCAATGTAGCGCGCCGACTGCTCGCCTGGACGAATACCCGGAATAAAGGCACCGGACTTCTTCAGGTTTTCCGCTACGTCTTTCGGATTGAACATCAACGCCGTATAGAAGAAGCAGAAGAAAATAATCCCTGCACTAAACAGCAGAATATTCAACGGCTGACCAGGAGCGATCGACTGCGAGATGTCCTGCAACCAGCCCAGACCTTCAGACTGACCGAACCAGGACCCCAACGAAGCCGGAAACAGCAAAATGCTGCTCGCAAAAATGGCCGGAATCACACCAGCCATGTTCACTTTCAGCGGCAAGTGGCTTGTCTGCGCAGCGAAGACCTTGCGGCCCTGCTGACGCTTGGCGTAGTGAACAGCGATACGACGCTGACCACGCTCAATGAACACCACGAAACCGATGATCGCTACTGCCAGCAAACCGATTGCGACCAGAGCGAAGATATTGATATCACCCTGACGTGCAGACTCGAAAGACTGCCCTATCGCTCTCGGAAGACCGGCGACGATACCTGCGAAAATCAACATCGAGATACCGTTGCCGACACCGCGCTCGGTAATCTGCTCGCCCAGCCACATCATGAACATCGCACCTGCCACGAAGGTGGTTACGGCCACAAAATGGAAACCCAGGTCGCCAGAAAACGCTACGCCCTGACTGGCCAGGCCGACGGACATGCCGACAGCTTGAACCAGAGCCAGGACAACGGTGCCATAGCGGGTGTACTGGCTGATCTTGCGACGGCCAGCTTCACCTTCCTTCTTCAACTGCTCCAGTTGCGGGCTGACGGCGGTCATCAGCTGCATGATGATCGATGCCGAAATGTACGGCATGATCCCCAGTGCAAAGATACTCATCCGTTCCAGCGCGCCGCCGGAAAACATGTTGAACAAGCTAAGAATGGTCCCCTCATTCTGTCGAAACAGTTCTGCGAGTCGGTCCGGGTTGATACCTGGAACCGGGATGTGTGCGCCTATTCGGTAGACGATAATCGCCAGGAACAGAAAACGCAGACGAGCCCAGAGTTCAGACATACCGCCTTTGCCGAGCGCAGAGAGAGCACCTTGCTTAGCCATTTATTCCTCGAACTTGCCGCCAGCTGCTTCGATAGCCGCACGCGCACCTTTGGTGGCGGCGATACCTTTGATGGTGACAGCGCGAGTAACTTCGCCCGACAGCATGATTTTCACACGCTGTACGTTCTGGTTAATCACGTTGGCATCCTTCAGGGTCTGCACAGTTACGATGTCGCCTTCCACTTTAGCCAGCTCGGACAGACGCACTTCTGCGCGGTCCATGGCTTTCAGGGAAACGAAACCGAATTTTGGCAGGCGACGATGCAGCGGCTGTTGGCCGCCCTCAAAGCCCGGAGCAATGGTGCCACCGGAGCGGGAGGTCTGACCTTTGTGGCCACGGCCACCAGTCTTACCCAAACCGCTACCGATACCACGGCCCGGACGATGCTTTTCGCGACGGGAACCCGGCGCTGGACTCAGATCATTGAGTTTCATCGATTAACCCTCGACTCGCAGCATGTAGTAAGCCTTGTTGATCATCCCGCGATTTTCGGGAGTATCCAGGACTTCTACAGTGTGACCGATGCGACGCAGACCCAAACCCTTAACGCACAATTTGTGGTTAGGGATGCGGCCGGTCATGCTTTTGATCAGCGTTACTTTTACGGTAGCCATGATCAGATGATCTCCTCAACACGCTTGCCGCGCTTGGCAGCAATGGACTCAGGAGACTGCATGCCCTTCAGACCCTTGAAAGTGGCGTGAACCACGTTTACAGGGTTAGTCGAGCCATAGCACTTGGCCAACACGTTCTGGACACCAGCAACTTCCAGCACTGCGCGCATAGCGCCGCCAGCGATGATACCGGTACCTTCAGAAGCAGGCTGCATGTAAACCTTCGAAGCGCCATGGGCGGACTTCATTGCGTACTGCAGAGTTGTGCCGTTCAGATCCACCTGGATCATGTTGCGGCGAGCAGCTTCCATCGCTTTCTGGATTGCAGCAGGCACTTCACGTGACTTGCCACGGCCGAAGCCAACACGCCCTTTACCATCACCCACTACGGTCAACGCAGTGAAAGTGAAGATACGGCCGCCTTTTACGGTTTTGGCCACGCGGTTAACTTGAACCAGCTTCTCGATGTAGCCTTCGTCGCGTTTTTGGTCGTTATTTGCCATAACTTAGAACTCCAGCCCGCCTTCACGAGCAGCATCAGCCAGCGCTTTGACACGGCCGTGGTACTTGAAGCCAGAACGGTCGAAAGCCACTTGCGATACGCCCGCGGCTTTTGCACGCTCGGCGACCAGCTTGCCAACCTTAGTGGCCGCGTCGATGTTGCCAGTGGCGCCATCACGCAGTTCTTTGTCCAAAGTCGAGGCACTTGCCAGGACTTTGCTGCCGTCGGCCGAAATGACCTGGGCATAAATGTGCTGCGAAGAGCGGTGCACGCAGAGACGCACGACTTCTAGCTCGTGCATTTTCAGGCGTGCTTTGCGAGCGCGACGCAGTCGGGTAACTTTTTTGACGGTCATTTGCTATGCCCTACTTCTTCTTGGCTTCTTTACGGCGGACGACTTCGTCCGCGTAACGCACACCTTTGCCTTTGTAAGGCTCAGGACGGCGGAAGTCGCGGATCTCAGCGGCCACTTGACCAACCAACTGCTTATCGATACCGCGAATCAGGATATCGGTCTGGTTGGGGGTCTCAGCGGTGATGCCATTAGGCAATTCGTAATCCACCGGGTGCGAGAAGCCAAGTGCCAGGTTCAGGACCGTGCCCTTTGCTTGCGCCTTGTAACCAACACCGACCAGCTGGAGCTTACGCTCGAAGCCTTGGCTTACGCCCTGGACCATGTTGTTAACCAGTGCACGAGTTGTGCCTGCCATTGCGCGGGTTTGTTGATCGCCATTGCGAGCAGCGAAACGCAGCTCACCAGCTTCTTCAACAATCTCAACGGACGAATGGATGTTCAGTTCCAGAGTGCCCTTGGCACCCTTCACCGAAAGCAGCTGGCCGACGAGTTTGACTTCGACGCCGGATGGCAGCTTAACGGGGTTCTTAGCGACGCGTGACATGCTTATCCCCCCTTAGAACACTGTGCAAAGCACTTCGCCGCCGACACCGGCAGCGCGCGCAGCACGATCCGTCATCACACCTTTGTTGGTGGAGACGATAGACACACCCAGACCGCCACGAACTTTTGGCAGATCATCGGAGGACTTGTACTGACGCAAGCCTGGACGGCTGACGCGCTTAACTTCTTCGATGACCGGACGGCCTTCGAAGTACTTAAGCTCGATGGACAGCGATGGCTTAACTTCGCTGCTGATCTGATAACCCGCAATGTAGCCTTCGTCCTTCAGGACTTTTGCTACAGCAACCTTCAACGTGGAAGATGGCATGCTTACGACGGGCTTTTCAGCCATCTGGGCATTACGGATACGAGTTAGCATGTCCGCTAACGGGTCCTGCATACTCATGGGCTAGACGCTCCTAAAACAAAATAATTAGCCTTACGGCTACAGCTTATCGCCGAGATTTTCCGGGCAAGTGAAAAACACGGGCTCAGGCGAGCCGGCAATTCTAGTCCTACCCCAGAAATGAATCAAGCCCCAAAAGGGGCTTGATTCACATTCAGGCTTCATTCCAACCGACAACGTGCGCCGTCGATCGGATTGAGGCGAGAGTTGCGCCTTACCAGCTGGCTTTGACCAGACCTGGTACGTCGCCACGCATGGCAGCTTCACGCAGCTTGTTACGGCCGAGGCCGAACTTGCGGTAAACGCCGTGTGGACGACCGGTGATGCGGCAACGGTTACGCATGCGCGATGCGCTTGCGTCACGTGGTTGCTTCTGCAGAGCTACGGTAGCTTCCCAACGCGCTTCCGGAGTTGCTTCCAGATCAACGATGATAGCTTTCAGCTCGGCACGCTTCTTGGCGTACTTGGCAACTGTGACCTGACGCTTCAGCTCACGGTTTTTCATGCTCTTCTTGGCCATTTTCCTACTCCAATCAGTTGCGGAACGGGAATTTGAAAGCACGCAGCAGTGCGCGACCTTCATCATCGTTCTTGGCAGTGGTGGTCAGGGTGATGTCCAGACCGCGGAGAGCATCGATCTTGTCGTAATCGATTTCCGGGAAAATGATCTGCTCTTTCACGCCCATGCTGTAGTTACCACGACCATCGAAGGACTTGGCATTCAGGCCGCGGAAGTCGCGAACCCGAGGCAGGGAGATCGACAGCAGACGATCCAGGAATTCGTACATACGATCGCGGCGCAGAGTCACTTTGACGCCAATCGGCCATCCTTCACGGACTTTAAAGCCAGCGATGGACTTCCGAGCGTAAGTCACAACGACTTTTTGACCGGTGATCTTTTCCAGGTCAGCAACAGCGTGCTCGATGACTTTTTTGTCGCCGATCGCTTCGCCCAAACCCATGTTCAGGGTGATTTTGGTAACGCGCGGAACTTCCATCACGTTCGCGAGCTTAAGTTCTTCCTTAAGCTTCGGAGCGATTTCCTTCCGGTAAATCTCTTTTAGTCGTGCCATGGTCTTCTACCTAGCAGTGTTCAAGCATCAACCGCTTTTTGGGTCGACTTGAAGACACGAATTTTCTTGCCGTCTTCAACTTTGAAACCAACGCGGTCAGCCTTGTTGGTTGCGCCGTTGAAAATGGCGACGTTGGAAGCGTGCAGTGGCGCTTCTTTCTCGACGATACCGCCCTGTACGCCCGACATCGGGTTAGGCTTGGTATGACGCTTCACCAGGTTGATCCCACCAACGACCAGACGGTCGTCAGCGAGAACCTTGAGCACCTTACCGCGCTTACCTTTGTCTTTGCCGGCGATCACGATGATCTCGTCGTCACGACGAATCTTTTGCATGTCGGATCTCCTTACAGAACTTCTGGGGCGAGCGAGACGATCTTCATGAACTTCTCAGTACGAAGTTCACGGGTCACTGGCCCAAAGATACGGGTACCGATCGGCTCTTGCTTGTTGTTCAACAGAACAGCAGCGTTGCCATCGAAGCGGATGATGGAGCCGTCTGCACGACGAACGCCATGGCGAGTGCGGACTACGACAGCAGTCATCACTTGGCCTTTTTTCACCTTGCCGCGAGGAATTGCTTCCTTAACGGTTACTTTGATGATGTCACCGATACCAGCGTAACGACGATGGGAGCCACCCAGCACCTTGATGCACATAACGCGGCGAGCGCCGCTGTTATCGGCCACATCGAGCATGGATTGAGTCTGAATCATATAATTTCTCCGACCCTTAGCCCTTAGACTTCCACAGCGCGTTCGAGGATATCAACCAATGCCCAAGACTTGGTCTTGGCTACCGGACGAGTTTCACGAATAGTGACCTTGTCGCCGATATGGCACTGATTGGTTTCGTCGTGCGCGTGCAGCTTAGTCGAACGCTTAACGTATTTACCGTAGATTGGGTGCTTGACGCGACGCTCAATCAGAACGGTGATGGTCTTGTCCATCTTGTCGCTGACGACACGGCCAGTCAGCGTACGGACGGTTTTTTCGGCTTCAGCCATGATTACTTACCTGCCTGCTGGTTGAGCACAGTCTTCACGCGAGCGATGTCACGCTTAACTTGCGAGAGCAGGTGAGACTGCCCCAACTGGCCAGTTGCTTTCTGCATACGCAGATTGAACTGGTCGCGCAGCAGGCCGAGCAGTTGCTCGTTCAGCTGCTGTGCTGATTTTTCACGAAGTTCATTCGCTTTCATCACATCACCGTCCGCTTAACAAAGGAGGTGGCGAGTGGCAGCTTTGCAGCAGCCAGGGCGAAAGCCTCACGCGCCAGCTCTTCAGTAACACCCTCGATTTCATACAGGACTTTGCCTGGCTGAATCTGGGCAACCCAGTATTCGACGTTACCCTTACCTTTACCCATACGAACTTCGAGTGGCTTCTTGGTAACAGGCTTGTCCGGGAATACACGGATCCAGATCTTGCCGCCACGCTTTACGTGACGGGTCAGAGCACGACGCGCTGACTCGATCTGACGAGCGGTGAGACGACCGCGAGCAACAGACTTCAGCGCGAACTCGCCGAAGCTGACTTTGCTACCGCGCAGTGCCAGACCACGGTTGTGGCCGGTCATCTGCTTGCGGAACTTCGTACGCTTTGGTTGCAACATTTGGCGTACCCCTTACTTAGCAGCTTTTTTACGAGGCGCTGGTGCTTGTGGTTTCAGTTCTTCTTGGCGACCACCAATTACTTCGCCTTTGAAGATCCAAACCTTTACACCGATCACACCATAAGTGGTGTGAGCTTCGTAGTTGGCATAGTCGATGTCGGCACGCAGGGTGTGCAATGGAACACGACCCTCGCGATACCATTCAGTACGTGCGATTTCAGCACCGCCGAGACGACCGCTCACTTGGATTTTGATGCCTTTGGCACCAATGCGCATTGCGTTCTGTACAGCGCGCTTCATAGCGCGACGGAACATTACACGGCGCTCCAGCTGCTGAGCTACGCTCTGCGCAACCAGCATACCGTCGAGCTCCGGCTTGCGGATCTCTTCGATATTGATGTGCACAGGCACACCCATTTGCTTGGTCAGGTCCTGACGCAGTTTCTCAACATCTTCACCTTTCTTGCCGATCACGATGCCGGGACGAGCGGTGTGGATGGTGATACGTGCAGTCTGAGCCGGACGATGGATATCGATACGGCTTACGGACGCGCTTTTTAGTTTGTCTTGGAGATACTCACGCACCTTCAGATCAGCGAACAAATAGTCCGCATAAGTCCGACCATCTGCGTACCAGACGGAGGTGTGCTCCTTGACGATTCCCAGGCGAATGCCAATGGGATGTACTTTCTGACCCATCTCTTCGACTCCGTTACTTGTCAGCAACCTTGACAGTGATATGGCAAGACCGCTTGACGATGCGATCAGCACGGCCTTTGGCACGTGGCATGATGCGCTTCAGCGAACGCCCTTCGTTGACGAAAACGGTGGAGACCTTCAGGTCATCAACGTCTGCGCCTTCGTTATGCTCGGCGTTGGCTACAGCCGACTCCAGCACTTTCTTCAGGATCTCGGCGGCTTTCTTACTGCTGAAAGCCAACAGGTTGAGCGCTTCGCCCACCTTCTTCCCGCGGATCTGGTCGGCGACCAAGCGGGCTTTCTGGGCGGAGATTCGAGCGCCCGACAACTTAGCGGCTACTTCCATCGTTCCTTACCCCTTAACGCTTGGCTTTCTTGTCTGCCACGTGCCCACGATATGTGCGGGTACCGGCAAACTCGCCCAGTTTATGGCCGACCATGTCTTCGCTCACGAGAACGGGAACATGCTGACGACCGTTATGCACTGCAATGGTCAAACCGACCATTTGTGGCAGGATCATCGAACGACGCGACCAGGTCTTAACTGGTTTGCGATCGTTCTTTTCCGCCGCCACTTCGATCTTCTTCAGTAGGTGAAGATCAATAAAAGGACCTTTTTTCAGAGAACGTGGCACTGTCGTATCCCTCTATTTACTTGCGACGACGGACGATCATTTTGTCGGTACGCTTATTACCACGAGTCTTCGCGCCCTTAGTCGGGAAGCCCCACGGCGATACCGGATGACGACCACCAGAGGTACGACCTTCACCACCACCATGTGGGTGGTCAACCGGGTTCATGGCAACACCACGAACGGTTGGGCGAACGCCACGCCAGCGTTTGGCACCTGCTTTACCCAGCGAACGCAGGCTGTGCTCGGAGTTCGAGACTTCGCCAAGCGTTGCACGGCATTCAGCCAGTACTTTACGCATTTCACCGGAGCGAAGACGCAGGGTTACGTACACACCTTCACGAGCGATCAGCTGTGCGGATGCACCAGCAGAACGAGCGATCTGTGCGCCTTTACCTGGCTTCAATTCGATGCCGTGTACGGTGCTACCAACTGGAATGTTGCGCAGTTGAAGAGCGTTGCCCGGCTTGATTGGTGCCAGAGCACCCGCAATCAGCTGGTCGCCAGCACTCACGCCTTTAGGGGCGATGATGTAACGGCGCTCGCCGTCTGCGTAAAGCAGCAGAGCAATGTGAGCAGTACGGTTTGGATCGTATTCGATACGCTCGACAGTGGCAGCGATGCCATCTTTGTCGTTGCGACGGAAGTCGACCAGACGATAATGCTGCTTATGACCACCACCCACGTGACGTGTAGTGATACGGCCATTGTTGTTACGACCACCAGACTTCGATTTTTTCTCGAGCAGCGGTGCGTGAGGAGCGCCTTTATGCAGCTCCTGGTTGACCACCTTGACCACAAAACGGCGGCCAGGGGAAGTCGGTTTGCATTTAACGATTGCCATGATGCACCCCTTCCTTACTCAGCACTGCTGCTGAAATCGAGATCTTGGCCTGGCTGAAGGGAGATAACTGCCTTCTTCCAGTCATTACGCTTGCCCAGACCGCGAGCAGTGCGCTTGCTCTTACCCAGAACATTCAGGGTAGTAACACGCTCTACTTTCACGCTGAACAGGCTTTCGACGGCCTTCTTGATTTCCAGCTTGGTTGCGTCAGTTGCAACCTTGAAAACGAACTGGCCTTTCTTGTCAGCCAGAACCGTGGCCTTTTCGGAAACGTGCGGGCCAAGTAGAACTTTAAATACGCGTTCCTGGTTCATCCCAGCAGCTCCTCGAATTTCTTCACGGCCGACACAGTGATCAACACTTTGTCGTATGCGATCAGACTAACTGGATCGGAACCCTGTACGTCACGAACATCAACGTGCGGCAGGTTACGAGCAGCCAGGTACAGATTCTGGTCAACAGCGTCAGACACGATCAGGACGTCAGTCAGACCCATGCCATTCAGCTTGCTCAGCAAGTCTTTGGTTTTCGGTGCTTCAACAGCGAAGTCCTGAACCACGACCAGACGATCAGTACGAACCAGTTCAGCAAGGATGGAGCGCAGTGCTGCGCGATACATCTTCTTGTTGAGCTTCTGAGAGTGATCCTGAGGACGAGCTGCGAAAGTGGTACCGCCGCCACGCCAGATTGGGCTACGGATAGTACCGGCACGAGCACGGCCAGTACCCTTTTGACGCCATGGGCGCTTACCGCCACCAGAAACGTCAGAACGGGTCTTCTGCTGCTTGCTACCCTGACGACCGCCAGCCATGTAGGCCACGACTGCCTGGTGAACCAGCGTCTCGTTGAATTCGCCGCCAAATGTCAGTTCGGAAACTTCGATTGCTTGAGCGTCATTTACATTTAATTGCATGTCAGCTTCCCCTTAACCGCGAGCCTTGGCTGCCGGACGTACAACCAGGTTGCCGCCAGTAGCGCCAGGAACAGCACCCTTGACCAACAACAGATTGCGTTCAGCGTCCACGCGCACTACTTCCAGGGACTGCACGGTCACGCGCTCAGCGCCCATATGACCGGACATTTTTTTGCCCTTGAATACACGACCAGGAGTCTGGCACTGGCCGATAGAGCCCGGGACGCGGTGGGAGACGGAGTTACCGTGGGTGTTATCCTGACCACGGAAATTCCAGCGCTTGATCGTACCCTGGAAGCCTTTACCCTTGGACTGACCGGTCACATCAACCAGTTGACCAGCAGCGAAGATTTCAGCGTTGATCAGATCGCCAGCCTGGTAATCGCCTTCTTCAAGACGGAATTCCATGATGGTACGACCGGCGGCTACGTTCGCTTTAGCGAAGTGGCCAGCCTGAGCGGCTGTAACACGCGAAGCGCGACGCTCGCCGACAGTGACTTGCACTGCACGATAGCCATCGGTTTCTTCGGTTTTGAACTGAGTGACGCGATTCGGCTCGATCTCAATGACCGTGACCGGAATGGAGACACCTTCTTCGGTGAAAATACGGGTCATACCGCATTTACGACCGACTACACCAATAGTCATGTTGTAAACCTCATGAGTGTACGGGGCTTTCACCCGCTATGGCCGCCCATTTCAGAGCGTTACACGACTAAGACCCGAGTCTTAGCCGAGGCTGATCTGAACTTCCACACCGGCCGCAAGATCAAGCTTCATAAGAGCATCAACGGTTTTATCCGTTGGCTGGACGATGTCCAGAACGCGCTTATGAGTACGGATCTCATACTGGTCGCGCGCGTCTTTGTTGACGTGCGGAGAAACCAGAACGGTGAACCGCTCTTTACGAGTCGGCAGTGGAATCGGACCACGCACCTGTGCACCAGTACGTTTCGCGGTTTCCACGATTTCCTGGGTTGATTGGTCGATCAGGCGATGGTCGAAAGCCTTCAACCTGATACGGATTTGCTGGTTTTGCATTGGATTCAGACTCCAGATTGCTGTTCCCACCGAGCGCAATACGCCCGTTAAAAGGAGGCGCAATTCTATAGACGAGCTGACAGGGTGTCAACCCAATAAAAAAGCCCCCGCAATGCGGGGGCTCTTTCAAGACATCAACGCTTAGGCGATGATTTTGGCTACGACGCCAGCGCCGACGGTACGACCGCCTTCACGGATAGCGAAACGCAGACCATCTTCCATTGCGATAGGCTTGATCAGGGTAACGGAAACTTTCACGTTATCACCTGGCATAACCATTTCGGTGCCTTCCGGCAGTTCGCAGCTACCAGTTACGTCGGTAGTACGGAAGTAGAACTGTGGACGATAGCCCTTGAAGAAAGGAGTGTGACGACCGCCTTCTTCTTTGCTCAGAACGTAGATTTCGGCTTCGAACTGAGTGTGCGGCTTGACGGTGCCTGGCTTGACCAGAACCTGGCCACGCTCAACGTCGTCACGCTTGGTGCCACGCAGCAGAACGCCGCAGTTCTCACCAGCACGGCCTTCGTCCAGCAGCTTGCGGAACATCTCGACGCCAGTGCAAGTAGTCTTGGTAGTGTCACGCAGACCTACGATTTCTACTTCTTCCTGGATCTTGATGATGCCACGCTCAACACGACCAGTCACAACAGTACCGCGACCCGAGATCGAGAATACGTCTTCGATTGGCATCAGGAACGGCTTGTCGATAGCACGAACTGGTTCTGGGATGTAGCTATCCAGAGTCTCTACCAGCTTCTTGACAGCCGAGGTACCCATTTCGTTCTCGTCCTGGCCGTTCAGAGCCATCAGAGCCGAACCGATGATGATCGGGGTATCGTCGCCTGGGAACTCGTAAGTGCTGAGCAGATCACGAACTTCCATTTCAACCAGTTCCAGCAGCTCAGCGTCGTCAACCATGTCAGCCTTGTTCAGGAAGACAACGATGTACGGAACGCCAACCTGACGGGACAGCAGGATGTGCTCGCGAGTCTGAGGCATAGGACCGTCAGCAGCCGAGCAAACCAGGATAGCGCCGTCCATCTGGGCAGCACCGGTGATCATGTTCTTGACGTAGTCGGCGTGACCTGGGCAGTCAACGTGCGCGTAGTGGCGAACGGACGAATCGTACTCCACGTGTGCAGTGTTGATGGTGATACCACGAGCTTTCTCTTCCGGGGCGCTGTCGATCTTGTCGAAGTCAACCTTTGCGGAACCGAAAACTTCGGAGCAAACACGGGTCAGAGCTGCGGTCAGTGTGGTTTTACCATGGTCAACGTGACCGATGGTGCCAACGTTGACGTGCGGTTTGTTACGTTCAAATTTTTCTTTAGCCACGACAAATAACTCCTAGCCTAAAGGCGCTGAATCAGCCTTGTTTTTTGGTTACAGTTTCGACGATGTGCGACGGCGCTGTATTGTATTTTTTGAATTCCATAGAGTAGCTTGCGCGACCCTGAGACATGGAGCGAACGTCGGTCGCATAACCGAACATCTCACCCAACGGAACCTCGGCGCGGATAACCTTGCCGGAAACCGTATCTTCCATACCCAGAATCATGCCGCGACGACGGTTAAGGTCGCCCATCACGTCACCCATATAGTCTTCAGGCGTAACAACCTCTACCGCCATGATCGGCTCGAGCAACTCACCACCACCCTTCTGGGCCAGTTGCTTGGTCGCCATGGAAGCAGCCACCTTAAACGCCATCTCGTTCGAGTCGACGTCGTGGTAAGAACCATCAAACACGGTAGCCTTCAGGCCGATCAGCGGATAGCCGGCGACAACACCGTTCTTCATCTGCTCTTCGATACCCTTCTGGATAGCCGGGATGTATTCCTTAGGAACAACACCACCCACCACTTCGTTCACGAATTGCAGACCTTCCTGACCTTCGTCAGCAGGAGCAAAACGGATCCAGCAGTGACCAAACTGGCCACGACCGCCGGATTGACGAACGAACTTGCCTTCGATTTCGCAGTTCTTCGTGATGCGCTCACGATAGGAAACCTGAGGCTTGCCGATGTTGGCTTCGACGTTGAACTCACGGCGCATCCGGTCAACCAGGATGTCCAGGTGCAACTCGCCCATGCCAGAGATGATCGTTTGACCAGTCTCTTCATCAGTCTTAACGCGGAAAGACGGGTCTTCCTGAGCGAGCTTGCCCAGTGCGATACCCATTTTTTCCTGGTCATCCTTGGTCTTTGGCTCAACGGCAACCGAAATAACCGGCTCCGGGAAATCCATACGAACCAGAATGATTGGCTTGTCAGCGTTGCACAAGGTTTCACCAGTGGTGACGTCCTTCATGCCGATCAGGGCCGCGATGTCACCAGCGCGAACTTCCTTGATCTCTTCGCGGGCGTTTGCATGCATTTGCACCATACGACCCACGCGCTCTTTCTTGCCCTTGACCGAGTTGATCACGCCGTCGCCGGATGCCAACACGCCCGAGTAAACACGGACGAAAGTCAGGGTACCCACGAATGGGTCGGTAGCGATCTTGAACGCCAGAGCCGAGAACGGCTCGTTGTCGTCTGCATGACGCTCCATCTGGACTTCCTCGTTATCAGGATCGGAACCCTTGATAGCAGGAATGTCGGTCGGAGCCGGCAGGTAGTCGATAACGGCGTCGAGAACCAGGGGAACGCCCTTGTTCTTGAACGAAGAACCACAAACAGCCAGAACGATCTCACCAGCGATAGTACGCTGACGCAGAGCCGACTTGATTTCCTCGTTGGTGAGCTCTTCACCTTCGAGGTACTTGTTCATCAGCTCTTCGCTGGCTTCGGCCGCAGCCTCAACCATGTTGCTGCGCCACTCGTCAGCCAGTTCCTGCAGTTCAGCAGGGATAGGCTTGCGAACAGGGACCATACCCTTGTCGGAATCGTTCCAGTAAACAGCTTCCATGGACATCAGATCGATCTGACCCTGGAAGTTGTCTTCGGAACCGATAGCCAACTGGATAGGCACCGGAGTGTGACCCAGGCGCTGCTTGATCTGAGCGATCACGCGCAGGAAGTTCGCACCGGCACGGTCCATTTTGTTCACGTAAACGATACGCGGAACACCGTATTTGTTGGCCTGACGCCATACGGTTTCGGACTGCGGCTCTACGCCGGAAGTACCACAGAACACGACGACCGCGCCGTCGAGTACACGCAGGGAACGCTCAACTTCAATGGTGAAGTCCACGTGACCCGGGGTATCGATGACGTTGAAGCGGTACTGATCTTTGTGCTGCTTTTCCGAACCCTGCCAGAAGGCAGTGATGGCAGCAGAAGTAATGGTAATACCACGCTCCTGCTCTTGAACCATCCAGTCCGTGGTCGCGGCGCCGTCATGCACCTCGCCCATCTTGTGACTTTTGCCGGTGTAAAAAAGTACGCGCTCGGTGGTGGTGGTTTTACCAGCATCCACGTGAGCGACGATACCAATGTTACGGTAACGGCCAATCGGTGTAGTACGAGCCATAAAGCCCTCGCAAAATTAGTGACGCTGAAATTAGAAGCGGTAGTGCGAGAACGCCTTGTTGGCCTCAGCCATACGGTGCACATCTTCACGCTTCTTGACTGCAGCACCTTTACCTTCGGCGGCGTCCAGCAGTTCGCCAGCCAAACGCAGAGCCATAGACTTCTCACCGCGCTTACGCGCGAAGTCTACCAGCCAACGCATTGCCAGAGCATTACGACGGGACGGACGAACTTCGACAGGAACCTGGTAAGTAGCACCGCCTACACGGCGCGACTTTACTTCGACCAGCGGAGCGATGGCGTCGAGAGCTTTCTCGAAGATTTCCAGGGGATCGCTGTTCTTACGCTCTTTAACCTTCTCCAGCGCGCCATAAACGATACGCTCGGCAACGGCTTTCTTGCCGCTTTCCATCACGTGGTTCATGAACTTCGCCAGAATCTGGCTTCCGTATTTTGGATCGTCAAGCACTTCGCGCTTGGCTGCTACGCGTCTTCTTGGCATGGATAAGCCCTCAAACGGTCTTCAGGTTAGCTCGGGACCACCACCCGAAAAAGGATGCGCCCGACCTTACTCTTATCGACTCAGAAAAATAGAAATCTGCAATTTTTAACAGAAGCCAGTGACTACTTAGGCTTCTTGGTACCGTATTTCGAGCGACCCTGGTTACGGCCTTTAACGCCGGAGGTATCCAGAGAACCACGAACGGTGTGATAACGAACACCTGGCAAGTCTTTTACACGACCGCCACGGATCAGTACCACGCTGTGCTCTTGCAGGTTGTGACCTTCACCACCGATGTACGAGGAAACCTCGAAACCGTTGGTCAGGCGCACACGGCAGACTTTACGCAATGCCGAGTTAGGTTTTTTCGGCGTAGTGGTATACACACGAGTGCATACACCGCGACGCTGCGGGCAGTTCTGCAGCGCAGGCACGTCGGATTTCTCGACGATACGCTTACGCGGCTGACGTACCAGCTGGTTGATAGTTGCCATCTACTAGCTCCACTGTTGTCTTGCGACGCTATTGTCTTACAAGAAAAGCAAATGACAGGGCAGAAGCCCCGCCAAATTTAGGGGTACAAGAGTCTAAAGAGGATCCCGCCCCCAGTCAAGACAAAGCCCCGACGTCCACACTGGCCGAACAGCACGGATGCTGTACGGCCAATGTGAGTGCCGAGGCTTTACTCTCAGTTACCGCTGGAGTTCAACGCTTCAGTCAGAGCGGCTTCTACCTCGCTCGCACTGACACGCAACGGCTTGTCGATATCACGGCGACGCTTACGCTCGCTGTGGTACGCCAGACCGGTACCGGCCGGGATCAGACGACCCACGACCACGTTTTCCTTCAGGCCGCGCAAGTAATCGCGCTTGCCGGTCACAGCTGCCTCGGTCAGTACGCGGGTTGTCTCCTGGAAGGAGGCCGCGGAAATGAACGACTCAGTGGACAGCGATGCCTTGGTGATACCCAGCAGGACGCGTGTGAACTTGGAGACAAACTTGTCTTCCGTGCTCAGACGCTCGTTCTCTACCAGTACGTGAGTCAACTCCATCTGGTCGCCCTTGATGAAGCTGGAATCGCCAGATTCGGCAATTTCAACTTTACGCAGCATCTGACGCAGGATGGTCTCGATGTGCTTGTCGTTGATCTTCACGCCTTGCAGACGGTATACGTCCTGGATTTCGTTAACGATGTACTTGGCCAGCGCACTCACACCCAGCAAACGCAGGATGTCGTGTGGATCGCTAGGACCGTCGGAGATGACTTCACCGCGGTTCACTTGCTCGCCTTCGAAGACGTTCAGGTGACGCCACTTCGGAATCAGCTCTTCGTACGGATCGCTACCGTCGTTCGGGGTAATGACCAGACGGCGCTTGCCCTTGGTCTCTTTACCGAACGCGATGGTACCGCTGACTTCTGCAAGGATCGACGCCTCTTTCGGACGGCGGGCTTCGAACAGGTCGGCAACACGCGGCAGACCACCGGTGATGTCACGTGTTTTCGACGTTTCTTGCGGAATACGGGCGATAACGTCGCCGATCGCGATCTGCGCCCCGTCCGCAACACCCACCAGGGCGTTTGCAGGCAGGAAGTACTGAGCAGGTACGTCAGTACCCGGCAGCAACAGATCCTTGCCATCCAGACCTACCATCTTCACGGCAGGACGGATGTCCTTACCGGCAGCTGGACGATCCTTGGCATCAAGCACTTCGATGTTGGTCATACCGGTCAATTCGTCGGTCTGACGCTTGATCGTGATACCCTCTTCCATGCCTACGTAGGTCACAGTACCTTTCATCTCGGTGACGATCGGGTGAGTGTGCGGATCCCACTTGGCCACGATGGACCCAGCATCGACCTTGTCGCCTTCCTTCACCGAAATCACTGCACCGTATGGCAGCTTGTAACGCTCACGCTCACGACCGAAGTCGTCAGCGATCGCCAGCTCACCGGAGCGGGACACCGCAACCAGGTGACCGTCGACACGCTCAACGTGCTTCAGGTTGTGAAGACGGACAGTACCGCCATTCTTGACCTGAACACTGTCGGCTGCGGAAGTCCGGCTTGCCGCACCACCGATGTGGAACGTACGCATTGTCAGCTGGGTACCCGGCTCACCGATCGACTGTGCAGCGATTACGCCGACAGCTTCACCGATGTTGACCTGGTGACCGCGAGCCAGGTCGCGACCGTAGCACTTGGCGCAAATGCCATAGCGGGTTTCGCAACTGATCGGCGAGCGCACGATAACTTCGTCGATGCTGTTCAGCTCGATGAACTCGACCCACTTCTCGTCTACCAGCGTACCGGCAGGCACGATGACGTCTTCAGTACCTGGCTTGAACACATCGCGGGCGATCACTCGACCCAGTACGCGCTCACCCAGAGGCTCGACAACATCACCGCCTTCAATGTGCGGAGTCATCAGCAAGCCGTGTTCGGTGCCGCAGTCGATCTCGGTAACCACCAGATCCTGCGCAACGTCCACCAGACGACGCGTCAGGTAACCGGAGTTAGCGGTTTTCAACGCGGTATCCGCAAGACCCTTACGAGCACCGTGAGTCGAGATGAAGTACTGAAGTACGCTCAGACCTTCACGGAAGTTCGCCGTGATCGGCGTCTCGATGATGGAACCGTCCGGCTTGGCCATCAGACCACGCATACCGGCCAGCTGACGGATCTGGGCAGCAGAACCACGAGCACCCGAGTCGGCCATCATGTACATCGAGTTGAACGACTCCTGGTCGACTTCGACGCCATGGCGATCGATAACCTTCTCTTTCGAGAGGTTCGACATCATTGCCTTGGACACTTCGTCGTTCGCCTTGGACCAGAGGTCGATCACCTTGTTGTACTTCTCGCCCTGGGTAACCAGGCCGGAGGCGTACTGACTTTCGATCTCTTTAACTTCTTCAGTGGCCGCGTCAATGATGCGAGCCTTTTCATCGGGGATAACGAAGTCGTTAACACCGATCGAAACACCCGAAATGGTCGAGTAGGCAAAACCGGTGTACATCAACTGGTCAGCGAAAATAACGGTCTCTTTCAAGCCAACCACGCGGTAGCACTGGTTGATCAGCTTGGAGATCGCCTT
Source organism: Pseudomonas floridensis (assembly GCF_002087235.1). Taxonomy (GTDB): domain Bacteria; phylum Pseudomonadota; class Gammaproteobacteria; order Pseudomonadales; family Pseudomonadaceae; genus Aquipseudomonas; species Aquipseudomonas floridensis. The sequence continues at coordinate 12,633 of NZ_MUIO01000023.1, read as the reverse complement.
CTTCTTCATCGGCTGGTTGACAACGTCATAGGACAGCCCTGCCGGAACCACCTGGAACAACAGCGCACGGCCGACAGTGGTGTCGACGATACGGGTGTTCTTGACGCTGCCACCATCACGATCATTGATCGTTTCGTGGATGCGAACCTTGACCTTGGCGTGCAGCGCGGCTTCGCCGGCGCGGAATACGCGGTCGACTTCCTGCAGGTCTGCAAACACACGGCCTTCGCCCTTGGCGTTGATCGCTTCACGGGTCATGTAGTACAGACCCAGTACAACGTCCTGCGAAGGAACGATGATTGGCTCACCGTTGGCTGGCGACAGGATGTTGTTGGTCGACATCATGAGCGCGCGCGCCTCGAGCTGGGCTTCCAGCGTCAGAGGTACGTGAACGGCCATCTGGTCACCGTCGAAGTCGGCGTTGTACGCAGCACAGACCAGCGGGTGAAGCTGGATAGCCTTACCTTCGATCAGTACTGGTTCAAAAGCCTGGATACCCAGACGGTGAAGCGTTGGCGCACGGTTCAGAAGCACCGGGTGTTCGCGAATCACTTCAGCGAGAACGTCCCAGACCTCTGGCAGCTCGCGCTCGACCATTTTCTTGGCAGCTTTGATGGTCGTGGCCAGGCCACGCATTTCCAGCTTGCCGAAAATGAACGGCTTGAACAGCTCGAGAGCCATTTTCTTTGGCAGACCGCACTGGTGCAGACGCAGGGTCGGGCCAACGGTAATTACCGAACGACCGGAGTAGTCAACGCGCTTGCCGAGCAGGTTCTGACGGAAACGACCCTGCTTACCCTTGATCATGTCAGCCAGGGATTTCAGAGGACGCTTGTTGGAACCGGTGATAGCGCGACCGCGACGACCATTGTCCAGCAAGGCATCGACCGCTTCCTGCAGCATGCGCTTTTCGTTACGCACGATGATGTCAGGTGCGGACAGGTCCAGCAGGCGCTTCAGACGGTTGTTACGGTTGATCACTCTACGATACAGATCGTTGAGGTCGGACGTCGCGAAACGACCGCCGTCCAGCGGAACCAGCGGACGCAGATCAGGCGGCAGAACCGGCAGAACGGTCAGCACCATCCACTCAGGAAGGTTGCCCGAACCCTGGAACGCTTCCATCAGCTTCAGACGCTTGGACAGCTTCTTGATCTTGGTCTCGGAATTGGTCTGCGGAATCTCTTCGCGCAGACGGCCAATTTCGTGCTCCAGATCGATCGCGTGCAGGAGTTCACGGACGGCTTCGGCACCCATGCGGGCATCGAAATCATCACCGAACTCTTCCAGCGCTTCGAAGTACTGCTCGTCGTTCAGCAACTGACCCTTTTCAAGGGTGGTCATACCCGGATCGATGACGACATAGCTCTCGAAGTAGAGAACACGTTCGATATCACGCAGGGTCATGTCCATCAGCAAGCCGATACGGGACGGCAGGGACTTCAGGAACCAGATGTGAGCCACTGGCGACGCCAGTTCGATGTGAGCCATACGCTCACGACGAACTTTGGCCAGAGCCACTTCAACACCGCATTTTTCGCAGATGACACCGCGGTGCTTCAGGCGCTTGTACTTACCGCACAAGCACTCGTAATCTTTTACCGGGCCAAAGATCTTGGCGCAGAACAGACCGTCACGCTCAGGCTTGAACGTACGGTAGTTGATGGTTTCCGGTTTTTTAACTTCACCGAACGACCACGAGCGGATCATCTCAGGCGACGCGAGACCGATGCGGATAGCATCGAACTCTTCGACTTGACCCTGGTTTTTCAGCAAATTCAGTAGGTCTTTCAAGGCCTTTCCTCCTGGCGGAGCAGGGAGCAGGGATTTACCCCCTGCCCCCGATTCACGTCACGTGTTATTCGGTTTCCAGATCGATATCGATACCGAGCGAACGGATTTCTTTGATCAACACGTTGAAAGACTCGGGCATGCCCGGCTCCATACGGTGATCGCCGTCCACGATGTTTTTGTACATCTTGGTACGACCGTTCACATCGTCCGACTTGACTGTGAGCATTTCCTGCAGAGTGTACGCCGCGCCGTATGCTTCCAGCGCCCACACTTCCATCTCCCCGAAACGCTGACCACCGAACTGAGCCTTACCACCCAGCGGCTGCTGGGTAACCAGGCTGTAAGAACCAGTGGAACGCGCGTGCATCTTGTCGTCCACCAAGTGGTTCAGCTTCAGCATGTACATGTAGCCAACTGTTACAGCACGCTCGAATTTGTTGCCGGTGCGGCCGTCGAACAGTTGCATCTGGCCGCTCTCTGGCATGTCAGCCAGCTTGAGCATTGCCTTGATTTCGCTTTCCTTGGCGCCGTCGAACACCGGAGTAGCCATCGGCACGCCATTACGCAGGTTCTTCGCCAGATCCAGAACTTCCTGGTCGGTGAATTCGTCCAGGTTTTCCTGACGGCCACCGATCTCGTTGTAGATCTCGGTGAGGAACTTGCGCAGCTCGACCACTTTACGCTGCTCTTCGAGCATGCGGTTGATCTTCTCGCCCAGACCTTTGGCCGCGAGGCCCAGGTGGGTCTCAAGGATCTGACCGACGTTCATACGCGAAGGTACGCCCAGCGGGTTGAGTACGATGTCCACCGGAGTACCGTTGGCATCATGCGGCATGTCTTCGACCGGCATGATCACGGAGACCACACCCTTGTTACCGTGACGACCGGCCATCTTGTCGCCCGGCTGGATGCGACGACGGATTGCCAGGTAGACCTTGACGATCTTCAGAACGCCCGGAGCCAGGTCATCGCCCTGTTGCAGCTTGCGCTTCTTGTCTTCGAACTTGTCGTCCAGCAGACGGCGGCGATCAACGATGTAGGCCTGAGCCTTCTCGAGCTGCTCGTTCAGAGCGTCTTCAGCCATGCGCAGCTTGAACCACTGACCGTGCTCAAGACCGTCGAGGACTTCGTCGGTGATTTCCTGACCTTTCTTGAGGCCGGCACCGCCTTCTACAACACGACCGACCAGCGCGGAGCGCAGACGTTCGAATGTAGCACCTTCAACGATGCGGAACTCTTCGTTCAGATCCTTGCGGATCTCGTCGAGTTGCGACTTCTCGATGGACAGAGCACGAGCATCACGCTCGACACCATCACGAGTGAAGACCTGTACGTCGATGACCGTACCTTTGGTACCGGTCGGTACGCGCAGGGAGGTGTCTTTAACGTCACTCGCCTTCTCACCGAAGATCGCACGCAGCAGTTTTTCTTCTGGCGTCAGTTGGGTCTCGCCTTTCGGAGTGACCTTGCCTACCAGAATGTCACCGGCGCCGACTTCGGCACCTACGTAAACGATACCGGCTTCGTCCAGCTTGTTCAGAGCCGCTTCACCCACGTTCGGGATGTCGGCTGTGATTTCCTCTGGGCCAAGCTTGGTGTCACGTGCCACACAGGTCAGTTCCTGGATGTGGATCGTGGTGAAGCGATCTTCCTGAACAACACGCTCGGACAGGCAGATGGAGTCTTCGAAGTTGAAACCGTTCCAGGCCATGAACGCGATGCGCATGTTCTGACCCAGTGCCAGCTCGCCCATGTCGGTGGACGGACCATCGGCCATGATGTCGCTGCGCTGTACACGATCACCCTTGCTCACCAGCGGACGCTGGTTGATGCAGGTGTTCTGGTTGGAACGGGTGTATTTGGTCAGGTTGTAGATATCTACACCGGCCTCACCTGTTTCAACTTCGTCGTCAGCTACACGAACAACGATACGGCTGGCATCGACGGAGTCGATCACACCACCACGACGCGCCACGACGCAAACGCCGGAGTCACGCGCAACGTTGCGCTCCATGCCGGTACCAACCAGCGGCTTGTCGGCACGCAGGGTCGGTACAGCCTGACGCTGCATGTTGGAACCCATCAACGCTCGGTTGGCGTCGTCGTGCTCGAGGAACGGAATCAGCGACGCTGCAACCGATACAACCTGCTTGGGCGAAACGTCCATCAGGGTAACGTCGGCAGGTGCCTTGACCGTAAATTCGTTGAGGTGACGTACCGCAACCAGTTCGTCGATCAGTTCCTGCTTGTCGTTCATTGCGGCCGAAGCCTGTGCAATGACGTGGTCCGCTTCTTCGATCGCAGAGAGGAAAACGATTTCCTCGGTGACCAGGCCTTCTTTTACAACGCGATACGGGCTCTCGAGGAAACCGTACTGGTTGGTGCGAGCATAGGCTGCCAACGAGTTGATCAGACCGATGTTCGGACCTTCCGGCGTTTCAATCGGGCAGACACGGCCGTAGTGAGTCGGGTGAACGTCTCGAACTTCGAAGCCGGCGCGCTCACGGGTCAGACCGCCAGGGCCGAGTGCGGAAACACGACGCTTGTGGGTGATCTCGGACAGCGGGTTGTTCTGGTCCATGAACTGGGAAAGCTGGCTGGAACCAAAGAACTCTTTGACCGCGGCGGCAACAGGCTTGGCGTTGATCAGGTCCTGAGGCATCAGGCCTTCACTTTCTGCCATCGACAGACGCTCTTTGACCGCACGCTCAACACGTACCAGACCTACACGGAACTGGTTCTCGGCCATCTCGCCAACGCAACGAACGCGGCGGTTACCCAAGTGGTCAATGTCGTCGACAATGCCTTTGCCGTTACGGATGTCAACGAGGGTCTTGAGGACCGCTACGATATCTTCCTTGCACAGCACGCCAGAACCTTCGATCTCAGTACGACCGATACGACGGTTGAACTTCATGCGACCTACAGCGGACAGGTCGTAACGCTCAGGGCTGAAGAACAGATTGTTAAACAGGGTCTCGGCAGCATCTTTGGTCGGCGGCTCGCCAGGACGCATCATGCGATAAATTTCGACCAGTGCTTCCAGTTGGTTGCTGGTGGAATCGATCTTCAATGTGTCGGAAACGAACGGACCGCAGTCGATGTCGTTGGTGTACAACGTCTCGATGCGAACAACCTGAGCCTTGGCGATCTTGGCCAGGATCTCGGTGTTCAGCTCGGTGTTGCACTCGGCGATGATTTCGCCGGTAGCCGGATGCACGATCACCTTGGCAGTGGTGCGACCCAGGACATAGTCCAGAGGCACTTCCAGCTCTTTGATACCGGCTTTTTCCAGCTGGTTGATGTGACGAGCGGTGATACGGCGACCTTGCTCGACAATGACCTTGCCTTTGTCGTCCTGGATATCCAGAACGGCAATCTCACCACGCAGGCGCTGAGGCACCAGTTCCAGGCTCAGGTTTTCACCGCGAACATGGAATACGTTGGTGGTATAGAAAGCATCGAGCACTTGCTCGGTGGTGTAACCCAGCGCGCGCAGCAGTACGGACGCAGGCAGCTTGCGACGACGGTCGATACGGACGAATACGCAGTCTTTCGGATCGAATTCGAAGTCCAGCCACGAACCACGGTAAGGAATGATGCGAGCGGAGTACAGCAACTTACCGGAGCTGTGCGTCTTGCCACGGTCGTGGTCGAAGAATACGCCAGGCGAACGGTGAAGCTGAGACACGATAACGCGCTCGGTACCGTTGATTACGAAGGTACCGTTTTCAGTCATCAGGGGGATTTCACCCATGTAGACTTCTTGCTCTTTGATGTCCTTGATCGCTTTGTTCGACGACTCTTTGTCGAAGATGATCAGACGAACCTTGACTCGCAGAGGTACAGCGTAAGTCACACCGCGCAGCACGCATTCCTTGACATCAAATGCCGGTTCGCCCAAGCGATAACCTACATACTCCAGCGCAGCATTGCCGGAGTAGCTGATGATCGGGAAAACGGATTTGAAGGCTGCATGCAGACCGACGTCGCGGAACTGATCTTTGGTCGCTCCCGCCTGCAGGAATTCGCGATACGAATCCAGCTGGATGGCCAAGAGATACGGCACATCCATTACGTCCGGCAACTTGCTAAAGTCCTTGCGGATACGTTTTTTCTCAGTATATGAGTAAGCCATCAGCGTTCCCCAGCTTGGTCACCTGCTTGTTTGGCTCCCTCCCGACGGAAGCAGCCAGAAAATCGTGCAAACCCCTTGGTTTGCGCCACCGTCATCGGTGGATCCTGCACGTCACAGACCTGGCAGCGCCAATCGTCTATAACGGAAAAAGGCCGGTGGCAAAAGCCACCAGCCATCAGCCTTTCGCTAGATGCGTGGGCTGGACACTCAAATCGATGCTTATTTCAGCTCGACTTTAGCGCCTGCTTCTTCCAGAGTAGCTTTGGCTTTGTCAGCTGCATCTTTGGCAACAGCTTCCAGAACCATTGCTGGTGCGCCGTCAACGACTGCCTTGGCTTCTTTCAGGCCCAGACCGGTCAGCTCGCGAACTGCCTTGATCACGTTAACTTTCTTCTCGCCAGCTTCGGTCAGCATGACGTTGAATTCAGTTTGTTCTTCAACAACAGCGGCAGCAGCAGCTGGACCAGCAGAAGCAGCGGCAGCGGTAACGCCGAATTTTTCTTCGAAAGCTTTGATCAGCTCAACAACTTCCATTACGGACATGTTGCCAACGGCTTCGAGGATATCGTTTTGAGAGATAGACATGACTCTAATTCCTGATTTGGGGACGGCCTACGCGACCATCGAAAAAAACAAAAAACGCGAGAAACGGCGAGCCTTAGGCTGCAGCTGCTTCTTTCTGGTCGCGAACAGCCGCCAGAGTGCGAGCCAACTTGCTGGTAGCGCCTTGAATCACGCTCATCAGCTGAGAAATTGCCTCGTCACGGGTCGGCAGGGTTGCCAGTACATCGATCTGATTAGCTGCGAGGAACTTGCCCTCGAACGCAGCTGCCTTGATCTCGAACTTGTCCTGACCTTTTGCGAATTCCTTGAACAGACGAGCAGCAGCGCCCGGGTGTTCGTTGGAGAATGCAATCAAGGTCGGGCCTGTGAACACGTCGTTGAGAACACTGAATTCAGTGTCGGCAACGGCGCGCTTGAGCAGGGTGTTACGTACAACACGTACGTAAACGCCAGCTTCACGAGCCTCTTTACGGAGTCCGGTCATAGCGCCGACTGTCACGCCGCGGGCATCAGCCACGACTGCGGACAGACCAGCTTTGGCAGCCTCGTTGACTTCAGCGACGATGGCCTTCTTGTCTTCGAGTTTAATTGCCACGGGTTTAACTCCTGCTTGTTACCGTTTCATCTGGCCGAAGCCGGATGTCGTTTTGGTGTCTGATTCGGTAAGGAACCGGGAGCACCATCTGCGTAGGCTTGAGTTTTAAGACTTTCGCCGCCTACGGTCTTGGATAGCCCCCGCCAGGCAGGGACCCCAATTTTTGAGCGACACCACAAGGGTGTCGCCTGAGTCTTACGCGTCCAGCGAACCCTGATCAATCACCAGGCCTGGGCCCATGGTGGTGCTCAGCGTTACACGCTTGACGTAGATACCTTTCGAAGAAGCTGGCTTGATACGCTTCAGATCAGCGATCAGTGCTTCAACGTTTTCCTTCAGCTTGACGGCGTCGAAACCGACCTTGCCAACGGAAGTATGGATGATGCCGTTCTTGTCAGTGCGATAACGAACCTGACCAGCCTTGGCATTCTTGACGGCGTTAGCGACGTCTGGAGTAACGGTGCCGACTTTAGGGTTAGGCATCAGGCCACGTGGACCGAGAACCTGACCCAATTGGCCAACAACACGCATCGCGTCCGGGGAGGCGATAACGACGTCGTAGTTCAGATCGCCAGCTTTCATTTCAGCAGCCAGATCGTCCATACCAACGCGATCAGCGCCGGCAGCCAGAGCAGCTTCAGCAGCAGGACCCTGGGTGAATACTGCAACGCGTACAGTCTTGCCAGTGCCGTGCGGCAGAACGGTAGCGCTACGCACGACCTGATCGGATTTACGAGGATCAACGCCCAGGTTAACAGCGACGTCAACAGACTCGCTGAACTTGACAGTCGACAGCTCAGTCAGCAGCGCAGCTGCGTCTACGAAGTTGTAGACCTTGCCAGCTTCGATCTTGCCAGCGATTGCCTTTTGGCGCTTGGTCAGCTTAGCCATTACACACCCTCCACGTTAAGGCCCATGCTACGAGCGGAACCGGCGATGGTACGCACGGCCGCTTCCATGTCAGCAGCTGTCAGATCCGCATTTTTTGCTTTTGCGATGTCTTCCAGCTGAGCACGAGTCACGGTGCCAACTTTAACGGTGTTCGGGCGAGCCGAGCCGCTGGTCAAACCTGCAGCTTTCTTCAGCAGAACCGACGCAGGGGTACTTTTTGTTTCGAAAGTGAAGCTACGGTCGCTGTATACAGTGATGATCACTGGGGTCGGCAAACCTGGCTCAAGACCCTGAGTACGGGCGTTGAACGCTTTGCAGAATTCCATGATGTTCACACCGTGCTGACCCAGAGCCGGGCCGACTGGCGGGCTTGGGTTGGCCTGAGCGGCTTTCACTTGCAGCTTGATGTATGCGGTTATCTTCTTGGCCATGAGGCACTCCAATTACGGGTTCAAGCGCCAATAAAGGCTCCCCGGTTGCTTACGCGTATATCCCAGTGACGAAAAAACCCCACAGCCTTAGGCTGCGGGGTATGGGATTCCAGCTCAGTTATGCCTTCTCGACCTGACTGAACTCCAACTCTACCGGAGTAGAGCGTCCGAAAATGAGCACCGCCACTTGGATACGGCTCTTTTCGTAATTGACTTCTTCGACCGTGCCGTTGAAATCGGCGAACGGACCGTCGGTAACACGAACAACCTCACCCGGCTCAAACAGAGTCTTCGGCTTCGGTTTGTCGCTACCGTCGGCGACACGACGCAGAATCGCTTCTGCCTCTTTGTCTGTGATAGGCGCAGGCTTGTCGGCAGTACCGCCAATAAAGCCCATGACACGCGGGGTGTCCTTGACCAAGTGCCAAGTACCCTCATTCATGTCCATCTGAACCAGCACGTAGCCAGGGAAGAACTTGCGTTCGCTTTTGCGTTTCTGGCCATTACGCATCTCAACCACTTCTTCAGTGGGGACCAGAATCTCGCCAAAGCCATCTTCCATGCCTGCGAGCTTCACACGCTCGATCAACGAGCGCATAACATGCTTCTCGTAACCCGAGTAAGCATGCACTACGTACCAACGCTTAGCCACGGGACACCCTTAGCCAACAATCAAGGAAACAAGCCAGCCGAGCAGGGAATCAAGCCCCCACAACAGCAACGCCATAACCAGCACAACAGCCACGACAATCAATGTGGTTTGAGTGGTTTCTTGGCGAGTAGGCCAAACGACTTTACGGATCTCAGCGCGCGCTTCCTTCGCAAGAACGAAGAAAGCCTTACCCTTACCAGTCTGCAGCGCCACGAAAGCAGCCGCAGCGGCGATAACCAGGAGAGCGAGAACACGGTACAGGATCGGTTCAGCAGAGTAATACTGATTACCGACAACACCCACGACAACCAAAACGACTACCAGGAGCCACTTCAGCAAATCAAAGCGAGAGTCTGATGCTTCAGCCTTGGGATTCATCTACGGAGATCCTGTGAAAAGAAAGCCAGATCACATCTAGGGAATCTGGCAGGTCAGGAGGGAATCGAACCCCCAACCTACGGTTTTGGAGACCGTCGCTCTGCCAATTGAGCTACTGACCTAAAAGCAAAATCAGGCCGACCATTATGCGGACCTGACAAGAGTTTTTCAACACCTTATTCAGACCCTACCCTTAACGGGCAACCTTCTGAACCAGTCTCAAGCGAACCGCACTCGACGGAGCCACCTAAAACAAAGGCAGATATTTTCATATCTGCCTTTAGCAATGGAGCTCTTGAGCGGATTTGAACCGCTGACCTCACCCTTACCAAGGGTGTGCTCTACCAACTGAGCTACAAGAGCAAAACTACTCGCATGAACCGCAAACATGGAGCGGGTAGCGGGAATCGAACCCGCATCATCAGCTTGGAAGGCTGAGGTTCTACCACTAAACTATACCCGCACAATTTGCAGCTCGCGCTAAATCTGGTGGAGGGGGAAGGATTCGAACCTTCGAAGTCGTAGACGTCAGATTTACAGTCTGATCCCTTTGGCCGCTCGGGAACCCCTCCTAAGCGAGGCAGCATTCTCAACTCATGCCGCCCTTCTGTCAACCTTTTTCTCAGTAAAAACCTGAGGTTACATGCGCTGACTACTTTCACTTCGTTCGTGAGACTTACACCTCACTGCGAAGCGGGCGCCATTCTATGCAAACTATTCTGCAGTTGCAATGCCTTCACATGACATTATTTTGTTTTTTAATTGCGGAAAGTCCTGGGTCAGCCGATTGATCAATCCCGACTCCACAAGACGTCTGCTCTCAGGCGCTATCTTCAGCCAATAACCCGCCACGGCAGCCGGCTGCAAGAGTTGAAATTGAGACTGAATGTCCAGACTGTTGAGACGCTGCTCGACTGCCCTAGCCTCTTCCTGACGAGAAAAACCGCCCAGATAGAGACAATTCGCATCGATGTCACGAGGCAAGTGCGCCGGATCGGACTCGCTGAGCAAGCGGATATCCTGCTGCACAGTTCGATGCAACGACAATGGCATCACTTCTTTGGCTCTCAACGGCGCTTCCTGCTGATGCCAGATATAGTAGAAACCATTCAGCATCAACAGCAGGAGAAATAACCAACGCATAGAAACCTCAAGGCAACGGGCAAGCCAGTGCAAGACCAACGAAAACCAGATCCGGGACCACCCGAGCATCCGGCAGCACGTCTACTACCAGAGCAGCGTCTCCGCCAGTTACAAAAATAACGAAATCATCTCCCCAGTAGCCGCGCGCCACCTCTACTTGAGTCAACGCAAACCCTCGCAGCATCAACGAGCAGCCGCGCTCCACCGCCTCAGCCGTTGATCGTCCAGGCACAAGCCCTGAAAGGGCTCGCTGAGCAGTCGCGTCGTCGTATCGGATACGCCGCGTGTGAGTACGCAGCTGATCACGCATCAACGGCATACCAGGGCAGATAAAGCCGCCCAGGTGTCTTCCGTCCGGAGCAACGAAGTCGGACGTTATCGCCGTCCCCAGATCAATTACAAGGCAGGCTTTTCGGGCACCATGGTATGCACCGACAAAGGCAAGCCATCGATCAAGCCCCAAACGGTCGAACTCCTCATAACCATTCACGACACCTGCCAGCTCACGATCAGGGAGCGCACAGACCGGGCTGATCCCAAAGGCGTCAACAAGAACCGACACAAGCTTTTCTGTTTCAACCGCGTTACGCACACTTACCAGGCGACAGTGGCTCGGCGTGAGATCCGGCAGGTCATGCAGGCTTTCCAACAAGGCACTGTCGGTGTCGACTCCCCCGCCCGCCAATACTGCAGACTCATTTCGGCTGATGATCCGCCATTTGATGAAGCTGTTGCCGCAATCGAGTTCAAGAATCATCGCGCAACCTCAGGCTGAGCTCACCACCGCTAAAACTTTTTTCCACACCATTCACTTCCAAACGTAACGCGCCAAGCGCATCGATACCCAAGACAACACCATTGATGGCCTCAGCACCCGAAAGCAGCGTCACTGCAGCCCCCTGCCACAGATGACCGCGCTCCCACTCCCTCTGAAGCGCGGTAAACCCTTGCTGACGGTGAATGGCCAATAGGGACTCAAGTTTTTGGCTCATGCGCACAGCCAGCTCATTACGATTGACCAATGCGCCCGTTTCAAGACGAACAGACGTCCATGACTGATCGACCTCAGTGGACACCTGCATGTTTACGTTGACACCCACACCTATTATCACGTGACAGACATCGGCAGGATCTCCGATCAACTCAAGCAATATTCCCGCGATTTTCTTTCTGCCCACCAGGACATCGTTGGGCCACTTGAGTCCGGCACTAGTAACACCGATATCACGCAGAACATTCATTACGCAAAGCCCGACCAGCAGACTGAGCCCTTCCAGTTGGCGCATCCCACCATCGATCCGCAGCACGAGGCTGTAATAAAGGTTGGAGGCGAAAGGACTCACCCATCTACGACCACGCCGCCCTCTACCAGACGTCTGCCGCTCAGCAAGAACAAGCGCAGGCATGTGCGCATCCCTGGATATCAGCCGGGCCGCCTCAGCATTGGTAGAGTCGACAGAATCATGGATATGAACGGACCAGGTGGATGGGAGACCAAGTTGCAAAAGCGCATTATCGTCAAGAAGCGAAACAGGCGTAGCGAGCCTGTAACCACGTCCGCGCACCTTATGGATCTCGACACCCAAATCAGCCTCAAGGAGTTGAAGCTGTTTCCAGACGGCACTTCGACTGACCCCCAAGGCATTACCCAGTACTTGCCCTGAATGAAATGCACCGTCAGCAAGAAGCTTCAACAACGTTAGCATGTAAGGATCGCCTTGCAATAAGGCACGCATGATAGCCACGCCGAACCATGATGCATAGAAATGAAGGTTTGTTTTTTGAACAGAAAAGACAAAACCCCTCACCGCGTGAGCGATGAGGGGTTCTGGAATTGAATCTTGACGATGACCTACTCTCACATGGGGAAACCCCACACTACCATCGGCGATGCATCGTTTCACTGCTGAGTTCGGGATGGGATCAGGTGGTTCCAATGCTCTATGGTCGTCAAGAAATTCGGGTACCGAAGCGGGCCAGGTGGCTCGGTTCAGCAAAATGGGTATGTGATCCGGGTAAGGTCTGCGTTCGCAAACTTTCGGTGCGT
>NZ_MUIO01000229.1 GCF_002087235.1 Pseudomonas floridensis | reverse complement strand
GGGCGGGGGAGACAATCGCTAAGGTCACGATCGAGGGATTGCCCGGTCTGTTTCGCGAAGGCAGCGACTATTCGTCGCGGCCTTCCATCATGGTGCGCTTGAGCATCACGTAAACCGCACCCGCGCCGCCATGCCTGGCCAGGCACGAACAGAAGCCCAGCACTTGCGAATGCTGACGCAGCCAGGTGTTCACATGACTCTTGATCATCGGCCGCTTGCCATCCAGACGCACTGCCTTGCCGTGTGTCACGCGTACGCAGCGGATCTCGAGTTTCGTGGCTTCGGCGAGAAATTCCCAGAGTGTCTCCCGCGCCAGTTCGACGTTCATGCCATGCAGGTCCAGACTGCCTTCGAAGCTGATCTGGCCAAGCTTGAGCTTGCGCATCTGGCCTTCCTGGACCCCGTCGCGAGCCCAGTACAGGACGTCTTCGGGACCGACATCGATCACGAACTGGTCCGACAGGCCATCGACCGTCACCGCATCGGTGCGCACCGTCGCAGACTGACGCAGTCGCGCCAGTAACGTGCGGTCGGTTTTCGGTTTGCCGACATCGGCGTGTTCGTGCTTGAGGGGCTTGACGCCGCGCGTCTCGCTTCTGAACAGGGAAAAGTCGTCGTCTTGCATGGGGCCTCCGCGAAGGGGGCTAGTTTAACCACTAAGACGACGGGCTCAGTCGTGTTTTTTCATCAGATGCGCGGACATGCTCAACCCGTTGGCCCCTCGCGGCCCGCGACGGCACCTGCGCCATAGCCGGACACCCAGCCACAGCACCAGCACGCCGACCCCCGCGACCACTGCGGCACCGGTCGGATTGCCGTTCAAGTCACCCAGG
>NZ_MUIO01000228.1 GCF_002087235.1 Pseudomonas floridensis | reverse complement strand
CCGCGCTGGCGGCGCGGCAAGGCGACGGGGTGTTCAACCTGACGCTCAATCACGCGCAGATTACCGTCGAAGGCCATGCTCAGGGCACGCTGACCTCGGCGGCGCTGCAATCGCCAGCAACGCACAGCAAAGCGGTCAGCGCGCCGGTGCTGGAAGAAGCCCTGGCATTGTTCGGTTATACGCATGACGATCTGGACCCACGTATCCCGCCAGCCGACATCAACGGCGGTGCAGGACATCTGATTCTGGCATTGAACAGCCGGGCGACGCTCAAGGCCATGCAGTATGACCAGCAGAAAGGACACGATCTGATGGTCCGTGAAGGCTGGGCCACGATTCTATTGGCGTACGCCGAAAGCGAGCAGTTTTTCCACACCCGCAATCCGTTTGCGTTCGGCGGGGTGTACGAGGACCCGGCGACAGGCGCAGCCACCGCAGCACTGGCAGGCTATCTGCGTGACATTGGCTGGCCGCACGGCGGGATGATCGACATTGTGCAAGGTGAGGACATGGGCTGCCGCTCGCGCCTGCGCGCTGAAATACCGGAGCAGACCGGCAGTTCGATCCGTGTGTCCGGCATGGCGCGCAGGCTCTGAAGCTCAGGCAGCTACACTTACGTTCTCAACTGGCTGCCTCCGATCGCCACGCCCAGCAGCATGACCGCAACGATCATGAACGCCACTTCGAGACTGCTGACATGGGCGACGAAGCCGATGGCGGCAGGACCGATCAGAATCCCGGCATACCCCACCGTGGTGATTGCCGGGATTGCCACGCTTTCCGGCATGGTTTTCTGCCGACCGATCGCGCTGTAACACACCGGCACGATGTTCGAGCAGCCCGCCCCCACCAGCGCGTAGCCCAGCAGCGCGGCTTGCCACACCGGGATCAGCGTGGCCACCGCCAGACCGGCCGCAGCACACAGACCGCCCAGAATGATC
>NZ_MUIO01000227.1 GCF_002087235.1 Pseudomonas floridensis | reverse complement strand
CGATTGGGTTGGATGGGGGATTTAATCTATATCAGTATGCTCCAAGTGCCATCGGGTGGATTGACCCGCAAGGCTTGACCTGCGGGTCTGACGCTAAAGTTTTAAGACGTAATTTAGGCCCAAGCCCAACTGGTGGAGGACAGTATGATGCGCACCACATAATTATGTCTAATTCAAAAGACGTTAGAATGGTAGCGTTGCGTGACAAAATGAAGGAGCTTGATATCGATATAAATGACAAGCGTAATGGTATATGGCTGCCGAATACTGAGACTGCAAGAGTTCTGGGCACCACTGCAACCCCTCATAAAGGCGCCGGAGTCCATAGTAATTTTTATAAGCAGCATGTTTTTGAAAGGTTGTCAGCTGCTAATACTAGAGACGAATTTTTAAGCGGCCTGAAAGATTTGAAAAAATCTTTGGGGGATGGACTTAACTTTAAGGGGAAGTAAATCGTGACTAATAAAAATTTAAAAAATATAATTGATAGTACGGTCGCAAAAATTCAAGATTTGAGCTTTGTTGAGGCTTTTGATGAAAACGTTAGAAGTGATAAAGTTTTTTGGAGTAAGGGGCCATCTGTTTCAATAATTCCTTTGGGGCTACAGCTATCGGGAATAACACCAGCTAAGTTTTTAAACAAAGAGCCGAGCAGTAAAAAGAATATCTACAAGAATTATTTCTTTGACGATGAGCTGGTGGGAGTTGACATATACAATTCTTACGGTGAACTGCATGAGAGGGAAGTCGTTAAAAGAGAATCCGAGGTGGTCTTCTCAATAAGAAAAAGCATCAAATATGAAGAGGTTTTTTGGCTTGAAACAGTGGTGCTCCAAGACGATAAGGTAATAGAGGCCTGTCGCATAGATAGTGATATGGAGTACTGGGCATATAGTTATGATTGGCAAGGTTCTAAAATCACTAGCCTGATCTCGCTGGCTAGCAATAGCGCACCCAATACCTTAATTAAAGCTGACTATGGTGCTGATGAATCATTGGTTAGACTCTTTTTCACCGTTGATGGGCGTGATGTTGATATATATAAGGCATAGGCAAGTGTTCTAGGAGGGGCAGGACGTAAACTGCGCGGCGAGATAAAGTACGAATACGAAGCTAAGGGCCAACTGCACAGCCGCGACACCGGCAGACTGGTCGATAGCGAGGAATTCCGCTACGACGTAGCCGCCAACCGGCTGAACTTCAACACCAGCCGCTTCGACCACTTGAAGGACAACCGGCTTAACCAGTGGCGTGATCAGGAATACCGCTACGACGCCTGGGGCAACCTGATTGAAAAGCGCAGCGGTCTGGCGAAATGGCAGACGTTTACCTACGACTGCGAAAACCGGCTGGTCAAAGCCGAAACGCTGGTTAACAGCCAGCTTCATAGCACCGGCACATACCAGTACGACAGTCGTATGCGATCCATAA
>NZ_MUIO01000226.1 GCF_002087235.1 Pseudomonas floridensis | reverse complement strand
GCACAGCACGCCAGAACCTGCCAATTCGACGATGCCGCCGACCAGTCGAAGACTGCCGAATATTCGATTGGACATTATCTCGGCCGGTGATAAGGATTCCTGGGTCAGAATCGCGGCCATTTGTGCAAAGCTCAACGCTACACGGAACTCTCCGTCATCTCGCATGAGAGCGTCCTTATGCGAATGGCTTGTTGGCGATTCGGTCCCAGCCTCCAGAGACTATTCCCGCATTGCCGCCGTCTGCACGCCGCTGCCGGGAATATTCGAATTTTATCCGGCCATAGTTCAGCGCTATGACTTCCACCGGGAAGCCACCTTGCTCGGCGCCCTGACCGCTCACGGTCGCGATCAGCACTTCTTCAAGCACGATGTCCATGTATTTGAATTTCTCGGCGCCAGCCCGATGAATGCGCACAGTGACCGTCTTGATATGCGACCCGCGACAGCAAAGCTCGAACAGTTTGGGTGTGGCTTGATCAACATATTTACTGATCTGAAAGTCGCCCAGGCTCACCCC
>NZ_MUIO01000225.1 GCF_002087235.1 Pseudomonas floridensis | reverse complement strand
AGCGAAGAACAGCAGGAACTGCTGGCCAGGCTTGCCGTGCTTTCGGCGGCTTCAGGCAAGGCTGCGAACACTGCCCGGGAATAATCCGCGAGCCGTGCAGCATTGCCCGCTCTCCTTGGGCCAACCCGCGACCACTGATTCAACGGACCGGCTTTGTGTATTCGTACCAAACGCCCTTATCCAGCACTTCCATTTGCACGGCACCATTCCCTTATGTGGCTTTTCGCGCCTGCAGTTCAATCTGTCGGGATGAGGTACAGCTAAACGCTTGATTAGCGCTACATTAAGGTAAGATTGTTTGACGCGCGTGACCCGTCATTCTCAGCGTGACTGGAAAGGAATCAAAAGTGTCGAGTTCAGCCTCGTTGAATACACTCCAGCCGTCACTCAATTTGTTATCCGACATCAATTTGATATCAAACTGTCAGATTATCGGCATTAACCTTTAGTGGCGCGAATTGATATGTATGCCATCCTCCGGTTGTTCAGGTTCAAGCCTGACGCCCCGAACAGTGCCCCGTGGATCATGGGCGTCCTGTGCGCCAGCGCAATACTGGGCAACCTCCTGCTATTTATTCGCACTGACACCTTTCCAGTCACCCTCTTGACGCTCAACCTGCTCACCTTTGCCAGCGTCTGGTTGTATCTGTGGCGCTCAAGTCGCCTTATCCAGTTGCAACCGCAGGAACTGGCTCAGCGCATGTTGCAAGTGCAGGAAACCGAACGGCACCGTCTCAGTCGCGAGCTGCATGACGACATCGGCCAGATGCTGACCGGCGCGCAGTTGCAACTGGCCTGGCTGCAACGACGATTACCTGCCGAACTGGACGCCCACGCCGGGCAACTCGATGCGACCCTGGCGCAAACCCTTGGCAAAGTCCGTGACCTCTCGGCCATTCTCAATCCACGTCAACTGTCGAGCCTGGGGCTGGAAGGCGGACTGCGCGCCCACCTGGTTACGGCGCTGGCGGACAGCCAGATCAGCTGGAGCCTGGAATGCCAACAGCGACTGAACGGCATCCCTGAAGAAATGGCGGTGGCCGTTTATCGCATCTGCCAGGAAGCGGTCACCAATATGCTGCGCCACGCTCAGGCAAACAATCTGCTGATCCGCATCGAACGCCAGCCTCCCGGCCTGTCGGTGTTCATCGCCGACGACGGCGCTGGTTTCGATCCGGCTGCCAACGGAATGCGCGAAGATCAGAACGGGCTGGCCGGCATGCGCGAACGGGTGCTCTTGCTCGACGGTTCCTGGTCGCTGCATAGCAGTCCGGGGTTTGGTACGCGAATCGACCTTTTGTTTCCCTGGGCGCCCCGTTCCGATGAACGTGCCCGTTTACACAAGAAGCCACAATGACCTGCAACCTGTTACTGGTCGATGACCATTCACTGATCAGAGCCGGCGTACGTGCGCTGGTGGCGGACATACCCGGATATGCCATCGTCGGAGAAGCGTGCGACGGCAGCCAGTTGTCCAGCCTTGCGCAACGTCTGAGACCCGACATCATCCTGCTGGACATCGGCATGAAGGACATCAATGGCCTTGACGCCCTGGAAAATCTGCTCACCGTGCAGCCCGACTGCAAAGTGCTGATTCTCTCGATGCACACCGAACCGGATATCATCATGCGCGCTCTGGAAACGGGTGCTCACGGCTATCTGCTCAAGGACG
>NZ_MUIO01000224.1 GCF_002087235.1 Pseudomonas floridensis | reverse complement strand
CCTGAACATGACCCAGACTTTTGATCCAAGTGCCTTTCTCGCGACCTGCAGTGGTCGCCCCGGCGTTTATCGCATGTTCGATGCCGAAGCGAAGCTTCTGTACGTCGGCAAAGCCAAGAACCTGAAGAAACGCCTCGCCAGCTATTTCCGCAAGACCGGGCATGCGCCCAAGACCGGCGCGCTGGTGGCGCGCATCGCCCAGATCGAAACCACCATCACCGGCAATGAAACCGAAGCCCTTCTACTCGAGCAGACGCTGATCAAGGAGTGGCGGCCGCCGTACAACATTCTGTTGCGTGATGATAAGTCGTACCCGTACGTGTTTCTGTCCGACGGCAAGTTTCCGCGCCTGAGCATCCATCGCGGCGCCAAGAAGGCCAAAGGCCGGTATTTCGGGCCTTATCCCAGTGCAGGTGCCATCCGGGAAAGTCTGAGTCTGTTGCAGAAGACCTTTCTGGTTCGTCAGTGTGAAGACAGCTACTTCAAGAACCGTAACCGGCCGTGCCTGCAGTATCAGATCAAGCGCTGCAAAGGGCCTTGTGTCGATTTGGTCGAGCCGGAGGTGTACGCCGAAGACGTGCGTCACTCGGTGATGTTCCTTGAAGGACGCAGCAATGCGCTAAGTGATGAGCTGAACGCGGCGATGGAAAAGGCGGCGATGGCCCTTGATT
>NZ_MUIO01000223.1 GCF_002087235.1 Pseudomonas floridensis | reverse complement strand
AACGAGCCGCCTCGCCCGAACAGGTGATCGAAGACCCGCAACAGCGCGCCCGTTTCAAGGCAGACCAGCGCGGTCGGCGCACCTTCGCCCGGGATTTGCCTGCGTTGAGCCTGAGACGGCCGGATGACGCTGCGTTTGGCACGCGTTTCAGCGATTACCGTTCAGTACGCCAGTACGCCGCGCAGCCGATCGAAGCGCAAGCGTTCGCCGGGTGGCTTGCCAGCCTCGCGCAAGGGCAACTGGGCGGCGAGGTGAAATACCAGTTCCCGTCGGCGGGCGGTCTGTACCCGATTCAGGCCTACCTGTACGTCAAGCCCGAGCGCGTGGTCGGCGTGCCCGGCGGCGCTTATTACTACGACCCGCTTCAGCACCGGTTGCTGGCGCTGGGCGATGGCGTGCTCGACCCGGACACCTACGACTATTTCGTCAACCGACCGGTGTACGAGAACGCCGCGTTCTCGCTGTTCTTCATCGCCGACATGGCCGCCATCGAGCCGCTCTACGGCGAGCGCAGCCGTGACTTCTGTCACATCGAAAGCGGCGCGATGGCGCAATTGCTGACCATGAGCGCGGTCTCCCACGGGCTTGGTCTGTGCGGGATGGGCTCGCTCGAGGAACAGCAACTGCCGCAGCTGTTCGAGCTGGGGTCGAGCCATCGGCTGATCTACTCGATGGTTGGCGGCCTGCGCGCCGAGGGCGAGCAGCGCCGCACCGAAGTCGAGGCTTTTTCCGTTCAATCCGCCGCGGGCTCAGCCGCACACCATCAGGACGACGACTGCGACATGGAAGAGATTGAGATATGAACGCCTATCAATTGCTGGAGCTGTTCGACCGTCACGCCGTTGCACTCGAGGTGGACGGCGACAAGCTGCGCTGTAAGGCACCGCGTGGTTTTTTGACGGACGAGATGCTGCAGGCGCTCAAGCTGCACAAACTGGAATTGATCGCCCTGTTGAGCGGTGCCGATCCAGCTGCGATACCCAGGCGCAGCGAGACCCGGAGCGACTTGCCCTTGTCGTTTTCGCAACGTCAGCTGTGGTTTCTCGATCAGTTGGAGCCTGGCAATGCGTTTTACAACGTGCCCACTGCGCTGAGCCTGAAAGGGCGGCTCGACGCTGCGACGCTGCAAGGGGCGCTGAATGCGCTGATCGCCCGCCATGACATCCTGCGCACCACCTTCGTCAGCATCGATGGGGAACCGCGTCAGCTCGTGCGGGCATCCATGCCGCTGGTTCTGGCGGTGACCGATCTGCGTGACCTGCCACCGCAAGAGCGCGAGGCGCAGATTCACGCGGCGGTCGAGCGCGATGCCCGGACACCGTTCGACCTTGGACAGGGGCCGCTGCTGCGTGCTTCGCTGCTGCGTCTGGCCGATGATGAACACCTGTGGTTGTACTGCGTGCACCACATCATCGCCGACGGCTGGTCGATAAGCGTGCTGCTGCACGAAGTGACGACGCTGTATGGCGATCTGCTGAGCGGGCAGGCTGCGAGCCTGCCGCCACTGCCGGTGCAATATGCCGATTACGCCTGCTGGCAACAACAACGGCTAGACGACGCGGCGCTGCATCAGCAGCTGCAATTCTGGCAGCGCACACTGAGTGATGCGCCGCCGCTGCTGACCTTGCCCACCGA
>NZ_MUIO01000222.1 GCF_002087235.1 Pseudomonas floridensis | reverse complement strand
AGCCCTGATCGCTGCGCCGTCGGTAAGCTGCACCCAGCCTTCCCTGGACCAGACCAATCGTCCGGTCATCGACCTGCTTGCCGGATGGCTCGGCGACCTGGGTTTTGCCTGCGACATTCAGCAAGTGTCGCCTGGCAAGTTCAACCTGCTGGCGACGTTCGGCACCGGCCCCGGCGGTCTGGTGTTGGCCGGACACAGCGACACCGTGCCTTTCGACGAGGCATTGTGGAAGACCGAACCATTAAAACTGACCGAAGTGGATGGACGCTGGGTCGGTCTGGGCAGTTGCGACATGAAGGGCTTTTTCGCGCTGGTGATCGAAGCGGTGCGCGAGCTGATCGACCAGCCGTTCAAACAGCCGTTGTTGATCCTTGCGACCTGCGATGAAGAAAGCTCCATGGCTGGCGCCCGTGCGCTGGCTGAGGCCGGTCGCCCGTTGGGAAGGGCTGCAGTGATCGGCGAGCCGACCGGGCTCAAGCCGATCCGCATGCATAAAGGCGTGATGATGGAGCGCATCGATATTCTCGGGCGCAGTGGCCACTCTTCCGACCCGAGACTGGGAAACAGCGCCCTTGAGGCGATGCACGACGCCATCAGCGAGCTCAAAGGCCTGCGCCGTGCCTGGCAACAGGAGTATCGCAACCCTCAGTTCACGGTGCCACAGCCGACCCTGAACCTGGGCTGCATCCACGGCGGCGACAACCCGAACCGGATCTGCGGCCAGTGCTCGCTGGAGTTCGACTTGCGTCCGCTGCCGGGCATGGATCCGGACGTGCTGCGCTCGGCGATCCGGCAGAAGCTACAACCGTTGGCTGAATTGCATCAGGTCAAGATCGACTACGCGCCACTGTTCCCCGAGTGCGCGCCGTTCGAGCAGGTCGCCGACGCTGAACTGGTGCGGGTCGCTGAGCGTCTGACCGGTCATACGGCAGCTGCGGTAGCATTTGGCACCGAAGCGCCTTATCTTCAGCGTCTTGGCTGCGAAACACTGGTGCTCGGCCCAGGCGACATCGCCTGCGCGCATCAGCCGGGGGAATACCTCGAAATGTCACGCTTGCAGCCTACAGTGCGTCTGTTACGCCAGTTGATCGAACATTATTGCCTGACCCCGCAGTGAGGCGGATCAGAAAACCTTGAAAAGGAGAGTGCGCGTGTTGCCAAGCCTGTTCCGACGATAACCGCCGCAGCGTTGTGCGTGTTTCTGCCCTTCGTCCATTTTTTCTACAGGCTCTTGCTGTCATGCCCGAATACGTTAACTGGCTTCGCCACGCGTCTCCCTATATCAATGCCCACCGCGATTGCACCTTCGTCGTCATGCTGCCCGGCGACGGCGTCGCCCATCCGAACTTCGGCAATATCGTCCACGATCTGGTGCTGCTGCACAGCCTGGGCGTGCGACTGGTGCTGGTCCATGGCTCGCGCCCGCAGATCGAGAGCCGTCTGGCACAACGCGGTATCACGCCGCGCTTCCACCGCGATATGCGCATCACCGACACCGAAACCCTGGAATGCGTGATCGATGCTGTCGGTCAGTTGCGCATCGCCATTGAGGCGCGCTTGTCGATGGACATGGCCGCCTCGCCGATGCAGGGCTCGCGTCTGCGGGTCACCAGCGGCAATGTGGTGACGGCGCGTCCTATCGGCGTGCTGGAAGGCGTCGATTATCAGCACACCGGCGAAGTGCGCCGAGTCGACCGCAAGGGTATCAACCGTTTGCTGGACGAGCGCCATATCGTGCTGTTGTCGCCGCTGGGCTATTCACCCACCGGCGAAATCTTCAATCTGGCCTGTGAAGACGTCGCCACCCGTGCGGCCATCGATCTGGCGGCCGACAAGCTGCTGTTGTTCGGCGCTGAAACCGGCTTGCTGGATGAGCAAGGCCATCTGGTGCGCGAACTGCGTCCGCAGCAGGTGCCGGCGCATTTGCAGCGGCTGGGCAGCAATTATCAGGCTGAATTGCTCGATGCAGCGGCCGAGGCCTGTCGTGGCGGCGTGGGTCGCAGTCATATCGTCAGTTACGCCGAAAACGGCTCTCTGTTGACCGAACTGTTCACTCGCGACGGTGGCGGTACGCTGGTGGCGCAAGAGCAATTCGAGCTGGTTCGCGAAGCGGCGATCGAGGATGTGGGCGGGTTGATGGACCTGATCACGCCGCTGGAAGAGCAGGGCATTCTGGTGCGTCGCTCACGCGAAGTGCTGGAGCGCGAGATCACCCAGTTCAGCGTGGTCGAGCGCGAAGGTCTGATCATCGCCTGTGCTGCGCTGTATCCGATTGCCGACTCGCAGGCCGGTGAGCTGGCGTGTCTGGCGGTCAATCCCGAATACCGTCATGGCGGACGTGGCGATGAATTGCTCGAGCGCATCGAAAACCGCGCCCGCGCGCTGGGGCTCAAGACGTTGTTCGTGCTGACGACGCGCACAGCGCACTGGTTCCGCGAGCGTGGCTTCGAGCCAAGCAGCGTCGACCGCCTGCCAAGCGCCCGTGCGTCGTTGTATAACTACCAGCGTAATTCGAAGATATTCGAGAAGGCGATTTGATCGACGTCTGACGTAAAAACCGTGGGAGGCAGCTTGCTGGCGATGGCGTCAGTTCAGTCGCTGATGGAGCGGCCGAGAAGCCGCCTCCCCCTAGTGGTTCGTATTCCAGCCCTCAGTTACTGATCGCCAGAATACTCGCCTGATACGACCCGACGAAGGTGTCGAAATCCACCACTTCTTCAGTCGCTTCCAGTTCGGCCTGTTCGGCAATCGAGGTTTTCGCCAGTTCTTCGAAGTGCGCCTGCTCTTCAGCCGTCAGAGGGTGATCGCGGAAATATTCGGCATGCAGCTGGCTCTGGCGCAACGAGAACCCGGTAAAGCCTTCGTTGTGCGCTCTCATGCTTTCCAGCACCTGCGC
>NZ_MUIO01000221.1 GCF_002087235.1 Pseudomonas floridensis | reverse complement strand
GAACGCCTGATGACCGAGCTGGACCAGCGTTTCCCCGAGCTCGAAATGGAGTGCGTGTTCGCCGAACATGGCGATGCGATCAGTCTGGTGCAGTCGGGCAGGGCATCGCTGGGCCTGCTGTCGGCCCAGACACGTTATCCGCCCGAGATTGGCCACGCGACCATTGATGAAAGCGCCGACTTCGGGCTATTCGTGTCGCACACCCATCCGCTGGCTGCGCTGGAGCGGGTCGATTACCAGCAACTGGCGCGTTACCGTGCATTGCGCCTCAATACGCTGGTCGAACAGAGCGTGCCCACCGACGACCTGCCCACCAGCGGTCACCGGCACTGGTCTGCGCCCAATTATCTTTTGCTGATGGACATGGCCGCGTTCGGCTTTGGCTGGTCGGCATTGCCGCGCTGGTTGGTGTCGCGCTACTCCGGCGGCTTGCTGAAGGAGTTGAACGTGTCGGGATGGCCGCGCCGTTCGGCGGTGGACGTCATCTGGTCATTTCAGCGCAGCCTGGGGCCGGCGGGGTCGTGGCTGCTGGATTCACTGGTGCCGTTTGCCGGGGAGTAAGTAGCAAGGCGGATGCCCGACAGCCGTCAATCGTGTGCCGTGAGTCAAGGCGGTGGCGGTCTGCC
>NZ_MUIO01000220.1 GCF_002087235.1 Pseudomonas floridensis | reverse complement strand
AAGTGAACAGCATTACGCAGTGATGCGGGCTTTTTATTGGGCGTTGTTTCTGGTGGGTGAGGATCAAGGGGGGCCATCGGAACCGTGGCTCAGGTCAATATCGCCTTAACAGGGCAAAGGTGACCTGATCCACATGTCTGCAGAGCCCGTGACGCAGAACGTCACCGGCGACATGCCTGCGGACTCTCAGACCTTGTTCGTCTCGTGCATCCGCGCCAGCTGGCGTTCCAGCATGGAGGGATAGGGCTCCATCAGGCGTTCGACGCAGCAGGCGCCTTCCGGGCTGGCGATGGGCCGAATGCGGGCGCGCTGGCGGATCAGGGCGTCGTCATTGATCTTGCGTTCGACCAGCAGCAGGTTGCGGCTATGTTGCGACAGGGCCAGCGCATCCTGAGCGGTCTCGGTAAGCAGCAGGTCGATCTGGCTCAGGCCACTCAATCCGTCACCCAGCGTCAGACCCAGCTGCAATTGCAGGGTGATGCCGCTGTCGGCCACTTCGATCTGCAAGGCATGGCTCAGCGCACGAAGCAGTTCGCCACAGCAGATCGCGTTGGTCAGGTAGTCCTCGCCGCTTTCCTGACTGTGAAACAGCATCAAGGTGCTGCCGTCATTCAGGGTGTGCAACTCGCTCTCGTACAGTGAGGCAGCCTGATCCAGGCAATCACGATAGCGCTGCAGCAATTCGGTGAGACGGGCGCGGGGCAGACGACGCAGTTGATCCTGAGCGCCCAGTTGCACGGCCAGTACGGCGCTGTGCTGCGGTTCGCTCGAAACCACCGGTGCGGCGACCGGACGGGTGACCGGCGCCGATGCTGTTGTGTCGGCCGTGTCGCGCAGCTCGGCGAACGGGTCGTCACCATCGTCCTCTTCATCTTCCTCGGCAACGATGCGGCGCTGTACTGGCGGTGCAGGCAGGCGAGGCTTGGCCACTGGGGCTGTGTCGCGTGCCGAGAAGGACGGGCCCGGTTTGTCTTCCGGCTCCAGATAGGGGTCGTCGCCCTCGTCCTCGTCATACTCGGGCTCCGGCACCGGTTCTGGTTCCGGGACGGGCGGGGCAAAAGAAGTACGCAACTGACGGGCCAGGTCGCCGATTTCATCCTGACGGTCGGTTGCCGGGGTGTACGGGTCGATGTCGCGCAGCCAGATGCGCATCTGCATCAGCGGTGTGGAGATGTGACGGCCCAGGCGCAGGCTCAGGGCCAAGGCCAGTGCCAGCAGGATGCCCGCCAATATGCCCATGCTTTGCAGGCTAATGGTCATCGGTTGCTGGAACTGCGACATGTCCAGGCTGATGCGCAAGTGGCCTGCCATCACGTCCTGGAACGTGATCTTGATTTCGTACAAGCCCTGAGCCTCACCCAGAAGCCCGTTTTTCGGGCGCTGGCCGGCTTCCGCAAGGATGCGGTTATCCACACTGTAGATCGCCGCGTGGGCCACCAGTGGATTCTTGACCAGATTGCCCAGCAGCACGTTGAGACTGAGGATGTCGTTGGACACCAACAGCTCGGTAGCCGAGGTGGCGGTCTGGGTCGTCAGGGCCTGCCCCAGCGCATCGGCCTGTTCATGCATGGCCTGCTTGAACTGCAGACCCATGACTCCGGCGTAGATCACCAGCGCCAAAGCGACCAGGATCACGTTATGGCTGGCAATGCGCAAAGCAATCGGTACTCGGCGATGACGCAGGGCACGAAAGATGAGCAGGAAGAAATTATCGGTTTTAACGGGCGTGGGCCGGTTCACAGAGCACGGCTCTTTCGGTGAAGTTGCCGCGCAGTATAACGACCGACCCTGTAGCGGCAAAGCGCTGCCTGTGCCCGATGGTCACTGAAAGTGGTTAGAATGCGGTTTTTTTCCACTGCGGGGGTGCGCCTTGCGCGAAATCGTCCTGATTAACATCACCGGTGTAGACCGTCCCGGTCTCACTGCGGCCATCACCGGCGTCCTTGCCCAAGGTGGCGTGAACATTCTCGATATTGGTCAGGCGGTGATCCACGACACCCTGTCGTTCGGCATACTGGTTGAAATTCCGGATACCGAGCAGGGTTCTTCCGTGCTCAAGGACATCCTGTTCACCGCTTACAAGCTGGACCAGCAGGTGCGCTTCACGGCGGTGTCCGAGCAGGATTACCAGCACTGGGTCGAAGGCCAGGGCAAGGCGCGTCATATCGTGACGCTGTTGACCCGCAAGGTGACGGCCGAGCAGTTGCAGTGCGTCAGCTCCATCACTGCCAAATACGGCCTGAACATCGATCAGATCGATCGTCTGTCCGGGCGCATGCCGCTCGATACACCTGCCGACAAGGGCAAGGGCTGTATCGAATTTTCCGTGCGCGGCGAGCCGGGTGATCTGAAAGCCATGCAGGCCGAATTCCTCAGCGTGGCGCAGGACCTGAACGTCGACATCGCGTTTCAGCAGGATTCGCTGTTCCGGCGCAATCGTCGCCTTGCCGTGTTCGACATGGACTCAACGCTGATCGAAGCCGAAGTCATCGATGAACTGGCCAAAGCTGCGGGCGTCGGCGAGCAGGTTTCTGAAATCACCGAGCGGGCCATGCGTGGCGAACTGGATTTCAGCGCCAGCTTCAAGGAACGTCTGGCCCTGCTCAAGGGGCTGGATGTCAGCGTGCTGGACGAAATCGGCGCATCGTTGCGACTGACCGAAGGGGCCGAAACCCTGTTCGCCGAACTCAAGCGTCTGGGCTACAAGACAGCGATTCTGTCCGGTGGCTTCACCTATTTCGCCAAACAGCTGCAGGCGAAGCTGGGCATCGATTACGTGTTTGCCAACGAGCTGGAAGTTGAAGACGGCAAGGTCACCGGCGTGGCGGTCGAGCCTATCGTCGATGCCAAGCGCAAGGCCGATCTATTGCGCGAGCTGGCGCACAAGGAAGGCTTGAGCCTGGAGCAGACCATTGCGGTCGGCGACGGCGCCAACGATCTTCCCATGCTGGCGATTGCCGGGCTGGGCGTGGCATTTCGTGCCAAGCCATTGGTCAAACAATCGGCCAAACAGGCGATCTCGACGCTGGGGCTGGACGGGGTTCTGTATCTGCTGGGTTTCCGCGACCGCGAAGCCAGGCGCTGACAGCATCGTGTGCTGCCGTGATTGCGTGAGCGATTGCGGCGGCTACAGCGAGCCCCACAGCGAATCGAACTCCTGTCCTGGCTTGGGCTTTTCGCTTTCGGCGGCTTTGGGTGCATCGTAGATCTGGTATTCGAACTGGTTATAGCTGGCGCTGCTGATACGGCGGTTGCTCAGCGTCGCCCGCCGTTCTTCGCCATTGACGCTGATCATCACCTTTCCTCCCTTCTCAGACAGCTGGTGGCTGGGGCGCACCCGGCTCGGCTTTTTTTTACCACGGACCTCATGAAGGAACTGAGGCGCCAAATTATTGCTGTGTTTGTCTTTTTTCATCACCACACTGAGACTCAGCGGTCTGGATC
>NZ_MUIO01000022.1 GCF_002087235.1 Pseudomonas floridensis | reverse complement strand
GGCGAAGTTGGCGAACAGCAACATGATGAAAACGATAAGCGCGAAGAACAGCACAACAATCTGTGTACGGCTGCGTACGCCTTCCATTGACCTGCCTGTCTTACTCATTTAAATCAGGCCCCCGCCTGGACCAACTGCGATTCGTGACACAAAACAGACCCGTCGACACCGGGCCACTTCGCTCTTCTAGAACGCTACATCCAGGAACTCGTCGGATTTCACCAGTGCCCACGGACTGAACACCAGCCAGGCCTGTTCGCGAATGAACTGCCCGCGCAAAAAGGGCACCAGACGCGGATCGGGCGTGCCCTGCGCCTCCGGAATCAGGCTCAACTGACTGAAATGCTGCATGCCGAACACTTCATCCACCAGCAGACCGGCGAACGCATCCTGATGTTCCACCACCAGCACGCGGCGCTGCTTGCGCACCGGCGACAACTCATGCCCGAAGAACCCGCACAGGTCGGTAAGGGGCAGCAGTCGCCCGCGTAGATTGGCGATGCCCACAACCCAGGGTTTTACTCCGTGCAACGCCGCATGCCGTGGCTCATGCAGGATTTCGGCGATCTCGCCGATAGGCGCCACGAAACGCTGCTCGCCCATTCTGAAACCAATGCCGACCCAATCCTGCTGATGGGCTTGCTGCAGCGGCAACCCGGCCGCCAGTGACCGGCACCGCCGATCGATGTCCAGAAGCATTTCAAAGGCTGTGCGTGGCTCGGCCATGACCAGACTCCGGCGATCAGCCGGCCAGCACCGCGTTCAGGGTTTTCATCAGGGTGTCTTCATCGACCGGCTTGGTCAGGTAATCGCGAGCACCCTGGCGCTTGCCCCAGACCTTGTCGGTCTCCTGATCCTTGGTGGTGATCATGATCACCGGGATCATGGCGGTGTCGGCGTCCTTGGTCAGCTGGCGCGTGGCCTGAAAGCCGTTGAGCCCGGGCATCACGATGTCCATCAACACCGCATCGGGTTTTTCCTGGCGAGCCAGGGCCACGCCGTCCGCGCCATTTTCAGCCTTCAGCACTTCATGGCCATGCTTTTCCAGCATGCCGGTGAGTTTGTACATTTCAGTCGGCGAATCATCGACGATCAGTATTCGAGCCATGGGTGTTCCCCGTCAGTTGCGAGCACGCGAGCAATGGGCGCGGGCATCACGGTATGTGTTGTTCTACTGCAACGAAGCTCGGCACATGAGCCTTGATCGCGCTGAGCAGTTCTTCCTTGCTGAAAGGCTTGGTCAGAAACTGGTCCGACCCGACGATCCGCCCCTTGGCCTTGTCGAACAGCCCGTCCTTGGAGGACAGCATGATCACAGGCGTGGACTTGAAGGCCCGGTTGTTCTTGATCAGGGCACAGGTCTGATAACCGTCCAGACGCGGCATCATGATATCGACGAATATAATGCGTGGGTGGTTATCGGCAATCTTGGCCAGCGCGTCAAAACCGTCGACGGCCGTGATGACTTCACAGCCGACGTTTCTCAGCAGCGTTTCGGCGGTGCGGCGAATGGTCTTCGAGTCGTCGATGACCATGACTTTCAAGGCTGTGGGGTGCTGTTCCATATCTGCTCTTCCATCGCCGCAGCGAATTTTTGCGCGTTCTGCAAAGCACTGGGAGCCTGATGGTATGGCTTTACGGATCCATAAGGATCGTAGACCGGATGCCGAGCCTTTTTAGCACACTCTCCCCGGTCAATCCATAAAGTGCGCCGCTGCATGTCTGCCCCTTGACCCGGAGCAAACGGAGCGCCACCCTGACGCCAATTTCACGGCCGTCACGGCCCTTATCGATCAGAGGATATTGCCCATGAGCGTTCGCCTAGGGATTGTCATGGACCCCATTGAGCGCATCTCCTATAAAAAGGACAGTTCGCTGGCCATGCTGCTTGCCGCACAGGCGCGCGGCTGGACACTGTTTTACATGGAGCAGAAGGACCTGTATCAGAACGCAGGTCAGGCTCGCGCCCGCATGAAACCGCTCAAGGTGTTCGCCGATCCGGGCAAATGGTTCGAATTCGAGGCCGAAGTCGACGCCGGGCTGGACGATCTGGACGTGATCCTGATGCGCAAGGATCCGCCGTTCGACATGGAGTTCGTTTACGCCACTTACCTGCTGGAGCAGGCCGAGCGGGCGGGCGTGCTGGTGGTCAACAAGCCGCAGAGCCTGCGTGACTGCAACGAGAAGCTGTTCGCTACGCTGTTCCCGCAGTGCACCCCGCCGACGCTGGTCAGCCGTCGGTCCGACATCATCCGCGAATTCGCCGAGCAGCATGGCGACGTGATCCTCAAGCCGCTGGACGGCATGGGCGGCGCGTCGATCTTCCGCCACCGCGCAGGTGATCCCAACCTCTCGGTGATCCTGGAAACCCTGACCGCCCACGGCACGCAACAGATCATGGCGCAGGGTTATCTGCCGGCAATCAAGGACGGCGACAAGCGTATTCTGATGGTCGATGGCGAGCCGGTTCCGTATTGCCTGGCGCGCATTCCAGCCGCAGGCGAAACCCGTGGCAACCTGGCCGCAGGTGGTCGGGGCGAAGCGCGGCCGCTGAGCGACAAGGATCGCTGGATCGCGGAACAGATCGGCCCGACGTTGCGTGAAAAAGGCCTGCTGTTCGTGGGCCTCGACGTCATCGGCGAGCACCTCACCGAAATCAACGTCACCAGCCCGACCTGCATCCGCGAGATCGATAACGCGTTCGGCACCGACATCGGCGGTCTGCTGATGGACGCGATCGAGAAGAAACTGCAGGCGCGGTCGGCCTGATAGCGGATTCGCCAGCCGACAGCACACCGTAAGATGCCCCTTCGTCCGATCCGGACCGGAGCGGCATCGCACATTGCGTTATCATGCGCCACCTGTAACACGACACGGATTTTGACATGCAGGCTGACGAGATGCTGAACCGCCAATGACATCGATGGCCAGAAACGACCTACCGCTGGAACTCTCGAGCGTCGGAGTGCGTCCGGTCGATCGCCTGGGTTTCACCATGATGATCGCCGCCTTGATCCATCTGGCGATCATCCTTGGTGTGGGCTTCACCTACGTAAAGCCCGAGCAGATCTCGCAGACCCTGGAAATCACTCTGGCGACGTTCAAGAGCGACGAAAAGCCCAAACAGGCAGACTTCCTGGCGCAGGACGACCAGCAGGGCAGCGGCACGCTGGACAAGGCTGAAACGCTGAAAACCACCGAGATCGCGCCCTACCAGGACACCAAGGTCAACAAAGTCACGCCGCCTCCGGCCAGCAAGCCGGTCGTCAAGCAGGAAGCGCCGAAAACCGCGGTCGCGACCACTGCGCCGAGCCAGCAGAAAACCGTCGCCAAACGCGAAGAAGTCAAACCCGAACCCACCGCCAAGACCGCGCCGACCTTTGACAGTGCGGATCTGAGCAATGAAATCGCCAGCCTCGAAGCCGAACTCTCCGCCGAGCAACAGTTGTATGCCAAGCGCCCGAAGATCCATCGCCTGAACGCAGCATCGACGATGCGCGACAAGGGTGCCTGGTACAAAGATGACTGGCGCAAGAAGGTCGAGCGGGTCGGCAACCTGAATTACCCGGAAGAAGCCCGCCGCAAGCAAATCTACGGCAACCTGCGGCTATTGGTCTCGATCAATCGCGACGGTTCGCTGTACGAAGTGCTGGTGCTTGAATCGTCGGGGCAGCCGTTGCTGGACCAGGCAGCCCAGCGAATCGTGCGACTGGCGGCACCATTTGCGCCGTTCACCGGCGATCTGGCCGATATCGACCGGCTGGAGATCATCCGCACCTGGAAATTTGCCCGCGGCGACAAGCTTTCAAGCAATTGATGCTTTTTGGTCAATCCTGCTGACACACGCATAACTGACAGTTGTCAGCGACGCGGCTCAACGCCACACTAGGGCTCATGAAAAAAGTCTCTCCGAGTTACCTCAAGCATCAGTTCTTGATCGCCATGCCGCACATGCACGACGAGAACTTCTCGCAGACCTTGACCTACATCGTCGAGCACAACGCCAATGGCGCAATGGGGCTGGTGATCAACCGCCCGCAAAGCCTGACCCTGGCCGATGTGCTCGAACAACTGCGGCCGGAGCTTCCGGCCCCGGTACGTTGCCAGCAGATCCCGATTCACTCCGGTGGGCCGGTCCAGACCGATCGCGGCTTCGTTCTGCATCCCAGCGGCCAGATATTCCAGGCGACCGTCGATCTGGGTGGCATTTCGCTGTCCACGTCGCAGGACGTGCTGTTCTCCATCGCCGATGGCTACGGCCCTGATCAAAATGTGATCACCCTGGGTTACGCAGGCTGGGACGCAGGCCAGCTGGACGCCGAGATGGCAGCCAACGCCTGGCTAACCTGTTCGTTCGACCCGGCCATCCTGTTCGACGTGGACAGTGAGCAGCGCCTGGATGCCGCCGCTGCACGGCTGGGCATCAACCTCAGCCTGTTGTCGACTCAGGCAGGGCACGCCTGATGGCCGCATTGCGCCTGCTGCTGGGGTTTGATTTCGGCACCAAACAGATCGGCGTTGCAGTCGGCCAGGCCATCACCGGCCAGGCCCGCGAACTGTGTACGCTCAAAGCACAGAACGGCATCCCGGACTGGGACAAGGTGCAGGCGCTGATCAAGGAATGGCAACCCGACGCCATCGTGGTCGGCCTGCCACTGAACATGGACGGCACGCGCAGTAACATGAGCGACCTGGCCGAGAAGTTCTCGCGCAAGCTCAATGGCCGTTTCGGCGTGACGGTCTACACCCATGACGAACGCCTGACCACGTTCGAAGCCAAAGGCGAGCGCATGGCCCGAGGCGGCCAGAAAGGCAGCTACCGCGACAATCCGGTCGACGCCATTGCCGCCGCGTTGCTGTTGCAAGGATGGCTGGATGAGAACGCCGAGCTGTTGAATGCGTGACTTTTTGCGTCCGCACAGCTTCGAGATACCCGGATTCCACGTTTACGCCTGAGCGACGCCTCACCGTCGGCCGCCGCTCGAGCCCTCAAGGAGCAACCATGAGTCTGCCAAACCCCGCCGAACTGATTCGTCAGATGGCCACTGACCTGAACGCTCACCTGAGCAAGCGCGGCATCAGCGACCCTCGTTTTATCGGTATCCGCACCGGCGGTGTCTGGGTCGCTCAGGCGTTGCTCAAGGCGCTGGACAACCCTGCTGCGCTGGGCACACTGGACGTTTCCTTCTACCGCGACGATTTCAGCCAGAATGGCCTGCATCCGCAGGTACGCCCGTCAGAGCTGCCGTTCGAGATCGAAGGCCAGCACCTGGTGCTGATCGATGACGTGCTGATGAGTGGCCGGACCATTCGCGCCGCCTTCAACGAGCTGTTCGACTACGGTCGCCCGGCCAGTGTCACGCTGGTCTGCCTGCTGGACCTGGACGCCGGCGAACTGCCGATCCGTCCCGACGTGGTGGGCGCGACCCTGCCTCTCGCCCCGCAGGAACGCATCAAGCTGTCCGGACCAGAGCCTCTGGCGCTCGAACTCCAAGACCTCTCAACCGCCCTCTAAGAGTCCATTGCGATGACGCCTCTCGACGCCAAGCGCCCGCTGCAACTGAACCATCAGGGGCAGTTGCGCCATTTCCTGTCTCTGGACGGCTTGCCCCGCGAGCTGCTCACCGAAATCCTCGACACCGCCGACTCGTTTCTCGAAGTCGGCGCACGGGCGGTGAAGAAAGTCCCGTTGTTGCGTGGCAAGACGGTGTGCAACGTGTTCTTCGAGAATTCGACCCGCACCCGCACCACGTTCGAGCTGGCAGCCCAGCGCCTGTCGGCCGACGTGATCACCCTGAACGTCTCGACCTCGTCCACCAGCAAGGGCGAGACGCTGTTCGACACGTTACGCAACCTTGAGGCCATGGCCGCCGACATGTTCGTCGTGCGCCACGCCGATTCAGGCGCCGCGCACTTCATTGCCGAGCACGTGTGCCCGGACGTTGCGATCATCAACGGTGGTGACGGACGTCATGCGCACCCGACTCAGGGCATGCTCGACATGCTGACGATTCGTCGTCACAAGGGCGGTTTCGAAAATCTGTCGGTGGCCATCGTCGGCGATATCCTGCACTCCCGCGTGGCGCGCTCCAACATGCTCGCGCTCAAGGCGCTGGGCTGCCCTGACATCCGCGTGATCGGGCCGAAAACCCTGTTGCCGGTCGGCATCGAGCAATACGGCGTCAAGGTTTACACCGACCTGAACGAAGGCTTGAAGGACGTAGACGTGGTCATCATGCTGCGCCTGCAACGCGAACGCATGACCGGCGGCCTGCTGCCCAGCGAAGGCGAGTTCTACCGCTTGTTCGGCCTGACCACCGCACGCCTGGCCGTCGCAAAACCCGATGCCATCGTGATGCACCCGGGCCCGATCAATCGCGGCGTGGAAATCGAGTCGGCAGTGGCCGACGGGGCGCATTCGGTGATTCTCAATCAAGTGACCTACGGCATCGCAATCCGCATGGCGGTGCTCTCCATGGCCATGAGCGGACAAACCGCACAACGACAGTTCGAGCAGGAGAACGCCCTGTGAAGCTCAGTATTCTCGGCGCTCGCGTCATCGATCCGGCCAGCGGTCTGGATACCATCACCGATCTGCACATCGAAGCGTGCAAGGTCCTGGCTATCGGCGCAGCACCGGCCGGTTTCGAGGCGACGCAAACCGTTGATGCCAGCGGTCTTGTGGCAGCGCCTGGACTTGTAGACCTGAATGTCTCTTTGCGTGAGCCGGGTTACAGCCGCAAGGGCAGCATCGCCAGCGAAACACGTGCGGCAACCGCAGGCGGCGTGACCAGCCTGTGCTGCCCGCCGCGCACCAAACCGGTTCTGGACACCTCGGCGGTGGCTGAACTGATTCTGGACCGCGCTCGCGAAGCCGGTTTCAGCAAGGTGTTCCCGATCGGAGCACTGAGCAAGGGTCTGGAAGGCGAACAACTGGCCGAACTGATTGCGCTACGCGACGCAGGCTGCGTGGCCTTCGGCAACGGCCTGAACAGCTTCAGCAACACCCGTACGCTGTGCCGGGCGCTGGAATATGCTGCCACCTTCGACCTGACGGTGATTTTCAACTCGCAGGATCGCGACCTGGCGCAAGGCGGTCTGGCTCACGAGGGCCCGATGGCGAGCTTCCTCGGCCTCGCAGGCATTCCGGAAACCGCTGAGACTGTGGCACTGGCCCGCGATCTGCTGCTGGTCGAGCAAAGCGGCGTCCGCGCCCACTTCAGCCAGTTGACCAGCGCTCGCGGCGCGGCGCTGATCGCTCAGGCGCAGGCCCGCGGCCTACCCGTCACGGCGGACGTAGCGCTGTATCAGCTGATCCTGACGGACGAAGCGCTCATCGACTTCTCCAGCCTGTATCACGTCCAGCCCCCGCTACGCACCCGCGCCGACCGCGATGGCCTGCGTGAAGCCGTAAAGTCCGGTGTGATTCAAGCCATCTCCAGCCACCACCAGCCCCACGAGCGTGACGCCAAGCTTGCGCCCTTCGGAGCCACCGAGCCGGGCATCAGCAGCGTCGAACTGTTGTTGCCGCTGGCGATGACGCTGGTTGAGGATGGCCTGCTGGACCTACCAACCCTGATCGCCCGCCTGAGCAGCGGCCCGGCCAGTGCCTTGCGCCTGCCTGCCGGCAAGCTGAGCGCAGGCGCACCGGCGGACATCGTCCTGTTCGATCCGACGGCTTCAACCCTCGCAGGCGAGACCTGGCTGTCCAAAGGCGAAAACTGCCCATTCATCGGCCACTGCCTGCCGGGCTCGGTGCGCTACACGCTGGTGGATGGACGGATCAGTTATAGCCGCTGAAGTACCTCCTGATCGTAACCACGCTCCGCGCCTGGCCGTAAGGTCTGACGCAGAGCGCCACGGGAGGCATGCCCACCAGATATCAGCCGCGTCGTGCATTCTCCATCGAGACCTGGTTATTAAGCGTCCAGAAGTCATACAGGATGCCGATCAGGAACAACCCGCCTGTGCACAGGTAGATAACCCCGGTAATCCACTTGCCCATGTACATGCGGTGCACGCCGAACAGGCCAAGGAAGGTCAGCAGAATCCACGCCAGGCTGTAGTCGGTGGAACCGGGCGTGAAGCGCAGATCGGCCTCGCGATCCATCGACGGGATCAGGAACAGGTCAATCAGCCAGCCGATGCCCAATAGCCCGAATGTAAAGAACCAGATTGTCCCGGTTACCGGCTTTCCGTAGTAAAAACGGTGCGCGCCCAGGAACCCCAGAATCCACAACAGATACCCCATGACCTTGCTGTGCGTGTCGGACCGATAGCCGTTCATTTGTACCCTCTTTGAGCCAATAGAAAAAAATAGATAACAATTTTGTGACTCCACCGCCGTCTTCCGACGTATGGCACCGAACCTCTCACCGATCAGCCAAACCCTTGACGTCAAAGGGATTAACCCGAAAAAGGAAAGAGTCTCTCGCACAAAACGCAATGATGCCACTGTGATTCACTCGACAAATGGGGTCAGAATTTTCAAAAAAGCTGTTATAAAGTTGCGCGCTGACCACTATGAGCCCTGCCGAATGCGTCCTTTTTTCAAGACATGGCTAACCATTTGCCTATTTATGCCACTGGCCGCCCACGCCACCAATCGTGAGCAACAACTTCCTGCGAGCTTCTCGGGTTACACCGCAAAAAACCATCTTTCGCCCGTGATCGCTACCCGCAACACCCCTCAGGAAGCCACTGTCGCTCCTCATGCCACGCGAAATGCCCGCGCCGTTCAGACGCCGGTTTCGCGCAAGAATTCCGCCAAGGCCACCAAGGCACAGGCCTTGACCGCCGTTAATGGCAAACAGGGTAACGCCGTTGTGAAACGTGCGCTGCAGACGGTCGGTACGCCCTACCGCTGGGGCGGCACCACACCGGGCAAAGGCCTTGATTGCAGCGGGCTGGTGAAGTACGCCTACAGCGACGTTCGCGAAGTGGATCTGCCACGCACGTCCAACGCCATGGCTCAGGGCCACGGTCAGACAGTCGATCGCAAAGACCTGAAACCAGGTGACCTGCTGTTCTTCAACATCAAGAGCCGCAACGTCAATCACGTAGCGATCTATCTGGGTGAAGGCAAATTCGTTCACGCGCCGCGTCGCGGCAAGGCGGTCACCGTCGATACGCTGAACAAGCCGTACTGGAGCAGCCATTACAAGATTGCCAAGCGCGTGCTGCCTAAACAGGCTCCGCAAATGCGGGTCGTGCAGCGCTGATCGTCCCCTCAAGGCCTGCCGTCGCGCAGGCCTGCTCTTCCCTTCCCTCACACCACACTTAGAAGTTGTCAGGCACCTTGGCCCGCTCACGGGCGCTCTCGCGTGTAATCAGTCCCTTCTTGACCAGATCGGCCAGGCACATGTCCAGCGTCTGCATGCCCACCGACCCACCGGTCTGGATCGCCGAGTACATCTGCGCCACCTTGTCTTCGCGAATCAGGTTACGGATCGCTGGCGTGCCCATCATGATCTCGTGAGCCGCAACGCGCCCACCGCCTACCTTCTTGAGCAATGACTGCGAGACCACTGCATGCAGGGACTCGGACAGCATCGAGCGGATCATGGATTTTTCCTGGGCGGGGAACACGTCCACGACCCGGTCGATGGTCTTGGCGGCCGACGTGGTGTGCAGAGTGCCGAACACCAGGTGGCCGGTCTCGGCGGCCGTCAGCGCCAGGCGGATGGTTTCCAGGTCGCGCAGCTCGCCGACCAGAATCACGTCCGGGTCTTCACGTAGCGCCGAGCGCAAGGCTTGCGAGAAACCCAGCGTGTCGCGATGCACTTCGCGCTGGTTGACCAGGCACTTCTTGGACTCGTGAACGAATTCGATAGGGTCTTCGATGGTCAGGATATGGTGATGCTTGTTGCTGTTGAGGTAATCGATCATCGCCGCCAGGGTGGTCGATTTGCCAGAGCCGGTCGGCCCGGTGACCAGAATCAGACCACGCGGGACGTCTGTAATCTTGCGAAACACACTTCCCATGCCCAACTCTTCCATGCTCAGAATCCTGGAAGGGATGGTCCTGAACACCGCGCCAGCACCGCGATTCTGGTTGAACGCGTTGACCCGAAACCGCGCAACCCCTGGCACTTCGAAGGAAAAGTCAGTCTCCAGATCTTCCTCGAAGTCCTGGCGCTGCTTGTCGTTCATGATGTCGTAAATCAGCGCTTTGACTTCTTTCGCATCGAGCGGTGGCAGGTTGATTCGCCGCACATCGCCGTCAACCCGGATCATCGGCGGCAGACCTGCAGAGAGGTGCAAGTCCGATGCGCCCTGTTTGGCACTGAAGGCCAGCAGCTCGGTAATATCCATACAGCTCCCCAATCACATAGAATGCCGCAGACTTTAGCCCTGCTGGCGCAAATCAATGTCCACGATAGCAGCGAACATTTCAACGCTCGAACAGCGAATTCGTACAGCGTCTGTCACGGCACAGCGCGATCCGGCCTCGGTCGGCCTGTTGGCGGTGAGCAAAACCAAGCCTTCCAGCGCGCTGCGTGAAGCGTACGCCGCCGGCCTGCGGGATTTTGGCGAGAACTACCTACAGGAAGCATTGGGCAAACAGGCCGAATTGGCCGACCTGCCCTTGTGCTGGCACTTCATTGGCCCCATTCAGTCGAACAAGACGCGTGCTATCGCCGAACACTTCGCCTGGGTACATTCCGTGGACCGCCTGAAAATCGCTCAACGCCTGTCCGAGCAACGCCCTGAAGGCCTGGAGCCGCTCAACATCTGCATTCAGGTGAATGTCAGTGGCGAGGCCAGCAAATCCGGCTGTACGCCCGAAGACCTGCCCGCGCTGGCCGCCGCCATCAGCGACCTGCCGCGCTTGAAGCTGCGGGGCCTGATGGCCATTCCCGAGCCCACCGAAGACCGGGCAGAGCAGGAAGCAGCCTTCGCGGCCGTGCGCACGCTGCAGAAACAACTGGACCTGCCGCTCGACACGCTGTCCATGGGCATGAGCCACGACCTGGAAGCCGCCATCGCCCAAGGCGCGACCTGGGTGCGGATCGGCACCGCCCTGTTTGGCGCACGCGACTACGGTCAGCCCTAACTCTCCACACAAGGACCCTCTTTCATGAGCAAGACTCGTATCGCCTTCATCGGCGCCGGAAACATGGCCGCCAGCCTGATCGGCGGCCTGCGTGCGCAAGGCGTGGAAGCGTCCATGATCTGCGCCAGCGCACCGGGCGCCGAAACCCGCGAGCGGATCGCGACCGAACATGGCATCCAGGTGTTTGCCGACAACGCCGACGCCATCAAGGGCGCGGATGTCGTCGTGCTGGCGGTCAAACCGCAACTGATGAAAACCGTTTGCCAGGCGCTCAAGCCCAGCCTTGAAAGCCACCAGTTGATCGTCTCGGTGGCCGCCGGTATCACCTGTGCCAGCATCACGTCGTGGCTTGGCGAGCAGCCGGTGGTACGCTGCATGCCCAACACACCGTCGCTGCTGCGTCAGGGCGCAAGCGGGCTGTACGCCATCGGACAAGTCAGCGCCACGCAACGCGAACAGGCCGAGCAACTGCTGTCGGCGGTCGGGATTGCGGTCTGGGTCGAACAGGAAAAGCACATGGATGCCGTGACCGCGGTCTCCGGCAGCGGTCCTGCGTACTTTTTTCTCATGATGGAAGCGATGACTGCCGCAGGCGTGAAGCTCGGCCTGCCGGAAGACATCGCCAAAAAACTTACCCTGCAAACCGCGCTTGGCTCGGCGTTGATCGCCACTGGCAGCGACGTGGATGCAGGCGAGCTGCGCCGTCGTGTCGCCTCGCCAGGCGGGACCACGGAGGCGGCTATCAAGGCATTCCAGGCCGGTGGTTTCGAAGCGCTGGTAGACACCGCGCTGACCGCCGCCGACCACCGCGCAGCCGAGCTGGCTGAGCAATTGGGCAAATAATTTCCAGATCCTTTTCGGAGCAGATTGATGATCGGATTGAACACCGCTGCAATTTACGTCCTGCAAACGCTCGGCAGTCTCTATCTGCTGATCATCCTGATGCGCTTCGTGCTGCAACTGGTGCGCGCCAATTTCTACAACCCGCTGAGCCAGTTCATCGTCAAAGCGACCCAACCGCTGCTCAAGCCGCTGCGGCGCATCATTCCCAGCGTATTCGGCCTGGACATGTCGTCGCTGGTGCTGGCGATCATCGTGCAGATGATTCTGATGGCCCTGACGCTGCTGCTGATGTACGGCACCACGGGCGATCCACTGCACTTGCTGCTCTGGGCGATCATTGGTGTGACGGCGCTGTTCCTGAAGATCTTTTTCTTCGCCCTGATCATCAGCGTCATCTTGTCCTGGGTCGCGCCGGGCAGCCACAATCCTGGCGCCGAACTGGTCAATCAGATCTGCGAGCCGGCACTGGCGCCGTTCCGCAGAATCGTGCCTAACCTTGGCGGTCTGGACATCTCGCCGATCCTGGCCTTCCTGGTGCTCAAGCTGCTGGACATGCTGGTCATCAACAATCTGGCCGCCATGAGCGCGATGCCAGAGGTGCTGCGCCTGCTGATGTAAACCATTGATGATGATCGTGCCCGGGTGCCGGGCACGATCAAACGCAGTGTCTGTTATGGGGGATGAGCCAGCCTGGCGGTTATTCCCTTATTGCCGCTACACCCCACGGTCTTTAGACTTACGCCTCATTTATGCGAGAGCAGGGTCGATGCCCACGGTCTTTCCCCACGATTCTGTCGGTCTGGTCACACCGCAACTGGCCCATTTCAGCGAGCCTCTGGCGCTGGCCTGTGGCCGGTCGCTGCCTGCCTACGACCTGATTTACGAAACCTACGGCGAACTCAACGCCACCGCCAGCAACGCGGTGCTGATCTGTCACGCACTGTCCGGGCACCATCATGCGGCGGGTTTTCACAGCGCCGATGATCGCAAGCCCGGCTGGTGGGACAGCTGCATCGGCCCCGGCAAGCCGATCGATACCCACAAGTTCTTCGTCGTCAGCCTGAACAACCTCGGCGGTTGCAACGGCTCGACCGGCCCCAGCAGCATCGATCCGGAGACTGGCAAGCCATTCGGTGCCAACTTCCCGGTCGTGACGGTGGAAGACTGGGTCAACAGCCAGGCTCGTCTGGCCGATACGCTGGGCATCCAGCAGTGGGCAGCAGTCATTGGCGGCAGCCTGGGCGGCATGCAGGCGCTGCAATGGACCATCAGCTACCCGGAGCGCGTGCGCCACTGCCTGGCAATCGCCTCGGCACCCAAGCTCTCGGCACAGAATATCGCCTTCAACGAAGTGGCGCGTCAGGCCATCCTCACCGATCCGGAGTTTCATGGCGGCTCGTTCCAGGAGCACGGTGTGATCCCCAAGCGCGGCCTGATGCTGGCGCGGATGGTCGGGCACATCACTTACCTGTCCGATGACTCGATGGGTGAGAAATTCGGCCGTGGCCTCAAGAGCGAGAAACTCAACTACGACTTCCATAGCGTCGAGTTTCAGGTCGAGAGTTACCTGCGTTATCAGGGCGAAGAGTTCTCCGGACGTTTCGACGCCAACACCTACCTGCTGATGACCAAGGCGCTCGACTATTTCGACCCGGCGGCGAACTTCAACGACGATCTGGCCAAGACCTTCGCCAACGCGACCGCCCGGTTCTGCGTGATGTCGTTCACCACTGACTGGCGTTTCTCGCCGGCCCGCTCCCGTGAACTGGTGGACGCGCTGATGGCCGCCCGCAAGGACGTCTGTTACCTGGAAATCGACGCGCCACAAGGGCACGACGCCTTTCTGATTCCGATCCCGCGCTACCTGCAGGCTTTCAGGAATTACATGAATCGAATTTCGCTGTGAGGATGTCATGAGAGCCGATCTGGAAATCATCCAGGAATGGATTCCCGCTGGCAGCCGTGTGCTCGACCTGGGTTGCGGTGATGGCGAGCTGCTGACCTGGCTGCGTGATCACAAGCAGGTCACCGGCTACGGGCTGGAAAAGGACGCGGGCAACATCGCCGAATGCGTTGCCAAGGGCATCAATGTCATCGAGCAGGACCTGGACAAGGGGCTGGGCAACTTCGCCAGCAACAGTTTCGACATCGTGGTCATGACGCAGGCCCTGCAAGCGGTGCATTACCCGGACCGGATCCTCGACGAGATGCTGCGCGTCGGCCGTCAGTGCATCATCACCTTCCCGAACTTCGGCCACTGGCGCTGCCGCTGGTACCTGGCGAGCAAGGGTCGCATGCCGGTCTCCGAGTTCCTGCCGTACACCTGGTACAACACGCCCAACATTCACTTCTGCACCTTCGAAGACTTCGAGGAATTGTGCCGCGAGCGGGATGCGCAAGTACTCGACCGGCTGGCTGTCGATCAGCAGCACCGTCACGGGTGGGCCAGCAAGCTATGGCCTAATCTGTTGGGTGAAATCGGCATCTACCGCGTCACCAGCCCGGGCCTGACGGACCACCAGATCGCCGTGTGACGCTTCGTTTCGAGGAACGCGACATGTACCGTCCGGCCTGTTTACTGCTGATTACAAGCCTCAGCATCCCTGCACTGGCGACAGATGCCATCAAGGCCAGTCGTCAGGAGACATTCGGCGATGTCACGGTTCACTACAACACCTTCAATTCGACGGCGCTGCAACCGGACATCGCCAAAGGTGCCGGGTTGATCCGCAGCAAGGATAAGGGCGTCATCAACGTGTCGGTGATCCGTAACGGTACGTCCCAAGTGGCCCAGGTCAGCGGTACGGTCAAGGATCTGGCCAACGCTTCGCTGCCGCTGGGCTTCAAGCCGGTTACCGACTACGGCGCGGTCAGTTACATGGCGCAGTACCCGGTGCCGCAGCAGGAAGTCAGGATTTTCGATATTTCCGTCCAGACGGGCGGCACTACTCACCGTTTCAGTTTCAACCAGGAACTCTTTCCGGGCCCATGATGAACCTTACGCAACTTGTTTTGGCCAGCCATAACGCTGGCAAGCTCAAAGAACTCCAGGCCATGCTCGGTGACCGCGTCACCCTGCGCTCGGTGGGCGAATTCAGTCAGATCGAACCCGAAGAAACAGGCCTGTCGTTCGTCGAGAACGCCATCCTCAAAGCCCGCAACGCATCGCGCCTGTCCGGCCTGCCCGCACTGGCGGACGACTCGGGGCTGGCCGTGGACTTCCTGGGCGGTGCGCCAGGCATTTACTCGGCGCGTTACGCCGACGGCAAGGGCGATGCGGCCAACAACGCCAAGCTGCTGGAGGCGCTCAAAGACGTGCCGGACGAGCAACGCGGCGCGCAGTTCGTCTGTGTGCTGGCGCTGGTGCGTCATGCTGACGATCCGTTGCCGATTCTGTGTGAAGGTCTGTGGCACGGGCGCATTCTGCATGCGGCCAGCGGCGAACACGGCTTTGGCTACGATCCGCTGTTCTGGGTGCCTGAACGCGACTGCTCCAGCGCAGAGCTGGGCCCTGTCGAAAAGAATCAGTTGAGCCATCGCGCCCGCGCCATGGTGCTGCTGCGCCAGCGCCTGGGTCTGCAATGATCCACGATCCGCCTGCGCAGCCGCTGTTTCTCGGCGAGACTGGCTTCTCGTCCGAAAGCCCGCGCCCTGCGCTGCCGCACCTGCCGCCGCTGTCGCTGTACATTCACATCCCGTGGTGCGTGCGCAAATGCCCGTATTGCGACTTCAACTCCCACACGGCAAGCCCGGTGCTACCGGAGCAGGAGTACGTCGACGCGCTGCTGGCCGATCTGGATCAGGACCTGCCCCACGTCTACGGACGCGAACTGCAGTCGATCTTCTTCGGCGGTGGTACGCCCAGCCTGTTCAGCGCCGAAGCGCTGGGCCGTCTATTACAGGGTGTGGAGCAACGTACCCGTTTCGCTGCCGACATCGAAATCACGCTGGAAGCCAACCCGGGTACGTTCGAACAGGCCAAGTTCAGCGCCTATCGCGGGCTCGGCATCAATCGGCTATCGATCGGCATTCAGAGCTTTCAGGAATCCAAGCTCAAGGCGCTGGGCCGGATTCACAACGGTGACGAAGCGATTCGCGCGGCGGACATGGCGCGGCAGGCCGGTTTCGATAACTTCAACCTGGACCTGATGCACGGCCTGCCAGAGCAGTCGCAGGACGAAGCGCTGGATGACCTGCGTCAGGCCATCGCGCTGGCACCGACTCATCTGTCGTGGTATCAGCTGACGCTGGAGCCCAATACGGTGTTCTGGAACCAGCCACCCGTGCTGCCGGAAGACGACATTCTCTGGGATATTCAGGAGACCGGTCAGCAATTGCTGGCTGATCATGGCTATGCGCAGTACGAAGTGTCCGCCTATGCACAGCCTGGAAAACCGGCGCGACACAACCTCAATTATTGGGCCTTTGGTGATTTCATTGGCATCGGTGCCGGTGCGCACGGCAAGCTGAGTCATCTGGACGGTCGCATTTTCCGCACCTGGAAGACTCGTCTGCCCAAGGATTATCTGAACCCGGACAAGCCTTTTCAGGCGGGCATGAAGCTATTGCCGCTGGACGAATTGCCGTTCGAATTTCTGATGAACGCTCTGCGACTCACAAAGGGCGTGGACGCTGCATTATTTCGGGAAAGAACGGGTCTAAGCGTCGACTCATTGGCCGAAGCCCGCAGACAGGCGGAACGAAGAGGTCTGCTGCATACGGATCCGACACGCCTGGTGGCAACGCCCCAAGGTCAGCTATTTCTCAACGACTTGTTGCAATACTTTCTGATCTAAGGACCCTGCATGGATCTCATACTCGATCTGCTCGCCACCGTCTCACGCTGGAGTCGCAGTAACCTTTCAGAAATCGCCCTGGCATTGGTGGGCTGCCTGCTGGTGCTGTTCGGCTCGGATGTCAAAGGCTGGCTGGAGCAGCGTGTGGGCAGCATGGCCGGCGCCCTGCGCATCCCGATCATGGCCCTGCTGTGCACCGTCGGCAGCGGCCTGGCCCTGATCTACGCAACCCCTTGGGTCGTACGCGGCCTGAGCCAGTTCAACAACTACAGCCTTGCGCCTGTGTTACTGGTAGTTCTGGTCTTGATCGGCGTCATCGCAGACCGCAAGTAACCCTGGGAAAGCGGTGCTCTGCAAGGGGGCAATTGATCTACCCCCAATCGAGTGCAGCACTCTGTAATGGGCGGACCCGTGGGAGCGGACTCGTCCGCGAAAGCTTTGTCCCTGACGCCAGATTTCCCAACGCCTGCACTGCCCTCTTCGCGGACAAGTTGGCTCCCACGCAATCATCTGATCCCATCAAGTGCAGCGCTCGGTGATGGGCTCCCCCGTGGGAGCGGACTCGTCCGCGAAAGCTTTGTCCCTGACGACTCAGTCCACTTTCTCGAACTTCAGATCCCATACCCCATGCCCAAGACGTTCGCCGCGGCGTTCGAACTTGGTGATCGGACGTTCGGCGGGGCGTGGCACGTACTGGCTGTCCTCGGCCTGA
The DNA here is from genome assembly GCF_002087235.1 of Pseudomonas floridensis. Lineage (GTDB taxonomy): Bacteria > Pseudomonadota > Gammaproteobacteria > Pseudomonadales > Pseudomonadaceae > Aquipseudomonas > Aquipseudomonas floridensis. Next base: position 24,779 of record NZ_MUIO01000022.1, on the reverse strand, counting down.
TTGCGGAAGCCCGGCGCAACGCTCATCACTTCCAGCATGTACTCGGCGTACGGCCCCCAGTCGGTCGCCATGTGGAACACACCGCCGATCTTCAGCTTGCTGCGCACCAGTGCCGCGAACTCGGGCTGCACGATGCGGCGTTTGTGGTGACGGCTCTTGTGCCACGGATCGGGAAAGAACAGCATCAGGCGGTCCAGACTGTTGTCGGCGATGCAGCGGTTCAGCACCTCAATGGCATCACAATCATAGACACGCACGTTGGTCAGGCCCTGAGTCAGCACGCCATTGAGCAGCGCGCCGACACCGGGGTAATGCACCTCGACGCCGATGAAATCCTGCTCGGGCGCGGCCGCCGCCATTTCCAGCAGCGAATGGCCCATGCCGAAGCCGATTTCCAGGGTGCGTGGTGCAGAGCGACCGAACACCTGGTCGAAATCGACCGGCGCGTCAGTCAGGGAAAGCCCGAACAGCGGGCGTCCCTGATCAAGGCCACGCTGTTGGCCTTCGGTCATGCGGCCGGCGCGCATCACGAAACTCTTGATGCGGCGGTGCTGGCGCTCCTCGCCTTCTTCGGTAGCGGGCGACTCTGGGGGCGTAATGTGCGAATCAGTCATCAACGGGCTCTTACTTGATCAGGCCATCCAGCGGCGAAGACGCGCTGGCATAGAGTTTTCGTGGCATGCGCCCGGCGAGGTACGCCAGACGACCGGCAATTACAGCGTGCTTCATGGATTCGGCCATCATGATCGGCTGCTGCGCATGGGCGATGGCGGAATTCATCAACACCGCCTCACAGCCCAGTTCCATGGCGATGGTGGCATCGGACGCCGTGCCGACACCGGCATCGACCAGCACCGGCACTTTGGTTTCTTCGAGGATGATCTGCAGGTTGTACGGATTGCAGATCCCCAGCCCGCTGCCGATCAGGCCGGCCAGCGGCATGATGGCTATGCAGCCGATTTCCGCAAGCTGGCGGGCGATGATCGGGTCATCGCTGGTGTAAACCATCACGTCGAAACCGTCCTTGACCAGCACTTCGGCGGCCTTGAGGGTTTCGATGACGTTCGGAAACAGGGTCTTCTGGTCGGCCAGTACTTCCAGCTTGACCAGATTACGCCCGTCCAGCAGCTCGCGGGACAGGCGGCAGGTGCGCACTGCCTCGACCGCATCGAAGCAGCCAGCGGTGTTCGGCAGGATGGTGTAACGGTCCGGAGGCAGTATGTCGAGCAGGTTCGGCTCACCGGGATTCTGGCCCAGGTTGGTGCGGCGCACGGCCACGGTCACGATTTCGGCACCCGAGGCTTCGATGGCCAGACGGGTCTGCTCCATATCCACGTATTTGCCAGTGCCTACCAACAGACGCGACTCGAAGGTCCGGCCGGCCAGAACGAAAGGCTTGTCTGTGCGAACAGTGTTCATCGGGAATCCTCTTCAACTTGCAGATTAGGGGGCATCGTCGTGCAGCGTGCGAACTAGCCGCCGCCGATCGCATGAACCACTTCGACCTGATCACCTTCGGACAGGGTGGTGGTTTCGTGCTGGCTGCGCGGCACGATATCCAGGTTCAATTCCACTGCAACCCGGCGTCCGGCCAGCTCCAGACGGGTGAGCAATGCCGCGACGGTTGCGCCATCGGGCAGTTCAAAGGATTCACCGTTCAACTGAATGTGCATGCGAGAGCAGCCATCATTTTAGGGGGCCAGCATTCTAGCCCGATCAGCCGGTATGACCAAATCAAAGCCACGCCATTCGTCTCAAGCGGACGTGGTCATCAACCCTGATTTCACGGCGCAGAACCCAGACGCCACGCCGCCAGCCCCAACATTGCCCAGCCGGTCAGAAACGCCAGGCCGCCGAATGGCGTGATGATGCCAAGCTTGCCGATGCCGGTCAGCGTCAACGCATACAGGCTGCCGGAGAACAACAGGATGCCGATGGCGAAGCTGATACCCGCCCAAGTCATCAACCTGCCGGGAAGCTGCGCCGCCAGCACGGCCACGCCGAGCAAGGCCAGGGCGTGGACCAGTTGATACAGTACGCCGGTCTGGAAGATCGTCAGGTATTCAGCGGTCAGACGTCCTTTCAGGCCGTGAGCGGCAAAGGCGCCGAGCGCCACACCGGTGAATCCGAAGAAGGCGGCCAGCATTAAAAAGCTACGAAGCATCAGGAACTCCAGTGAAAAATCGTCCGAAGGCGCACGGTCTGTATAATGGCCCGCTCAACGGGTTCGGCCAAGCCATCTCTATGCTGCAGTCTCTCTTTCGTCGCATCCTCAAAGCCCTGCTGTGGTTCGCCGCAGGCAGCGTCATTCTGGTTCTGATCTTTCGCTGGATACCCCCGCCGGGCACGGCACTGATGGTCGAGCGCAAAGTCGAATCCTGGTTCGACGGCCAGCCCATTGACCTGCAGCGCGACTGGCAGCCATGGGACAAGATTTCCGACAACCTGAAAATCGCGGTCATTGCCGGCGAAGATCAGAAGTTCGCCGAGCACTGGGGCTTCGATGTCGACGCGATCCAGGCCGCCATTCTGCATAACGAGCGCGGCGGCTCGATTCGCGGTGCCAGCACCCTGAGCCAGCAAGTGTCGAAGAACCTGTTCCTGTGGTCCGGCCGCAGTTACCTGCGCAAAGGCCTGGAAGCCTGGTTCACCACACTGATCGAACTGCTGTGGTCCAAGGAACGCATCCTTGAGGTCTACCTCAATAGCGTCGAGTGGGACGAAGGCGTATTCGGCGCCCAAGCCGCAGCGCAACATCACTTTAGGGTCAATGCCAACGCATTGTCGGTCCAGCAGGCCAGCTACCTCGCCGCCGTCCTGCCCAACCCCAGAGAATGGAGCGCCAGCCACCCCAGCAGTTACGTCTCCCGCCGTGCCGGCTGGATCCGCCAGCAAATGCGTCAGCTGGGTGGAGATGGGTATCTGGCGAATCTGAATAGCAGTCGTCGGTGGTGACAGCGGTCGCCATAAACGCTTAATGCTGACACGATCACAGCAGCTGCCTCACATTTCTGACAGTAGATTTCCGATGCGAGCCTGACTTAGCGTTTGTTAAAGGACATCCACTGAGCAGGAGCTCTGCGATCATGGAAGGCACGGAAAGAAAAACGGTTAATGTCTGCACTCTTGGGCATGTGGATGATGGAAAAACCACGTTAACGGCTGCTCTCAGTCATGTATGTTCAGAAAGCTTCAGTTCAAAAAAAGTTGGATTCGACGCCATCAATGCTGCGCCGGAAGAGAAATTTGGCGGCATCACGATTAAGGTTGCTCGCGTAGCATACGACTCGAAAACCCGTCACTACGAGCATGTGGACTGCCCCAGTCACGAAGACTACGTAAAAGGGTTGATCAGCGGTGCGGTAGAGGTCGACGGCGCTATTCTGGTTTGCTCTACGGCTGACGGCGCGATGTCAGGTACTCGCGCTCATGTCCAGCTGTGTCGCGATGTCGGCATATCGCATATCGTAGTCTTCCTTAGCAAAGCAGATTTAGCTGATGACGAAGAAACCGTGAAAATTTACGAAATGGAAGTTCGTGAATTGCTGAATAGCTATAATTTTCATGGCGATGACGTTCCGGTGATTATCGGTTCAGCCCGAATGGCATTAGAAGAAAAGGATGATAAGAACCGGGGGACTTCCGCCATCAAAAAGCTTATTGAAGCAATGGACAGCCACATTCCGAATGCAGTCCCCACTACTGATAAACCATTCTTGATGCCCATTGATGTAGATTGGCTCACTGGTCCTGGTACTGTAGTCTCCGGTCGCATTGAGCGCGGCATCATCAGAGACAATGATGAGGTCGAAGCCGTAGGTGTTCCCGATATCACCAAAACCAAGTGCCTTGCCATCAAGACGTCTAAACAAATAACCCATGAAGGTCGAGCGGGTGATGAGTGCACGATCGTGCTATCCCAAATCGAGGAAAATGATTTGAGGCCAGGTCCGATATTGGTCAAGCCAGGCACCATTAAACCTCACACCGATTTCGAAGCTGTTATCTATGTCCTGAGCGGGATGGAAAATGGTCGTACTGCCCCTTTTCTCAGTACTTATAGTCCACAATTCCACTTTCGCAATGCGGATGTGAAGGGGCAATGCAAGCTACCGGAAGACCATGAGCTTGCAGCGCCAGGTGAATATATAAAAATCAGCGTTACGCTGAGCAATCATGTTCCACTTGAAGAAAGCCTGCGATTTACTGTTCATGACCAAGGTAAGACCGTAGCCTACGGCATCATCACCAAGATTATTAAGTAAAGCTCAATGCCCCTCTGCCAGCCCCCTAAAAACAAACGCCCCGATCAAGTCGGGGCGTTTTGCATTACAGCGTTGCGTCAAGCAGCGATTGACGTCTTGAGCTTATTCATCGCGCTCTTTTCCAACTGACGAATACGCTCGGCGGAGACGTTGTACTTCTGCGCCAGGTCGTGCAGCGTGGCTTTCTCTTCGGCCAGCCAGCGCTGGTAGAGAATGTCACGGCTGCGTTCGTCCAGTACGTCCAGCGCCTGATGCAGATTGGCGGTGGAGTTGTCGGTCCAGTCGGAGTCCTCCAACTGACGCGCCGGGTCGTAGCGGTGGTCTTCGAGGTAGTTGGCAGGCGACTGGAACGCGCTGTCGTCGTCAGCTTCGGCTGCCGGGTCGAAGGCCATGTCATGACCGGTCAGACGGCTTTCCATCTCGCGCACTTCACGCGGCTCAACGCCCAGGCTTTCAGCGACGCGATGCACTTCATCATTGTTCAGCCAGGCCAGACGCTTCTTCTGGCTGCGCAGGTTGAAGAACAACTTGCGCTGCGCTTTTGTAGTCGCGACCTTGACGATGCGCCAGTTGCGCAGGATGAACTCGTGGATTTCAGCCTTGATCCAGTGCACGGCGAACGACACCAGACGCACACCCATTTCAGGGTTGAAGCGCTTCACGGCCTTCATCAGACCGACGTTACCTTCCTGAATCAGGTCAGCCTGAGCCAGACCGTATCCGGAATAACTGCGTGCGATGTGCACGACAAATCGCAGGTGGGCGAGAACCATCTGCCGAGCCGCCCCCAGATCCTGCTCATAATAGAGACTCTCAGCCAGTTCACGCTCCTGCTCGGGCGTCAGCAATGGAATGCTGTTGACCGTATGCACGTAGGCTTCCAGGTTCGCACCCGGGACCAAGGCATAAGCAGGTTGCAAAGAAGTGGTCATACGAAAAAACCTCCAGCGCACATAAAAGTGCAGTTCAGCACTGCCAGATTGACTGGGAACCGCGAGACAAGTTCCTTGATTCTGAGAAGCCAACCTGGTGAAACAAATTTAGCTTACCGTGGCGCCAGCTCACGCAAGTGGCGAGCGACCGCAATCCAAGCACCGATATACCCTAACAATACCGCTCCGAGCAAGAGCGAAAATCCGTCGCCCACTGGCACGCCGGTCAGGGCGAAGTCACTTCCATAGAGACCTGCCAAACCCACCACCGCGCCGTTGAGCCAGTTCAGGCCATAGGCCAGCACGCCCCAGGACAGGATCCCCGCCCCGAAACCGTACAGTGCGCCCATATAAAGGAAGGGCCTGCGTACGTAGCTGTCAGTCCCGCCGACCAGCTTGATCACTTCAATCTCGGTGCGACGGTTCTCGATATGCAGACGTATCGTGTTACCAATGACCAACAGCAAAGCCGAGACCAGCAGAACCGTCAAGCCGAAAACGAAGCGGTCGCCCAGCTTGAGAATGGCTGCGAGCCGTTCGACCCAGACCAGATCGAGCTGGGCCTGCTGCACCTTGGGCAGTTCAGCGAGCCGGGAGCGCAATGCTTCCAGCGCCGGCTTGTCCACCTCATCCGGTGTGACCAGCACTACGCCCGGCAACGGGTTTTCCGGTAGTTCCTTGAGCGCCTCGCCCAGGCCGGACTGCTGCTGAAACTCGCCCAACGCCTGTTCGCTACTAATGTACTCGGCGTCTGCCACGCCGGGCATTGCCTTGATTTCGTCGCGCATCCGGGTGCCATCTTCAGTGCTGGCGTCCAGATTCAGGTAGATCGAGATCTGTGCAGCGCGCTGCCACGATCCCCCGAGGCGCTCGACGTTGCTCAGCAGCAACGAAAGGCCCATCGGTAGACTCAGGGCAATGGCCATGACCAGACACGTAAAGAAGCTGCCAATAGGCTGCTTGCCCAAACGGCGCAGGCTGTCGACCAGGCTCGATCGATGGCTTTCGATCCAGGCTGACAACAATGCGCTGAAGTCCGGGCCGTCATCGTCGTGGTCGTGGCGCTGCTTTTTCTGTTTCTGCGGCGACGGATCGGCAGCCTTGGGCGCTACGCGCTCCGAAACCTTGGGACTGCGTGTGGCACTCATACCCCGGCCTCCCCATCACCGATCAGACGACCGCGCTGCAGGGTCAGCATGCGGTGGCGCATGCGAGCGATCAGCGCCAGATCGTGACTGGCGATCAGCACGCTGGTGCCCAGTCGGTTAATGTCTTCGAACACGCCCATGATTTCCGCTGCCAGTCGTGGATCGAGGTTACCGGTCGGCTCGTCCGCCAGCAGCAAGGCCGGGCGATGGACGATGGCGCGAGCGATACCGACGCGCTGCTGCTGACCGGTCGACAAATCGCCCGGGTACAGGTCCGCCTTATCGGACAGCGCCACGCGATCCAGCGCCGAATCGACGCGCTTGGCGATTTCAGGCTTGGACAGCCCGAGAATCTGCAACGGCAACGCGATGTTGTTGAATACCGTGCGGTCGAACAGCAGTTGGTGATTCTGGAACACCACGCCGATCTGACGGCGCAGGAACGGGATCTGCGCGTTGCTGATCTGCCCGAGATCTTGCCCGGCCAGCATCAATTTGCCTGTCGTCGGGCGCTCCATGGCCAGCAACAGGCGCAGCAATGTGCTCTTGCCCGCACCGGAATGCCCGGTGACGAACAGAAACTCGCCGCGACGTACTCGAAAGCTCAGTTCATGCAACCCGACATGTCCATTCGGGTAGCGCTTACCGACCTGCTCGAAACGAATCATGGACGCTCCCGCTCCGCAAACAGAGCCTGAACAAAGGGTTCGGCTTCGAAAGTGCGCAAGTCATCGATGCCCTCGCCCACGCCGATGTAACGAATGGGCAGACCGAATTGCTTGGCCAGCGCGAAGATGACGCCGCCCTTGGCCGTGCCATCCAGCTTGGTGAGCGCAAGCCCGGTCAACGTGACCGTCTGATTGAACTGCTTGGCCTGATTGATCGCGTTCTGGCCCGTGCCTGCATCCAGCACCAGCAACACTTCGTGCGGAGCGTCTGCGTCGAGCTTGCCGATCACACGGCGCACCTTCTTCAGCTCTTCCATCAGATTGTCTTTGGTGTGCAGGCGGCCTGCGGTGTCGGCGATCAGCACGTCGATGCCACGCGCCTTGGCGGCCTGCACGGCGTCGAAGATCACCGAGGCGGAATCCGCGCCGGTGTGCTGGGCAATGACCGGGATCTTGTTGCGCTCACCCCAGACCTGCAACTGCTCGACAGCGGCGGCACGGAACGTATCGCCCGCGGCCAGCATGACTTTCTTGCCTTCCAGTTGCAGCTTCTTGGCCAGCTTGCCGATGGTGGTGGTCTTGCCGGCGCCGTTGACGCCAACAACCAGAATCACAAACGGCTTGTGCTCGGCCTTGATGACCAGAGGCTGCTCGACAGGGCGCAGCATCGCCGCCAGCTCACCTTGCAGCGAGGTATACAGCGCCTGGGCGTCGGTCAACTGTTTGCGAGCGACCTTCTGAGTCAGGCTCTGGATGATCACCGACGTAGCCTCGACGCCGACATCAGCGGTCAACAGGCGGGTTTCGATTTCTTCGAGCAGGTCATCGTCGATGGCCTTCTTGCCCAGAAACAGACTGGCCATGCCCTCGCCGATGCTGGCGCTGGTTTTCGACAGTCCCTGCTTGAGGCGGGCAAAGAAGCCGACCTTGGCGGTTTCGGGTTCCTGAAGTGGTGCCGGAACAGGTGCGAGTTCCTGAACCGTTTCAACGGGCTCTTGCACCGGCTGCGGGACGGGCTGGAGCACCGGCGGTTCGGCGACTGGCGTAGGTTCGACCAACACGGATTCAGGAACACTGGCCGGCACGATATCGGCAACCAGCGCAGATTCTGGCTCTGATTCAGCTTCACGCGCCGGTACGGCAGCGTACTGAGGGGCCGACTGCGCCGCTTTTTGCTCTGGAATCGGCGGCGTGACATGCGGCTCGAGCTCGTCGATCAGTGCGACCGATTCTTCGGCCACCGGCAACGTCAGCCAGGGCTGCGGCGATGGTTCGCCTGGCTCCACAAGCAGGTGCGGCGCAGTGACAGGTGCGGGGGTAGCCGCAGGAGGCATGGGTTGAGGCGCGATCGACGGCTCAACCTGCGACGTCGCTTCGACGACCGGCTCAGGCTGTGCAACGGTTGACTCTTGCGGCGCGGGTTCGGCTTCCTGTGGCTTTTTACGCAGCCATCCGAACAGGCCTTTCTTCTCTCCAGCGGCAGCTGGGGTCTTCTTGTCGTCGTTAGAACCAAACATGGAGGACGGCTATCTCAAGGTTGCGGGACGCCAGAGCGCGATCCGGAAAATTCTGACAGTAAAAACAGACTGCATTTGGGACTGCGTGTTCACTTTGCAGCCCTTTGTTGGGATATGGTTCAGCTTCGTTTTAAACAGGTTCACTTGCAATCGACAGGTGAAAGCTGTTTCTCACGAAACACACCATTATCCTAACATCCTCGCGCCTGCCGACGCTAAGTTCAGGCAGGTCGTATCAGATCAGGTTCAAATTCACGGATGAATACATTAACCCGCAAGGCTGCGGCACTCCCGCTCGACACACACGATGTACCGTTGACGGCATCGACCACCGGTCCGCAACCCACTCACGAATTCACCCTCGACAACGGCCTCAAGGTCATTGTCCGCGAAGACCACCGTGCTCCGGTGGTGATTTCCCAGCTCTGGTACCGGATCGGCTCCAGCTACGAGATGCCGGGACAAACCGGTCTGTCACACGCCCTTGAACACATGATGTTCAAAGGCAGCAGCAAGACCGGGCCGGGCGAGTCTTCGCTGATCCTGCGAAGCCTGGGCGCCGAAGATAACGCGTTCACCAGTGCTGACTGCACCGTCTACTACCAGACGCTGGCTCGTGATTTTCTGAGTGTCGCGCTGGAGCTGGAAGCAGATCGCATGACGACTCTGACGCTACCCGCCGACGAGTTCAGCCGCGAAATCGAAGTCATCAAGGAAGAGCGGCGCATGAACACCGACGATGATCCGACGGCCAAGGCGCTTGAACGCTTCAACGCCTTGGCCTTTCCCTCCAGTGGCTACCACAACCCGACCATTGGCTGGATGGCTGACCTTGAACGCATGACCATCAAGGAACTGCGTCGCTGGTACGAAGCCTGGTACGCGCCTAACAATGCCGCGCTGGTGGTAGTCGGTGACGTACAGCCGGACGAAGTCAAAGCACTGGCAGAGCGATTCTTCGGCGCCATTCCCCGCCGTGATTTGCCACCGTCGAAAAGACCGTTGGAGCTTGCCGAACCGGGCGAGCGCAAGATCACCCTGCACCTGGACACCCAACTGCCCAGACTGATCTACGGCTTCAATGTTCCTGGCATGGCCACGACTGAAGATACGCGCTCGGTCAATGCACTGCGTCTTATCGCTGCATTACTGAACAGCGGTTACAGCGCGAGCATTGCAACGCAACTCATTCGTGGCGAAGAGCTGGCGTCTGGAGGCTCTTCGAGCTACGACGCGTTCTCGCGCGGCAACAGTCTGTTCATGATCCAGGCTGCCCCCAACACGCAGAAGAAAAAAAATCTGGCGGATGTCGAGGAGGGCATCTGGCGCCTACTGGAGAACCTGAAAACCACGCTGACTTCTGCTGAAGAGCTTGGACGCCTCCAGGCGCAGATTATTGCAAACGTAGTTTACAAGCGTGACCTGATCGAAAGCCAGGCCACCATGATCGGTACACTGGAAACCATTGGCCTGCCCTGGACGTTGATGGACGGCGAACTGGAAGCCCTGCAGAGCGTGACGCCGCAGGACATCCAGAATGCCGCCAACACCTATTTTACCCGCGAACGTCTCAGCATCGCGCATGTGCTGCCAGAGGAGAAAGCCCAATGATCAAGCGCAACGATCCACGTCATACCATTTCGGGTCAGGTCATGGCCGATAACTCTGTTGCTCAGTCCGATCTGAAGGATGAGGCCACCAGATCGTCTTTGGGCGATAAGCTGGAGACCCTCAAGGAACTGGATGGCAAGGCACCGGCTCGTCGTGCGCTGAGCATTCAGACCTGGACTACCGCCGAGGGCGCCAAGGTGTTGTTCGTCGAGGCACACGAACTGCCGATGCTGGACATATTTCTGAACTTCGCTGCAGGCAGTAGCCAGGATAACGAGACACCGGGCATCGCCCAGCTGACCAGTTACATGCTCGACGAAGGCGTCAACGGCAAGGACGCCAATGCAATCGCCCAAGGCTTCGAGGCACTGGGAGCCCAACTTGAAACCGGGGCATATGAGGACAGGGCCACGGTTTGGCTGCGCAGCCTGAGTGTGGCGCAAAAGCGTGAACCGGCCTTGAAACTTTTCAGCGAAGTCGTCGGCAAGCCTACCTTCCCGAGCGATTCGGTGACGCGCCTGAAGAACCTGATGATTGCCAATATCGAGAGTGAAAAGCGTGAGCCCCGCGCCATTGCCTGGAATGAACTGTATAAAAAAATCTATGGTGATCATCCCTATGGCCATCGAACCAATGGGAATGAAAAAGGCATCAGCGCAATTACCCAGGCGCATTTGAAAGCATTCCACGCCAAGGGATACGCCGCTGGCAATGCCGTGATCGCGATGATCGGCGACCTTTCCACGGAAGAAGCCCAGGTCATCGCAGCGCAAGTTTCAGCCTCGCTGCCAAAAGGGCCGAAACTTGCGAAAGCAGGCGATCCGGTCGAACCCAAGGCAAGCGCAACGCACATCGAGTTCCCGTCCAGTCAGACGCAAATATTGCTGGGCCAGTTGGGCATCCCGCGTAACGACCCCGATTACGCTGCACTGATGGCGGGTAATTCGATATTGGGCGGGAGTGGTTTTGGCGGCCGCCTGGTGACTGAAGTGCGTGAAAAACGCGGGTTGACCTATAGCGTTTGGTCCACATTCGATGCCCAAAAGGCTTCTGGAGCTTTCATCATCGAGTTGCAAACCCGCGCCGAGATGAGTGAAAGCACCTTGAAACTGGTTCAGAAGACTGTGCGCGACTTCATCGCCAATGGTCCGACACAAAATGAACTGGATAACGTCAAACGCAAAATAATCGGCAGCTTCCCGCTGGAGTTAGCGGGCAACGGCGCCATTGGTACTCGATTGGCCGATATTGGTTTCTATGATCTGCCAACGTCCCATTTCGATGACTACATGGCAGCCATCCAGAGCCTGACGGTCCAGCAGGTCAAGGCCGTGATGAGCAAACATCTGAGTGCCGACAAAATGGTCGTAGTTACCGTAGGTCCGACCGTCCCGCAGAAAGAGCTGCCTGAGCCAGTCGAAAAACTGACTTCTCAAGCGGCTGACGCCAAAGCGCACTAACTAACAGCCATGGCAGTGTAAGACTGCTTTTCTGGCCCCTCGCTTCCATCAGGTTGCCGACCTGCACCAGCAATCTGATGGAAAACCGCCACCGGCCTTTCTCCCCTCATCCGCATTCGCAAGTTTTCAATCATCGCTGGAACAAGGCATAAAGGACGGCTATCTCAAGATTGCCGGGCGTCAAACAGGAGAATTCTGAAAAATTCTGACATGCAAAAAAGGCTGCATTCCGGGCTGCCTGCTCACGGGACAGCCCCTTCTACGGTTATCGTCCAGCTTCGCGTCAAACAGGTTTCACTCGCATTTGGCCAGTGAAGACTGTTTCTCATGCGAACGGACCAGTATCCTACTACCCCCGCGCCTGCCGACGCCAAGTTCACGCAGGCCGCCCTACAGGTTCAAACTACGAATGAATGTCTTAGCCCGCCGCGCTGCAGGCCTGCTGCTCTGCACAATCTGTTTGCCGCTGACAGCATTGGCCGCCGATCCGCAACCCACTCACGAATTCACCCTCGACAATGGCCTCAAGGTCATCGTTCGCGAAGATCACCGTGCTCCGGTGGTGGTTTCGCAGATCTGGTACAAGGTCGGCTCGAGCTACGAGACGCCGGGCCAGACTGGTTTGTCCCACGCCCTCGAACACATGATGTTCAAAGGCAGCAGCAAGACCGGCCCCGGTGAATCCTCGCTGATCCTGCGTGACCTGGGCGCTGAAGAAAACGCATTCACCAGCACGGACTACACCGCTTATTACCAGGTCCTGGCCCGTGATCGCCTGAGCGTGGCGCTGGAACTGGAAGCCGACCGTATGGCGACCCTGAAACTGCCGCCTGAAGAGTTCGCCCGCGAGATCGAAGTCATCAAGGAAGAGCGCCGGATGCGCACCGACGACAAGCCACTGGGCAAGGCGCTGGAACGCTTCAATGCGATGGCCTATCCCGCCAGCGGCTATCACACCCCTACCATCGGCTGGATGGCAGACCTGGAACGCATGAAGGTCGAAGAACTGCGCCACTGGTACGAAGCCTGGTACACGCCGAACAACGCGACGTTGGTGGTGGTCGGTGACGTACAGCCGGATGAGGTCAAGGCGCTGGCGGAACGTTTCTTCGGCCCTATTCCTCGTCGCGACGTACCGCCATCGAAAAAGCCGCTGGAACTGGCCGAACCCGGCGAGCGCAAGATTACCCTACACCTGAAAACCCAACTGCCCAGCCTGCTTTATGGCTTCAACGTGCCCAGCGTGGCAACGGCTGAAGACCAACGCTCGGTCAATGCCCTGCGCCTGATCGCAGCCTTGCTGGACGGTGGTTACAGCGCTCGTATTCCTGCGCGACTGGAGCGCGGCGAAGAAGTGGTGTCTGCAGCCTCGTCCCGCTACGACGCATTTGCCCGTGGCGACAGTCTGTTCCTGATCAGCGCGACTCCCAACGCCCAAAAGAAGAAAACCCTGGCCGATGCCGAAGCAGGTATCTGGCGCTTGCTGAACGACCTGAAGACCAAGGCGCCGTCTGCCGAAGAACTGGAGCGTGTTCGGGCACAAGTCATTGCAGGCGTGGTTTACGAGCGCGACTCGATCACCAGTCAAGCCACCACGATCGGCGAACTGGAAACCGTCGGCCTGTCCTGGAAACTGATGGACGGCGAACTGGAAGCCCTGCAGAGCGTAACGCCACAGGACATCCAGAAAGCCGCCAACACCTATTTCACTCGCGAGCGCCTCAGCATCGCGCACGTTCTGCCTGAGGAGAAAGCCAAATGATCAAGCGCAACGCTCCACGTCATGCGCTGCTTGGCCTGATCCTGGCCGGTGCATTCATCGCCCAGTCGGCCTTCGCGGATGAAACCGCTGCACAGCCGTTGGGCGGCAACCTGCAGACCCTCAAGGAACTGGACGGCAAGGCACCGGCTCGCCGCGCGCTGAATATTCAGACCTGGAACACCGCTGAAGGCGCCAAGGTGCTGTTCGTCGAGTCCCGCGAGCTGCCAATGATCGACATGCGCCTGATCTTCGCCGCAGGCAGCAGCCAGGATGACAAGACACCCGGCATCGCCCTGCTGACCAATGCCATGCTCAACGAAGGCATCAAGGGCAAGGACGTCAGCGCCATCGCCCAAGGTTTCGAAGGCTTGGGGGCAGAGTTCGAAAACGGCTCCTACCGCGACATGGCAGTGACCTCGCTGCGCACGCTGAGCGCGCCCGACAAACGCGATCCAGCCCTGAAGCTGTTCGGCGAAGTCGTTGGCAAGCCTACCTTTCCAGCCGACTCACTGGCCCGCATCAAGAACCAGTTGATCTCCAGCTTCGAGTACCAGAAGCAGAACCCCGGCACGATCGGCAGCAAAGAGCTGTTCAAGAAGCTGTACGGCGACCATCCTTACGCCCATCCGAGCGACGGCGACACCAAGAGCATCAACGCCATCACGCTGGCTCAGCTCAAGGCGTTTCATGCCAAAGGTTATGCCGCTGGCAATGCGGTGATCGCGCTGGTCGGCGATATGTCGAAAGACGAGGCGCAAGCCGTTGCGGCACAGGTATCGGCGTCGCTGCCTAAAGGTCCGGCACTGGCGAAGGTCGCCGAGCCGGTCGAGCCGAAAGCAGGCACGACACACATCGAGTTCGCCTCCAACCAGACGCTGCTGATGCTGGCGCAGTTGGGCGTTGCCCGTAACGACCCCGACTACGCGGCGCTGACGGTGGGCAACTCTGTCTTGGGCGGTGGCGGCTTCGGCAGCCGTCTGATGACCGAAGTGCGCGAAAAGCGCGGCCTGACCTATGGCGTATCGTCCGGCTTCACAGCCATGCAGGTTCCGGGACCGTTCATGATCAATCTGCAAACCCGCGCCGAAATGGGTGAAAACACCCTGAAGCTGGTACAGGACATCGTGCGCGATTTCGTTGCCAATGGCCCGACCCAGAAGGAACTGGACGATGTGAAGCGCGAACTGACCGGCAGTTTTCCGCTGACCGCTGCCAGCAACTCCGCCATCGTCGGCCAGTTGGGCGCCATCGGTTTCTACAATCTGCCACTGACCTACCTCGAGGACTACATGACGGCCGCCCAGAGCGTGACGGTCGAGCAGGTCAAGACAGCGATCAGCAAGCACCTGAATGTCGACAAGATGGTCATCGTCACCGTCGGCCCGACCGTGCCGCAGAAAGAGTTGCCCGCACCGACCGACAAACCCGTTCGTCAACCAGCAGGGGTTCCGGAGCACTGATGGCCAATCCACGTCCGAAGGGCCATAACGGCCTGGGTCAGCTTCGTATCATCGGTGGCGAATGGGGCAGTCGCAAACTGACCTTCCCAGACGCTCCCGGCCTGCGCCCGACGCCTGATCGCGTGCGTGAAACTCTGTTCAACTGGCTGGCGCCTCATATCGCAGGCGCCAGAGTACTGGACGTGTTCACCGGCAGCGGCGCGCTGTATTTCGAGGCGCTTTCACGCGGCGCCAGTATGGGCCTGGCGCTGGACAGCAATGCCACCGCCATCGCCAGCCTGCGTCAGAACCTGAACGCACTGAAGTGCACCTCAGGCCAGGTTTCCCAGACTGACTCACTGCGCCATCTGGAAACCGCCGTCGCGACGCCGTTCGACGTGGTGTTTCTCGATCCGCCGTTTCATCAGGGTCTGCTGGCCTCGGCCTGCAACCTGCTGGAAACCCGCGGCTGGCTGGCCGACCACGCCTGGATCTACACCGAAAGCGAAACGCCCCCTTCCACCACCGGCCTGCCAGGCTCCTGGCGGCTGCATCGCGAGAAAAAGGCCGGTCAGGTCTATTACGCGCTATGGCAGCGGGGATAAGGGTTTTCCTGCGTCGTCATCAATGTGATGACAACGCAGGTCTCTGTGGACATATTCAATCCCGGATCCGGGCGACTCTGCCTGAAAAGGTAAGCCCGGATCTGGCGACCGCACATCAGCGAGCAAGCATCAGCAGCGCCCGCCAGTGGCTGCGGCATTCAGGCGCACTGCGACGTGTGACAGGCTAATCTCACATCATTCCAAGGCGCTATCATCCAACCGCTCGACCCAAACCCTCTTACATCCCGTTCCACTTAGTGGCAACGTACGAGCTGTCAGCCACTCAATTCATCGATGAGCAAGACTGTGCCTACCAGCCACACCCCGGTTTTTCATGTATCCCCTTTCGTTCCGGCGTCCGGCCTGGGCAACCCACACTTGCAGACATTGTGGGGGCCGTTATGGCGCAAGCGAACGCTGCTGGCGCGCACGCGTGAACGGATGTGGCTGGAGGACGGTGATTTTCTCGACATGGACTGGCATGGCCCGCATCAGGTCGATGCACCGCTGGTGCTGGTACTGCACGGTCTGACGGGGTCGTCGAACTCACCTTATGTCGCAGGCCTGCAGAAAGCACTGGCGGCGCAGGGCTGGGCCAGTGTGGCGCTGAACTGGCGGGGTTGTTCGGGGGGGCCGAATCTGCTGTCGCGCAGTTACCACTCCGGCGCGAGCGAAGATCTGGCCGAGGTCATCGCGCATCTGCGGTCGCTGCGTCCGCTCGCGCCGCTGTATGCGGTAGGTTACTCGCTGGGCGGCAACGTGCTGCTCAAGTATCTGGGCGAATCAGGCACCGACAGTCAGTTACTGGGCGCAGTGGCCGTTTCCGTGCCGTTCCGGCTGGACGAATGCGCCAACCGTATCGGCCAGGGATTCTCCAAGGTCTATCAGCGTCACTTCATGCGCGAGATGCTGGCCTACATTCGCGACAAGCAGAACCGCTTTCAGAACGAAGGCATCAGTGAAGGTCTGGCTGAACTCGCGGCGCTGGGCTCGCTGGAAAACATGCGTACGTTCTGGGACTTCGATGGCCGCGTGACGGCACCGCTGCACGGCTTTACCGATGCCGAGGATTATTACCGCAAGGCCTCGAGCCGCTATTACCTGGGCCAGATTCAGACGCCGACGCTGATCATCCAGTCCGTCGACGACCCTTTCGTGTTCGCGCACAGCCTGCCAGAGCCACAGGAATTATCGGCCTGCACCGAATTCGAGCTGCAGGCCAAAGGCGGGCATGTCGGCTTCGTCGACGGTTCGCTGCGCAATCCCGGCTATTACCTGGAGCGACGCATTCCTTTGTGGCTCAGCATTGCCCACGAACGCGACAATCCTTACGTGAACTGACGCAGGATCATCCTGCGCCCGTGGCGATCTCACGCGCAGGATCGGTGATCCATTCGCTCCACGACCCGGCATATAGCGTGCCCAGCGGATAACCGGCCAGGCACAGCGCGAACAGGTTGTGGCAGGCAGTGACGCCCGAGCCGCAATAAGCGACCAGGTTTTCCGGCGGACGGCCCTGCAATTTTTCGGCAAAGCGCAGCTTGAGCTGCTCGGGCGGCAGAAAACGTCCGTCCGGGCCAAGATTCTCGTTGAACGCCGCACACTGGGCGCCGGGAATGTGCCCGGCAACCGGGTCGATAGGCTCGACCTCCCCTCGAAAACGCGCCTCGGCGCGCGCGTCGATCAAGGTCATTTCCGGACGACCGAGGCGCCCGTGCAGACGGCTCGCGCTGAGCACCAGCGACATGTCTGGCTCACCACTGAAATCCCCCCGCTCGCTGCCCGGCGCATCCAGACTCAGTGGCAAACCCGCCGCATGCCAGGCTTTCAGACCACCGTCGAGCAGGTACACGCCCTCTCGCTTGCCCAGCCAAGCCAGCAGCCACCAGGCGCGCGCGGCATATATGCCGGGACCGTCGTCATACAGTACGATATCGCTGTCATTGCTGACGCCCCATGCCTGAAGGCGCTCCACCAGCGTTCCGGAATCCGGCAACGGATGGCGACCGGTCTTGCCTTTGACGACTGGCCCGCTCAGGTCACGATTCAAGTCGGCGAACCACGCACCCTCGATGTGCCCCTGTGCATAACTGCGTTGCCCGTAATCAGGGTCTTCCAGAGAAAACCTGCAATCGAAAATTACCAGCCCCGGTTTTTGCTGACGTGCCGCCAGCTGTTCAGGGCCGATCAGTTGCGCAATGGACATGGACATTCTCCTGTAACAGAAAACCTTGGAATCAGGCGCTTCGCGCTGCCGTCATATCAGCACCTTGTGCAGGGGCGCATGAAACGCCTGACACAGGGCGTCGAACGCTTGCCGAGCCTGTGGCGCGATGAAACCTGATTCGAGCATAAGCACTTGATACACGCCACGTCGAATCGCGTCTTCGTTCAACTGCTCGGAATTTTCGCGCGCGGTGCACAGAAAACGCACCCAGGATGTGAGGACGATCCAAGTATTGAGGCTGGTCCACTCGATCTGCGATTCATTCATCTGCAGAATGCCCGCGTCGATGAATCCCCGGTAAATCGCCATCGCCTGAACCAGACAACGCTGGGAAAACACCCGATAGCGCGCAGCCAATTCGGGATCGGCGCTGAGCAGATGCTCCAGATCGCGGTGCAGAAAACGATAGCGCCACATACCGTCGATTATCGCCAGAAAAAAATCGCGCTTGTCTTCGATGGTCGGTAGCCGATGCTGCGTGGGGATCAAAAAGCTCTTCACTAGCGCTTCGTACTCACCGAACAACTCGGCGATGATCGCCTGCTTGTTGGGGAAGTGATAGTAGAGATTGCCCGGCGAGATGCCCATGTGAGCTGCAATGTGATTGGTCGTGATATTGCGCTCGCCCTGCTGATTGAACAGCTCCAGGCTGACTTGCACGATACGTTCACGGGTTTTGGTGCGTGGTGCCATGCTTGCCTGAACCGCTCGAATACTGATGGGATGCGGGCGATAGTAGCGCAAGCACATCATCTGCGGACACAGGACACGCCCGAGGGAGACGGGTGGTGGTGTCTGATGTTGACTTTATAGAGCAATAACTCTACACACAGCTCACCCTTTCATTCATCGGACGACTTCATGCTGGCGGAACACGACGGTCATCAGGACGAACAGGCGCTGCAGTCCATCAAGGCCGCTTTTGCCGCGCAGCAGGCGGCCTTTGTCGGCAATCCCATGCCGTGCGCGGCGCAACGTCTGCAGTGGCTCAAGCATCTGGGCTGTCTGATCAGCGACAACCGCCAGGCGCTGATTGATGCCATCGATCAGGATTTCGGCCATCGCAGTGCGGATGAAACGCTGCTGGCAGAGTTGCTGCCGAGCCTGTTGGGTATCCGCGATGCGCGCAAGCACCTGAAACGCTGGATGAAACCCTCTTCACGTCGCGTCGGCGTGGTCTTTCAGCCGGCATCGGCCAAGGTCGTCTATCAGCCGCTGGGCGTGATTGGCATCATCGTGCCGTGGAACTACCCGCTTTTTCTGGCCATCGGTCCGCTGACCGGCGCGCTGGCGGCGGGTAATCGGGTGATGCTCAAGCTCAGTGAATCGACACCGACCACCGGCGCGCTGCTCAAGCGCCTGTTCGCCCAGACGTTCCCGGAAGATCTGGTCACAGTCGTGCTGGGTGAAGCCGAGGTCGGCATGGCCTTCTCGCGTTTACCGTTCAACCACCTGCTCTTCACCGGCGCGACGAGTATCGGCAAACATGTAATGCGTGCGGCAGCGGAAAACCTGACGCCGCTCACCCTGGAATTGGGCGGCAAGTCACCGGCCATCGTGTCCAGAGACGTGCCTCTGACAGACGCCGCTGAACGCATCGCATTCGGCAAGACGCTGAACGCCGGCCAGACCTGCATTGCGCCCGATTACGTCTTGGTACCGCAAGATCGGCTGGCCGGGTTCGTCGATGCCTATAAGCAGGCGGTCAGACGGCTTTATCCCATACTGGCTGATAACCCGGACTACACCGCAATTATCAATGAGCGTCAATTCGCCCGGCTGACCCGCTACCAGGACGACGCCATCAGCAGAGGCGCGACCGTGATACCGCTGTATGAGCATGGTCAGGAACGACGAATGCCGTTCAGCGTGCTGCTCAATGTCAGCGACGACATGCTGGTCATGCAGGACGAGATCTTCGGGCCATTGCTGCCCGTGGTGCCTTATCAGCGGATCGAGGACGCATATGCCTACGTCAACCAGCGCCCTCGCCCGCTGGCGCTGTATTACTTCGGTTATGACAAGGCCGAACAGCAACGCGTGCTGGAGCGCACTCATTCCGGCGGCGTATCGCTCAATGACACGCTGATGCATGCGGCTCAGGACGATCTGCCGTTCGGCGGTGTCGGTGCCTCGGGCATGGGGCATTATCACGGACGCGAAGGCTTCATGACCTTCAGCCATGCCAGAGCGGTGTTCATCAAACAGCGCTTCAACGCAGCACGTCTGATTTATCCGCCATACGGCCGTGCGATCCAGCGCTGGGTCTATAAACTCTTTTTGCGTTGATCACACCATTTTTCAAAGTGATCGGCAGCCCTGTAAACACGGGATTTTGGGCGAAAGATGGCCGATAATCGGCGCAATATGACCTCCAATGCCTGTTCCGTGGCTTGGCCCATCGATAAGGCTGCGATACCATCCGAGTCCCACAACGGACTCCGACCAGGACGACGCGATGAACCGAGTGTTGTACCCAGGCACCTTCGACCCTATAACCAAGGGCCATGGAGATCTGGTCGAGCGAGCCTCGCGCCTGTTCGACCAAGTGGTCATTGCCGTTGCCGCCAGCCCGAAGAAAAACCCTCTGTTTCCTCTGGAACAGCGTGTCGAGCTGGCCCGCGAGGTCACCAAGCACTTGCCCAATGTGGAAGTCGTGGGCTTCTCCACACTGCTCGCGCATTTCGCCAAGGAGCAGAACGCCAATGTGTTTCTGCGCGGCCTGCGTGCGGTGTCGGACTTCGAATACGAGTTTCAACTGGCCAACATGAACCGTCAGTTGGCACCGGACGTCGAGAGTCTGTTTCTAACGCCTTCGGAACGTTATTCGTTCATTTCCTCGACGTTGGTGCGCGAGATTGCGGCGTTAGGCGGCGATATCAGCAAGTTCGTGCATCCGGCGGTCGCTCAGGCGCTGACTGAGCGCTTCAAGCGCTGATACAACACTGGAACGTGCAGGTGCAAGCCGAGGCCTAATGCGGCACAATTCGCCGCATTGGTTTTCATATGCCCCGGCGTCGGCCGCGGCAGGAGCATTTCATGTCCCTTATCATCACCGACGATTGCATCAACTGCGACGTCTGCGAACCCGAGTGCCCGAACGAGGCGATTTCACAAGGCGAGGAGATCTACGTGATCAATCCGAACCTGTGCACCGAATGCGTAGGGCATTACGACGAGCCACAATGTCAGCAGGTCTGCCCTGTGGACTGCATCCCGCTGGATGAAAATCACGTCGAAAGCAAGGAACAGCTGATGGACAAGTACCGGATCATTACCAGCAAGGCCTGATACCGGCTTGCCTTATTCCTGCTTGCCGTAACCGTCACCCGTACACCCCAGACACCGCACGAAAGCCGACTTGCCCGGGTCGACCACCAGCGCCTTGGCGGTTGCCTTGAAATTGCCGCCTGCTGCGGCGAAGGGAGCGGCGATCACGAATAGACCCGTGCCGATGACGGTTGCCGCAATCAGCAGAGGCCGGGCAATCAGCAGATCGCCAACCATGGCAAACACGGGCGGGTTCTGGATGGTGTAGACCGGATCGCCGCTGCCTGCGGGAATGTCCGCTGCAATGACAGGCGCAGCCTGCAAACCCAACAACAGCGCCAGCATGGCAGCGAGAATACGAAACGGGCTCATAGCGTGGTCCTTCAGGCGTGGCGTGAGGTAATGCCCATCACTATAAACAGCGATGGGGGTTAAGCAAGTGGCCCTGATGTTTCAAAACCCTGCTCCCCCGCCTCAGCGCTGGCACTTGGGACAGTACACGCTGGCACGCTGGCCCAGTTTGATCTCGCGCAATGCAGTGCCGCACACCTTGCACGGCTGGTCGCCGCGTCCGTAGACGAATAATTCCTGTTGAAAATAACCGGGCTTGCCATCGCCACCGATGAAGTCGCGAAGCGTTGTGCCGCCACGCTCGATGGCATAGGTCAGAATACGTTTGATCTCGATGGCCAGCTTCAGATAGCGCGCTCGGGAAATACTCTTGGCTTCACGGCGCGGATCGATGCCTGCAGCGAATAGCGCTTCGGTCGCGTAGATATTGCCCACGCCAACGACCACCGCGTTGTCCATAATGAAAGGCTTTACCGCAATCGACTTGCCTCGGGACCGCTCGTAAAGCCGCTCGCCGTCGAACAAGTCCGTCAGCGGCTCTGGGCCGAGGCGAATCAGCAGTTCATGCGCATGTGGATCAAGACTCCAGAGCATCGCGCCGAAACGCCTTGGATCGGTGTAACGCAACGCCAGTCCCGACTCCAGCTCGATATCCACATGCTCATGCTTGAGCGCGGGCAGTCCGGCTTCGACCAGACGCAGATTGCCCGACATGCCCAGGTGGCTGATGAGCGTGCCGACTTCGGCCTCGATCAACAGGTACTTCGCGCGACGATTGACCTGCACGATACGCTGCCCAGACAGGCGGATATCGAGGTCTTCGGGAATGGGCCAGCGCAGGCGGCTGTCGCGCACAATCACACGACTGACGCGTTGCCCTTCAAGGTGGGGGGCAATGCCGCGCCGGGTGGTTTCGACTTCAGGTAGTTCAGGCATGGATAACTCGGTCGTGCGGAAAGGGGATGCGGGCGACGCGCTGCGTCAGCGTGCACCCAGCTCGCGAATGCTTTCCCTCAGGTATTCAAAGTCATATTCGGACAGACCCACGTAGTCCAGCACCAGCGCGCCGATGGCTTCCCACTCGTGATCTTCGTCCTGATTGCCGAGCACGTGATAGGACTGGCAAATATGTTCAGCCATCTTCAACGGTGCCAGCAGGTTCTTGAGTTGCGCGTTGCGACTGGAATCATCCTGAAAGATCGCCAGCGCATTGTGATGATTGGCGATGGCTTCGGTGACATGTTCGGGCAAGCGCCACGATTTGGCGGTGTAATAACCGACCACCGAATGATTGGTGTCGAACGCCTCATTCTCCGTATCCACCACTCGGCATTCAGGACCGGCGTTGGCGTAAGCACTTTCCAGCACCGTCATGTAATCCGGGAAACGCTTGATCATCAGCGGAATGCCGCAATCGTGAAACAGGCCCAGCGCATAGGACTCATCCACGGTTTGCGAGCCGATACGCTTGGCCAGCGTAAGGCTGGTCATGGCGACATCCTGAGCCGTGTCCCAGAACCGGTTGAGGGTCACGATGGTTTCATCGCTCATCTCACCCTTGATCGACTGCGCGTTGATCAGGTTGATGACGGTGCGACTGCCCAGCAGATTTACCGCCTTCTGAATCGAAGCGATCTTGTTGGACAGTCCGTAATGCGGCGAATTGACGATTTTCAACAAGGCACCGGAAAGCCCGGGATCCTGGGAAATCAGCCGCGCAATCACGCCCAGATCCGGATCGGGCATGTACTGTTCCATTTGCAGATCCACCATGATCTGCGGTTGCGGAGGCACGCTGATGCCTTGCAACGCTTGCTGGATCTGCTCGGACGTTAGCTCTGGGTGCATAGGTATTTACTCGAAGGCATAGCTGGATTCTGCCCCCTCCTCAGGCAACGGTCCATCACCTTCGTTGCTCATTTTCTCGGAACTTTGCCGCACACCCAGCTTCGGACACTGTGTTAACGGCGTCATTGCAGCCCCACAAAGGCTGGCAATGCGCCGCCCTCAAAGCACTCGACTGGAGGACCCCATGTCCAACGCACTGAATGGCAAGCGCATCGCAATTCTTGTAACCGACGGTTTCGAACAGGTCGAACTGACCGGTCCCAAGCAAGCCCTGGAACAGGCCGGTGCCACTGTGGAAATTCTTTCCAGCCAGGACGGCCAGGTCAAAGGCTGGAATCATGACAAGCCCGCCGACGACTTTCAGGTAGACGGCACCTTCAAGTCTGCCAACGCTAGCAACTATGACGGCGTCGTGCTGCCGGGTGGCGTGCAGAACTCCGACACCATTCGCATCGACAGCGATGCTCAGCAGCTCGTCAAGGACGTCAGCGCTTCCGGCAAACCGCTGGCCGTGATTTGCCACGGCGGCTGGCTGTTGATTTCGGCAGGGCTGGTCAAGGGCAAGACACTGACCAGCTTCAAGACCCTCAAGGACGATCTGGTCAACGCTGGCGCAAACTGGGTAGATCAGGAAGTGGTCATTGACGGCAAGCTCATCAGCAGCCGCCAGCCCGACGACATTCCGGCCTTCAACAGCAAGTTGATCGAGGCCCTGTCGGCGTAATCGATGGTGTTAATTCTCGTCATCCCGGCGCTTAACCGGGATGACGCGCTATAATCCCGCTCTTTTTTCCGGAGCGACGTCATGTCCCTGCCTAGCTTGCGCCTCAAAGCCAACGCCGACCGTCGCCTGCGCGCCGGCCACCTGTGGGTCTACAGCAATGAAATTGATGTAGCGGCCACTCCACTTCACGGTTTTGCGGCTGGCGATCAAGCCATTCTCGAAGCCGCCGGCGGCAAACCACTGGGTATCGTGGCGATGAGCCCCAATAACCTGATCTGCGCCCGCCTGCTGTCGCGCGACATCAAGCTGCCGCTGGACAAGTCATTGCTGGTGCATCGCCTGAACGTCGCGCTTTCGCTGCGTGATCGCCTGTTCGACAAGCCGTTCTATCGCTTGGTCTACGGTGATTCGGACCTGCTGCCAGGCCTGGTGGTGGATCGCTTCGGCGACATTCTGGTGGTGCAACTGGCCTCGGCCACCATGGAACAGCACAAGGACGATGTCATCGCCGCACTGGTTCAGGTGCTCAAGCCAAGCGGCATCCTGTTCAAGAACGACTCGGCCGCCCGCGATGCCGAAGGCTTGAACCGTTACGTCGAAACCGTGTTCGGCCTGGTCCCCGAGTGGGTTGCACTGGAAGAAAACGGCGTGCAGTTCGAGGCACCGGTCATGGCCGGGCAGAAGACTGGCTGGTTCTACGACCACCGCATGAACCGCGCACGTCTGGCGCCATACGTGAAAGGCAAGCGGGTTCTGGACCTGTACAGCTATATCGGCGGTTGGGGGGTTTTGGGGGGGGGCCTCGGGGGCCGCGGCGGGGCCTTGTTTGTCGCGTCGTCCCTTCCCCCCGCCCGCGGGGGAGCGACCCCCGCCCCGCATGGGGTTGCCCCAAAACCAACCTCTTATTATCCACTTACCCCGCCCACGGCAGACAAGGTGACGGTGTTCTCGG
>NZ_MUIO01000219.1 GCF_002087235.1 Pseudomonas floridensis | reverse complement strand
CCGCTTGCATCTGCCTGAGCGGTCGATTGTTTTTGCGGGGCAGCGCCTATACTCGCCTGACATAAGAAGGGGGAGCACGGTAAATGTTCGCTCTCATGCAACAGTCGCATGCCGAAGCGCTGCATCTGGTCTGCGATCCGGAGTCGGGATTGAAGGCCGTTATCGCCATCCATAACAGCCGATCGGGACCGGCGTTGGGCGGATGTCGCTACCTGACCTATACGGACGAAGAGAGCGCTGTGGAAGACGCCATTCAACTGGCGAAAAGCATGAGCTACAAATCCGCGCTTGCCGGTCTGCCCTTTGGCGGCGGTAAGGCGGTCATCATGCGGCCTGCGCAACTGTTCGATCGCCAGGCGCTGTTCGAGGCCTTCGGGCGTTTCGTCGAAACGCTTCAGGGGCGCTACATCACCGCCGTCGACAGTGGCACTTCCAGCCTGGACATGGACTGCATTGCGCGCAGCACCCGGCACGTCACCAGCACCAGCGAAGAGGGCGATCCGTCGATCTGTACCGCGAAGGGCATGCTGACCGGCATTCGGGCCACAGCCGTGGCGCGTCTGGGCAGCGACAACCTCGAAGGTCTGCGGATTGCCATTCAGGGGCTGGGCCACGTCGGCTATCCGCTGGCCGGGTTGCTGCATGCCGCCGGGGCCGAGTTGCTGGTCAGCGATCTGGA
>NZ_MUIO01000218.1 GCF_002087235.1 Pseudomonas floridensis | reverse complement strand
GGTCTGGCGGTATCCGATTTCGATGTCATCGAGCTGAACGAAGCCTTCTCCAGCCAAGGCATCGCGGTGCTGCGTGAGCTGGGCCTCGCCGACGACGCGCCGCAGGTCAATCCCAACGGTGGCGCCATTGCACTGGGTCACCCGTTGGGCATGAGCGGCGCACGACTGGTGCTGACGGCACTGCATCATCTGGAAAAGACCGGCGGCCATAAAGGCCTGGCGACCATGTGTGTCGGCGTAGGGCAGGGGCTGGCGCTGGCGATAGAGCGCTGATCCCGACTGCATTCCCGTTTGTTCAGCAACCCGGATCGCTGGTCTGCCTCCACGAACAGGCAGCCCGGTGGTCCGGGTTGTTGTGCTTGGGGCGGTTGGGTGTTACAGAGTGTTTCTTACGGACAGCTCTGCTTGAGGATTGAGAAACAATGACGACAACATCAAAAGCACCGCACTACACCGGCGAGGAGCGCAGCAAAAGAATCTTCGCCATCGTGGGCGCGTCTTCCGGGAACCTGGTCGAATGGTTCGACTTTTATATCTATGCGTTCTGCGCGATCTACTTCGCGCCTGCTTTCTTTCCTTCCGATGACCCCACCGTTCAACTGCTCAATACCGCAGGCGTGTTCGCCGCCGGTTTTCTGATGCGTCCTATTGGCGGCTGGCTGTTTGGCCGGGTGGCCGACAAGCATGGTCGCAAGAACTCCATGCTGATCTCGGTGACCATGATGTGCGCCGGTTCGCTGATCATCGCCTGCTTGCCGACCTACGCCTCGATTGGCGCGTGGGCACCGGCGCTGCTGCTGATGGCGCGTCTGCTACAGGGCTTGTCGGTGGGCGGCG
>NZ_MUIO01000217.1 GCF_002087235.1 Pseudomonas floridensis | reverse complement strand
TGCTGCTGCTCGACGAGCCTACCAACCACCTGGACATCGGTGCAATCGCCTGGCTCGAAGAAGCCCTCAAGGATTTCCAGGGTGCGGTGCTGTTCATCACGCACGACCGGGCTTTCCTGCAGAACCTGGCGACCCGCATTCTCGAACTGGACCGTGGCGGTCTGATCGACTGGAACGGCGACTACGCCAGCTTCCTCGTCCACAAGGAAGCGGCGCTGGCGGCCGAAGAGACCGCCAATGCCCTGTTCGACAAGCGACTGGCTCAGGAAGAAGTCTGGATCCGTCAGGGCATCAAGGCACGCCGGACCCGTAACGAAGGGCGTGTTCGCGCCCTCAAGGAACTGCGTGTTGAACGCAGCGAGCGCCGCGAGCGTACCGGCAAGGCCAACATCCAGCTCGACACTGCGGAGAAATCCGGCAAGCAGGTGATGGTGCTGGATAACGTCAGCTTCGCGCATCCGGGTGGTCCGCTGCTGATCAAGGACTTCTCCATGGTGCTGCAGCGCGAAGATCGCATCGGTCTGCTTGGCGCCAACGGTACCGGCAAGACCACACTGCTCAAACTGATGCTCGACAACCTGCAGCCCACTGGCGGCAAGGTCGAAGTGGGCACGCGTCTGGACGTCGCCTATTTCGACCAGCTGCGTCATCAGCTGGATCTGGAAAAGACCGTGATCGACAACGTGGCCGAAGGCCGCGACTTCATTGACATCGACGGTCAGAGCCGCCATGTCCTGAGTTACCTCGGCGACTTCCTGTTCAGCCCGCAGCGCGCCCGCACACCGGTAAAAGCGTTGTCCGGCGGCGAGCGTGCGCGCCTGTTGCTGGCCAAGCTGTTCAGCAAGCCTGCCAACCTGCTCGTCCTCGACGAACCGACCAACGACCTTGATGTTGAAACCCTCGAACTGCTCGAAGAAGTGCTGCTGACCTTCAAGGGTACGGTATTGATGGTCAGCCACGACCGGGCATTTCTGGACAACGTCGTCACCAGCACGCTGGTGTTC
>NZ_MUIO01000216.1 GCF_002087235.1 Pseudomonas floridensis | reverse complement strand
AGGTTTTCCTGGATCTGCAGGCGTCGCGCGAACATGTCGACAATGCGCGCGATCTTCGACAGGCCCAGCACCTTGCCGGTCGGAATGTAAGCCACGTGAGCCTTGCCAATGAAGGGCAGCAGGTGGTGTTCGCACAACGAGTACAATTCGATGTCCTGGACGATGACCATTTCATCGTTGTCGGAGGCGAACAGCGCGCCGTTGACGATTTCTTCGACGCTTTGGGTGTAGCCATGACACAGATACTGCATCGCCTTGGCGGCGCGCTTGGGGGTATCCAGCAGACCTTCGCGATCCGGATCCTCACCAAGGCCAACCAGAATGTCACGATAATGCTGCGGCAGGGATAAGCTCATCAGATTGATCCTCGGGGCGGCCTACTTGACGTGCCGTCCACCGTTTACGGTCAGTGTTGTGCCGGTGACATAAGTGCTGTCCAGAAGATAACGCAGGCTCTGGTAGATCACTTCTGCACCCGGCTCTATGCCCAGGGCCGATTTGGCCAGGGCGTTGGCGCGG
>NZ_MUIO01000215.1 GCF_002087235.1 Pseudomonas floridensis | reverse complement strand
CCGATCTACAACCGGATGCAGAACGTGTATGCCGACCAGCAGACCAGCTATGCCCGCTTGCAGACCCAACTGGCGCAGCAGAACACGCAGATCGCACAACTGGAAGCCGATCGCCAGTTGGCGTTGAACCTGGAGCCGGAGTTGTCACGCCTGCAGAACGAGCTGGATGCCGCGGAGAAAAGCTATGCGCTCTACACCGACAGTCTGGAGAAGGCGCGCATCGACCGTGAGCTGGATAACAGCCAGATCAGCAACATCGCGACCATCGAAGAAGCCACCTACAACCCCAGTCGGGTCTTCCCGAAAAGCCTGATGATGGTACTGCTGGCCCTGCCGCTGAGCCTGGTGGTCGGTGCGCTGGCGCTGTACTTCTTCTACCTGCTGGATCAGCGCATCCACGATGGCGACAAGATCGAGAGCACCTTTGGCGTACCGGTCTGGACCACTCTTCCGGACCTTGAGCATGCACAGGATCGCAGTGCGGCACTCACCTCCAACCTGCATCGCGTGTACGGCATCCTGCCGTTGGATCAGGTGGATGAGCGCGGCCTGACACTGGGCTTCACCTCGGTGAAAGACGGCGCCGGGGTGTCCTTCGTGATCGACCGACTGGCCGCCCTGCTGACTGAACAGGGGCATAAGGTGCGCACCGAAAACCGTGCGCCTGCGCGGCCGGGCGAGATCGTGCTGATCAACGCCGCCGGGGTGTCAACCAACCAGGAAGCCTTCGTGCTGCTGCGCAATGCCGACCTGATTCTGCTGGTGGTGCGCGCCAAGGACACCACGGTTCCGATGCTCGAAGACACGCTGCATAACCTTAATACGGCGTTCAAGAAAGTCGACGGTGTGATCATCAACCGGCGTCGCTTCGAGGTGCCGGAGAACGTGCTGAAATTCCTCAAACGTATCGGGAGTCGTGGCTGATGCGTATCGCTTTGCTCGCCCCGCTGCC
The DNA here is from genome assembly GCF_002087235.1 of Pseudomonas floridensis. Classification (GTDB taxonomy): domain Bacteria; phylum Pseudomonadota; class Gammaproteobacteria; order Pseudomonadales; family Pseudomonadaceae; genus Aquipseudomonas; species Aquipseudomonas floridensis. Next base: position 409 of record NZ_MUIO01000215.1, on the reverse strand, counting down.
TCCGGAGCAGAATGGCATCGCCGACTACGCGGGCCATCTCAGGCATGCGCTCGAAGAGCTGGGCCTGCAGGTCGTGACCCCTTTGCAGGGCGTGGGGAACGATCCCCGCGCAGCGACCGAGCGCGTGGCGCAAGCCGACTGGAGCGGGATAGACGTGGTGCATGCTGAACTGGGCGGCGGTCGGCTGGCCGAATTCCAGGCCTTGCGGGCCTTGCAGCGCCGGTTTCCCAGGCTGCCCCTGACCGCCACCGTGCATGACCCCGAGCGGCTGGTCTGGCGCCGGGAAAAATTGCCCTGGCCGTTGTCGATAGCGGGCAGCATGCGCTCTCCCCTGCCGGAAATCGCGACCGTGCTGGCCGATCCCTTGTGCCTGCATGAAGAACGGCAGCTGGCGCGTCATATGACGCGC
>NZ_MUIO01000214.1 GCF_002087235.1 Pseudomonas floridensis | reverse complement strand
CAATCTTTGCAACAGAGCCAGGACTGGTTCCAAATTCTGCCGCTATGGCGGGCAACATGGACTGGTTGAAGTACACGTTTGCCACAGTCAATGCGGACGCGACAGCCATTAGGCTTATCGCTAATCCGCTGAGCTGATCCTCGGACCTGATATTCATGCCTTGGCACCATCAGCGACCTGAGAGTGTGGCCCCAAGACTTGTGCCGCCGCCGAAATTGCGGCGAGTGCTGTGGGAACACCTGCAACAATCGCTACCTGGGTAAGAACGCCGAAAATCTGGTCTCGGGTTGCACCCGCGCGTACCGCAGTGGGGACATGAAATTTGATGACATCAATTCCCGTTGCGCCCAACGCCGCGCCGGCTGCGATGATAACGAGTTCCCGGGTTTTCAAATCCAAATCGGTGCGGCTGTATACATCGCCGAAGACCCACTCAATCACATAGCGACCAAAATCAGGCGAGCTATCCTTGAATCCATCAAGGTATGCCTCCGTGGGAATGCCGGTGACTGCGGCGAATGTAGCAGATCCCCTGGCGAAACGGTCCTTTGAGACCTCAGCAGGCAAAGCGACGCTGGAATTTACGACTGACATACCCTATCTCCTCGTTTGCACTGCACCGTGCAGTCTCCAAAACATACATTGCACAGTGCAGTGCAGTCAAGGAAGGTGATGATCATCGTGAACGAAATTAGCCCGTCTTATTCATGAGGGCGGTGGATCGAAGCTGGCGAGCGTAGCGTAAAGCATTGATCTGGCTTAGGGATTGGGTGCTCACACCAACCTTCTTCACCCCATCGAGCCCGCCACGCCCGCCATGTCCGATCTTGACGCACTTCCGTTCGCGTTTCCATCCGTGAGAGCCAAGAAGCTCACAGCCGCCTTCGACGGCGGGCGCCTGACCTCGGACGGCGGCGTCCTGCTGCTGGCTCAGGCGGCCCGGCGGATGCGGATTGCCGACAAGCTCGCCGCGGTGATCCCGGACCGGCGCGATCCGAGCCGGATCGTGCACCCGCTGCCCGAGATCCTCCTGGCGCGCATCCTGGCCATCGCCTGCGGGTATGAGGACGCGGACGACCTCGACCACCTGCGCGCCGACCCCGCCTTCAAGCTCGCCTGCGGGCGCCTGCCCGAGAGCGGCGCGGACCTGATGAGCCAGCCCACCGTCTCGCGGCTGGAGAACACGCCGGACCTGCGCGACCTGATCCGGCTCGGGCGCGTGCTGGTCGACCTGTACTGCGCCAGCTACGCCGTGCCTCCAGCCGCCGTCACCCTGGACATCGACGACACCTGCGACGTGGTCCACGGCCAGCAGCAGTTGTCGTTGTTCAACGCCCACCACGATGCGCGCTGCTTTCTGCCCATCCACGTCTACGACACCGCCACCGCGCGCCCGGTGGCGATGATCCTGCGGCCGGGCAAGACGCCGTCCGGCCGCGAGGTGCGGGGCCATCTGCGCCGCCTCCTCAGGGCCATCCGCCGCCATTGGCCGACGACCGCGATCACGATCCGGGGCGACGGCCATTACGGCCGGCCCGAGGTCATGGACTGGTGCGAAGACAACGGCGTCGCCTACGTCTTCGGCCTGACCGGCACCAAGGCGCTGGCCGCCAAGGTCGAGGATATCGCCGATACCATCCGGGTGGTGCGGGCCATCGGCGACAAGGATGCGGTGCGCGGCTTTGCCGAGACCACGCACGCAGCCAAGTCCTGGCGGCAGGAACGTCGCGTCGCGGCTCGCATCGAAGCCACGCGGCTCGGCCTCGACATCCGCTACGTGGTCACCAACATCGAAACCGGCACGCCCGAATGGCTCTATGCCGAGCTCTACTGCGCCCGCGGCCAGGCCGAGAACCTGATCAAGCTCCACAAGGGCCAGCTCGCCTCCGACCGTACCTCGTGCCGGAACCCCGCCGCCAACCAGATGCGCCTCGTGCTGCACACCGCTGCCTATTGGCTGATGCTGACCGTGCGCGAGGCCATCCCGATCACCCATCGCTTGGCCAAGGCCGAGTTCGCCACGATCCGGTTGCGCCTGCTCAAACTCGGGGCCCGCGTCCGCGAGACCGCGGCCCGCGTCCGTCTCGCCTTTGCCGCAGCCAGCCCCGAGGCCGACCTGCTGCGCCACTTGGCGATCGCGCTCGCCCCGGCACCGGCCTGACCCATGGGGCAGAGACGCCCCGACGAACCCACGCCCGTCCCTCCAGCGCCAACAAAACGACCCCGATCCACACGCGTCAGGCAGACGCGCGATCCCGCTCGCCGTCAGCCCAGAACCCACCGTCCGCCATTGTCCGATGAATAAGACGGGTTAGCGATTCCCCCCCGCAGCGCCGGTCCCTCAACTCGCAGCGACATACCGAAACGAGAGGGAATCCTGGATGCCGCAACGCGCGTCTTCCTCGCGCGAGGCTTTGAAGACACGAGCATGGACCTGGTTGCGCGGGAGGCCTCAGTTGCGCGCCGAACTGTCTACAACCAGTTCGAAAGCAAGGAGGCGCTGTTTATCGCATCCGTAGAGCGAGTATGGAGTGAATTTCCCGTTGTGGAAATTACCGCTGATGAGTCTGTTCTAAGCGATCCGGCGGCTGGTCTGAAGCGGATTGGGGATGCCGTTGTGGATTTTTGGGAACCGCCGATTGCTGTGGCTTTTCTTCGTATGGTTATTAGTGAGGGAACCCGGTTTCCCGACCTGCCAACAACCTTCTTTGAAGCAGGGAAGGCGCCGGCAATGCGAGCTCTGGTAGAGTACCTGAGAACCTTAAGTGCGAACCGCGTGCTTCATGTCGAAGATGCGGAACTTGCAGCTTCACAGTTCTTAGGTTTGCTGAACGAGCCCCTTCTTTGGCTACGAGTTATCGGTATTGGGGATGCTCCATCGAAGGAGCGACGTGAGAAAGTGGTTGCCGAAGGCGTGAGCATGTTCCTCTCTCGCTATGGAAAGCGGCAAATATTGCCAGACAGCTAGGATGTTCACGCCCTAAAAATCATATTTTTATATCAAGGCGTAGCTGTCATCGTGAACCAAGCTCAAAAGGTATTGGCCGTAATTCGTCTTTGCTAGTAGATTTCCGGCTTTCTCGATGACCTCTGGCGTCACCCAGCCTTTCCGATAGGCAATTTCTTCGGGGCATGCGACTTGGAGATTTTGTCGGTCTTGAACTACTCGGACAAACTCACTTGCCTCAAGCAAGGAAGCGTGTGTTCCTGTATCAAACCAGCCATATCCTCGGCCTAACCTGACAACCGAGCACAAACCATTTTCTAAGTAGATATTGTTTACTGATGTTATTTCGAGTTCACCTCTATCGGAAGGTTTTATCGATTTGGCGATCTGCGAAGCATTGCCATCATAGAAATACAGCCCTGTAACGGCCCAATTTGACCTGGGGTTTGCGGGTTTCTCCTCTATGGTGACGGCTTTTCCCTCGCGGTCGAAGCTGACAACCCCATAACGCTCCGGATCGCGTACATGATAGGCAAACAGGCACGCTCCATGACCGGCTGTTGCTGCATCGGTCAGCTCGGCCCCGAGGCCATCACCATAGAAGATGTTGTCACCTAACACGAGCGCGCAGGGCTGTCCGGCGAGGAAACTTTCACCGATGAGCAACGCTTGAGCCAACCCATCTGGAGATGGCTGTGCTGCATAAGACAAGTTCAAACCCCATTGGCTCCCGTCGCGAAGCACCTGCTTATAAGCGTCCTGATCCTTCGGCGTCGTAATAACAAGAATGTCTCTGATACCGGCTAGCATCAGTGTGCTCAGGGGAAAGTACACCATTGGCTTGTCATACACAGGTAGGAGCTGCTTACTCGTTCCGAGAGTCACGGGATGTAAACGGGTGCCCGATCCGCCGGCGAGGATTATACCTCTCATTGGACTATCTCCTTTTGACTATCTTTTGCACCGAGGCCTAGGCGCTCGACGTGATGACCACGATCAAGAATATCCTGCCACCACCATGAGTTCTTTAGATACCATTCAACGGTATCGCGAATGCCAATTTCGAATGTACGACTTGGGAGCCATCCTAGATCCCGACTTATCTTGCTTGCATCGATGGCATAACGTTTATCGTGGCCGCGGCGATCTTCTACATAGGTGATTAGATCGCGACGCCGGCGTCCTGAAACGGGGGGAGCGAATTCGTCTAGAAGGTCACAGATCGTTTGTACGGCTCTGTTGCAAAGATTG
>NZ_MUIO01000213.1 GCF_002087235.1 Pseudomonas floridensis | reverse complement strand
CTTCCACACCGACGATTTTGATCGCCAGGCCTCGCGGGGTGGAAACCTTGTCATCGAGAATATCGCCGGGGTTGGTCGAAAAGCGCATGGCAACCGGCAGCGTCATCGGCTTTGCAAAAGCGCCCTGAGCCAATTCCACAGGCAAACCGTCATAGACCGTGATGCGACCACGCAGCAGCCCATGCGCCTTTGCATGAACGCTGCGCGTGGCATGCCCGTTGTCCGCATAGGTGGTCTGCAGAATGGATTCGAGCGCCTTCGACAGTTCCTCACTGGTCTGCGCCTCGTCATCCGGGATCTGCTCGAATGACGGCTCGAACCGCAGCGGATTGACTGCCAGGCGTACTACGGGTAAATCGTTCATCCGGTTTATCTCCACTGGACATCGGTCACGGAAAATTTCTTATAGCGTCTGATGTTGCGCTGATGGCACACAACGCTGTTGAGCGCCATTACACGGTCACCGTTCATTGCGTGATGAACAAATGCAGACAAACGGCGCAGCGTTGAAGATCTGCTGAACCTTTCTCCTGCCTGCTTCGTCCCAGCTTTATCAAGCAGCCTGCTGAACGCCCGGAGCGACCGATGCTGATTTACCCCAAGATCCGTTTCAAACCCTATACCAATGCCAGTGGCGGCTGGGGGTCGGCAAAGTCGGTGGCGCAGATCATGTTGCGCGAGCAGGCCCTGACCAAGGCCCCCAAGGCCTTGTTCAAACAAAACAAACCGGACGGGTTTGCCTGCGTCAGTTGCGCCTGGGCCAAGCCCGGCCACCCGCGAGCCCTGGAGTTTTGCGAAAACGGCGCCAAGGCCACGGCCTGGGAGCTGACTTCGCTGAAAACCGACCCGGCGTTCTTTGCCGACCACACGCTCACCGAACTGCGCGACTGGCCTGACTACGATCTGGAGCAGCATGGCCGCCTCACTCACCCGCTGCGCTACGACCCGGCAAGTGACCGATATCGGGAAACGTCGTGGGAAGAGGCCTATCGGGATATCGGAGCGCAGCTAAAGGGCATGGAACCGGACAGCGTGGTGTTTTATGCCTCCGGACGCGCCTCGCTGGAAACGTCCTTCATGTACCAGCTATTCGCCCGGGCGTACGGCACCAACAACCTGCCTGACAGCTCCAACATGTGCCACGAAAGCACTTCGGTCGGCTTGCAGGAAAGCATCGGCGTGCCGGTCGGCACCGTGACACTGGATGATTTCGAACACACTGACTGCCTGTTTTTCTTCGGCCAGAACGTGGGCAGTAACAGCCCGCGCATGCTGCATCAGTTGCAGGAAGCGCGGCAACGAGACGTGCCGATCATCACCTTCAACCCGCTGCGCGAACGCGGCCTGGAGCGCTTCGTCAACCCGCAATCGCCCAGCGAGATGCTGATCCCAGGCTCGACTGTCATCAGCACTCAGTACCATCAAGTCGCAATCGGCGGCGACACCGCAGCGATGACCGGCATCGCCAAGGCCTTGCTGGAAATGGATGATCAGGCCAAGGCACAAGGTATGCCCGCGGTGATCGATCATGCATTCATCGCCAGCCATACCCAAGGCTTCGACGCCTTCATCCATTACGTGCGCGACGCTGCCTGGCCTGAACTTGAGCGCAAGAGTGGTCTGACCCGTGGCGCGCTGGAAGCGGCAGCGACCGTGTATGCCAGCAGTCAACGGGTGATGTTCGTCTATGGCATGGGGCTCACCCAGCATCGGCGTGGCGTGACGAATGTGCAAATGCTGGTCAACCTGATGCTGATGCGCGGCAATGTCGGTAAACCGGGTGCCGGGATCTGTCCAGTGCGCGGCCATTCCAACGTGCAAGGTCAGAGAACGGTCGGTATCACCGAAGATCCGAAAAAGGTCCCGGCCGACCTGATCGAGCAGCATTTTGGTTTCAAAGTCCCCGAGCGACACGGCCTGGCCACGGTCGATGCCTGCGAGGGCATCCTCAACGGCAATGTGCGCGGGTTCATCGGGTTGGGCGGCAACTTTCTGCGTGCCATTCCTGATACGTCTCGCATGGAACCGGCGTGGCGCGGTCTGGACCTGAACGTTCAGATTGCTACCAAGCTCAACCGGACTCATCTGGTACCGGCACGCAACATGTGGCTGTTGCCGTGTCTTGGGCGCATCGAAATCGATCGGCAACAAGGCCTCGCGCAGACCTACACCACCGAGGACAGCACCGGCTGCATTCATGGCTGGAAAGGCAGCGCGGAACCCGTCGGACCTCATGTACGGGCCGAGACCGTGATCGTCGCGCGTCTGGCCATGGCCACGCTGCCCGACAGCTACTCGATCGATTGGCAGGCCTGGAGCGATGATTACTCGAAAGTCAGAACCGCGATTGGACAGATCTATCCGGACATCTTTCACGACATGGAAACCCGCATGGCGGAACCGGGCGGGTTTCATCGGCCATTGGCCGCTGCTCAGCGCAAATGGCTGACGGAGAGCAGCAAGGCACAATTCGTCACCCCCGCCACGCTGGTCGAAGATGATGATGTGAGCGGTGCAGAGCCGCCCCGCGACGTGCTGCAATTGATGACGCTGCGCAGCAACGACCAATTCAACACCACCATCTACGGTTACGATGATCGTTTTCGGGGTGTCAGCGGCACGCGTGAAGTGATCTTCATGCATCGTAACGACATCGCCCGCCTCGGCTTCAAAGTGGGCGAACGCGTAGTGGTGACCACCGCTGTGGAACCCGAGGTCAAGCGTCAGGTCGGGCCGTTCCAGATCATCGCCTACGACATTCCCGAGGGCTGCACGGCTGCCTACTATCCGGAGTGCAACGCACTCATACCGCTCTGGCACCATGCAGAGCGCAGCAAGGTGCCGGCGGCGAAGTCAGTGCCGGTGCGCCTGACCGCAGCCGTGGTGCAGTCACCGCAGTAGACGGGCTCGAAGACAGTGACGCTCCTTCAGCAGGATACGGTCATTCACGCAGAAACAGAAAAAGGACCCTAAGGTCCTTTTTCTGTTGTCTGAAAAACTGTTTTAGCTTTTCAGTGCCATGTCTGGAGCGGGAAACGAGACT
>NZ_MUIO01000212.1 GCF_002087235.1 Pseudomonas floridensis | reverse complement strand
GGTCGCTGAACAGCTCGGCAATCGGCTCGACGGATTCATAAAACACCCGAGTTGGTGCGTACAGTTTTTTGGCCGTGGCAATGTCGCCTTTCTTCACCGCATCGGTGAACTGCCGGGTGTGGCTGACCAGCTCGTCGATGTTCTCGGTGACGTAAATCTTGTAATCCGACACCGGGCCTACCAGATCCAGCGGCGCCGTGGCGGCGAAGGCGGCCAGCGGCGTCTGGAGCAGGCCAAGGGTCAACAGCAAAGCCAAAGGCGTCTTTTTCATGGTTCTCTTCCGGGTGAGGAGGTTGAAGGTCATGCGGTTTGGGTGTTCGATGCAGCCGCCAGCAGCGAGCGTCCGATGAAGTCTTTGTCATCGGTCACACCCGGCAGGGTAAAGAAATAACCGCCGCCGACCGGCTTCAGGTATTCCTCCAGGGGCTCGCCGTTGAGGCGGGTCTGCACAGTGATGAAGCCTTTTTCCAGGTCTGCCTGGTAGCAGATGAACAGCAGACCCATGTCCAGTTGGCCGTTCTTGTTCACCCCGTTGGAGTAGTTGAACGGGCGACGCAGGATCAGGTTTTTCTGAGTGTCGGCGGTGCGCGGGTTGGCCAGACGGATGTGCGAGTCCAGACGCGTCTTCTTGCCTTCCGGGTCGGCGGCATAATTGGGCACGTCGGTCTCGACCTTGCCGTCCATGGGCGCGCCGGTGCTTTTGGTGCGGCCGAAAATCGACTCCTGCTCCTGCAGCGGTGTGCGATCCCAGCGCTCGACAAAATTGCGAATGATGCGCACCGCCTGATAACTGCCGTTGGCCGCCCAGGCCGGTTC
>NZ_MUIO01000211.1 GCF_002087235.1 Pseudomonas floridensis | reverse complement strand
CAGGTGTATTTCATCACATCTTGGGACTTGTTCGGAGAATCCTTAAGTCTTGTCTCGACCTCAACTGACACCAGCCCTCTGTTCGCGTAGAACCTCGGCCTCCACAGATAATCCGTTGGCGTTGATGAATAATAAGACATACCCCGCGATATGACGCTAACCATCAAAGCAAATCCACGTAGACTCGCCATTCCTCAAACAGGATTTTTCTCATGCCGATGTCGAGTATCAACCATGTGGGTTCATCGCCTGTGGTGCGTTCGGTGGCTATGTTGATCGGGCTGCTGCTGTCTCCGCTGGTCAACGCTGCCGATGCGCAGCAGGCTTACGGCGAGATGGATGCGGCGGCGTTTGATAAAGCTGCTCGCAAGACCTATGCCTTGCAGGACTTCTCTGACCAATACCGCGCCACGGTGGAAGTGGCGGCCACCGACGAGACCTTTCGCCCCGGTGTCATCAAGGTGTTCGGCAAGGCCAGCGACAAGCCGCTGATTCGTGTGCAGTCCGATGAGTTGGTGCTCGACACCGATGCAAAAAGCGGCAAGGTCAAAGCCAATGTGCAAGAGCTGCCGTATGGCGAGCAGAGCGTCTTGATCTACAAGGATTTCAACTTCGACGGCATCAAGGATCTGGCCCTTATGGACGGCCAGAACAGCTGTTATCACGGGCCGTCGTTCCAGGTGTTTGTCGGCACGGCGATTGGTTTCAAGCATAGCGATTCATTCACTGAGCTGGCGCAGAGCAACTGCGGGATGTTCGGTGTGGATGAGAAGAAGCGTGAGATCAGCACCATGACCAAGGACGGTTGCTGCTGGCACAAGATGGCCACGTACAGCATTCGCAACGGCGAGCCGATGATGGAGACCGAGACGGTCATCGATCATACCGGTGGCTCGGGTGTGCCGACCGAAACGGTCAGCGTGAACAAGAATGGCAAAATGGTTCACATCACCCGCCTGCTGTGGGAAAAGGATGATCAGCGCGAGATCCTGTTGTCGTTCAAGCTGGCGCCGTCGGGCAAGCGGGTCATTTTGTTTCGCTCGGGCGTGGGCGGTTCGGTGTATTACGCTGCGGTCGATAACAAGGACCAGGTCGGGTTGCTTTACCCGCAGGCAGACACCGAACGCTTTGAATACGACGCTGCGACTCATGGCCTGAGCTTTGTGCGCGGTGACACCACTTACCGCATTCTGGGCGACGCGAAAGGCGCGCCAAAGAGCATGCAGGTGGTGGCGCGTGGCAAGACCACTGAGCTGAAGCTGCTTGCCGAGCCCGCGAACGGATCCCTCGACAAGGTCGCTGAAGCCATCAAGGCCAGCGCTGGTTAACGTCAGCCCCTGTACCTGATCGCCTCCACAAACGCCGTGAACGCGGGAGATGCCTGGCGGCGATTGGGGTAGTACAGGTGGAAGCCTTCGAAGTAGGGGCTCCAGTCCGTAAGCACCTCCTTGAGGCGTCCGCTGGCCAGATGCGGCCTGGCGAGAAAGTCCGGCACGTAGGCCAGGCCGACGCCGTCGAGGACTGCATTCATGACGTGGATCATGCTGTTGGAGGTGAACTGGCCGTTGACACGCGTGTTCAGTTTGCGCCCGTCCTTTTCGAACTCCCAGGCATAGCAATTGCCATTCGGTGAGTGACGGATGTTGATGCAGGTGTGCTGCGTCAGATCCTGAGGTAGCAAGGGCACAGCGTACTTTTCAAAGTATTCTGGCGTACCGACCACGGACAGGCGCCAATCCGGTCCGAGGCGCACGGCGATCATGTCCTTGCTGATCGATTCCCCGAGACGGATGCCCGCGTCGAAGCGTTCGCTGACGATATTGGTGAAGCCGTAATCGATGCAGACCTCGACCTGAATATCCGGGTACTTCGCCAGAAACTCCGCCAGCATGGGGCGGATGATGTTTTCCGCTGCGTCGTCGGAGCAGGTCACGCGGATCGTGCCGGCAGGCTTGTCGCGCATTTCGCCCAGCACTTCGACTTCCGTGGCGATCTGGTCCAGCAGCGGGCCAATGGTGTTCATCAGTTTCTCGCCGGCCTCGGTGGGCGCCACGTTGCGCGTGGTGCGCGCCAGCAGGCGCACGCCCATTTTTTCTTCCAGTCCGCGAATGGTATGACTCAAGGCCGAAGGCGTGACGCCAAGCTTGACCGCTGCGCGCGTGAAGCTCTGGTCCCGGGCGACGGCGAGGAAGGCTTGCAGGTCATTCAGTCTGGGTGTGCTCATTACTGAGTTTCTCTCACAATCGCATGGAAATTGCGGCGTCTAATCATCCTAATCCCTTTGCCCTAACCTGTGCTTCACATTTTTTACGGTTATCGGGAAAGCAGTGATGCGCAAGCTTCGCTGATTCCTGCGGCCATGTACGAACAGGTCAGTGGTACATGAAAACGTTCGATTCAACCATAGGACACAACGCCATTGCGGCCCATCCACCGGCGTGGGGTGCGGTGTTTTCGATGGCACTGTGCGTGGTCGTGCTGATTGCTTCGGAGTTCATGCCGGTCAGTCTGCTGACGCCCATCGCGCAGGACCTGGGCATCAGCCAGGGGCAGGCGGGCCAGGCCATTTCCATTTCCGGTTTCTTCGCGGTGCTGACCAGTCTGCTGAACACACCGCTGACCGGTCGCTTTGATCGCAAAAAGGTGCTGCTGGGTTTCAGCTTTCTGCTGCTGGTGTCTGGCGTGACCGTCACGTTGGCGCCCAACGGTGTGGCGTTCATGACCGGACGTGCATTGTTGGGCGTCGCCATCGGCGGCTTCTGGTCGATGTCGACCGCCACGGTCATGCGCCTGGTGCCCAAAGAATCGGTTGCTAAAGGGTTGGCGCTGATCAATGGCGGTAACGCGCTGGCTGCGACCGTCGCCGCGCCGCTGGGCAGTTTTCTGGGGCAGTACATCGGCTGGCGCGGGGCGTTTTTTCTGGTGATTCCGCTCGCGGTTTTGGCGTTTGCCTGGCAGTGGTTGAGCATCCCGGCGATGAGCAATCCGGCGAACAAACGGGCGACCAATCCTTTCAAGCTGCTGGTTAACCCGCAGGTGGCCATCGGCATGCTCGCGATCATGCTGCTGTTCATGGGCCAGTTCGCGGTCTTCACCTACCTGCGTCCGTTTCTGGAAAGCATCACCGGCGTGAGCGTGACCACGTTGTCGCTGATGTTGTTGCTGCTCGGCCTTTGCGGTCTGGCCGGAACCTGGATGATCGGCGCGCTGCTGCAAAACCGAATTTACGCCTACCTGATCGCGATTCCGCTGGTGATGGCGGTGTTGGCCGCCGCGCTCATTGCCATGGGGCATTCGCCTGTGGCCGTCGCCCTCGTGCTCGGTATCTGGGGCCTGGTGGCGACACCTGCGCCGGTGGCCTGGGGGCTGTGGCTCAGCCGCACGCTGCCCGACGATGCCGAAGCCGGAGGTGGCCTGATGGTCGCCACTATTCAGCTGGCGATCACGGTGGGTGCGGGTGTGGGCGGTGCGCTGTTCGACCACCTGGGCTGGTGGAGCCCGTTCGTGTTTGGCGCTGTGGTGTTGCTCGGTTCGGCAGTCTTTGCCTGGGCTGCGATGCGCAATGTTCGATTCAGTGAATGAAGCAATAAAGAACGTTCGTTTATCACCTGATTCAGGAAAACCGCAATGAAGAGATTTTTATTGATGCTCGGGCTTTTAGTGGGCTCCTATTCGGCAATGGGAGCGGACATGTCCAATGGCGCAGACAACTTCTACAAGAGTGACAAACTCATTCAGCAGAAGGTGACGTTCAACAACCAGTACAAGATGCGAGTGGGCGGTAACCTGTTCATTCCCAAAGGCTGGAACCCGGATACCAAGGCGCCGGCAATCATCGTTGGCCACCCGATGGGTGCGGTGAAAGAGCAGAGTGCCAACCTGTATGCGCAGAAGCTGGCGGAGCAGGGGTTCGTGACCCTGTCGCTGGACCTGTCTTTCTGGGGCGAGAGTGAAGGCCGTCCGCGTAACGCTGTGTCGCCCGATATCTATGCCGAAGACTTCAGCGCGGCAGTGGATTTCCTTGGCACTCAGACCTTCGTCGACAAGCAGCGCATTGGCGTTCTGGGTATCTGTGGCAGCGGCAGCTTTGTGATCAGCGCTGCCAAGATCGACCCGCGCATGAAGGCCATCGCCACGGTCAGCATGTATGACATGGGCGCCGCCAATCGTGACGGGCTCAAACACTCGCAGACCCTGGCGCAACGCAAGAAAATCATTGCCGAGGCGGCCACGCAGCGTGATATCGAGTCCGCAGGTGGCGAGACGAAGTACACCAGCGGCACCGTGCACGAGATTACCGAGAAGTCGCATCCCATTGAGCGCGAGTTCTACGATTTCTACCGCACGCCACGGGGCGAGTACACGCCGGAAGGTCAGTCGCCCAAGCTGACCACCCACCCGACGCTGACCGGCAACGTCAAGTTCATGAACTTCTACCCGTTCAATGACATTGCCACGATCTCGCCGCGTCCGATGCTGTTCATCGCCGGTTCCGAAGCGCACTCGCTCGAGTTCAGCCAGGAAGCGTTCAAGCTCGCTGGCGAGCCCAAGCAACTGGTGATCGTGCCGGGTGCCGGTCACGTCGATTTGTACGATCGGGTCAAACTGATCCCGTTCGACACCCTGACCGAGTTCTTCAAGAAAAACCTGAAGTAACGACCTCGGAGCAAAGAAAAACCTGCCCATCGGCATAATGCTGTTCACTTAAGC
>NZ_MUIO01000210.1 GCF_002087235.1 Pseudomonas floridensis | reverse complement strand
GGCTCTGTTGCAAAAATCGTGAAGCTTGAGCATGCTTGGCGGAGATTGGACGGACGGAACGATGACGGATTTCAAGTGGCGCCATTTCCAGGGTGATGTGATCCTGTGGGCGGTGCGCTGGTATTGTCGCTATCCGATCAGCTATCGCGACCTTGAGGAAATGCTGGCGGAACGCGGCATTTCGGTCGACCATACGACGATCTATCGCTGGGTCCAGTGCTACGCCCCGGAGATGGAGAAGCGGCTGCGCTGGTTCTGGCGGCGTGGCTTTGATCCGAGCTGGCGCCTGGATGAAACCTACGTCAAGGTGCGGGGCAAGTGGACCTACCTGTACCGGGCAGTCGACAAGCGGGGCGACACGATCGATTTCTACCTGTCGCCGACCCGCAGCGCCAAGGCAGCGAAGCGGTTCCTGGGCAAGGCCCTGCGAGGCCTGAAGCACTGGGAAAAGCCTGCCACGCTCAATACCGACAAAGCGCCGAGCTATGGTGCAGCGATCACCGAATTGAAGCGCGAAGGAAAGCTGGACCGGGAGACGGCCCACCGGCAGGTGAAGTATCTCAATAACGTGATCGAGGCCGATCACGGAAAGCTCAAGATACTGATCAAGCCGGTGCGCGGTTTCAAATCGATCCCCACGGCCTATGCCACGATCAAGGGATTCGAAGTCATGCGAGCCCTGCGCAAAGGACAGGCTCGCCCCTGGTGCCTGCAGCCCGGCATCAGGGGCGAGGTGCGCCTTGTGGAGAGAGCTTTTGGCATTGGGCCCTCGGCGCTGACGGAGGCCATGGGCATGCTCAACCACCATTTCGCAGCAGCCGCCTGATCGGCGCAGAGCGACAGCCTACCTCTGACTGCCGCCAATCTTTGCAACAGAGCC